>CAYNGB010000083.1:0-7250 GCA_964396795.1 uncultured Occallatibacter sp. | reverse complement strand
AGGGGCTTTTTGCGGCGTTGGCTCGTCCTTGAGGGCGTCGAGGGCCGGGATTGGGACAGTTTCGATCAAGATGAGTGGCGCCGTGGAGGTTTGAGTCATTGTAGGTTCCGCCTATAGCCAGTATGCGCTGCCGGGACATAATCCTGTGCAATGCGGGCCGTAGAGCCGGGTGGAGGCTATTTCTTTGAGCCGATCAGGCGGATACGCGCTGTGAACGCTCTGCCCAAAAACTCGCTGAACGTTCCATACTGGGGCGAATCGACGACATTGTTCACGACGAAAGGGTTCTCGCTGTCGGTTATGTTTTCAACGACGCCGCGAAGTCCGAAATACGACCCACGAAAGTGAAAGCGCCACTCCAGCCCAGGACTGAATGACAGGTAATTGGGAAAGCGCTGTGATCCTGCGGCACCGACAACCTGATAGCTGGCGTTGACTGACGTGAAGGGAAAGCCTGAATGCCAATCGAGGGAGTACACGAAGTCCCAACGCTTTTTGAAGCCCGGAGCCAGGAAAGGCAGCCACCCCCAGGAGAGCACGCGGTTCGGCGTGTCCCAAGGCAACGGCCCGCTCTGCTGCGGGCCGAGCATGGAGAGCGTGGGCACGTAATCGATTGCGGAATTGGTGTGAGCGGAGGAGTGGGTGTAAGCCGCAAAGAGCGTGTAGCCGCCGGCAAACGTGCGACGGGCGTCGATCTCGGCCAGATTATCATGATCCTCTCTGGAATTGGTCAGCGCATAGTTGCCGGAGAGCTCTGCGGGGCCGCTCTGATTGGAGTAGGAGAATTCATCGGACACAACCTTGTGGAGAAGACCGGCGCGCATATAAAGGGAGCCGGGAAGCCTTTGTTCCACCGCGACGCTCCAGTTGAGCGCACGCGCCTCATGCAGCGGTCCGTCGCTGGCTGAAAACTGAGTTTGTTGCGGAGGGCCCTGCGGGGTAATGCCATCGGCTGCGAAGTAGGTATCGTAGCGGATGCCGGCCAGTGCGCGCGCCAGGTACTCCAATTGCGTGTGCTCGTAGTAGAGGCCGATGCCCGCGGACAACTTTGTTCTTCCTTCGGTTCCCGCGGGCACGTAGACGGCGGCCAGACGCGGTGAAACAAGTGGCCTGCGCAGAATCTCGTCCCAGTCGAAGCGCAGGCCCGGTTCGATGAGCAGGCCGGAGTGCGGAGTCCAGCGGTCCTGCAGATAGGCGCCAGCCTCGAAGTTGTGGCGGCTGAAAGGCGCGGTTGTGGGGAAATTACTGAGCCGAAGCAGCGTGCCGTCTTGGCGCAAGTAGCTGACTGGGGCGCGAGTGACGGTTTCGTCGAAGCCTATGTGATCGAGATCGATGCCGGCTTTCAGATTGTGCAGCCCGGCCCAGTGACGAGGGGGCAGATAGAGAGCCGCATTGCCTTCGATGCGCTGCGAGCGGCTGGTGAGATTCTCAAAGTAACTGCCCAGAAAAAGTTCGGGGGTGATCTGGAAGGGACTGTCGCCATGAGGCTCGTATCCGTCGCGGAAGCGCACGACGCCCAACCCAAAGTCAAGAAACGCGCCGTTGTGGAAGCTCTGCTGATCGCGCAGGTAGGGCAGCCAGGCGATGGTATTGCGCTTTGTGGTGCTCTGCTGAGGAACCAGCGACGAGATGCCGTCGTAGGGAGAGTGGTAGTCGTTGAACAAGAGGCCGCCTGACACAATGTTGCGAGGCGTCGCATTGACCTGGAATCGGACCAGATTGCTTCCGCGCAGGAGGTGGTTGTTGGCCGCATTCTGGGGAAGCTCGCGGATATAGATGTCGTCGTACTCGGCCTCCACTCCGTCAAAGAACCAGGCGCGGTTCGGCACCAGCGGACCGGAAAAAGTGACACGGGGAACAAACTTATCAAAGCGAATTCCATTGACGTCTTCGAATGACGGAAGGAAGTCCGTGGTGTTGAAGCGGAATTTGTTATCGCCCATCCCGGTGTAGAACGCCACCACGCCGCCGGTGCTTCTGCCGAACTCCACCGGGTAGCGCGTCGTCTCCGCGTCGATGGAGCGAACGGCGTCGGCGCTTACCCGCATGGCGAGGACCCCGCTGATGGGAGAACGTATGTCGAATCCATCCAGCATGTCCAGGGTCGCCCATGTTTCCGAGCCGGCCACGTGCACCTGACCGGTGGCATCCTGGACGACGCCGGGATAGAACGGAAGCAGGTTGCGAATGTCGCGGGAGGTGACGTACGGCACGTTAATGATCTCAGGCAAATTCAGGGTGAGCTTATTGGAGGTCTGTTCGGGATCGATGCCCGGAACCGACGCCGTGACACTGACCTGCTGCAGCACCATCTGTTCGTGGTTGAGCACAACCCGGACGTCTCGAACCAGCGGATCCGCCTGATTCATCACCGTTTCATAAAACCCGGGCTTCTCAATACGAAAGCGGTAGGGTTCGGTGCCCTGAAGGACGAACACGCTGTGACCGGCGTAATCGGTGGAAAGGCGAGCTTCACCGCGTCCCGGCTCTTGAAGGATCAACTGCGCGCCTGATACGGCTGCGCCATCTTCATCCACGACCGTGAAGCGAATGGGAGCGCTGACCGCCGGCGTCTGCCCGGCGGCAGAAACGATGCAGCCAAGGAGAAATAGCCAGGGAATGACTCCGCCCGCACGCTTAAGATTCTGCATGGGTTCACCGCAGCCAGCCAATTTATTGTAAGACGTACTGCACCGGGAGATCGTTTGGCGGAATCGGGTGGGAGCTTCGCCGCATGATGAAATGCTTCCCCGGAGACAAAAAGGAGCGCTATGATATGGCGGGAGAATGACTATGTCTCAATACGTTTTTCTCTGCCAGGATTGCAACAAGGAGTTCACCCAGATACTTCACATCGCGGACCTGGAAAAGGGCGGCGTGGCGTGTCCGCACTGCGGCAGTAAACGGGTGGCTCAAGCGGTGGCGGCATTCTCTGCCGTGACATCAAAGAAGAGCTAGCCGGTACATCAAACCCAGCGGCTCCCGGGGTTGAGAATTCCGAATCAGGGTGTTCCCTTACCGGATGTTTCCTTGATCAAGGGCGACTCGGAATATGGGCAATCCTATCTCACTCGATCCACGCTCAAGCTTCAATCGATCGCAGATCATCGTCACCCTGCTTCAGACTTTTATATTTGGCGAAGAACTGCACCATCAACGAAGGAAAGTCGAACTAGCTAGAACCAGATTGAAGGAAACCGATTCGGAATCCGCTTCCTGACACATTTTGCACCAATGAAAGATGCAGAATACAGGGCGGGAACCTCGGACTCTCAATTCGTGAGACCGACGATGACCGGACTTTCTACAAACCGGAAGGCCGAGGAGAAAAGCTCCCGGCCTTCACTTCATTCGGTTGATTTCTAGGTTGTGCCGTTGGGAATAAGACGAGCTTTCGTAAGTTGTGCGGCGATTGAACCAAATATCCCCTGCAGGTTCAAGGCGTACTGTGATGTGCACTGGCCGCTATTTGTGGAGGTGCTTGAGTCTGAGTAGAAATGGGGCATATTCGATGTCGACGTGTAGCCGGAAGACATCTGTTGAAGTGTCGCGCACGGAGATATGGCCAAGCTACCTGTATCCGTAGAGCAACCGGAACTCGCTGCGCCGTACGCAATCGTGTAGACTGTTGTGCCTAGGGCTGTCGCCTTGTTCGCTGCAGTGATTGCCTGATGACACTGATCCTGCAGAGACGGGTAAGTGTTGCCGCTGTTTCCAACGTTCTGACCGCTCGAGTTAATCATCGATCCGCTTGAAGCATTGGCATCGCCGTCGCTTAGAATAATCATCACATTTCGGGATCCTGAATTCTGATATGCCTGCGCCATGAGGGACGCCTGTGCTGCATAGATCGCCCCTGCAAAGTACGTGCCCTGACCGCCTAACGCTTGTATGCCGTTGCAGTTGCTGCCGGTAGACCCCCCCGTTGCGTTCACAAGAATCGAGTTGGTCACGAACGAGCCGCCTATTTGGTTGTTGGAACTCCAATTGCTTAGATATCCGGTGATCTGGTAGGTAGCCGTTGTGCCTGAGGGTGCCGTCCACGTAGTCTGCCCGCTCGTCGGCACCGCCGGTGTGGTGTAAGGCAAAATGTAATTCTTATTCATAGTTCCTGTGCAAGCGGTGTCAAGGGATGTCTCGTTCGCCTGCACGTTTGGATAGGTAAACAGGCTCACCCGGTCATAAGCAGTGCATGTCACGCCGGATTTTGAAGTGGCTTGAGTGCAGGGAGCGAGTTGGCCCATCAGGTACTGAATTCCGTTCAGCGCACAACTGATTCTTGAACTTGTACAGCCGGTTTCACTTTCCGATTTACTCATCGAATTTGTTGAGTCGAGCACCATGGCGACATTGACCAGATCGTTTGCGCCGCTTGCCATGGTTGCGGACGAGGTTGAACCCAGCGTCATCGACTGCGCAGACTTGATGCCCATAAGCGAAAGCATTTGAATGAAGTATGTCGGGATCTTGGCTGTCTGAGAAACCTGGACCACGTTATACCCCGTGCCAGAGGCCGCGCACGGTGCCTGCACCATGGCAGAATCCGTCACGCATGAGAAACTGATTGCCGTGACGGCACTCGGCAGATCGGGTGTAGCGTTTGCTCCGTTGGTAACTGAGGCGTAGCTGTTGATCGCAGCCGTGACTGTGGCCTTCGTGGCGCCAGGTTGAATCAACGCGTAAGCGCCTGCCAGCGCGGCAGCATCAGTGGACGCGAGAAGTTCGCGGTGGCAGATATACGCGTGACCGAGGTCAATGGTTAAGCCGGCAACGCCAATGAGCACTCCGCTCAGCAGCATCAGCCATGGAACCATCTGTCCGCGCTCATCCTTGAGTCCTCGCGTCATCCATGGGGAAATACGGCGCTTCATTGGGCAACCTCCGAGTTCAGCGATCCAAGGTTGCAGCTCGAAACTTGAAAGGCATAGATGCTAAGGGTACAGGGATAGAAGGCCTGAATTTGGACTGGCCAGCCCGCCTGCATCGCGGCGGCTCCGTCATTCCCGGCAGCAGTGCATGAGGGTGCCGCACCTTTAGTTCCCCCGTAGGCCTTGCCACCTGTGATCGTGCCACTGGTGTTGGTGCCGCCCAGAGTAAAGGTCAGGGTGAGATTGGATTGCGAAAGGCTTGGCGCCGCCGCGTAGATAGCTGCGGCGGTAGTCGCACATGGGTCAGTGTCGCCGCGCTCCGAAGCCATGACTCGCGCTGCATTGCTGACAGCCTCGGCCAACTGGAGCTTTTGATACAAAGCCACTGAGAAAGAGAAGATGCCGGTAAGCATCATTAACATGATGGGCATCACCAAGGCCATCTCAACTAAAGCGCTGCCACGCTCGCCACCTATGGGCAATCTGCGCACTCGGATGAGTTTTGATCGCTTTGTTTTGGTCTTTCGGATTGAGGCTGACTCGGATGCCTGGGAACTTATCTGTGCCGATGGTCCACCATTCAGGCCATTTGGATTGTTCATTGTCGCTCTTTCATTCCACAGAGAGTTGAGGCGACCTTCTCCCATCAATCCCCGATGTAACCAGCAGCTTGCTGAGGGACCTCGCACTCTTCGTTTGGGATGAAGGTAACATCAATAATGCACACTAGTGACCTATATCTAACTTTAGTAGAACACTTTGGTAATAAATCTCAACACTTTGGGAATTTAAATATAAGGAGCTCCAAGGTAAGAAACCCCGGCCATCACGGACCTGGGCTTTGTGCTGCTCAGGGCACTCCAGACCCAAGCGCAGAACTGCTTCCGAATTGAGGAGAGGTGATGAAAGAGGTTCTGATAACGTTCGCTTCGATTGTCGCGACACTTTTGGACGCAGTTCTTATCTATTTGAATGTGTTTCAGGGCAATACGTGGGGAACCGGCTACCAGATTGGCGATGGCTTTAGGACCATCTTTCTTGCGGCAGGGATCACCGCTGTTACGGATGCAGGGCCGACTCCATGGGGTTTTCCTTCCTATGCCTCAACGCTTTGGGGCGTTGGGCGTCCAACCGGGAGTCTTAACGTCGAACTGCTTTGCGTACTCGGCGTTCAAGCGCTGCCAGCCGTCGAACTTCATGGCGTCGGCGCCCACGATGCGCCCAACCGGCGCTCCTGCGAGGAGCCGCTCTAGGACGTCGAGGCAGATGTGCCAGCCCGCGGCGCCCCACGAAATGAAGCGGCGATCGATGCTGTGCCAGAGCGTGAGGCGCGTGCCGCTGCCAAAGTCTTCGAGTTCCCACCGGATATCGCTGTACTCAAGCACCTTGGGAGCATCGGCTCGCGTCACTCTTGTTTGGGAAACCTGGGCTGTTCCCGCCCAAGTGAGATTCACCTCGGTTCCAACCCTGCCCAGGCTCCCATCAACCTCAAAGGGCGCCCACTCGCGCAGGTGCACTGGGTCGGTCAGCGCCTGCCAGACTTTTTCCGGCGGGTGACGCAGCTCTCTGACGAGAATGAGCGTCCATTTCTCTCCGTCTTTTCGGACCTGCACCCCGCCGGCTGGACCCGGTGCGTACCGCTCGCGATCGGTCACCTTCTTCTCCTTGTGTCGGTCGGCATCCACAGGGGCCATCCCGCTGGGGAATCTTCAGAGCGGGCGCCCTACCAACGCTTCAGTTGCGTGAGCTGAATGAGATTGCCGCAGGTGTCGTTCAGCGTGGCAATCTTGGAGGCTGTCACGTCTGTGGGTGGCATGGTGAACTCGGCACCGCCCGCTTTTATACGCTCGTAGTCGGCCTGCAGGTCGTCAGTGAAGAACATGGCCGCGGGCTGATGTTGCTGGATCATGCCCTGCTGGTAGGCTTTGGCTGCCGGGTTGCTGTTGAGCGCCAGTTGCAGCTCCGTGCCGTCCGGGTCCTCTGGTGAGGCCACGGTGAGCCAGCGAAACGGCCCCTGGCTGAAGTCGGCCTTCTTTACGAAACCCAGCACTTCGGTATAGAAGCGCAGGGCCTTTTCCTGGTCGTCGACATACACGCTGGTCAGTTTGATTTTCATCGGTTCCCTCACATTGTCGAATTCGCGGGCGCTGCCGCGTTACTACCTCTTCCTTTTTGTGAGCGTTGGTTGATCCATGCGGTCGAGGTGACGCTCGAGAGCATCCACGTGAGCGGACCAGAACCGACGGAACGGAGCCAGCCAGGCATCCACCTCCTGAAGTGGTTTAGGCTTCAACCGGTAGAGACGGCGCTGTGCGTCCACCGTGGATTCTACGAAACCGGCCTCGCGCAGCACTCGCAGGTGCTTTGACACGGTCGGCTGCG
>CAYNGB010000082.1:0-9755 GCA_964396795.1 uncultured Occallatibacter sp. | reverse complement strand
GCGAAGCCATATCCCCGTTGAACGGCAAGGCCGGTAGGACTTCAGGAGTCTGGCCGCCTTGAACCAAGACTCATGAGTACCGAAGTCTAGATGGAAGCCGAGCAGATCAATCGTCATCTGCGGGCGCCTTGAGAGTCGGCTTGTGCAGAAAGATTCTGCTTTGGGGCACTCACTAAGCACCAGTGCGGCTGCTACCAACTCTCCTTCGATTTTTGCTGCTTCGACCAGAGGAAATCGACAATTTGGTGGATGTCCTCTTCACTGAGCAGGCTCTTCCACGAGGGCATGTACAGGGGCGGCGTCGGGCCGGATGCTTTGTCTAATGGGGGCGCCCGGCCGTTGCGAATCACGGCAATGATTTCATCCTTGGTGTAATCGTCCGAGACATGCAGAAGCGAGGGCACTTCGCCGCCCTGCGCATTGGGATTGGGGAGACCTCCCTGCAGTTCAGTGCCGTGGCAGCCGGCACAACCGAAGCGCGCAAAATCGCGCTTGCCTGCTTCGATCGCGGCGTCCTCGGGCGTGAGGGCATGGCCCCTGCCGGACAAGATTTCCTGCGCATCCTGCGCCGTGGCAGAGGCCATAAACGCGACCAGAGCTTTGCGCGCATTTGTCTCCAGATCATATTCAGGCATCGAGCTTCCCGGATAGACAAGATCCGGATTGACCAGTTGCTCGTCGAGCCATTCTGGCGAGTGCTGCTTGGTGACGCCGAGCAGATCGGGTCCTGACTTGGCACCGATTCCTCCAATTGCATGGCAGACGATGCAATTCTTTTCGACGAAAAGCTGACGGCCATATTCGGGACTGGGAATCAGGCGCACGCTCGAGTAGTACGTGCCCATTTCCTCGTTGGTGAGCGAAAGCATGTAATAGGTGAGCGCGCGCGCCTGTTCAGTCGTGAAATGGAAATTGGGCATGGGGGAACCGGCAGAAACCGCGTTTGGCGCCAGAAAATGGTGTTCGAGCCATTCGGGAGAACGGCGGTTTGCCCCCTCTTCGGTGAGGTCGGGACCGATGCTACCCCCCACGCCGTTCAATTTGTGGCATCCCCGGCATCCCTGCGTCTCAAAAAGATGCCGGCCTTCAGTCAGTTCCGGCACGCCGGGAACGTCGCCTTCCTTGTGGCATCGTCCACAGGAGGCGCGGATGTAGTCCCGGGTAAGGAGAGGCGTTTGCCAGAAATCTACTTTGCCGTGGGCGGCATCCTTCTCGGTTGCCAGGCCCTGGCCTCCGTGGCAGATGGTGCAACCGAATCGCGACGGGATGTGCGGACCAAGGCCAGCATGATAGCGGAAGGGTTCCGGCGCGTTTTTCATCGTGGGGTCATCCACGCCGAGGTGACAGGTTGTGCAGCGGTCTACGCGCTGCAGGCCGGTCAACATCACCTGGTGAATCTCGGGAGGCGTAGCCAGCACGGCGGCCTTGGTCACGGCGCTGGGTTCCCCTTGCGCCTCAAGCTGCAGGAAGTTGCGCTGGCAGGTCTTCCAGGAGGGCGTGCTGGCCTGCCACACTGCCGCGACGATGAGCGCCAGAGCCAGCGTACTCAGCGCGAAAAAGATTTGTGGAAGTCTGCTTCGCATTACTCTGCCCCCGCAACGACATGAACCCACGGTGGAATCAGCGCCCAACCCGGGCCCCGGAAGAAGGTGCCGACGACGATCAGGATCAGGTTGGCAACAACAAAGATCGAAAACAGCCAGAGAGCCCACTTGCGGTCAGAAGGACGGCGGCTCGAGTTCCGGTCGTAGTAGGGGATTGCCAGCAACACGATAACCATGAGTGCGGGCGCAACCACGCCACCGAGCAGCGCAGAGTGGCTGACAAGTTCCTGCAACCCCAGAAAGTACCACGGCGCTTTGGCGGGGTTTGGTGTTTTGGCCGGATTTGCCAGCTCTTCAAGTGGTGCATGAAAGAAGAGGGAGATGGCCATGATGCCAGTCACGGTGACCATCAGCGCGATCGCTTCGCGGAAGAAAGCGTAGGGATAAGAGAAGACGGCGTCTTCTTCCTCTTCGGGAGTTACGGTTTCAAAGATCGGCTTGCCGGTGACGACTTCCATGAGCCCATAGGTCTTGTCTTTTGATGCAGGCCCGGTTTTCAGTGGGGCAATCTCAAGCGGAGAGCCGATGGTGACCAGAGTCTCAGTCTTGCTCGGCTTTAGTTTCCAGACCGGTCGCGAAAGGCCGCCGTCCTTGCGGACGCGCCAGAAATGGACGATGGTCAACAGAATGATGAGGGTTGGCAGGACCGCGACGTGGAGCACATAGAAGCGCAACAACGCAGCCTCTCCAACGCTGTGACCGCCAAGCAGCAACTCGCGAAGCTGCCCGCCGACGATCGGCGCATAACTGCCGATATTCGTTCCGACCGTAATAGCCCAGTACGCCAGTTGATCCCAGGGCAGCAGATAGCCGGTGAACGATAAGCTCAGGGTTAAAAGCAGGAGAAACACGCCAATCACCCAATTGAATTGGCGTGGCTTCTTGTAGGAGCCGGTGTAGAAGACGCGGCACATATGAAGAAACACGCAAATCACCATGCCGTGAGCCGCCCAGCGGTGCATGGCACGCAGGAACGGCCCCATGAAGACGACGAACTGGAGGTCCTTCATGTCCTGGTAGGCCTGCGGAGGATACGGCCTGTAGTAGCACATGAGAGCAATGCCGGTAGTGAGCAAGATCACGAAGAGAAAGAAGGTAATAAAGCCCAAGTAAAAGGTGTGTTTGAAGCGTAGATTTTGCTTCTTCACCTTGGCAGGATGCACATGCAGCCAGACATTGAAAAAGACCAACTCGGACTTTCCCTTGTCAGTCGACAAGGGGTCTCGTCGAACGATCGATTGCCAGAATTCGCGAATTAGATTCATCATTACACCATCAACCGGTAGTTCGAGGGCACGACCTTGTCCTTGTCGACCCGGAGCTGTCCATCGCGGGTAAGAGTTACCTCAAACCAGTTCAGTGCGCGCGGAGCCGGGCCATGTTGCACCGCGCCATTGGCCCCGAATACGCTGCCATGACACGGGCAGTGAAAGCGCTGGTCACTCTGCAGGTAACCCACCGTGCATCCAAGATGAGTGCAGACGGCGCTGGCCACTGCAAACCCCTTATCTCTGTCGCGAAACACATAGATCTTCTCGTCCGCGAGAAACGTGGGAGCGCCGAAGGGAAAGTCCGCAGGATTACCGATCTTTAATGATTGAGGCGGTTCATAGAAGACACTCGGTACCAGAAACCGCAGCACCGCTCCCAGGCTCACTCCTACTCCTGCGCACAGCGCGACCAAACCAGCGGTTCCCCAATTGAGAAATGCTCGACGGTTCATTCTCATGCTCCCTTATTCAAAGACTTCACGCTCTTGCCGTTCCAGGGTCTCCATGGTGATGGCCTGCGTGGGGCATCGGTCGGCACAAAGGCCGCAACGGATGCATTTTTCTTCGTTTTTGATAATCGCGCCCGCCTGCCCTGCTTTCAACTCGGCAGCGCCAACGCCATAACGCTGTTTGATCAGGACGTCATACCGCTCATCGCCACTTACCTGTACGAGATCCACCAAACGGAGACAGTTTTCCGGACAGATATCCACGCATCCAGCGCAGAGGATGCACTTCGATCCATCGAAGATCGTATTGACCTGGCAGTTGAGGCAGCGCAATCCCTCGGCACGCCCCTGTTCCTCATCAAAACCCAACTCAACCTCGGCGATCCCGATGCGGCGGTTGGCGGCGAGCACCGGCATTTTCTGACGCGGCGTGGTAAGGAACCCGCGCGGCATCTTCCAGTCAGCGAGAATGCGGAAGCGGTTGCGCACGGTCTTCTCTGTCTTGCCGCAAAGATAGAGGTGAATGGAGCGCGCAGAGCGATGGCCATTAGCCACGGCTTCAACAAGAATGCGCGGACCAAAGGCTACATCTCCACCGGCAAAGACGCCTGGAGCGGTAGTGCTGAGATCATCGTCGATCTTGAGAATGCCGCGCGGTGTAACCTGCACCCCATCTTCATTGCTGAGGTAGGAAAGGTCCGCCTGCTGGCCGATGGCGAGAATTACGCTATCGCAGGGAATCACCTTTTCTTCGTCGCTGAATGCCGGATTGAAGCGGCCATTTTCGTCAAATACGGTGAGGCAACGGCGAACCCGAAGGCCCGTAGCGATTCCATCCTGGCCCACAATTTCCTTAGGTCCCCAGCCATTGTCCACCACAATGCCTTCGTGCTCAGCCTCGTCCACTTCGCCTTTCCATGCGGGCATTTGCGCACGCGATTCCAGGCTGACCATGTCGACCTTTTCAGCTCCCGAGCGCATGGCCATGCGAGCCGCATCCAGGGCCGGCTGCAGACTCTTGTCTTCCTCAGCGGGGGCAGCAAAATCGACCGCTTCCTGCACCAGGCGTACCGCGGCTCGGGCTACATCGATGGCCACATTGCCGCCTCCGACGACGACCACGTGCTTGCCGAGTTCGATTTCGAAGCCGAGATTGACGTTGATCAGGAAATCGATGCCGTTGTAGACACCCGCCAGGTGCGCGCCCGGAATATTCAGTTCGCGGCCCTTGTTGAGGCCAGTGGCCAATAGGACCGCATCGAAGTTGGATCGCAACTTTGCAAACGAAATATCGCGCCCTACAGTCACGCGGGTGTGCAACGTGACGCCCATCGCCAGGATATTGTCTACCTCCATCTTGATGATTTCCCGGGGGAGGCGGAACTGCGGAATGCCCAGATAGAGCATGCCGCCGGGGACTGGGGCGGACTCGAAGACTTCCACCGTGTACCCCAGGAGAGCGAGATCATGCGCGCATGTCAGGCCGCACACACCGGCTCCCACAATTGCTACGCGCTTGTTTCGCTTTGGCGCAGGAGGCAATGCCTTTCGTACAGGATCGTGGCCGGTGCCGAGGTTGTGGCGGTCGGTGGCATAGCGCTTGAGTGCGCAGATCGCGATCGGCTCGTCGATCTTGCCGCGACGGCAGTTATCCTCGCAGGGATGCGCGCAGATCCTCCCCAACACATAGGCAAAGGGGTTCGGTGCGCGTGCCAGCATGTAAGCTTCCTCATCCTTTGAGATCCCGATCGCTTGCACGTATCGACCGCATTCGGTGTGGATCGGGCAGGCGGACTGGCAGGGAATATTCTTGTCGAAGTATTCCCGGTCCGGGATTGTGATGGAATAGTTCATGCGCTCCCTGCTCTGGCGGTGTCAGCTAAGGAATATTCAAACCAAATCGACGTTTGCCTGATTCAGATCCCCGGCAAGCGGCCAGCTGCTTGCCGGGGGTGAGGACTACTTCGTAACAACGGCCGAGTGAGACCTTACTGCTGTTGGGCCTTCAACTTTTCAATCTCTTCGTCCGACAGGGACTTCGAGAATGCCGAAGGGTTCTTGTCCTTACGCGTCTCCTGGTCGTAGGCGAGGAATTCGTAGATCGCCTTGCCCTGGCTGTCGCTGATTCCCGAGTTCGGCTTGTGCATCATGCGCTTCACATAGCGCGCCCATTCGTCCTTGGTCATGGTTGTGTTGATGGGGCGTGCAATAGTGTGACACTTAGAACACTTGTCGGTAAACATCTTGTACGACTTCTGCTGTTCCGCCGGGTAGGAAGAGACGTCGATTTTGTTGGGACCCTTGTCTTGTGGAAGGGTTACGTTACTGGTCTGCGCGGTCAGAAACAAGGGTGCGCTTAAACATGCGAGTGTCATAAATCGAAGTGCAATGTGCATCTCAGTTTCTCCTTACCACATGAACCGAAAATCAAGTCTGAAGAGTTTGTCGGTCGTGCCCACGAGAGCGACCGGGTCGCCATCATGTTCCTGATTGTATGTAGCGCGGACCACTACATTGCCTAGGGTGGTTAAAGCGTGCTCGGCGCCAAAGCCCCAGGCCCGCGTGTGCATGAGCGGCTGCGGAGGGATCTTGGCTGTGCCGCGATCCAAGCGGGCCATCAGCACTGTACCTGTCTTGATGTAGTAGTCTGCCTCACCGCGATAGGTATCTGCGCTGTAGTACGACATGGGAGATGTTTGATCCCAGCGCCAATCGTCATGGCTGTGAATGTATCCTCCCAGCAAATCCAGCTTGTCAAAGAACAGGTAATTACCCATTGCTCCTGCGCGATAGAAGGTCGGGCGATAGGTGAATTGGTTGTCTGCGCCCGCGTTTTGTATCTGGTCTTTCGACCCTCGGTAGAACAACACGGTCACGCCGCCGTCGGGTCCAAACCAGTAATCGGCATCAGCCCAGACATCCTTGGAGTTCTTGGTCGAGCCAGCAAGAATCTCGCTGCCGTCGGCATTCAACCCGTTTGTGACCTTGGCGGAGACTGCAAAGATATTCTTGAAATAATTCGAAGCCCACGTGTAGCCCACATCCACGCCTACAGGGTGCTGATCTAGCGTGAAGTTGATCGGATCGACATTGACAAGAGTGTAGGCGGGGTCTGAGAAAAGGTTATAGAACATGGCGGCCCGAGTTCCTTCGCCCTCCTGCATATGAATCTCGCCACCCTTGACGAAGAAGCTGCTGTTTGCGCGGCCGGCGGTGTATACGCCAAACCCCTGCTCTAAATCGCTTCCTCCATCCTGGTAAAGCTCGTAGTGCCCGAAGTAGGAGAAGCCGGTATCCGGTACGGTACCGGCCACGAACAGCGCAGCCTCGTCTAGGTTGAAGCTGGAACAAGAGGAACTCTGCTGGGCGTCGCTGCCGCACGAGGTGGAGGGGGATGCGGAAGTCGTGTTTCCTGCGTCGGCGACAGTTTTGTCGTCGGTGACGCTGCCCTGCAGAATCAAAGCGAATGAGTTGGTGAGGCTGAATTTAATGTCCTTGTCCAGCGCTGTAATCTTTGGCGCTGGCTTGGTCCCGTCCATCTCATCCGGCGGCATCCGGTAGCCCAGGCGTTTGAACATATAGCCGTTCTTGTTTAAGGCCGGCGGAACGGTATGGCAGGTGTAACACTTGACGCCGTACTTGCGCGCAAACGCCGGAATCGCGTTCCCCGCTTGGGGCATCAGCAAGGTGAGACCAAACACTAACAGGATTGCCTTTAGGCCTGAGTTCCAGAGTTTCATGTGCGGGAGCTCCTGCACGCTCCTACGGCATCTCTTGGGCCAATGTAAATTCTCTTTTTTATCAATGACTTGCCGAGCTCATTTCCGACAAGATGGGGATATCATTCCCCAATTCCCAGGTCGTTCTGGGGAATTGGTTCCCCACCCTGTGAATCTTTCTCCCGCTTGAGCAGGCTATAGAAGGTCTTCCGGTCTACCCCGGCCTCTCGCGCGGCGGCGCTGACATTGCCGGCGCAACGCGCCAGCACGGCCTGCGCATAGCTGCTTTCGAAGCTGGCAAGGTATTGCTCCCTGGCATCCTTCCACGGAAGGGTAGAAAGGTTGCCAACACCCTCTACCGCCGGAGCATCCTCTTCTAGGTCTTCCGGTCGCAGTTCTCCACCGGGGTGCAAGGCTGTGAGACGCTCCATCACATTCTTAAGTTGACGCACGTTTCCGGGCCAGCGCTCCTTCAGAAGTGCCTCATAGAATCGCGTTGAACCGTAAAGGCTCTTGCCGTAGCGACGCGAGAACCGTTCGAGGAAGAAGCGCGCCAAGTGCGGAATATCCTCTGGCCTCTCGCGCAGTGGCGGCAGTTTGACCGTGACGACGCCAAGACGGTAATAGAGCTCCTCGCGAAAGGTGCCTGCCTTGATTTTGGCAAGCAAATCCTGGTTGGTTGCGCACAGGATACGGCAATCGACGCGCACCTGAGTGAGTCCGCCCAGCCGCCGCAAGGACCGTTCCTCCACAAAGCGAAACAGGCGCGTTTGCAGCTCCACGCCGAGGTCGCCGATCTCGTCAAGAAACAGAGTGCCGCCGTCGGCCGACTCAATCAGCCCTTTCTTGGTGCGTTCCGCTCCAGTAAAGGCGCCACGCTCATAACCGAACAGTTCGCTCTCAATCAGGGACCCCGGCATGGCGCTGCATTCCACCGGAACAAATGGGCCATCTTTTCGCCGGCTAAGGCTGTGGATGAACCGAGCCGTCACCTCCTTGCCTGTGCCGCTCTCGCCCAGGATCAACACGGTGGCGTCGGTGGCCGCAGCCCGCCGGCACTTGTCCATCTGATCCAGCATTACGGCGCTGCGGCTCTGGGCTGCCTCTGTTTCACCCAGAGATTCAAGGCGACCTTGCAGTTGGGCGACTTCATGTTGCAACGCGGAAAGGGAGAGCGCCCGATTCACCACCAGCAACAGATCTTCGCGCTTGAAAGGCTTCTGGAGGTAATCGAATGCTCCATTGCGCATAGCCAGCACAGCACTCTCCACCGATGCAAAGGCGGTGAGGAAGACGATAGGAAGCGAGGGATGGGCTGCATGCAACCGAGCGAAGACTTCCTCTCCCGACATCCTAGGCATCCGCACATCGAGAAGAACCAGATCAGGTGGATTCGCCAGGGCTTCTGCAAGTCCCTTTGCTGGGTCGACGAACGACGAAACGGAGACGCCGGGAAGGCGCAGCATGCGCTGAATGTTCTCTCCCAGCGCGCCTTCATCGTCAATGACCAGAACGCGGCTCACTCAGACGCTCCTCCAGCGAACCAGTGATAAGGCTGGCCGCGGGTGAATCGCGCGGGGGGCAGCTCGATTACAAAACTTGCACCCCCACCATCCCTTGTTTCGTATCGGATGCCGCCATCATACATATCCAGCAGGCTGGCTGCCAAAAACAACCCCAGCCCCAGCCGCTCCCGCCCGCTGCTTTGAGAAACGAACGGTTCGAAGAGGTGGCTGCGAATACTCTCCGGCACACCCGGCCCGTTGTCTTCGATCCGGACCACAACCTTGGCGCCCGCGGTGCGGTATGGTCCCAGGCGCACCCAAACGACGGCCTCTTCGCGCCCCTTGAGCGCCTCCAGCGCGTTGTTTAGCAAACCACGGACCACTTCGCCAACAACATGCTCAGGCACATCAACACGCGGCACCTCGAAGATCTGCTCCTCCACCCGGATCCCTTGCCTCTCCGCCGAGGGCCGCACCGCGGAAAGCGCGTCCTCTAAGGCCTTCTGCGGCGCTGAGGCCTCAAAGACCTCACCGCCGCGCTCCCGCCGCAGCGCCTGCAACAGGGTGCTGGCAATGCTGCTCATGTAGCGAGTCTCTTTGAGCATCTGCTCCAGATCGGCGCAGAGGGCAGTATCCCCCTTACGCTCCTCGAGCAACACCTCAACCCGTCCGGTTACGATCGCCAACGGGTTGTTGAACTCGTGCATGAATCCGGCCGTAAACTGGCCCAAGAGAGTGAGTTGATGGGAAAGGCGTGCCTGCCGATCGGCGGCCTGCAACTCCTCGCGCAAGCGGGAGGTGCGGTAGCGCACAGTCTCCAGTTGCAGCTTCAGTTGCGCTGCGGCTTCCTTTGCTCTTGCCGTATCGGTAAGCATCCGGCGCCGCTCTCTGTGCATGATCAGCAGTGCAGGAAAAGGCGCCAGCAGGATGGCCAGAACCGCTGCCACTGCTCTTGCAAAGGGTGAAGCTGGAAGGAGCCAGATGGCAATCCCGAGAAACGGCAGGACCCAAGCCGCAAACAGCGATAGCATGAGCCAATTACGCCCCTTGGTGCGATCTAGATCGCTCCTCTCATTTAACTCATAATACATAGCATTTAAGTGTATTGTGTCAAACCAGTAAAGCCTGAACACACGCCAGCAATTCTCGGGCTGAGTCACCATATTGAGTTTCAGGGGTCGGTGATGGGAAAGGCCCTTCGATTGCG
>CAYNGB010000081.1:0-10876 GCA_964396795.1 uncultured Occallatibacter sp. | reverse complement strand
GCCTCGGTAAATCTTTGCCGCCCAACCATCGTTCCCACGCGGAATGCGAAGTCCGAAGAATGGCGCGGCGTGTAGACCAGCAACTTCGACACTCGGCATTGCCGTAGCGCGACAAGATTCGACTGCGCCGGGGTCTCAGATCAGCTTCATCAAGCAGTTTTCTCTGCTTTACAGGGCCGGTGTGTTTCTCACTCACTTCCTGCCGCAATACGACCAACAGCCGGTCGTTGAAACGAACCTCGAAATGCTCGCGGCCTCGGCTACCGAAGAGTGATTCAAGAGAGATCTCTACGTGTCCCGCTAAATTTGAAACGAATCACGGTTTGCTTCCTTGCGCGGAGGTTACGGAAAATGCCGCCGGCGAACCAGATAGTTGTGATGCAACTCACAATTCTGTCTCGTACTTACGGTGGACCCCGCTCTCAATCATTGTCCCGATGCGC
The DNA here is from genome assembly GCA_964396795.1 of uncultured Occallatibacter sp. Taxonomy (GTDB): domain Bacteria; phylum Acidobacteriota; class Terriglobia; order Terriglobales; family Acidobacteriaceae; genus Telmatobacter. The sequence goes on along the minus strand of CAYNGB010000081.1, from coordinate 10,433 downwards.
TCGCCTGAACTGCAGCATACACTCCAGATATTCCCCAGACTAATTGCCGCAGAGCATGCGTGCAGGATTCATCTTGCCGTACGCTCTCTCGCAGATTGTTCGCTGGTCTTTGCGACCAGCAAAGTCTGGTTGCAGATTTGTTTTGCCTTGATCCATGGCAAAACTTCCGACTATTCAGAAGAACCGAGCTGAGGAACGTTGAGACTATGCGAACTGTTTTTCCGCCCAACACTTCGCATGGGTTCATTAAATATTCAGGGAGTCACTCTGAATGCTTCGCCGTTCTGACTCCCTCAATGGGACGGTGCGGCAGTCAATCAAATTGTCGAGGACGTTGGAGCGATCGGTTCGCACACTACTTGGTAATTCAATCGCAAGATGAAGCCGTGCTTCTGCCGCATCATAAGTGCGCAGAACCGGAACAAGAGGTCAGGCTTGGCGCACAGTGTATGCGCCCTACAAGGATCCCAGCCTTCATCCGCGGGCCGTTTCTTAACATGCAGTGCTTCATTGAAGGAGAGCCATGATTCGTAAAATCGTGTTCGTTGTTCTTTGTCTGTTGATAATCCCAATCACAATCCACGCTCAAAGTGCAACAGCCTCTTTGAGAGGCGTCGTCACCGATACAACCAAGGCTGTTGTGCCGGGTGCTGAAGTCGTGATCACGTCGATCGGAACAGCGCAGCAGCACGTGGAGCGAACAGACAGCCGTGGCGAGTTCTCGTTTCAGGAGTTGTTCATCGGCGACTACCGGGTCGAAGTGCGGTCCCCCGGCTTCGCACTGTGGGCCAACTCGCGGATTCACCTCGATGTTGGAAACCAGTCACAGATCGCCGTGCAACTTGTTCCCCCAACCGACCAGCAGACCGTCGAGGTAACCGCTGAGGCTGCCGGACTGCAAACCAATGAGATCGCGCAAGGCGCCGTGGTGAGCGAGACCGAGATTGCAAATCTGCCGCTCAATGGGCGCAACTTCTCCCAGTTGGGAATCCTCCAGCCCGGAGTACGTCCCACCTCCTCGGGTTTGACCGTGCAAGGCAACTTCCGCCGCATTGGACAAAACTATGAAGTCAACGGCATGCGTCCGGAGTCCAATACCTTCCTCGTGGATGGCATGCGTAACATCAACCGCATGGACGGAGGGTACGCATACCGGCCGCCAGCCGACTCGATGGCTGAATTCCGCATTCTGACCACGACCGCGCCGGCTGAGTTCGGTGGAACCAGCGGTGGCATTACCACCATTGTCACCCGTTCAGGAACGAATCAGGTCCACGGAACGCTGTATGAGTTCCTGCGCAACGACGCGCTCGATGCCAACAACTACTTCGCGCCGCGCAAGGAAGAGCTCAAGCAGAACCAGTACGGCGGCACGATCGGCGGCCCCCTGGTGCACAACCGCGCCTACTTCTTCACGTACTACGAAGGCCTGCGCGAAAATCAGGACATCACGCATGGCGTGGTGGTCCCGACAATGGCGGAACGCACGGGCGACTTCTCGGCCGATGCGCCCATTCTTTTGAATTCCACACATGCGCCCTTTAGCAACAATCTTTCCGGTCAGGTCAACGCGATCACCGAGAAATACTTCCAGTACTTTCCCGTCCCCAACACGCCCGAGAATCCGCACCTGGCCCAAAGCACAAACCTGAGCCAGTTAGACAGTGACCAGGGCGGCGCCAAAGCCGACTGGTTGCTGCGGAGCGCGGATGTTTTGAGCGCGCGCTACAGCTACTCGACGATGGGACTCCACAGTCCGTATTCGGAACTCGGCGCCGATGTCCCAGGGTTTCCTGTCGGCTACTTCTCCAACACACACCTGGGCGGACTCACTGAAACGCACACCTTTTCTCCGCATACGGTGCTGACTGCCAATGTCAGCTTCTTCCAGAACCACGTTGTATTGGATAAGCGATTCTCCGGCTTCAGCCCTCAGGCGTTCGGCTTCGGATACGCATCAACATGGGCTTCGGCCACGGGCGCGCCGCTGATCATGACCCAGGGCTACTCCAACGTGGGCGACCCGGTCATCAACCCGCGCGACAGCACACAGAACGACTACGCATTCAGCGCCAACCTGGCCCACACGCAGGGCAAACACGTCACCAGCTACGGTGGCCAGTTCCGCCGGACCCAGCTCAACGGATACCAGTCGAACTTTGCCTCGGGCACATTTTCGTTTACCACGCAGGGCTACACCAACAACTCGATGGCTAACTTCCTGCTGGGCAAGCCGGACATTTTCACTCAGGCTGGGGGAGACTTTACGCGGCAACTGCGTGGCTGGGAGTTGGGCGCCTACGCGCAGGACGAGTTCCGCATCAGCTCGACGCTTACGCTGAACTACGGCGTCCGTTACGAGATCACGACGCCGTTCCGAGACCTCCACAATCGCATGATGGAGTTTGCTCCGGGCCACCAATCCACTGTTTACCCGAACGCTCCAACCGGCCTCCTGTTTCCCGGCGACTCCGGTGTATCCGACACCATTGCCCCCATCTTCAAGAATGACTGGGCGCCCCGTATCGGCTTCGCATGGAACCCCCTCGGCAACAGCCACACGGTGATCCGCTCAGCCTATGGCATCTTCTACGATGAGTTGTTGAACGGTGTTGGCATGCCGTTCCGCGCCACCAGCAGCGCCCTCGGGCAAACGGTGGTACGCACTCTAACCGGATACGCGAAGATCAACTACGCCAACCCGCTCGGTTCTGTAACCAACCCGTTTACTCCCGGCCAGTTTGCGCTACCCGCCTCCACCTTCACCATCGATAACAAGATGCTGCCTCCTTATGCGCAGGACTGGAACTTTACTATCGACCAGAGCTTCGGGAAACAGAACCTGTCCGTCGGGTACATTGGGTCCAAAGGAACCCGCATGCCGCGGTTGGTCGAGGCGAATCCTGCCGTTTATGAACCTGGTGCGACCTTCGCCAACTCCGGGCGGCGCCGCATCTACTCCGGCTGCACGCTGACGACAGGCACCTGCACGTTGGGCACGGCCGGGCTGGTTGAAGGGAATGCAAACTCGACCTTCCACTCCGCACAGGTCTCGCTCACACGGCGCGGCACGTCGGACCTGAACTACACGCTGGCCTACACCTATTCCAAGGACCTGGACTACTCGTCGAGCCTGCACATGTCCGGCCCAGCACCCTGGCTTGTGCTTGGGGAGCTTGACATAGCCCAGAACAACCAGGATTTGGCTGGCGAACATGGTCGCTCGCTCTTCGATTCGCGCCATCGTTTCGCCGGATGCATAACCTACGCGGCTCCGTTCGCGCGCAGCTTCACGGGCGTCTCCCGCACGCTCCTGGATGGTTGGCAGTTCAATGCCCTGTTAGCCGTGAACTCCAGCACGCCGTTCACGGTCTACGACTCGGCGAATGTCTCGTTGCAGGCGCCGCACCCCGGAGTTTCCGGCATGTTCGGAGACCGGCCCAATGTTGTCGGTAACCCGAATAATGGAGCGCCGCACAAGGTCTCGCAATGGGTATCTCCTTCGGCATTCAAGCGGCTCGATCCGGTCGCGGACGCCGGGCAGTTCGGAAACGAGGGGCGAAACAGCATCGATGGCCCTGCTTATGGAAGTCTTGACGCTTCACTCGACAAGAACTTCTCCATCACGGAGAAGACAAAAATTCAGTTCCGGGCCGAGGCCTTCAACGTGACAAACCATGTCAACCTGATCCCGCCCGTATTCGATATCAACTCGCCTGCCTTCGGTCAAATCACTGAGGCGCAGGCCCCGCGTGTGCTTCAGTTCGCTTTGAAACTGCAACGCTGATGCGGCTCCCAAACAAACCTGGGAGCCCCCAACCAATTCGTCAACACGGCCAGCTCTGGCAGCATCACTGAGGCCGCCACTCCTGGCCGTGAGATCCAGTTAAGCGCAAGGATCAGTTCCTAACGGGTTTCAGTATGCGCCGAAGAGATGCTCTTGGAGTAATTGACGAAGGAGTTTCTTTGCGGAACGAATCTGAACTGAAGGTTCGCATCTCAGTGACCCTTCGGTTCTCTCCGAAGATCGGAATCCGGAAAGCGCGTAATGCATCTGCAATGGGAATTGCTCTTGTTAACTGTAGACGCCGACACTCAGCCTGAGCGAACCATCGATAAAAGTACGCAGCGTGTTCTTTCAAACGGCACGAAACTTGGCTCTTTTCGATGAACGATGCCCTTCCGACTAATCGACTATCATTCCGGGTCCATTTCATGCGTATTATTGGGCCTGAGCCCGATCCAACGGTCCGAGTTCTTCTAGTCGAGACCAGCAAAGCGCAGACGATATATGAGGGATTCGGAACCTGGTCGGAATGCAGGCGCTGGGTGACCCAGATCTCAGAATGCGCAATATTCGGAGATCAACTGGCCGTGGTTGAGAAGCGCCTTGAACTAAAGCGCCTTGCGACGATTGAAGAAATTGAAGTTTCTTTAGGTCGACTAGAGTCTGCTGGCTTTCTCCGTGCAGATTGTTGACTATGGAGGGCCGCTCGGCCGAGGCCTTGAATGGATCGATCGGCAAGTCCGGGCAGGATGACGGCCGAGGAATCACGGATGTGTAGCCCTACCTTACGGCTGTCCGACGATCGTGAGTATCGCTGCCACGTTGCGTTGATTACTGGAGCAGCCTCATTTGATAGATCCTGAGCTATCAAACACTCGCGAGGGTTCGATCCTCTTTCAGGCGTAGCGGTTCGGCAACCGCTGTGCGCACTTGAGTGCTCAGTTTTCTGAACTTGCGGGATTGTGTTCGGAGGGGTATCGTAGTGCAGTTCTCAGCGAAGAAGCTGCGAAGCGAGGCTGCAACTTCGTTCGGCTTGTCGAGAGGGATGAAGTGTCCTGCGTCTAGCTCGACGACCCTTGAGTGAGAAATGAGCAAAGCTGCCCGCTCTGCGAACGCGGCAGGCAACACATCGCGCATCCCGTGGAAGAGCAGTGTGGGCATCGGTAAGCCCGGGAGCAACCCCGGGATTCCACCCAACATATCATCAGGTCTTCCCCACCGCACCAGTCGCATGAGCTGCCAGGCTCCAGCCAGACCGGAGAATGGCTGGTAAAAGTCGCGGAGCAACGGGGCGTTCGATTTAACCGCAATGGCCCTGCGCATTGCAACCTGCCAGAAGACAAAACTCAAGAACGGAGCCAGCACTTCGCCGATCACCGGTTTGCGCAGTGCGTTCAGAAGATAAAACGGCTTAAGTTCGGGAAATATCGCCGGGGACAGGAGCGCAAGACATGCTACATTTCGTGAAAAGCGGCTTGCGTATTGAACCGCTATGGCAGCGCCTGCATCGTGCCCAACTACGTGCCACTTTGTTACGCCATGCTGCACACGAAGCGACTCAATCTGCTTTGCGAGACGATCGAGATAGTCGCGGCTGTACGGGATGAACGGCGTCTTTCCCATGCCAGGAAGATCGACGGCAAAGCATCGATGATGGCTGGAAAGCTCACGAATGATGCCGTTCCACAGCTTACTGTTGGTGGGCATGCCGTGGATGAAAACAATGGCGTCGCCCTTACCTTGGTGAGTGCAATGCACGGCGCTGCCCCTCTCTATCAACAGCAGATTTACGTGGTTTGTTTGATCCGGAGTCAAAGATGCGACTAAGTTGAAACAGGCCCCATGCAACTGCCCGTACTGCTACAAGGGCAGAACAAAAAAGCAAAGATCCTATCAGACGCCGCGGGCGGAAGCGAGAATACAAAAGATTGGTGAGCCAGGCGGGAACGGTGTACACCCGCGCCGTGCCGAACAAACCCAGTCGAGCGCGCAGGGAAGGCTGATAAAAGAACTTCTCGATCAGGCTGTTGAAATAGCGACCGATTCCAGTTACACGCATGTTATAAGCAGCTCTCGCCAGAATCGGAATCCTGTCCCGTTGCCGATATCTGCAAACAAGGGCGCTTGCCTCCGACGCATGTCGCAGTGCTGCGGTAACTCCGTTGCCAGTAATCGGGTCTGATTGAGATGCGGCTTCTCCGATAATGATCCAGTTTGGTCCGCAGACGCCGCTGTAAGTTCGGCAAAGGAAGGATGTGACCGCGACCCGATCGGGAGGTGCGTCGTCAACGAGAGAGCTAAGTCGCGCGAACTTCCGCATCTTCCCGGAGAGGATATCGGCGTTGCCAAGTCCACGGGCGCGTTCAATCTTGACTTTCGATCCTGGTGCAATGTACCCGATGCTGCTAATGCCCGCGTGGATAGGGATCTCCCAGATCCACTCCATGTACTCGCTGGCCGGACTTAGCATGTACAAGGTAGTTCCCTCGACCCAATCTGCCGTGGGGAAGTGAGCCCACAACGCGACTTTGCGCGGTCCGTACGCAACCGACGGTAAGCTGAATTCCTTCCCAAGTACGCTGGCTGCGGCACCGGACGCGTCGATGACCCAGGACGCCCGAATCGAGTGTCCGTCCGATGTTTCGACCGCAAGGATGCGGCGATCCCGAATCTCGAATCCAATGGCCCGCTCATGCAGTGTGATAACTCCGTGAGCATGTGCCGACTGCTCCAACCGGTTGTGAACTTGCAGGCGATCCAGGTGGAGTGTGCGTATTTCAACATTCCATGGGCGCTTCGTCAGCCATGCGCCCGGAAGGTATTCCTGCTGTGAACCGTCAGAAGCAGTCACAGTGATATGCCGCTTGAACGTGGCGGCGTCCGATGCCACCAGGTCCTCCATTGTCGAGCCGAGATCCGCAAACAACTGGGGGGCCGACCAGTCGAGAGACTCACCCACTATTTGCTGGAAAGACTCGCGTGGTTCGAGGCATATAACGCGCAGGCCGCCGCGAGCAAGGTGGATGGCCGCCGCCAGTCCGGCAAGACCGCCGCCGATGACAACGGCATCGGTTTGGATCTCCGTTTTGTCGTCGACTTTCTTGTCTTCCATCAGTTGTTTGAGTTGCCCGCGCTGGTTGGGAGGCGCACCCCACCGTATGGGCAACCCTACAATAGCCCGATAGAGAGAGGCATCCATCAAAAGTTTGAGCCAACAAAGTTTCCGAGATGCCTGGGTTGGCTAATTGGGCCGCGACCTTCTTTATGTCTCGGTTTGATCCGAGTCCCAGTTGAATGGGCGGCTCTCCGGACGATACCGTCGCGCCATGCTCATCGCCCAATCAATCGTACCGAAAACAACAAGCGTGGCCAGAGACACCCAAAGCACGGGCCGGGACATTGGAACGAGTAACAGGGTGCTGAGAAACTCGAGCGCGATGAGGAAGAGCAGAAGAAGTACGATGGCGTGCCTCTTCATGTGAGAGCAGATAAACGCACCCAATGGTGCTCCAACGGCAACAACAGGCACGGCCGCCAGCCAATAACCCATCACGGCCGGAGTAAAGTCTCTCAAAACGAAAACGTGCAGGAGAAAACCCGGAATCGTCACCATGGTCATGAGAATGACAGTGGTCGGCGTGACGATCTTTTCGCTAACCCGGAAAAGCAGCACCATGACCATGAAGATGACGGAATTTTCACCGGTGCCGACCAGTGCACTTACCACGCCTCCCAGGAACCCCGCTAGGATGAGTACGCTCTTTTCACTTGCCCCGAAGATCGGCATTCGCTCGTTGCGGAGCGCTGACTTCTCGCGATTGACCAGCAGCAGAGCCACACCCATGCTGCTGACAAGCACGGTAAACGATGTGCGCACAAAGACGGGTGGAACGAGAGGCGCAATGAGGTACGCACCGAAAACCACTCCAAGCACGCCTGGAATGCCGGCGTAGAAGAGCGCGCGCCGCTCGATTGGGATCCGGAGATACAGAATGCTTAATGAGGCGGCACCCATGCCGACGCTTTGGATCGCGAGGGAGAAATTGCGTGCATCTCGCGGAGCGATGTGCAGCAGCTTCGTGAAGATCGGAAATGCGATCGCTCCTCCTCCTTCGCTGGTGCCGCCACCAACGAGAGAACCGAATGCCATTGTGAGTGCGACCTTCCAGTCCGCCAGGAGGTGGTGGATCGCCAGTCCACGTCCGAAAGCCAGCCATATCGCCCAAACGAGCAGCGCGATGGTCAGGTTGAAGTGGAGCGCGCTTCTTTTGGGCATTCTCTGGTTCAATGGGGCCCTGTTTCTCGCGGACAGCTGTTGTGCTTGGGTTGACATGCGCCGCTGAATCTCCGAGGGTTTTTGCGAACCGAGGATTGGGGAAAGGCCGGACTCTGCATCATCTCGTGTGAATCGACGCCGCGCATCCATCGAAAGGTGGGGAACTCGGTGCTATCGATGGCAGGTGCTTTCGAAACGGGGCAGCTTTTGATATAAGAGTGATCTGAAGTTTGTGCAATATCCTGCCAACTTGATGACGATGTCGCTCCTTTTCCAGATCCCTGTCGTAATCCTTGTGACGCTTGCCTGCGGTTCGCTGGCTCGCAGACTCGGCCAATCGCGCGTCATCGGCGAAATTGTCGGCGGTATTCTCTTGGGCCCTTCGGTCTTTGGCCGTATCGATCCCGCGGCAGCAGCAGCATTCTTTCCCCAGTCTTCAATGGCGTCGTTTGAGACTCTCTCGACGGTCGGCCTCATTCTTTTCCTTTTTCTTGTCGGGACAGAGGCGAACGTCGAACACCTCTATCACCAGCGAGGCACAGCGGCGTTATCCAGCGCGATGAGTATTCTACTGCCGTTTTCCATAGGCGCGCTCCTGGCTCATCCGCTGCGCACAAGGTTTGCCGCGCAAGGAATCGGGAGCGCCCCTTTCGTCCTGTTTCTTGGAATTGCGATGAGCATCACGGCATTTCCAGTTCTCGCGCGAATCCTTGAGGAGCGCGGAATCCAAGGCACCAGGTTAGGGACAACGGCGATTATGTGTGCCGCGGTGGATGATGTGGTTGCGTGGATACTGCTGGCGGTTACTGTCGCATTGGTTGGAGCGGGTGGTGGGTCATCCTCCTTGCCTGTTCGGCTCATCGGCCTGGCGTTCTATGTGGGATTGATGATTGGCGTGGTTCGTCCGATTGCGGCTCGTCTTCTTCGCATGCGTCAACGACAAGATCTTTCCATCGAACTCTTGGGCGTCATGGTAGCATTCGCCTTCGTGTCGGCGGCGGCAACGGATGCGCTTGGCGTTCACCCGTTATTCGGTGCGTTCCTGGCCGGCGTATGTTTCCCGCGCGCGAGTTCGTGGCAGGAAACGATCCGAGCGCGGCTCGAGATGCTGGTTTACGTCTTGCTTCTACCGTTGTTCTTTGCCCTGACAGGAATGCGCACGCGCCTCGATCTACTGAACAGGCCATCGATGTGGCTCTGGACAGTGATCGTCATCCTGGCAGCCACACTCGGAAAGGTCGGTGGGGCGACGGCGGCGGCACGTTGGACCGGGCAACCATGGCGCGAATCGCTGGCTCTTGGCGTGCTCCTGAATACACGAGGACTCGTGGAGTTGATCGTGCTCAACATCGGCTACAACCTGGGCATTTTCTCGCCGACGTTGTTCACCATGCTGGTCGTTATGGCTTTGGTAACTACCATGTGTACTACTCCGGGCCTCAATCTTCTTGGCGTCCAGAATGACAGCATGGGGAAGCCTCGCACTGGGAGTGAATTGGCCGAGGGCCCGGCACTCAGGTCATGAGTCCATACAGGCTTTACCGCAGGCCATAGAGTGGCCAGGTAAGCACTGAAGTCGCTGCCTGGCCACTCCTGGCGAAGAACACTATTTCTTGACGGCAGCCAGAATCGCCTTCTGATTCGCGAGAATCTCTTTCTGATTTGCGAGGATCTCTTCGAGCGCTTTGTGGTTCTTCTCGATGGTTCCTTGGTTATGAAGGATCGTCTTCTGATTCTCCAGAATGGATGCTTGATGGCTAAGGATGGTCTTCTGATTCGCTAGAACTTCTTGGTCTGACATAGCTCCCCTTTCTCTCTTACTGCGTTATTGGTTGCCAGGGACGGATATTCAGGGTTGCCTTCAAATGAATGGAGAAATCGTCAACCTGCTCCTGCAGGCTGCGCTATTGTGGCAGTTTGTAATTAAACTGAGCCGCCGCCGTGATTCGCAGTTAAGCTTATGCGCCACATTTGATCGTCGCATCGACCGAACGGTGGACAGTCTTGCCCACCGGGTGGACGAAGACATCGCCATTCCTAATTATTAGAATTCGCGGCAGCCCTGACTGAGAAGGATACTTTGCCGCGAAACCTGATCGGTGTGCAACGTGAATCGAGCCTTCGATACCCCGGATGGCGTGTCGTGGCAGCTGCATTCTTTGGAGTGATAGTTGGATACTCGGTCCTGATTCCATATACCTTCAGCCTTTTCATCAAACCGCTCAGTGCGGAATTCGGCTGGAGGCGGGACCAGATATCGGTCGCATTCGGCTGCGTTGCAATTACGGTTGCACTCTGTTCGCCTTTGATCGGCAGGCTTCTCGATATGTTTGGGCCAAAGCGGACTGTCGTGCCCTGTCTCGTGATTTT
>CAYNGB010000080.1:0-12729 GCA_964396795.1 uncultured Occallatibacter sp. | reverse complement strand
GTCTTGCCGATGAAGCTGATCTCGGGGATGGTGTAGATGCCGTAGGGATAAAAACTGGGGTTGGAAGTGGTGGCATGGTCGTCAAAGGCACGGGCGGCAGCGATGCGGCCCTGCTCCATGGAGACCGAAGCCAGGGAGGGGAAACCGACCACGTCACCCACGGCATAGATGTGCTCGACCTTGGTCTGATAGTGCTCATCGACAGGGATGCGGCCGCGATTGTCGGCATCAATGCCGGCGGCGGCAAGGTTGAGTTCGTCGATGTTTCCCTGGCGGCCAACGGCGTAGAGCAGGGCGTCGCCGGAGACGCGCTTCTTGCTCTCAAGGTTGGCGACCACGGTGCCGTCAGGCAGCTCCTCGACGCTCTCAACCTCTTCGCCGAGGCGGAGGGTGACGCGGCTGTCGCGGAGATGGTAACTGAGTGCCTCGACAATCTCCTGGTCAGCGAATTCGAGCAGCTTGTTGCGCTTCTCGATCATGGTCACACGCACGCCGAGGATGGCGAACATGCATGTGTATTCAACCCCGACAACGCCGCCCCCCACCACGATGAGGGAACGGGGCAGGACGGGCAGATCGAGAATCTGATCGCTGTTGACGATGGTGCGGCCATTGATGGGCACCTTGGGGGAGCAGGCAGGCTTGGTGCCGACGGCGATGATGACACGGTCAGATTCAAGCGTGGTGTCGGTCTGAACACCCTCCACGCGCACCTGGTGGGGATCGACGAAGCGGGCGATGCCGTGGACCACGTCGATGCCATTCCGCGAGAGCTGCGCCTCCGTCACGTCTACCTCGGTCCTGATGACGGCCTGGACGCGAAACGCCAGGTCAGCCATGGTGATCTTCTCCTTGACGCGGTAGTTGACGCCATAGACGGAGCGGTAGTTGTATCCGGAGAGGTGCAGGACGGCCTCACGCATGGTTTTGGAGGGGATGGTACCGGTGTTGATGCAGACACCGCCAACCACTGAGCGCGCCTCGACGACGGCCACGCGCTTCTTCATCTTGGAAGCGGCTACGGCGGCGCGTTGTCCCGAAGGCCCGGAACCGATGACGGTCAGGTCGTATTTGGCGGCGCTCATGCGCTTGTCTCCCGGAAGTTGGTTGCAGAACTGGACGTTGCCCGTCGCACAGGGAAAGTGCGACAGCCCTCAACCGGAGGCTACCATAGCGCAGCGCAGGAGAAGCACGAGAGCCAAGTGAATTCCCATGAAAAGAGGATGGAAAATCTGCGGAGTTGCGAAGTCAAGGAAAATCAGCGGCTACGGCGGTCGATGAAGGTACACCGTGGCGCGGTGCAAAGAGGGTGAAACGTTGCACGCCCTTGCCTGAATCATAGTAAATCGATATTCTTGCCGCCAATCCCGTTTCTTCGAGGAAGAACGGCCTGAAAGCGAGGTAGGGAATGGCTGAGACGCGACAGGGAGTGGTTCGCGGCATAGCGCCGCTGGCGATTGCAGTTCTGTTTTTTACATTTGGCATGCGGTTGGGAGCACAGACGGCTCCGGCCAGCCCTGTTCCGCCTGCCCCGGCTCCGCCCGCAACTGACCCGGCATTCCTGGCGATTCAGGCGGCGTCAGAGAAAGACCATCAACACCTGATGGACACGCTGGGCATCAAGGAACTGCGAGGCGGGGTGGCCAACGATATGACGTCGCCCAACGCAGCCAACTACGACGAGTCGAAGGCCAATGTCTATCCCAATCTGCCTGATCCGCTGGTGCTGAAGAACGGCAAGCGAGTGACCACGGCGAAGGTTTGGTGGACGAAACGGCGGCCGGAGATCGTGGAGGATTTCAACCGCGAGATTCTGGGTCGCGTTCCCGCCAACCTGCCTAAAGTGACGTGGGAGGTGGTGAGCACGACGAGGGAAATGAACGGCGATGTGCCCGTAATCACGAAAAAACTGGTGGGCCATGTGGACAATTCGGCCGATCCTGCGATTAAGGTGGACATCGATCTGTCGCTGAGCACGCCGGCAAATGCGACGGGTCCGGTTCCGGTGATCATGGAGATTGGGTTCTCAAGGGAATTCATGGAAATGCTGATGAAGCGGTATCCGCAGTTTGCTGCCGCCGCTGCTGCTGCCGCCGGGAAGGGACCAACCTGGCAACAACAGGTGCTGGCGAAGGGCTGGGGTTATGCCGAGTATGTTCCGACCAGCGTGCAGGCCGACAATGGCGCTGGGTTGACGGCGGGGATTATCGGATTGGTGAACAAGGGCCAACCGCGCTCAGTGGACGACTGGGGCACCCTGCAGGCCTGGTCATGGGGAGTGAGCAAGTCGCTGGACTATTTTGAGACCGACAAGGCGGTGGATGCGAAGCAAGTGGGGCTGGAAGGCCACTCGCGGTACGGCAAGACTACGCTGGTGGCGATGGCCTACGATCCGCGCATCGCAATCGGCTATGTCAGTTCATCGGGCGAGGCCGGGGCCAAGCTCTACAGGCACATCTACGGGGAGCAGGTGGGCAACATAGCGGCGGCCAACGAGTATCACTGGATGGGGGGTAGATTTCTGAAGTACGCGGGGCCGCTGACACCCGGCGACATGCCGGTGGATAACCATGAACTGATTGCCCTTTGCGCGCCACGGCCGATCTTTATTGGCGCAGGAGATACCACTCCAGACGGACACGGCCACCCGGGCGGAGACGCCTGGGCCGATGCCAAAGGGATGTTTATGGCGGCTGCGGCAGCGGGGCCTGTGTACACACTGCTGGGCAAGAAGGATATGGGCACGACAGTATTTCCGCCCATGGAGACTGCGCTGATCGACGGGGATGTCGCGTTTCGGGAACACTCCGGCGGACACACCCCAAGCCCGAACTGGCCCACGTTCCTGACCTTTGCCAGCCGGTATCTGCACACGCCGGGGACGGCTATTGCGCAGAAGCGATGAGTGGTTTGGACATGACGATGCAATGGCACTCGACGCCGGATTGGATGGGGCGTCCAGGGTGGAAGGGCTCGGCGCCAGATTCGACGAAACCGAAGCGGCGATAGATGGGCAGCAGCTCGGGGCGCATGTTGAGCACGGTGATGTCGATGGCCTGGCAGCCGTTGCGGCGGAAGTAGTCCTCGGCGGCCTGCACGATACGGCGGGCCAGGCCCGAACCTTGGTGCGCGGGATCGACGGCCAGCATGCCCAAGTAGCCGCGCGGGCTGCGCAACTCGGCATAGACGGAGGCGAGAAGACAGCCGGCGTCGTTTTCGAGAACGAACACGACACCCTTCTCCATCATGGCGGCCAGGCGGTCATCGTCGGTGCGGGTGCCACCGAGGAAGGTTTCGATGGAGAAGGCGGAGTTGATGAGAGGCACGAGGCGGGGGCGGTCGGCGGCGGTGGCCGGGCGGGTGTGGAGGTCAGTAGCCGCTTCGGGGTTCATATTCGTATCTTAGTGTCTCGCTTTCACGGGCTCCAAAAGCAGGACCGGGACATCCGGTATGTCGATGGAGATGCGGCGAGATAGCGGGTGAGCGCTCGGACAAGATTCGGCGGGTTGATAAGGGCGCATTGACTGGCGAGGGGCTGCGCCGTAGGCTCATATCTATGGAGTTCAAGGTTAGCGAACTGGAGCAGGAGCCGATCGAATTTGATCTGGAAGTGGCTCCGGGTGCGGTGGACTTCGGCGACGAAGCCGAGCAGGACGGGCCGTTGACGGCGGCAGGGCGGGCCGAGGTGATCCACGAACACCGGGGCCCCAAGGACATTGTGGCCGATATCCGGCTCCGGGGGAACTTTTCAGGGAAGTTCGAGGTTCCTTGCGCGCGGTGCGTGGAGCCGGTGAAGATTCCGCTGGCAGCCGAGTACGACCTGATTTTCAGGCCAGTGGGGGCCGATTCGGAGGCGCCGGAGCGGTCCATTACAGCGCCGGAGACGGAAATCGGGTATTATCAAAAAGACAGTCTTTTGCTTGAGGATGTGCTGCGCGAGCAGGTGCTTTTGTCCCTGCCGGTCAGGACGCTGTGCAAGCCTGACTGTAAAGGACTTTGCCCGCGCTGCGGCCAGAATCGCAACCTCGAAGCGTGCTCCTGCGAAGAGGGTCCGTCAGACCCCCGCTGGGAGGCGCTGGCGGGGCTCCGTAGCCAGATAAAGTCCGAGACAAAGTAGTGGTTCGGCACTGCACAGGGTGTCCTCCCTCTCTATCCGCAAAATGCGCGGATAGGATGAGGCGCCCAAGTTCACGCCGGACCGATTGACCCCGAGAGAATCAGGGTGTCCCGCCTGTGCCGGATGGCAATGAAGACCTTTGCGGTCTGAGGCCAGCCAGGAGGCAAGCGGGCGGAGACACGAAAGGAATTGCATCATGCCGAATCCGAAAAGGCGCCACTCAACGCGCCGTACTGCACTTCGCCGCTCTCACGACTTTCTGACGGCTGTTGGGCTTTCAGAGTGCCCCAACTGCCATGAGAAGAAGCTGCCCCACCAAGCCTGCCCGAAGTGCGGGGCGTACAAGGGCCGGGCTGTATTGGACGTGAAGGAAGCCGCGAAGTAAACTTTCGCTCATGCTCATTGACATTGCGCTTGACGCGGTAGGTACCGACAAGGCACCAGAGGCGGAAATACGGGGGGCGATTCTTGCCTGCCGGGCTTTGCCTGTGCGGGTTCACTTAATTGGACCCCAGGCGGAGCTGCGCGATCTTCTGGACGAACACCTGGAAAACGAGGATCTGCCCATCGTCATCCACCATGCCTCAGAACGCATCGGGATGGACGAGAAGGCGGTGCATGCGGTGCGTACCAAGAAGGACAGCTCGATGCGCGTGGGGCTGAAGCTGGTGCGCGAACGCAAGGTAGCGGGGTTTGTGACGGCGGGCAATACCGGCGCGGCCATGGCTACGGCCAAGATGGTGCTGGGCACACTGCCTGGCGTGGACAGGCCGGCACTGGCAACCCCAATGCCCAGTTCCACAGGGAATCCGTGCGTGCTGCTGGATGTGGGCGCAAACGTGGACTGCAAGGCGCACAACCTGGAGCAGTTTGCGGTGATGGGTGAGATGTATGCCCGGAGCGTGCTGAAGATCGATCACCCGCGGGTGGGGTTGCTCTCAATTGGCGAAGAAGAAACCAAGGGCAACGAACTGACTCGCGAGGCATTTCCGCTGTTGAAGGCATTGCCTATCAAGTTCATCGGCAATGTGGAAGGGCGCGACATCTTCAGCGGCCTGGCGGACGTGATTGTCTGCGACGGGTTTGTGGGTAACGTGGCGCTGAAGACCAGCGAAGGAGTTGGCCGATTCGTGCGCGACGTGCTGCGCGAATCGTTGACCCGCACGGTGACTGCCCAAGTGGGCGCGCTGTTGTCGCGGAGGGCTTTCAACGATTTTCGCCGCCGCCTGGATTACAGGGAGTACGGCGGAGCGCAACTGCTGGGAGTGCGCGGGGTGTGCATCATCGGTCACGGCTCGTCGAACGACGTGGCCATATTCAACGGCATTCGCGTGGCCTACGAGTTTGCCAAAGCGGGGACCAACGAACGGATCGAGGCCGAATTCGCCAGCCGACCGCAACGCGTGAATGGTGCGACGGACAACCCCGACGCGATTATCCAGTAGCGGGCCGCCCAGATGCCTGCCAATGCCGACAAACGAAATCTGAAAGCGCTGAGTGAGTGGACGGGCGAGCTGGCCTGTCCGGCTTGCCACGGTGCGCTGCGCCTGGAAGAGGCACATGTGGTCTGCACGGGCTGCGGGCGCAGTTATCCGGTGGTCGAGGGGATTCCGGTGCTGATTGTGGAGCGGGCGGAAGGCCCGAACCGCTAGGACTCCGCACAGCGGCGTGATTTCCAGGCTGGAGTTTTCTGCCTTACTCAGAAAAGACTGACAATCTCCGAAATGTACAAGGACTCTGCGGCGAACGTGAAGGTTCCATCTTCGCGGACCTCGCGCGCGGCGTGCAGGAATGCCGTCAAAGCGGCGCGGCAGAACCCTGAGCCGATGCTGATGCGGCGAACTCCGAGAGCGCCAAGTTCCTTGACAGAAAGCTGGTGCACGCCCTTCAGGCCCATGAGCACGTTGACGGGTTTGCGGACCGAGGCGCAGACGGCGCGAATGTCATCCGGGCGAGAGATTCCGGGGGCGTACAAGACCTCAGCCCCGGCAGCCTCAAAGGCCTGCAAGCGGCGGATGGTGTCGTCCAGATCAGGGCGGTCGTGGAGATAATTCTCTGCCCGCGCCACGAGCATGAACGGGAACGGGAGGGCACGGGCTGCGTCTGCCGCAGCGGCGATGCGTTCCACGGCATGTTGGAAATCGTAGATGGGATGGCTGGGGTCTCCGGTGGCATCTTCGATGGAGCCACCGACGAGGCCGGCGGTCTGCGCTGCGAGGCGAATGGTTTCAGCGGCAGCTTCAGGACTGTGGCCATAGCCGTTCTCAAGGTCGGCGGCAACGGGAAGGGATGTGGCATCAGCGATGGATCGGGCGTTGGTCAGAGCCTCGTCGCGGCTGATGCTGGCGGTGCCGTCACGCCTGCCCAGGGTGAAGGCGAGCCCGGCGCTGGTGGTGGAAAGCGCAGAGAAACCGAGTCCGGTGAGAATGCGGGCAGTACCCGCGTCCCAGGGATTGGCCACAACAAGGGGTTCGGCACCCTGATGAAGGGCCAGAAAATGCGCTGCTTTTTCGGCTTGAGTAGGCATGTGATCCTCCTCTGATAGCGACAGGTGCGGGTGGGATAACCGCGCTGCAGCGATCAGCCTATCGCTGTGAACACACCACCGGCTGCATCGCTATTTTCGGGAACGATCCGTTCGACTCCCGAACTCTCGCCTTCACATCATTTTCTGCCAACGTCAATCACCGGAGAAGCCCCGCCTCCGATAAAGAATGTGCAGTTAGTCCCACCATGAGCACAGACGTCCCTCTGCATCTTGATTCTTTCCAATTGCAAAAACTGATCGGGGGAGAGTTGCATAGCCTCGCGATAGGCGTTGTCGGCTGCCGCGCGACTTTGCTCTGCCGCCTTACGCTGATCTTCCGCGAGTTTCGTCTGCTGCTCAGTGATGGCCCGCTGTTCCTGCGTTGCAGTCGCGATTCGCTGATCTTTGATGGCGTCCGGCGGATTTACGCGTCCCACGTTTATTGCTGTAAAAACGATGGGCACTCCGAGCTTTTGCACGATCAGGATGGCAGCGGTCGAGACCTCATTTCCAACGGCGTCTGCCGCCGTCTGCGAGATTGCCATCTCCTGCATGTCCCGTTGTTTCACGGAATCCCGAACTGCGGTCCGCAAAGGCTGATCCAAGTTCCGATCCCAGAAACCCCAGTTGCCCTTTTCGTCGCGGTCTGCGCCAAACTGGCTGACAAGCTTCACGGGATCAACAATCTTGAACTGCGCAACAACGTGGAAGCTTACCGGTACGCCAGACTTGGTCATCATGTCATCAAACTCCATGTCGATGCGCTGCGGGAGCATGTCAACATCGATGGCTTCGCTGGTGATGGCTCCGTATTCGCGTCCCGCCATCACTGGCGTCTGATCGACTCCTCCATGACCGAAAAAGAGTGGCTTCTCCATCCACACCGCTTCGTGGCCAGCGTTTGGTGCTGCTACGCTACAACCTCCTAATAAGCAAAGCGTAACTGCCGCTAACATTGCAAAAAATGTGTCTTTCATTTGTGCCTTTTCGTTCGTGCGACCCCGTTCTCCGTCGCCGGTTTTTGGGTTTAACTACGGGAGTCAAGAGGTTAATTCCCATATTTCCATCCCAGAGGCAGCATGTGGTTCAGGGGACAGGCAAATTCGCGTGAAACCAGAGCAAGCGTCCTGATCAAGCAAACGTCACGCCGGCCGCTTTTCCGACCTTGAGGATATACTCGCGGCCCTCGTCATACTCCTCGGACGTACGCAAGTGCTCCAGCATGAGGGGAGTGTCGCGCCCGAGTCTGGAGAGGCATTGCAGGTAGGTCGCGTAATCGATCTGACCGCGGCCGGGAATGACTTCGAGAAAATGCACGTTCAATTCGACGATCCATTGCAGGTCCTTGGCGTGGCAGGAGACGATCCATGGTCCGAGCTTTTGAAAGCATTCCTTGATGTAGGCAGCATTCTCGTAGAACCGGCGTGGCGAGTTGATTCCATTGCAAACGTCGAGATGGACGCCGAATGCTTTGCGGTCAACGGCGCGAATCAGTTCCAGGTAGGAGTCCGGGCTGTCGGGGAGATTCCAACCCATCATCTCGATGGTGAAGCGCGTTCGCGTGGGTTTGACCGAGTCGATGACATGACGGCAATTGGCCACAGTAGCGTCAAAGAATTCGCGGGAAACATTCTTTGGATTCGGACCGTACCAGGAGTCGGGATTGTAAGAGCCGGCAATGTCTACACAACAGCGCGCGCCCACAGCCTCGGCCAAGGCACAGCGATCGACGACATATTGCAGATTCTGGCGGCGCTTCTCCGCATCGGGATCGAGCATGTTCTTCCAGGCTCCGACCTCGGCGATGCACACATTCTGTGCGGCGTAGGCCTTCTGGATGGCGCGGAGCTGGTCCGGGTCTTTCAGTGAGGCAATTTGCGGGCAGTAGGCGGCGCTGTAACCAAGACGGCGATGCTCGCGCGCAAGGGCAGCCGGATCCTCGGACTCGAGAAAGATGGGTCCGCCCAGACGGACGGGAGTCTCTGCCGTTTGTGCTTTGCTTGCGTTTGCCGCGAAGAGCGAGCCGTGAACACCGGCCGCAGCCGTCATAGCGATGAAGGATCGTCGCGTCGTTTCCATTTGATTGACAAGCTTATACCAAGCGGCGGAGTTGATTTACCGACGGTGGTAGAAGGGGAGGACGATGAGCAGGGCAAAGCCAACGGCAGCCAACAGGGCGAGGGCGATGAGGCTGTAGAGGAGGATGAGGTTGGGACCTTTGGAGGGCGGATCTTCTGGCTCGGGCACAGGCACTGTAGGAGGAAGTTGCGGATTATTCATATTTGAGCGCTTCCACAGGGTCCAATTGCGCGGCGCGGGTGGCCGGGACGGTGCCGAAGACGACACCGACAAGGGTAGCGGAAGTGAGAGCGATGGCAATCGACCAGCCAGAGATGGGCAGAGGATAATCGGTGAAAAGGCGGATAGAGAGAGGCACGGTGAGGCCAACGATGGTGCCTACAGTTCCTCCGACAAGCGAGATGATGATCGCTTCAGCAAGGAATTGGAGCTTGATTTCGCGGGCTGTGGCCCCCAGGGCTTTGCGGATACCGATTTCGCGAACGCGGGCACGGACGTTGGCGAGCATGATGTTCATAATCCCCACCCCGCCGACGGCCAGGGTGACGGCGGCGACCAGCACCAACACGGCGGTCAGGATGTCGGCGATACGGGCGGCCATGGTCAACAACTCCTTGAGGGTCTGCGTCTTGTAAACGGAGTTATGGCGGTGGCGCGATTGGACAATACGCAGAATCTCTTTTGAAGCGTCGGGCACCTCGTCCATATCGCGCATGGAAAAGTAGATCTGCTTTACGTTTTCGGTTCCGATAAAGAAGCGGGCGACCGAGTAGGGAATCAGGATGGTCTGGTCGGCGATCTCCGATTCGCCGAAGTCGTCGACGCTCTCCCTGAAGACGCCGATGATGGTAAAGGGGATGCCGGTAATCTCGAAGGTTTGACCGATGGCGGCATCGGAGCTGCCAAATCTCTCGCGGGCGAACAACTCTGTGACGACGGCGCAGTTGATGTGAGCCGAGTCGTCGATGTCATCGAAGAAGCGGCCCTGCGGCACAAGCAGGTTGCGGATATTGCGATATTGCGGGCTGACGCCGAGTACCAATGTGTCTTTGACCACGCCACCGCCGAAATTGATGGGCGAGTGCATCTCCAGAATCGGCGAGGAGTAGAGAACACCAGGCACCTGCGCGAGCACGGCCTTTTCGTCATCCCGGGTGAGGAAGTCGTTGTAGAGCACGCGCTCGGTGGCGGTAGCGCCGCCGCCGGCATACTCAAGCTCGACCGAGTTGGTCTCGACCTTCTGGAGTTCCTGGAGGATGAATTGCTTGCCGGTGAGGCCGATGGTGACGACGAGAATCACGGAGGCGGTGCCGATGACCATGCCAAGCGCAGTGAGCGCGAAGCGCACCTTGCTGGCGCGAAAGCTGTCGATGGCCAGCTTGAGAATCTCGCTCAGCAGCATGGTGCGGCGGGCGCTGAGCAAGGTTTGCTGGAAGGCGACTTGGCGAGCCTGATCGACTGGATTCATGACGTCCTAGTATGCAGTTCTAATAAAAAGATGCGCCAGCGTGACTTGCGGCTTCTGCAATCCTAAGACGCATTCGGCTTTCCTTTGGGAATCGGCTAGTTCCCATCATATTCGTTCAGCCATTTAATCTCTTCGCGGAGCTTGATGTAGCCGTGCCAGGGATTCTTAGCCAGGCTGTGGCCCTCGCCGGGAAAGACAAGGAAGGAGTGCGGAACGCCGAGAGCCTCGAGCGCGCGCTCCATGGTGACCCCCTCAAGATAGCTTACGCGAATGTCGGCTCCGCCCTGGACCAGATGGGTAGGGGTCTTGACGTGGTCGAAGCGGAAGAGCGCAGCTTCGCTCTGGTAAAGATCGGGATTCTGCCACGGTTGGCCGCCGAGGTACCAGGCATCGTCCCAGGTTTCATCGTCGTTGCCCCAGTTGGCCGCGTGCTCGACAGCGCCAGCACCGGTGACGGCGGCTTTGAATCGAGTGGTCTGAGTGATGAGCCAGTTGGTCATGTAGCCGCCGTAGCTGTAACCGCCGATGGCAAGGTGATCGGGGTCGGCGTAGCCGTCCTTGACGAGCGCGTCGACGCCGGCAAGGATGTCGCGACCGGGAACAGAGACCAGGTGAGGCGCGATCTCGAGCATGAAGTCGTCGCCGTATCCCGAGGAGCCACGGTAGTTGGGGCGGAAGACCAGCCAGCCTTTGGCGGCGGCGAACGTGGCCCAGTCGTACCAGTCGGCGCTGAAGCGGTTGCCATCCGCGTCGGCCGGGCCACCATGAATGAAGGTGAACATGCGGAGGTGTTTGGCGCCCTTCTTGCCGGGCGGGAAAAGAAGCACGCCCTCGACGGTGCGTCCGTCGCCGGACTTCCACGTGTAGGGCTGCCACTCGGGCCGGGCTCGCTGGGCAAAGATGGGGTTGAACGCGGTGAGGGCGGTCAGGTGGTCGGGGTGGAGGGGATCGGTGGCCAGATATACCTGGGTGGGATCGTTGATGGTGGAGTGAGTAAGCAGGATGGCGTTGGAGGCGCGCGCGGCGTCGAGATGCGCATAGGCGCCCGGGAGGCCCGGTAGTTTGGTGGCGTTGTCACCGTCGACGAGGTAGAGCTGGGTCTCGATGCCTGTGAGACCGAGGGCCAGCACACGGCCGTCGGGGAGCAGAGTGAACTGGTCGAAGGAGCCGGAGAAGGCTGCACCGAGGCGTTCGACCTTGGCAGTGGCGGGGTCAAGGCGATAGAGGCGGCCCTGCACATCGCGGTATTTGCCTTCCAGGGAGCCGGCGGCGGCCTCCACGGAAAAATGCAGCCAGCGGCTGTCCGGGGACCAGCGCAGGTGGGATTCGATGGCTTCGTTGTGGGTGAGCTGGCGAGGTTCGCCGCCGGCTGGCGCGACCAGGAAGATTTCTGAGTCGGCAGGATTCTCAGTGCGGTGATGGATCGGGCCGGTGACGAAGGCCACGATCCTGCCGTCGGGCGAGGGGGTGGCTTCCTCGATGGCAAGAGGGCTGCGTGCGATGGTTACGACGCCGGGAGGGAGCTTGACAGACGGCTCATCCTCAGTGGCCTTGGTAGTGGGCGCCTGGGTCGGCAAGGGAACGGCGACGGCGCGGGCAAGAGCAGGGGCCACATCGAGCTTGAGAAGCAAGTCGCCGCGGTGCTGCTCGCGGTACCGGATCACGTCTTTCCACTGGTCCTTCTGAGTGTCTTCCTGGTCGCGCGAGAGGGGGACGGTGACGGAGAAATAGAGGGCGGAGCCATCGGGGGACCAGGCATACGAGTGGACGTCAAGCTTCTCAGTGTAGAGAGGAAGCGCTTCGCCACCGGCGACGGGGATGAGCCAGAGGCGGCTGGCCTTGGTGGCATCGGAATCGGATTCGCCCTCGTCCGAGGCGGCCTCACCGGGTAACGCGCGATCGGAGAGGAAAGCGATCCACTTGCCGTCGGGGCTCCACTGCGCGTTCTCTTCACTGGCGGAGTGGGTGAGGGGGCGGAGACCCGATTGCGCTGTCCAGAGCCACAGGTCGTGACGGTAGACGCTGGCCTTCCAGTCCGGGGTCTCGGTGGCGATGACCGCGGCCGAACCGTCGGGGGAGAGACGAGCGCCGAGGATGTCAGTGGTGTTGAGGTACTCGTCGAGAGTGATGGCCGGTGGAGAAGACTGAGCGGTGGCGACGAAGGGGACAAAACTCAACGCAGCAGAAAGAACTGCAAACAGAAATCGCGAACGCATACCAGCAATATAACTGGCGTTGCTGGAGTTGGAGGCGGAAAACGGCGAAGGCCTTCTGGTTGCTGCAACTTGCAGGAATGCGGCTCGATCTGCACCATTTTCTGAGATTTGAAGGCGATTTGGGGCCGAAAACAGGGGAAAATCACGGAGTTCTGTTTACCGATGAGTATATAGGGTAAATATCCAAGTTATTCAATCCATGCATGTTATTTGAAATATGGCTCCTCCTGGGACGGACTTTTGAGGGGGAGGGGGGTGGGTACCCTGCAGGTACAGACCGGGGGGATATCGTACGTTTTAGACCGGGCGCATCTCCGACACT
>CAYNGB010000079.1:0-12851 GCA_964396795.1 uncultured Occallatibacter sp. | reverse complement strand
CGATGCGGCTTGTGTGGAAGCACATTAGAGCAGTTCCACAATTCACGTGCCCTAGTTGGCATCGTGCAGGGTGGCCTTTTCTTAAGGAAAACGCCACTTGAGAGCATTGGGCCCGGGGTACAGCAACTGTGGAACCGCTGTAAGAAGCGTGGGCGGGAGGGCCCGATGCCTCGGAAGCCAGTTATCCCTCAGTCAAACGGCCAGCGCCGTCGGTCAGCATTTTATTGAGTGTCGGGATTACCACTCGTTGATTTTCAACAAAGTCCACGCCCTCTGCCGTGAGCGTGAAATCCGAGTTGTCCGCCCGAGTGATGAAACCCTTCTTTTGTAGGTACCAGGAAGTGAACTCCAAATAATCGCGGGGAAAGCCCATGCGGTCTTCGATCTCTGCGAGCGAAACTTCGGGCTTGAAAGGGTTGGAGCGACGCCGAAAATACAGCACCGCCAGAACCCCCAATCGCCGGTTCAGCTCGCCCTCCAGCGAATCCATGAAATCAACCGTATTGGACAGCGTGTCCTGGTCAGGCACCTCACGCTTGCGGGCCAAATTGTATTCGGCGCGGGTCGCACGATTGGACAGCACGTTATAGGCTTCCCTCAACAATTCAAACTTTGCGGGATCTCCGGTCCTCGGGTTATCAGGGTGATAACGGGAGGCCAGGTACCTATAAACGCGGTGAATCGTCTCCACGTCCGCGTTGGGGCTGATCTGGAGGAATTCGTAGTAGTCGGGAAGTGACATTCTGGTTTCTCCGGAGAGTCGTTCTCTCTTTTTCTAAAAGTCATGCAAGGTCTGTAGGCATAATGAAATCAGAGCATTAGCTGGAATTCCTATTCTGCCCATAAATTGAGCCGAGTATACATCAACACGACATCCCCCGGACCCAGGCATTCTTACGTTTTTGCCCTTCAGTAACGCGAGCGTCCTCATACGGCCATGCCGACCTGTTGCGGTGTCTGCAGTAATTGAAGCTCCGGAACTAGATGAGAAGCAATTCCCCTTTCGGTTGATGGACGAATGCCGCTCTTCCCATCTTTCGGAGTCCGGAGTGTCTAAGTGGCATAGACTCCAACTTGCGATTAAACAGCGCATGTATTCCGTTCAACCACATGTGGGATAGCGTCGGCTGCACGAATGAGGTTAAGATTGCCATCAAGGTCCCTGGAATTCTCGCCTCCTATCTTTGAAGGAGACACGTCGACCCCCGCGCAAAGTCGTGCGGATTCAGGGAACTGGATCTGATTATGGAACCGTTTAATGTAAGCAACGGCCGGTCGGGGATGGCATGAGCTCAGCGGACAGTCCGACCCCAGTGTCGTCGACTTTGAATCGCCGAAAGGCCATACGGCTAGCCTCGCCAGATCTTGCTGTTTCCCATCGAAACGGACTGCTTTTGAATCTGCGCTCCGTTAGCAATATCAGCTCGACCGGCCTATACGTGCAGACAGAAGAACGCTTGCCACTGGGTGAGGTTGTCTCTCTGACATTGCACCGTTACGGCCTGCCTGAGGACAGTCTTGAGCGCCCAATCGTCGTGGAAGCGAAGGTCGCTCGCTGGGGCAATGACGGAATGGGTCTGACATTCTTGTTGCCCGCAGGGATGGACTTAAGGCTCTGGGAGAGTGAGATCGAGGCCCAAGACCGCCTGACAGAGCCGGAGGCCATCCTGAGAGAATTTCGGCTGGCCGCGGCCATCTCATTTCTGTGTCGACTATGTCCTCAGGGTGCGGAAGAGATACGGCAACTGCTCCGCGAAGGGCTGGGTAACCGCAGAGATGCAAGTGCTGTGGAGATTGCAAGCAAAGCGGAAGGGCTGCTTGCATCGAGGTCCGATGCAGGGACGCTGCTCGCTCCCCCGCAGCTTCTGGTGCGCATTCTTGAAGACGGTTCGTGGTCGGAAGAAGATTGGGTACGGCAGCTTTGGGCGAAGCTTCTGGTTGCCGCGCTCACTGTTGATGGACAGGACAATTCGGGCCTGGCCTACGTTGACTTGCTTAGCCAGCTTTCACCAGTTCAATTTCGCATTCTTGCCTCTGTATGCACTCGATCGACGAAGTTCACATCGGGGCCTGCGGTGACTCTTTCGCGTCCCTATGTTTGCAAGGCAGAGGACCTGGTCGCCATAACGAATAAACAGAATCTTCTCAGCATCGATCGGGATCTTGCCTATCTGGCTGAACGTGGGTTGATTGTCAAGAGTGTCAGAACCTCATCTCTTATGGCCAACGAAAAAGTCGATGTAACTCCCACCGACCTTGGCCTGAAGCTGTACTCGCGCTGCACGGCGAATCGCGCGCGAGGGTGATCGGTCAGATTCGAGACCTTAATCGGACGCATTACGGCCAGCCAAGTCTGTTTGTCCTTTTCTATATGCAATTGATTCTAAAAATGTTAACAAAGCGCCAATTAGCTTTTAGCGGGGAGGGGCTTGCGTTTCTGGGCATTTAGGCGTAGTTTACTAACCAGTTAGTTAAAACATGACCACGCCTACTTCCACTCACGCTTCCTCTGACCGCTCCGCCGAGTCTCGCACGCGAATCCTCGACGCCGCCATCCGCCAATTCAGCCTGAATGGACTGGCCGGTGCGCGCACCGAGCAGATTGCCGAAGAGGCCGGGGTGAACAAGGCGCTACTCTACTACTACTTCAAGGGCAAAGAGGACCTGTACGCGTCGGCTCTGGAGTCAGTGGCAGAGGGTGTACGGGCCTCAAGTGTGGCCGCGCTGGAAGGCAGCGCCACACCGGGCGAGCGATTTCTCTGCGCTGTACTCAACCACTTCGACCGCATCCACACCAACTCGGGATTCCAAAACCTGATGCAACAGGAGATGATTCGCCTGCATCGTGGTGAGGAAAATGCGCTCACGACTCTTGCCGAGAAGGTCTTCAGGCCATTGCACGAGCGCATGATGCAGGTGATCGGCGAGGGAGTGGCAAGCGGGGAGTTGATCGCGGTCGATCCTTTGCAGTTTACCTATGCGGCGCTTGGCGCCAATGTGTTTTATTTTCTCTCCGCTCCCATGATGCGCCTGGTACAGGGAAAGGACATCGATCCCCTGGATCCCGGCGTCCTGGAGTTTCGCCGTAGCGCGGCCATCACCTATCTGGGAAAGGCCATTTTTGTCGACCGGGCACACGGGACCCGCGTCGCCGCCCGCGTGCTGGCTTTGACACCCATGCCTCCAAGTGGCGGAGTGCGGCCGCATTGGCTCCGCAATTCCGCCAGCGAGTCGATTGAGAAGTGAGGAACTTGTGAACGCACGAAATAGAGTTTTCCTTATCCTGGGCCTGCTGACTGTGGGCTCACTCATCTGGTACTGGCTAACCGCGCGGCCTCCCAGCGACCTGAAGCTGATTGGCACCATCGATGCGAATGAAGTGCTGGTAAGCGCCAAGATCCCCGGCCGTATTCAGACATTGACCGTGGAAGAGGGCCAGGAAGTGAAAGTCGGTCAGCTTATCGCAGTTATCGAGAACGATGATCTGCAAGCCGCGCGCAAGGCTGCGGAGGCCACCCTCTCGAGCAATCAGTGGAAGCTCAACGAGACCGTCGAGACCACGCGGCAGAATCTCGGCGAAACCACTAGCGCCACCGTAAACGCCGAAGCCCAGGTGCGTGCGGCCCGTGCCACGCTGGGCCAGGCCCAGGCAAACCTCGAACATCAGCAGGCTGACACCACTCGCATTGTCGCGCTGGCCAAACAGGGCATCATGAGCCAACAATCCAGCGACGACGCGGCCACCAGCCTGCAGGCCGCCCAAGCTGCTCTGGAAGCAGCGAAAGAGAATGTTGCTGCCGCCGAAGCTTCGCTGCGCCAGGCGCACGCCCATGAGCTGCTGACCACGGTATCGGAGCGCACGGTCGCCTCCACGCGAGGGCAGGTACAGAATGCCAAGGCGCTTGCCGACCAGGCCAGCGTGATGCTGGGCTACTCGCAGATCTTTGCCCCTGTTGCCGGCAAAGTCAATGTGCTTGCGTCCCGCCAGGGCGAGGTGCTCGCTGCCGGTGGCACCATCGCCACCATCATGGACCTGACCCAGACCTGGGTATACGCGCCGCTTCCGGAAACGCAGGCCGATGCCGTGCAGCTCGGTGACAGCCTGCGGGTCGTTATGCCTTCCGGCGCCGAATTGCAAGGCAAAGTCATTGCCAAGTCCGCCGAGGCAGATTTCGCTACGCAACGAGACATCAACGGCGGACGCAAGCGCGACATCGAGACCGTGCGCCTGAAGTTGCTCATCGACAATCCCGGCGAGCGCTTTGTGCCGGGCATGACGGCCGAGGTCTATATTCCCAAGGCCAAGCTGGTGAAGCAATGACTACTCCTGCCCAACCCGGCCCGGCCATCAACGGCAACGGCAAGACCACTGCGCACCCCGCCATCGTGGTGGAGAACATCGTCAAGCGCTTTGGGACTTTCGAGGCGGTCAAGGGCATCAGCTTCTCAGTGGCCGAAGGTGAGATCTTTGGCCTCCTCGGCCCCAATGGCGCAGGCAAAAGCACACTGATCCGCATGATGACCACCCTTATGCCCGTCACCAGCGGCACGGCGACTGTCGGCGGTCACGACGTGGTCAAGGATTCAGACGCGGTGCGCCGCATGATCGGTGTCATTCCTCAGGCCCTGACCAGCGACCCCGACCTCACCGTCGGTGAGAACCTCAGCATCTATGCCAAGCTCTATTCGGTCCCTCACGACCAGCGCGAAAAAAATATCGTGGAAGTGCTTGAGGCAGTCGATCTGACCAAGTGGCGCGATGCGCAAACCAAAACTCTCTCGGGCGGAATGCGCCGTCGCCTTGAAATCGCCCGTGGCCTTGTCCACAGTCCCCGCATCTTCTTTCTCGACGAGCCGACCACGGGTCTTGATCCGGTCTCCCGCATCGCTGTCTGGGAGATGCTCGATAACCTGCGTGTCACCCGTCACCTGACAATGCTCATCACTACCCATTACATGGAAGAGGCTGACAAGCTCTGCGACCGCATAGCCATTGTCGATCACGGCAAACTCGTTGCCCTCGGCACGCCCATCGAACTCAAGCACAGTGTCCCCGGAGCAAACGTAGTCGAAGTCCACTTTGATCGCGAAACCGAAGAGTGGAAGTCCCGGCTCGAAGCCCTCGACGGCGTAACCAGCGTCCAGGCTGAGTCCGCAGGATTCTATCGCGTCCTTACCTCCTCCGGTTCCCGCACCACCATGCAGTTGGTCGAGCTAGCCGCCTCGCTGGGCGAGACGCTCACTTCACTCAGTGTCCAGAACACCTCGCTCGACGACGTATTCGTTCACTACACCGGCCGCCAGCTCCGCGATGAGCAGGTCAAGCCCGTATTCACCATGCCGCCGCGGCCGGGAGCGCAACCATGAACCGGATGTTCGCCATTATCGAGCGTGAGATGCGAAAGTTCTTTCGCTCGCCGACACTGATGATCATGTCTCTCATGATGCCTTTTCTGCAGTTAATCATCATGGGCAACGCCTTTGGCGGCAAGATCGTCGGCTTGCACGTTGCCGTCGTCGACTACGACCACGGTCCGCAAGCTGTCAAGATACGCGAGGCATTCGACTCCATCGCGGTCAACATCAAGACATTTACCACTGTCGACTACAACGACGAGAACGTAGCCCGCGAAGATGTGCGCACCGGAAGAATGGATGCCGCCGTCATTATTCCTGCTCAATACTCCCGACGTGTGTACTCGCAGGACGCTCCTCACCTTGGCCTTGTCGTCGATAACTCTGACCTGTTCACCTCCGGCTCCATGGAGAGCGAGATGCAGTTGGTGGTCGACGCTCTCAGCGCCCCTCTCATTCAGCCCCGTCTCGCTACCGCTATCGCGCTCCAGGTTGTCGAACTCTACCCTTATGTCAATTACATGAAGTTTCTACTCCCCGCCACGGTTGCCCTGGCCATGTATATCTCGGTCATGATCGGCGGCGGCATGTTATACATCGACGACAAGGCACGCGGCGTCCACGAAGGCTATCTTGTAACTCCCATCACCAAGCTCGAGTTAGTGTTTGGACTTAATGCCGCCGGGGCCATCAAGGCCACGCTAAGCGGTATCTCGCTTACCGTCATAGGTTCCCTCATGGCCGGACTCGGCATCATCTTCCACCCCATGGTGCTGCTGGAACTCCTATTGCTCATCCTCGCCTCTTCCATCGCTTTCAACGGCATGATGTTTCTCCTCATGGTTCGCGTTGACGATCCACTCGTCCCCCGCGCCATGTTCGGTGTTCTCAACACACTGCTCTTCTACCCCTCCGGCGCCATGTATCCCATCGCCGCCTTTCCCAAGTGGCTACGCGCCATCGCGGTTGTTGATCCGTTTACATACGTGATCCATGGTTTCAAAGCCATCCTGCTCAAGGACGGCGGATTCCAAGCCATCCAGTTTGACCTCTTCTTCCTTTTCACTTTCGGCTTTGCCACTTTGTTTATTGCCACACCACTATTCAAGCGCACCTTGTAACTGGATCAGCTCCAAGATGAGAAGCAGAGAGAGATAAGGAATTTCCGGCGGGCAAGCTCCAAAGTCCGGAATGCAATGAGGCGGTCCACTCCTTGTGGGAGGGTGGGCCGCTTCGGCGCATTTGCACAACTGCGTTCGCCTATCGTTGTTCCATCTCTGTCGTGGCAGAGTTAGGACACCAATAACTCCCGTATGGCCGGCAGTCTGGTCAAAAATAATCCTTCCCCGCGGAGATTGGGATGGTATATTTCCTTGTCTCAGTGCCCTTTGGGCTGGTGGAGGAGGTGCTATGGCGATTTCTCCGGCGTCTGGTTCTCCGCGTTCCAGTTTTCTGCTCGTCCTGGCGATTTTGGCCATGCTCGCCGTTCCCGCTGCGCTCACCCTCCACACTGTGCGTGTATCCCCCCAGGCAGCAGCATCAGTAGCCGGTCCATCCCCCTACGGATATACCGTCAGCCTGCTTCTCTTCATCGTGCCCATTCTGGTGATCGGTCTTTGGTTCGTGCCCCGCGAGGGGGTTCGCATATCCAAGCGTTCCTTCGTGCGCACCATCGCCATCCTCTTTCCCATGGGCGTCATCCTCGACTTCTTCTTTGCGCGATCGTTTCTCAAGTTTCCCGATCCCGGCGCGACACTAGGCATCGCAGCTCCCGCGCTGGGCGGCAGCGTCCCCGTTGAGGAGTATCTCTTCTACTTCACCGGGTTCGTGACCGTGCTTCTGCTCTATATCTGGCTCGATGAGTACTGGTTGGCTGCGTACAGCATCCCCGTCGATGCCCGCGAGCGCACAACCTTCAAGCGCTTGCTGCAATTTCACCCTCAATCGTTATTTTGGGCGATCATTCTGATCGCCGCGGCTATCTTCTTCCGTGAACACTTCATCCAAGCCCCCGGTTTTCCTGGCTATTTCACGTTTCTCGTCGTCGCCGCCCTGGGCCCGTCTGCCGCACTGCTCCCTTCGGCGCTCCCAGTCATCAACTGGCGCGCCTTCAGCCTCACCCTGTTCATCATCCTTCTCACCAGCCTGCTCTGGGAGGCGACCCTGGGCATTCCTTACGGATGGTGGGGTTATCAGGATTCGCAAATGATTGGCATTCGCATCACTGCCTGGAGCGGCTTGCCTATCGAGGCGGTCATGGTCTGGATTGCTGTTACCTATGCCACCGCCATCGTCTATGAAATCGTTCGCCGCTGGCAATCATCCGGTAAGCCCGCCCGCCGCGCTTTCCTCGGCTGACTAGCCCCGTCCAGAGTCCCCGGTGGTCCGGTCCCGATTCTGTGTATTGGCAGTCTGCTCCACAGCTCCAACAAATTCGAGTATTTCGTGCCTATGGCGGTGTAAAATTGCGCACCCGGGATTCCCAAATCAAGACCCGGCGAAAGAGGAGGTTGATCATGTTAGGCGATCAAATAGGTGTGACTACCGGCAGAAGAATCGTGAGGCGAGTGCTGTCCGTCGACCCGCCTACAGCGGAAGTGTCATTTGAAGACAGCGGCACCATGTTTGGCGTTGCCGTCACCGGCATGGGTACCTACACATCCGTTATCCACCCCGATGGCTCCATTCACGGCCATGGCCAGGGTATGGAACAAACGTCGGATGGCGAAGGGATTATCTGGACGGGGACGGGTATTGGCAAATTCGGTCCCGGCGGCTCCATCAGCTACCGCGGTATGCTGTTCTTCCGCACCACTTCACAGAAACTGGCTCGTCTCAACAACGCGTGCGGAGCCTTCGAATACGACGTAGACCCTTCCGGCAACACGGTTTCGAAAATGTGGGAGTGGAAGTGACTCCAAAGCCATAGGTGCTGCCCGGCGTCATCCGAACCTTCCCCGGATGACGTCATTTCCAACCATCCCTATGCCGTCGCCTTCCCCCTGCGTTACACTAGCGATTCCACTGGTCGAGAGCTCCGGCCGGACTTATCCTTGAATG
Source organism: uncultured Occallatibacter sp. (assembly GCA_964396795.1). Lineage (GTDB taxonomy): Bacteria > Acidobacteriota > Terriglobia > Terriglobales > Acidobacteriaceae > Telmatobacter. The sequence continues at coordinate 4,436 of CAYNGB010000079.1, read as the reverse complement.
AGTTTTGCCGGCTGGATTTATGTGGATGCTCGCGCCTTGCCGGCGCTATCCCTAAGCGAATACAACAAGGAGAGAACGCGTGAAGAAGCTTCTGGTCATCGCAGTCGCAATGGTTTTTCTGGTCATGGCTCGCCCCGTCGCGCATGCCCAGGATGCCGGAATCAATGGTAAGTGGCACTTCGTCTTGGATACTCCGGGCGGCGACCGCGAAATGGATGCCGAATTTTCAGTGGATGCGGATGGCAAGGTCACGGGCAAGTTTGGCGCGACCGATGTCGCCGGCACGTATAAGGATGGCCAACTGAACCTGGAATTCTCGATGACCTCCGACGAGACAGGCGAAACCGCGCCGCTCAAGATCGTCGGGAAGATTGATGACACTGCGGCCATCACCGGCACGTGGGAATTTTCTTCCTACGACGGCGCCTTCAAGGCCACCCGTCCCAAAGCATAAGTCCGCTTTGATTGCGTCTTACGCGGGACCGAAGCCGCTTGCATGCGGGTGCACTGTCTGTGGATCCTGAGTGCGGAGGCTACGACGGATACGCGCCCGTAATGTAGCCCTCCAGCGCATAAATGGTCTGCGCCTGACCGGAGATCACCCACTTCACCAGATCGCCGATAGAGACCACTCCCACCACAGCATCGCCCTCCAATACCGGCAGGTGGCGATAATGATGTTCGGCCATCAGGGCCATGCATTCATCCACGGTGTGCTGCGGATTCACGAATACAGCCGGGCTGGTCATGATCTGGCTGACCTTGGTTTCTCTCGACAGGTGGCCCAGCAGGACTCCTTTGCGCGCGTAGTCACGCTCCGAGAGGAGGCCAACCAGGCGATGGTTTGAAATTACCAGCAAGGCGCCGACGTTGTGTTCGGCCATCTTCTCCAGCGCCTCATAAACCAATTGCTCCGGTGCTATGGACAGCACACTATTGCCGGCTTTGCTTTTCAGCACCATTCCAATCGTGTCGGTAACCTTCATCAGATCCTCCTGGCCAGTGGCAGACTCGTACGCCCTTGTCTGCATCGCGCCCCGGGCGGCCCTTGTCGTCACGGAACGGCGATGAATGTTGACTTGTGAAAGACCTAGCGATCGGTATCGCGGCCGAATACCTTGCTCAAATTCTGCGGTCAGCGAATCGTTCAGGGCGCAGGCGAACCCCTGCCGATTCGGCAGGTAGTCCAATATAGCCCATAAGGACTACGGCAGGACAGTGCAGAAGTCGACTAAGGACAAGCCTTCAGCCGGGGCACCGCCATTTCCTGGTAATCCGCAAGCTGCTTTGCGCCGCCTTCCCCCCGGCCGACCCCACCGCCTACAATGAGAGGGAACTTCACCACCGAGGAAAAAGCATGCCGCTCTCCGGAGAAGCCATCCGCTTAATGAACTACATCGACGACGTCGCAGTTACCCTTCGCCGCGTCCTGGCGACAATACCCTCTCTCACCCCCGATGAGCGCGCCCGCGTCGCCGACCACCTGCTCAATGCCAAGCCCAATGCCGAAGACGTGGCTCAGGCTCTTAACGCCAAGTAAGGCGCACTCATTTTGCCTACAGTCGCGATTATCGGGGCCGGGCCTCTGGGCCGCTGGCTCGCCCTTTCGGCTGCCCGCGCCGGCTTCCGCGTCCTGCTGGAAGACGTGATGCCCGCCAATCTGCAGCACGCACAGGAACTACTTCGCCAAGAGCTGAGCCCCGCAGCGCTGCCAATGGTCACCTTTGTCTCTACCATCGAAGATGCTGTACGGGAAGCCGACCTGGCGATCGACTGTGTTCCCGATGAGTTGGAGTCGAAGCTGGAGATTCTCTGGCTTCTCGACCGCATGGCTCCGCCGCGCACTGTGCTGGCCACGCCGACCACCCGGCTTTCCATCGCCGACCTGGCCGCCTGCACCTACCGCCCCGACAAGTGCGTCGCCATTGCCATCGAAGCCCGCGACCTGGCCCAAAGCGTCGGGTCCCGGCTCCTGTTGCGTTCTACTTCCAAGACTTCTGCGGAGACGGTGGCTATGCTCACCGATTTTTGGCAGCGGCTCGGGTTTTCGCCCAAATTTGCGCCCGACCCCGCCGAACAGTCCACCGCCTGAACGCCCGGATCGAAATGGGTGTCGCGGATCCTTACGCTTGTGCCAGTACTTGCTCGTAGTACTTGACATATTGCGGTATCACGAGCGAGGAGCAGAACCGCTTCTGCGCGGTTTTTCGGGCCGCCTCGCGCATGGTTTCTAACCGCGCGCGGTCGCTGAGCAACGTCACCGCCCCGGCCGCCATCGCGTCGACATCTCCCACTGGGTACAGCAGGCCCGTCTCCCCGTCATCGATCAGCTCCGGCACTCCGCCCACATCTGTCGCAATGGCCGGAACTTTGCACGCCATGGCCTCCAGCGCAGCCAGGCCGAACGACTCCAACTCGCTCGGCATCAGCATCAGGTCAGCCAGCGGCAGCAGCTCATTCACCCGCTCCTGCTTGCCCATGAAGTGAACTTTGTCCTGGATATGCAGGTCATGCGCCAGCCATTCCGCCGCCGAGCGGTCCGGTCCGTCGCCCACCAGAACCAGTTGCGCCGGGACCTCACGCACCACCCGGGCAAACACCTTCACCACATCCACCACCCGCTTCACCGGTCTGAAGTTCGAGAGATGCATCAGGATGGCTTCGTCCGGCTTGGCCAGCCGCCGCCGCGCTTCTGCACGCTCTGCCTCATCGCGAATCGGGTGGTAGACGTCGCAGTTCACAAAGTTGGGGATCACCTCGATAGGCCGCGTGATGCCGAAATCCTCCAACGTCTTTGCTTTTAGATAGCTTGAGATGCTAGTGACGCCGTCGCTCTCTTGGATTGCATAGCGTGTGATGGGCAGATAGCTACGGTCCAACCCCACAAGCGTGATGTCGGTGCCGTGCAGCGTTGTCACAAACGGCAGCCGCCGTCCTTTTGCCGCCAGCATCTGGCGCGCCAGTAGCGCGCTGACTGAGTGGGGGATCGCATAATGCACATGCAGTAAATCAAGTTCATAAAACTCAGCCACTTCCGCCATCCGCGAGGCCAGCGCCAGGTCGTAGGGTGGGAATTCGAACAGCGGATAACTTGATACCGGAACCTCGTGATAAAAAAGGCCGCCGTCGCGCCCATTGAGCCGGAAGGGCTGGGAATAGGAGATAAAGTGGATCTCGTGGCCCTGGGCTGCCAATTCAATGCCCAGTTCCGTGGCTACCACGCCTGAACCGCCGTACGTGGGGTAACACGTGATGCCAATGCGCATAGGGCCTACTTGCTCCGTTTCTTATTCTCTTTCTTGCGGTTGGACGTACCCAGGGGCGGCGAAGATGCAGAAGACCAGGTTAAACCTTGGCGCGGGCGACGACAGCCTCTCTCAAATCCTCAAAGGAAACCAGCTCCAGCGCTGCAAACTGCTTTAACGTCCAGAGCGCGGCCCGTTCGGTTTCGCGCGAAGCCAGCAGCCGTGTGTGCGCCTGGGCTAGATCGCTGTCGTTGTATCCGGGATGCGAAACCAGCTCGAACGTTCCTTCCGGCATTGCCGAAAGTAGGGAAGCGACGGTTGCCGAATCCAGCGTACCGGTGGCCAGCACCCCCAGCGAGCCGCCGGTGGTGACGAAACCCTCCTCTGCCACAATGCGCAAGAAGGTGGACTCAAGCCGCCGCAGCAGCGCCACCTGGACCCGCCTTACCCACGGAGCGCCGGGCGTAGCGCGACGGCTCCATGCGGGCTCGAAGGGGTTGCGCACCGCTCTGATGCCAGCCGCCCGCGCCGCCCGTAGCACGGGTCGCAGCACCGCCGGAAACATGTGCGTGTGCTTGTGCGTATCCACGTGGGTCAGGTGAACACCGCGTTTCTGCAGGAACGCAATTTGCGCTGCTGCCTCGGCCTCAATCTCGTCCAGCAGCTTTCTGCTGGGTCCACTACGGTACAAATCGCCAAGGAAACCGCTCAAGGAGGGTCTGAAGCGTCCGTCTATCGGGTCGGCTAACCACACAAGGTCCTGGCGCGGCCGAAGTACCGGCTCGCCGTCCACCAGCACTACATGGCAACCCACGCCTAGCGATGGCGTGGCGCGAGCGATTTCAATCGCCTCATCGGTGGCCGCGGCCCGCGCCATCAGGGTTGTGCTGGTCAGAACTCCGGCCAGGTGCAGTTCTAGAATGGCCCGGTTGACTCCGGCGGTCAGCCCAAAGTCGTCAGCGTTCACAATGAGGCGGCTCACCGGGCAAGTCTATCAACCCAGGCCAACAAAGAACGCGCGCTGCTATGATGTCAGAAGGCCGTAACGGCCTTCCCGCCGCCCGTGGGCGGTTAGCTCAGCTGGTTAGAGCGCCTGCCTTACAAGCAGGAAGTCGGGGGTTCGAGTCCCTCACTGCCCACCACGCCTTTTATCCGTAGCTCAAAAAACCTCAATAAATTTGCAGAATCCGC
>CAYNGB010000078.1:0-13173 GCA_964396795.1 uncultured Occallatibacter sp. | reverse complement strand
CTGGAGGCGGTGGCCGCGGGCCAGAGCGCGGAGTTGATGGAGCAGTTGAATGTGCTGGTGAACGCCGGGCACAGCCCTTCCTCGCTGGCACGCCAAATGGTGCGGTACCTGCGCAATACGCTGATGGCCAAACTGGGCGGCGAACAGACTGAATTGCTGCAGGTCTCCGGCGACGAGCGGGCCCGTGCCATGCGCTCGGCGATGCTGTTTACTGAAGAGGAGTTGACCCGCAATCTGCAAATTGTGCTCCGTACCTTTGACGATCTGAACTACCGGCAGGAGCAGCGCTTTCACCTGGAGTTGGGCCTGCTCAAGCTGATCCATGCGCAGCGGCTCTTGCCGCTTGAGGAGTTGCTCAGCGGAGTAGCGAGCAGCGGGGGAGCGCGTGGTGCTGCTCCTGGAGCACGCGCAACGGCCGCCCCGGCTCGACCCAGGTCCTCGGCGTCCGCATCGCCCCTGCCTCCTGCGCCGGCGCAAGCAAACGCGGCGCATTCGCCATTTGCGCCTGCGAGCAGTAGTTGGAACGCGGAGTCAAAAACAGAATCGCACCCCAGGCAACGCACGGCCGTAAACGCTGTGGCCCAGATGCGCCATCCAGCGCAGACAGCGCCTCAGTCAGCAGCCGAAGTACAACCGCTCGCGACGGCGACACCCTTCCCTGCGGCGGCCAGCCCCAAGGCCGGGTTTGCCGAGCAACTGACCGAGGGCGCATTGGCAAAAGCGCCGCACGCTGAAACCGCATCACCTAGCGTGGATACCCTGCGTCATGCGGCAAGCGCGGCCTTGGCGCAGGCCGGACACCAGTCCGCGTCTCAACTGCTGGGCACGGGCGCATGGACACTGGACGGCGGGATGTTGCGCATTGAAGTGCCGGGCATCGGCAAGAAGATGCTGGCCTTGACGGTGAATGCTGCAGCAGAGAAGATCATTCGCCAGGAGCTGCAAAAGCATGGAGTGAATCCGCGCTTTGTGCTGGTTCCTGGGCAAGCGAGTGGCGCAGCGGGCACGGCGATGGCAGCGCCTTTAGCGGGCAGCGTGCAAGAAGCCGCGCTGGGGCATCCAATGGTTCAACGGGCCAGGGATATCTTCCATGCGGAGGTCCGCAGCGTCGTCGACCTTCGCGAAAAATAGCCGGTGACCGCAAGGAGAGACACCATGATCAACCCGCTAAAAATTTCCGAGATGCTTTCGCAAGCGAACCAGATGCAGGAGGAGGTTCAGCGCAAGCTCGGTCAGACGGTGGTGGAAGGGACCAGCGGCGGGGGCGCGGTGACGGCAACGATGAACGGTAAGAAGCAGTTGCTGAAGATTCGAATCGAACCCGCAGCGGTGATCGGTTTGAGCGGTGGACAGCCGGATGTGGAAATGCTGGAAGATCTGGTGGTGGCGGCGGTGAACGAAGCGGAACGCAAGGCGGATGAGGCGATTCAATCGAGCGTGCAGGGAATGCTTGGGGGCCTGAAGCTGCCGGGGCTAGGCTGATTTCCTCGCCGGTTCTCTGGACTACAGATGTTGTACCTATGTGGGTGCCCCATCCTTGCCGCGTATTTGTTTTTGCCGCAAGGGTGGGAACGCACGAAGTCAAACGGTTAGAGACCTGGGCGCATTGGTCTTGCCTTACGCCTGCTGAAAGAACTGCAAAGGGAGGCACGCGCGGTGGCACGTTATGCCGAGCCGATGGCGCGGCTCATCGAGGAGATGAAGAAACTGCCGGGGGTAGGGGCAAAGACGGCCCAGCGGTACGCCTTCCACATTTTGCGCTCCAGTGAAGAAGACGCAGCGGCGCTGGCGGAGGCCGTGCGCGGGCTCAAGGCGAGTCTGCGGCTGTGTTCCATCTGCAACAACGTGACGGACGTGGACCCCTGCGCCTATTGTGCCAGCCCCACGCGCAATCGACGCCAGGTCTGCGTAGTCGAGGAACCTACCAATATCGACGCTGTGGAACGGAGCCGGGGTTATAACGGCGTCTATCACGTGTTGCACGGAACGCTTTCGCCCCTGCATGGAGTGGGACCTGACCAGTTGCGGGCCACTTCGCTCGTCGGGCGCGTGGAGCGCGGTGAAATCGATGAGGTGATCATGGCCACCAGTCCTACTCTGGAAGGCGAGGCGACCGCCAGTTGGCTGGCCGGGGCGCTGCACGGCTTTCCGGTACGGATCACGCGCATCGCCACAGGGGTGCCTGCCGGCAGCGACATAGAGTACGCCGACGAGGTCACGATGGCGCGAGCGCTGGAAGGGCGCCGTGAACTGAAGTCCTGATGTCTCGATTGCCTGGGGTTGAAGTGCTCAGCCTCGCAGTTTGTTCAGCAAATCCTGGGGATGAACCGGCTTGGCCAGAATCTCGAATTCATAGCCTCTGGCGCGCGCTTTCTCAAGCAGGTCGGCCGTGGCAGCCTGCCCGGAAAAGAGCAGAATCTTGATACGTGGCAGCAACGCGCGAATGCGAATGGCCGCGTCAATGCCGTTCAGGTCGGCCATGATGACGTCGGTGATGAGCATATCCGGCTCAAAGGTGGAAGCCAAATCGAGGGCCCCTTCACCGGAATAGGCAGCCCTGGCTTGAAAGCCGCTCTGGTTGAGAATCACGGCCAGCGTATCGGCAATGACCCGTTCATCGTCCACGACAAGCACTTTGGGTTTGAGCTGTGTTTCGGGCATACTCTCCTAAAGGTTGAAACGGGCACGACCTCGGGAAATCCTTCAGCGCTGGTTCGCAATGTGAGATTCAGGTTGCTTCTCTTTTGGGGAACCTTGTCTCACCAATGCCTTTTTTAGAATGATACGCTCTGCTAGGGCAAATTCCGTCAATTCTTATAGCTGGAACTAACGCCGCCGATCAAGTATATTCGGTCGTCCGGCATGGAATTTCAGCATATCTGTCGGAAAATGCGGCGAAAGACGGAACTCAGAGCCTCCAGCAGGCACGGGGGATAGGCTGGGTTTGTTCACCAAAGCAGTAGATTCATCCGGGAGCAACCCGGCAATCATAAACTTGCAATGATAACCGGCCGCAGCGCGAGCAGGCGGACCCCAACCGGAGAACCATGCCATGCAGGAAGCGCGAATCGAGAACGGTAAAGTGACCGCCAACGCCGAGGCGATCATCCGCGCCGAAAAGATCGAGAAGTACTATGCTCAGCCCAGTGCGAATCGTATCCAGGTGATTTCCGCCACCGACCTGAGTATTGTGCCGGGGGAGATTGTGGCTCTGCTGGGTCCGTCCGGTTCGGGCAAATCGACGATGCTGCGTATGTTGACCGGCCTCTCGCGGCCCTCCGCTGGGGAGGTTTACTGGCACGAGCAGCCGATTGCAGGGGCTGAAATCAACGTTTCCATCGTCTTCCAGAGCTTTGCTCTCTTTCCCTGGCTCACTGTGCTTGAAAATGTTGAGGCTCCGCTGCAGGCCCGGGGCATAGAGCCGGGTGAGCGCCGCGACCGCAGCATGAAGATGCTCGACACAGTAGGGCTTGACGGCTTTGAAGCGGCCTACCCCAAGGAGCTTTCCGGGGGCATGAAGCAGCGGGTGGGGTTTGCCCGCGCGCTGGTGGTGGAGCCGGAAGTACTCTTCATGGATGAGCCCTTCTCCGCGCTGGATGTGCTGACGGCGGAGAACCTGCGCAGCGAGCTATTGGAGTTGTGGGCCAACAAAACCATGCCGACCAAGGCCGTGTTCCTGGTAACGCACAACATCGAAGAGGCAGTGTTGCTGGCCGACCGCATCATCGTGCTGGGTCGCAATCCGGGGCACATCCGGACCGACTTCAAGGTGCAGCTTGCGCATCCGCGCGATCGCAAGTCCGAGTCTTTCACCCAGCTAGTCGATTACATCTACAAGGTGCTGACTAAACCCGATGTGGCGCCGGCCGAGGCGCCGGAGCAGCAAACCGGACCGAAGGTGCGAGACCAGAGGCAGATGCGCTATCAGATGCTGCCCCATGCGCGCCCCGGGGGCATGGCCGGGCTGCTGGAATTGCTGCTCGACAAGGGGGGCCGCGACGACATCTACCGCCTGGCTGACGATCTAGCATTTGAAATCGACGACCTGCTGCCCATCGTCGATGCCGCTCAGTTGCTGGGCTTTCTGAAGATCGAAGAAGGCGATGCGGCCATCACCGAGAGCGGCACGGAATTTGCCAACTCCGAGATTCTTCGCCAGAAGGAGCTGTTTCGCGGCGCCGCCCTTCAGAATGTACTGCTGCTGCGCCAGATTCGTCGCGCCCTCGAGGCTAAGAGCGACCACACCGTTCCGGAAGATTTCTTTCTGGACATGCTCGACGAGCAATTCAGTGAGGAGGAATGCCTGCGCCAGATGGAGACTGCGGTAACCTGGGGCCGCTACGCCGAACTGTTCGACTTTGACGCCGGCCGGCGGCGCTTTATTCTGCCCGACGCCCAGGAAGAGGAGATCCCTGCCAACGAGGAGGTCCAGTGAAGCTGCACCCCCTGGCACGAACGCTGGTCACCGCCCGAACCTGGCCCATTGTCATCGATGCAGGGGTAGCCGCGTGTGGTCTGGCCATCTTCTTTTCAATCGTGAGCACCGGCGCCTACTGGCTCGGCAAGCCCGTTCCGGTGGTGCCTATTTCGCACTCCATCAGCGCTCTCCCGGTATACGCGTTTTACTCCATCGTCCGTATTTTCATCGCCTATCTGCTCAGCCTGTGTTTCGCCGTCTCCTACGGCTACATCGCGGCCTACAATCCGCGGGTCGAGGCCTGGATGATCGCGGTGCTCGACATTCTGCAGTCCATTCCCGTACTCAGCTTTTTGCCGCCCGTGGTGCTGGCCATGGTAGCCCTCGTGCCCGGCCATCAGATGGGCATTGAGATGGGCATCATTCTGCTCATCTTCACTGGACAGGTATGGAACCTCGCCTTTAGTTTCTACTCCTCGCTTAAAAGCATTCCCCGCGAGATGATCGAGGCTTCCCGCATCTATCGCTACTCCGCCTGGCAGCGCTTTTGGCAACTGGAAATGCCCTACGCCGCCATCGGCCTGGTGTGGAACTCCATCGTCTCGGTCGCCGGCGGGTGGTTTGCCCTCATCGCCTGCGAGATGTTCACCATGGGCGATCGCAACTTCCAGTTGCCCGGCCTCGGCAGTTACCTCCAGACTGCCACTGCCTCAGGCGATGTGCGCGCCCTGCTCGCCGGCTTTGCGACGGTCATCCTGATTGTCGTAGCCACCGATCAGCTGGTCTGGCGTCCGTTGATTGCATGGAGCGACAAATTCAAATTCGAGCAGGTCGAGTCCGCGGACCGCGTCACTTCTCCCATTCTCGAATTGCTGCGCAAATCCAACCTCTTCAGTTCCCTTCCCAATCGCATCTTTGCCCGCATCGAAGAACCCATCTACCGCCGCATGGCGCACACCCAGGAGTGCCGCATCGTTCATCCCATCGACGAAGACGCAATCCGTCGCAAGCCCTCGGCAAAACTGTGGGCGCTTGCCGGCGCAGTGATTCTGGTCATCACCTATGGCGCGATGCAAGCCATCTTGATGCTGCGCAGCGTCACATGGCCTGACCTGCGCCTGCTGCTTGAAGGGGCAGGGGCCACTTTTCTCCGCGTCAACTGCGCGCTGCTCATCTCCGCCGCATGGACTGTTCCCGTTGGCGTAGCCATCGGCTTCAGTCCCCGCCTCGCCCGGATCGTGCAGCCGGTGGCTCAAGTGCTGGCCTCGGTTCCAGCGACCGCGTTCTTTCCCATCCTGCTCATCGGCCTGGTGCGAATCGGCGGAGGACTGGGCATCGGCGCCATCGCCCTCATGCTGCTCGGCACGCAGTGGTACATCCTTTTCAACGTCATCGCCGGCGCCATGTCCATCCCCTCTGACCTGCGTGAGGTCTCCGAGCTTTATCACTTCACACGTTGGCAGCGTTGGACCCGGCTCATTCTACCCGGAATCTTTCCCTACCTGATCACCGGAATGGTCACGGCCAGCGGCGGTGCATGGAACGCGTCGGTGTTTGCAGAGTATTCCCACGTCGCCGACCGAACCCTTGAAACCATCGGCCTGGGCGCACAAATCGACGCCGCCACCGATAGCGGGCGATTTCCTATCCTCCTGCTTGCCACCATCTTCATCTCGCTCATGGTGGTCACCATGAACCGCCTGGTGTGGCGCCGGCTTTACCGGCTGGCCGAGACACGCTACAAACTCGAAGGCTGATCACTACTCCAGCCATCCTCTGCTCTACTCCCGCTCTGCTCTTGACACAGTGGTGCATCGGCTCCGAGGATGGCAGTCATGTTTACACGAAAGAGACGCACCTCACCTCGCCCTAAAGCACTCTCACGTCGGAAGTTCCTTTCAGGTGTCGCCACCACCGCAGCCACCTCTTGCTTGCCTCTGGGAGGAGCAGCGCTTCTCGCCGCTGACCCGCGATCCGCGTTGGCTGCCCAGAACACCCACGTCAAGATATCCCAGGAATCTGTCTTCGCCGCGCCCGTAATCATCCTCAACTCTGGATATCGATTGCTGATTGATGAGGCAAAGGGGACCATCGCGTCGTTTCAGTCCACCTATGGCGTCGACCGCGAACTGCTGATTCGTGACCACGTGCGTCTGCCGCTCTTCATCCTTGAACTCATGAATGAGCACGCCGAATTCAAGCAGATCACCTCTTCTGATGCGAAGAAGGTCACTGTATCCAAAGACGAGAACGACAATGGCCAAACCGTCAAGATCGAGTACAAAGACATTGGCGAGCTGCCCATCGATGCCCTGGTGACCATCAAGTGTCCGGCGAACGAAACGCTAACCTACTGGAACCTGGAGTTGAAGAACGGAACCAAGTCATGGATTGGGCACGTGCAATTCCCCGTGATCGAAGTGCCGTTCGACGACCCCGCGGACGGTGACCATAGCTTTATCCTCTCGTCCGCTTTGGATGGATCGTTGGCGGGGCCGATTCAGCCTGCCGCCTACGCGCGGCCCGCTTGGACGCGTCACACTTCGATGGAGCTCGGATGGGGAGATAACGGGGCTGCCACTCCCGATTTGTGGCTGGAGGACGTTTGGTCGGGAAGACAGCACAACGTTCCCGAAATCTGGCGCACCCCCAACTATCCCGGCCAGATGGTGACGACACAGTTGATGGCCTATTACAACTCCGTGGGCGGCCTCTACCTGGCCTGTGACGACGCCACGGGGCTGCCGAAGTTTATCGATCAGGTGATGGAACAAGACGGTGTCACGCTGGGGCTGGCCCACTATCCCGGCACCTGTGGACCGGGCGTGACCAAGCTGCCTTACAACGTAGTGCTTGGCACTTTCCACGGCGATTGGTATCGCGCCGCAGAGATCTACCGGGACTGGGCAACGAAGCAGGCATTCTGCGGCCGCAAGCTGGTGGATCGAACGGACTGCCCAAAGTGGATTACCGATTCGGCGGTGGGGTTCGCGTTTCCCATGCGTGGTCAGGGAGACTGGGACGGCCCTTCCGTGGTGAACCCCGAATTTACCCCCGTGACCAACGCCCTGCCGATTTTGGAAAAGCTCGCTGCTGCGCTCGAAAGTCCGCTGATGCCGTTCGTCTACAACTGGGAACGTCCCGGTCCGTGGGTGCAGCCCGATGCCTTCCCGCCGCTTGGTGGAGAAGCAGACATGCGCGAGTTCATGACCAAGTCAAAAGAGAAAGGCTGGTCTCCGTTCCTTTATGGAGACAGTCTTTGCTGGGTCACCTGGCAAGGCAATACGGGCTACGACGGGATGCCTTACTTCCGAGCCCACGGGGGCGAGTCCGCTGTGGCTCACAGGTGGGACGGAACACTTGTTGAAGATGTCTGGCCGTGGAGAAAGAATTATTGGGTGTGCGTAGGAACCGAAAAAGGCCGCCAGATGATTCTCGAGATGACCCGCAAGATGGCCGAACTTGGTCCCAGTGTGGTGCAGCAGTTTGACCAGGGTCCGGGGCCGATAGCCTGCTATGCCACCGATCATGGCCATCCTCCCGTACCGGGGCCATGGATGGCTGAGGGCTTCAAGAGCCTGCTGAAAGCGGATACGGAGATCGCGCGCTCGGTGAATCCCGGCGTTGCAATGTCCTGCGAGGGAGCTCCGCCGGAGACCTATCTTCAGGACTTTCAGATTTGGGACGGCCGGGTCAGGACCTGTCCTCTGTACTCGTTCCTCTACCACGAGTACTGCAACGGCCACTATGGGTTTTTTGGAAACCGGGTCAATGATGAGGCTCTGCGGCTTTCCGTGGGCCGTGCCATCGTCTTCGGATACATGCTGAATTTCACTCTGCGCGATAAGGGATTGATCGAGTACGACTGGGACGAGGCATGGACAAGGGCCGTCCCGGATCAGGGTGCAATCATCGACTGGGCAAAGAGAACAAACAGTTTTCGCAATGGAGTCGCAAAGGACTTTCTGGTCTATGGACGCATGCAGCGCCCATGGAAGGTGAGCAATGTGGCCACACGCGACTTCGGCCTGGGAAAAGAGCCGCTGGTGCAGTCAGCGACCTGGCAAGCAGCTGACGGGCGCATAGGTATTGTGCTCGCCAACTGCGCCGACCAGGGCGAGTCTCCGCAGGTGGAACTGCGAGGAAAAGGAACCAGGACGCTCGCTCTCGACATCGACGACAAAAAAAGCCAGCGGACCGTGCAGCTCCCCTGTGTCATCGATATCGACATGCAGCCCCGTTCTCTTTGCTTGATCGAAGTGAAGTGACTGCTGACGCAGCAAGTCAACATTCAGACTGCCCATTCACCCCACTGTCCCTGGTATTACAGTTGCAGTTAAACTCTGCGGAGGGAGCAGGGGCCTTTTACCCCTGAAAACTGGCCCAGATTACAGGGCCTTTAGGCCCGGCTTGTGAATCCGCTCGAGGCAAGCACAACTGTAGTACTAGAGCATTTTTGATTTCGGTGTAAACACAACTCTGGGGTGCCCATCCATTCCACAGTTCCATCGTGGAATGGGTGGGATACCACGAATTCAGTGTTCCTTCCGCCCCCCACAAAATTCAGCAACAAAATGGGTACCCCGTGTCCGGATTCTCAGACCCGGGAAACCACCGGTGCTAAATACCCGAGTAGTTCTGACTGTGAGTATGTCCGGGTTGGCCACGATCCAGGCGGAACATTCCACCCGGAACACGACTGAAGAGACCAATACATCTCCCAATCAGCGCTATGCCCTGCTTATTTCAGTTGTGGTCAATCGCAGCAAGGAACAAGAAAGCGGGCCTGGCCTATACCAGACCCGCCTTCCGGGGGGCACGATGCGGGTGGCGTAAATCCTATTCGGATCTCAGCCACCCCTGCATCCTGCACGCGCATCTCTGTTATTCGTGGGAACAGCCGGACGGCTCTGCCTACTGCGCTATGGGCGTGTCTCACACATGGATAACTACTTCGGCATTCACACGTAGCCTTGAGTCAGGTTGATCTCGCCCACTCTTGTTCTTCACATTACGGCTTGAGCTTGAACACTACCCCGCAGCCTGTGCCAGCGGGCGATGAACACAGTAGGTCCCCGCCGGTCTGAGTGGTGCCGTAGAGGTTGCCCTGCGGATCCATGATCAAGACTGCGCCGGGATTCCCTCCGTCCGCCATATCTGTAAAGTTGTAGAGCACCTTTTCCCTGCCTTGGACACTTACCTCGAACACTGTACCGAAGTTGGCAGTGCCTCCGTAGTAAGTGGTGCCATACAAGTTGCCATCCATGCCCCATGTCATACCCGAATAGGGAATTGCCCCATCCGCCCCACCCGTGAAGGTGTGCAGCACGGTTTCCTTCCCCGCCCTATTCAACTTGAACACTACGCCGCAGCCATAGGGGGCAGTGCAAGTGAGATTGCCGCCGAATTCCGTGTTGCCATAGAGGTTGCCTTGGTTGTCCAGCAGCAACGGTCCGTTGGGTAAGAATCCATCCGCCTGACCTGTAAAGGTGTACAGAGTTCTCATATTTCCCTTCGGATCGAGCCTAAACAAAGTTCCGCAGCCGTTTCCGAAGCAAGGCGCTGGATTCGGGAGACTTCCGCCGTATTGTGCCGCGCCGTAGATATTGCCTGACTGGTCTATGGTCAAGAATGGAAAGGGGACCGCTCCATCTGGCACACCGCCGAAGCTGTGAAGCACGGTCTCGTTTCCGCTCCTGTCCAGTTTGAACAGGACGCCACAGCCGTACCCTTCCCACCATCCCCCCGAGCAATTCAGATCTCCACCGACATCCGTTACACCGTAGAGATTGCCATCAGGACCCATGGTCACACTTACCGGCATTCCCCCGTCTGTTCCACCGCTGAAATTGTGAAGCACGGTTTCGTTCCCTCTCCTGTCCAGCTTGAACACCACTCCGCAGCCCTGCAAACCGTAAAGGGCTGCTGCGTCGCAGGACAACCCGCCATCTTGGGTAGTTCCGTAGAGGTTGCCCTCCTCGTCCGGCACCAACATCGAATCGGGCTCCGCCCCATCCGCGTCCCCGGTGAAGCTGTACAGGATAGTTTCCTTGCCGTTCGTGCCTAGCTTGAACACTGTTCCGGAGCCCCCGGAGCCGCTATAACCACCGTAAGGGCCTCCATAGAAGGTTGTGCCGTACAGAGTTCCATTCACGTCAAGCAATGGGTTGAATAAGGGCATTGCCCCGTCGCCGGGGAAGCCCGTGAAGGTGTGCAGCACCTTGTAGGTAGGCTCTGTTACTTGGTTGCTGATCTGATTGTCCTGTGCAGAAGCTTGAACCGTAAACGCCAGCACGGCGAACACGGTCATTACGATCAACAGCAGTATGTTTCCAGGTTCCCTGCGTAGCTTTGAATTGGTGTACATTGTGTCCCCCTTCTTTGTTCGCAACCAGTGTGGTTCGCGGAGGTTTGAACTCCGCTTGCGATGCTCCGCAATCTGCTCCTTAACCGTAGTCTTGGCAATCAACTGGTCGTCATTTCGGCGTCAAATGCTTGTCATCGCCTATGTAATTGACCCCGAATGTCTTAAATGCGCAAGGACTTGTGTTGTCAAAAGGTGCTGCAGGCGCATAGGCCGTGCTAAACTTCTCAACCGGAGCCCCCACAGCAGGTGAGAGTGTGGCGACGCCAGTGAGCCCGGACAAGACTTGGCGTTTCGGTGTCTATGAAGTGGACACGCGAAGGGTGGAGTTGTGCCGCGATGGCAAGCCAGTCAGGATGCGCGAGCAATCCTTCCTCATCCTGGTTTATCTGCTCGAACACGCCGGCGAGATAGTCACCCGGGAAGAGTTGTGCCAGGTCCTGTGGCCTTCAGATACGTTCGTGGACTTCGACCACAGTCTGCGAATGGCGGTAATGAATCTGCGCGACGCCCTGGGCGATTCGACCGATGCACCGCTGTTTATCGAGACCATTCCCAAGCGAGGTTATCGATTCATCGCTCCCGTTGTTGCGGAACCAGAAGCGCAGAACGGGCGGATGAAAGACTACGGCAATTCCGTTACGCGCCCGGCCAACGAAACGAGCGGGGGAGAGCAGCTTGCTCCCGCCGTGGCCGAAACACCGGCTTCGTCTCGCTGGCGGAGTCGGCTGGTTGCCGGTGCTGTTCTGGCCGTCGGAGTGGTTTCGGTGGTCTGGCTTTGGTCGCGGCATCAAACAAAGCCACTGACCGACAAGGACACTATTGTTCTTTCTGATTTCGACAACAAGACAGGCGATGTGGTATTCGACGACACATTAAAGCAGGGGCTCTCGGTGCAGCTTGAGCAATCGCCCTTTCTCGCTCTGGTATCCGAGAACAGGGTGAATGAAATATTAAAGCTGATGGGCCGTCCCGCCGGTGACCGCTTGACGACAGAGGTCACGCGCGAGGTATGCCAGCGCACGGGCAGCAAGGCCATGCTGACGGGCTCGATTGCGGGGTTGGGCAGCCAGTACGTGATTGGCCTGAAAGCGGTGAACTGCAACACGGGCGATGTGCTGGCGGAAGCCCAAGAGCAGGCGGCAAGCAAGGAAGCGGTGCTCAAAGCTTTGGACGCCGCCGCAATCAGTATGCGGAGCAAGCTGGGTGAGTCGCTCAGCTCGGTGGAGGAATACGCCACGCCGCTGGAGGAAGCGACCACGCCATCGCTGGATGCGCTGAAAGCCTACAGTCTAGGAGTGAAGATGGCGAATGCAAAAGGGGGAACCGCTGCGCTGCCTTTTTTTGAACGGGCAGCAGAGCTGGACCCGAATTTCGCCATGCCCTACTCGGGCTTAACCTTCTATAGCGTCCTCAATCAAGGAGAGCGGGGGGCTGAAAATGCCCGCAAGGCGTACGAACTGCGCGAGAAGGTAAGTGAGCGGGAGCGGCTCGAAATCGAGGCGACCTATTACCTGTGGGCGACGGGCGAACTTGAGAAAGCGGCGCAAACCTTCGAGCGGTGGCAGCAGACCTACCCGAGAGACCATGTGCCTTATACAGACTTGGGATTCATTTATGCCGACTTGGGAAACTGGGAAAGAGCATTGGAGATTTTTCGAGGAGCGCTGCGCCTAGACCCGAATGGTTCGGCCAACTATCTCAATCTCGGCATCGCCTACACAACTTTCAATCGGTTGGATGAAGCAGAGGCGGTATACAAGCAGGCGGGGGAGCGCAAGCTGGAGAACGAGTTCCTGCTCCAGAGCCGCTACTGGTTGGCGTTTCTGAAGGGCGACACGGCGCAGATGAAGCAGTTGGCCTCAGCCGCCGTGGGAAAGCCGGGCACGGAAGACCTGTTGCTGGCCACGCAAGCGGATACGGAGGGTTGGTACGGCAAGCTGAAGAACGCGCACGACCTCACCCGTCGGGCGATGGATTCAGCGGAGAACAACGACGCCAAAGAGGCTGCGGCGGCGTATCAGGCAGCGGCAGCGCTGCGCGATGTGGAATCGGGGAACCGGGAGCAGGCGCATGCAGAGGCCACAGCGGCCGTGAAACTGGCCCCTAACCGCGATGTGCGGGCGACAGCGGCTCTAGCTCTGGCGCGGGCAGGTGATACGGCGAAGGCGGAGAAGCTGGCCACGGAACTCGACAAGACCTTCCCGCTCGACACGCTGGTGCAGAGGTATTGGCTGCCCACGATCCGGGCGTCGGTCGCCATGGATCGCAAAGACCCGAACCGGGCAATCGAACTGTTGAAGGTGCCGAGCTCGATCGAACTTGGCGAAATAACGCAATTCACGATATTCCTGTGTCCCGTTTATATGCGTGGGGAAGCCTATCTCATGCT
>CAYNGB010000077.1:0-13262 GCA_964396795.1 uncultured Occallatibacter sp. | reverse complement strand
TGATGGTGCGGAGCCGGTGGGCGAGGAGAAAGTCGAAGACAATGCGGGCCCAGAGACTCTCGGGCATGCGGAAATCTGCAGCGTCGGTTGTGGAGAGCCGTTTGAGGCCGAGCAGTGAGTTCGGCGGCAGGACAAGCGACCAGATTTCATGCAGGTTGGAGTAGGCGAGCCGAAATGCCGAAAGCATTGGGGCAATATCTGCGGCCGCATCGGAGGAGGGTGCCTGCGGCATGGGAAGAGGATCGTCCACGGGCGGCAACTGGCGAAAGCGCTGCCAGAATGCGGCCTTGGCATCGATGTCGGAGAACAGGGCGCCGGTTACCAGGGGGAGGATGGTGTTGAGGTCGGGCCCCGTGGGCCGCGATTGGAGGCGAGGGCCAACGTCGAATTGGTCGACGGTGAACCCGGCTACTGCCGCCTCGTTGACCGGCCACAGAGGCGCTTCGCCCTGGTTAATCGCGGTGAAACGATGGGCGACACCGGCGAGGCGTTCGGCCATGCGAAGCGACAGGCCGAGATCGGGGGCTAGTGGATACCGTACGCGGGAGGCGAACAGCGCGCGGGTGAGTGGATAGAGAATAGCGGAGTTGACCAGCCCGGCGTGCGGCG
Organism: uncultured Occallatibacter sp.; assembly: GCA_964396795.1. Classification (GTDB taxonomy): domain Bacteria; phylum Acidobacteriota; class Terriglobia; order Terriglobales; family Acidobacteriaceae; genus Telmatobacter. Next base: position 12,653 of record CAYNGB010000077.1, on the reverse strand, counting down.
GCAGATCGTAGCAGGAGACCGCGAGGTCTGTAGGTGTGGTGAGAACGGCGTTGGCGAGGCCGTGGAGTGCGGACGCACCGAGCGAGCCGGACTCCGAGCCCAGCATAAGGAGGCCGCGCGCCTTGTTCTTGTCGGCGAGCTGGTAAGCATTAACGAAATCAGCGGCGGTGAGGGTCCAGGCGGCGTTGGCCGCGGGAGCGGCAACGATGCGGAGAGACGGATACGAGCCTGCCGGGAGCGCGTCTGAGACAGCGTCTGGGGAAGCGATGAGCAGGTCTTCCGCCGGGAAGGAAGCGGTCAGGTTGCCGAGGACCCGTTCGAGCTGTTCCGGCGTCATGGCGGCGAGCAGGACGAGGAGTCCGTTGTCGGGACGTGCGGAAGGGGTGGTGATGGCGGAAATTGGATCTGCTGTTGCCATGGTCATTCGGGAAGTCGATATTAACGCAATTGTAGGCTTCCTAGAGTCTCCAATTGACCGGCATCTACGGCTGGACCTCCTAAAAGGCTTGGATGCAGGCAAACGAGATAAGAATCATGCGGGCCTCACACTTGGGGGCTGGAGTTCGAGCCAGAGGAAGGAATATGGGGCGAGAGTGAGTACGTAAGGGGCTTCTGTGATGGCAGGGAAAGGCACATAACCGAGCATCTCGACCGGCTCGGCGCCGATGTGGTCGGCGAGGTCGAGGGAGACCGGTTGGGCAAATCGGCTGAGGTTGGCCACGCAAAGAATGGTCTCGTGCGAGCCATCGCCGCGATCTAGGTCGCGGAGGTAGGCGAGGATCTTGCGATTCACCGGGTTCAGGAAACTGAGGGTTCCACGGCCGAAGACTTGGAAAAGTTTGCGCAAGGCGATCATGTTGCGGGTCCAGTGCAGGAGACTGGACTGATCGCTTAGCTGAGCTTCCACATTGATGGCCTGGTAGCCGTAGATGGGATCCATGACAATGGGTAAGTAGAGCCGGGCGGGATCGCACTTTGAGAAACCGGCGTTGCGGTCCGAGTTCCACTGCATGGGGGTCCGAACGCCGTTGCGGTCGCCGAGATAGATGTTGTCGCCCATGCCGATTTCGTCGCCGTAGTACACAATAGGTGTACCCGGAAAGCTGAGCAGGAGCGAGTTCAACAACTCGATGCGGCGGCGGTTGTTGTCGACCAACGGTGCGAGCCGGCGCCGGATACCGACGTTGACGCGCATGCGCGGATCTGCCGAGTAGGCGATGTACATATAGTCGCGCTCGTCGCCGGTGACCATTTCAAGCGTGAGTTCGTCGTGGTTGCGGAGGAACAGACCCCATTGGCAGCTGTCGGGAATTGGTGGCGTCTGGGCCATGATGTCGGTTATCGGCAGGCGATCTTCCTGGCGAAGGGCCATATAGATGCGCGGCATCAGGGGAAAGTGGAAGGCCATATGGCACTCGTCGCCATCGCCGAAGTATGGACGGACATCGGCAGGCCACTGGTTGGCTTCGGCCAGGATCAAACGGTTGCTGTAGTCAGCATCGATGGCGGCACGGATGGTTTTGATAACGGCGTGGGTCTCTGGCAGGTTTTCGCAGGAGGTGCCGTCGCGTTCGACCAGGTAAGGGATGGCGTCAATGCGCAGCGCGTCGACGCCCATGTCGAGCCAGAAGCGCATGGCCTTGAGGACCTCCTCGATCACCGCCGGGTTATCGAAGTTGAGGTCGGGCTGGTGTGAAAAGAAGCGGTGCCAGTAGTAGGCCTTGGCCGTCTCGTCCCAGGTCCAGTTGGACGTTTCCGTGTCGGTGAAGATAATGCGGGCGTCCTGAAAAAGCTGTTTGGTCGAGGACCAGACGTACATCTGGCGCGCCGGTGAGTCAGGCGGCGCCAGGCGGGCGGCCTGAAACCATGGGTGCTGATCGCTGGTGTGATTGATAACCAGTTCGATCATGACCTGCATGCCGCGCTCGTGGGCTGCGAAGAGAACCTGTTTGAAATCGTCCAGGGTCCCGTAGGACGGGTTGACGTCGATGTAGTTTCCGATGTCATAGCCGTCGTCGCGCAGGGGCGAGGGAAAGAAAGGCAGGAGCCAGATGCAGGTAACGCCTAAGTCCTGGAGGTAATCGAGCCGCGAGAGCAGTCCACGAAAGTCCCCGATGCCGTCACCGTTCGAGTCGGCGAAGGCCCTCACGTGGAGCTCGTAGATGATCGCGTCTTTGTACCAGAGGGGATCGGTTGCGCTTGCCGGCTTCTTCACTATTCAGTTCTCCGAGGCGCTTGGATGCGCGTCTTCCTGCTGTTTGCCCGCGGTCCAGCAACGACATTTGAACTCTTCGACAAAGATACGGCACGCCCAATCAATATCGCAAACGCGCTTACCTTTATGCGACAGAAGGCATGTAAACTGCTCACGTAACGCCTCCCGTTAGGCGGTCGAACAGGCCGCCTTATTCTGTAACCTTCAGCCTGGTTTCCTTAGTGGCAAGTGAGCTGCTGCCGACCCAGATTTTGTAAGTCGTGGGTTCCACAACGCGTTTGAGTTCGACGTTGTAAAAACTCAACTCATCGAAGCCAAGGGGAAATTTGATTTGCTTGTGCTCGCCGGGAGCCAGGGTAACGCGCGCGAAGCCCTTCAATTCCCTGACGGGCTGCTCCACGCTGGCTACCGTGTTGCGCAGGTAGAGCTGAACGACCTCGGTTCCGACAACGCTGCCGGTGTTCTTCACGTCCACGCCCACCGTGACCACAGGTTTGTGCTCGGAGTCCGCAACCTCCCGTAGCGGAACCTCGCTGCGGTCAATGGTCGGTTGTCCATAGCTGAAATTCGTGTAGCTAAGTCCCCAGCCAAAAGGGAACAACGCCGCATTCTCCTCATCCACGTAGCGGGACATGAATCTTTCCGCGGAGTTGCGAGGCATGTGGCTCAAATCCCCGTGCGCTGGCTCCCCGGTAGGCAGTTGCGCGTAATAGAGCGGCTCCTGGCCAACGTATCGTGGCAGGCTCGCCGGCAACTTGCCGGATGGATCGACGTCGCCGAACAGGACGTCAGTCAAAGCGGGTCCGGCCTCCATACCAGGGCTCCATGCCTCAAGGATCGCTGGCAAATGGTCGGCGGCCCAGGTCAACTCCAAAGGTCTCCCGGACACCACCACCAAGATCACAGGCTTGCCTGTGGCAACGACCGCTTCAAGAAGTTGTTCCTGCGAACCAGTAAAGCCGAGTCGGGTGCGGCTTTCGGCCTCAGTTTCCATCCAATAGGCGCTCTCGCCCAGAGCCATGATCACCACGTCCGCCTGCTTCGCTGTCTCAACCGCTGCAGCGATCGTCATGGCATCGTCAGGGAGGGGTAACTCTGCAGCGGGGGATGGATGGTCGGTGTTCAGGTAAATCTGCTTGAGTACATTCGCATCCTTGCCGGAAAGCAGGCCGCAGCCCTCCGCGTAAAGGAGCCGGTTGCCGAGCCGATCTGAGAGTGCTTTCCTGAGGGTGATGACAAATTTGGGGTCGCCAGTTCCTGCCGTGGCATCCACCATTTCGCGCTGCGAGTCAGCCAAGAGGCCGATCAGGGCCACCTTCCCGATCTTATCGGTCAGCGGAAGCAGTTTCCCCATATTTCCCGCCGGGTCGTTCTTCAGCAGGACAAAGGTTTCATCCGCCACTTTTCGGGCCGCGGCACGACGGTCCGGCGTCGCATCGTAGGCCGGCGCTTCGACGGCGTAGGGGCGCTCGAACAGGCCCAGTGCAAACTTGACTCGAAGGATGCGTCTGACCGCCTCATTCACCACCGACTCGGGAATCTTACCCGAGCGCACCTGCGACAAGAGGTGGGTTGAATAGAGCGTGCCGTCCATCTCCATATCCACGCCGGCTTCCAACGCCTTACGGGCCACTGTGTCGGCATCCGCACCGATCCCGTGGTTGCGCAACCCCGCTACCGCACCCTCGTCCGACACTACAAACCCGTTGAAGCCCCACTCCTTGCGGAGAACCTGCGTCAAAAGAAATGGATTGGCGGAGGCCGGAACGCCGTTGACGGAAACATATGCACTCATGACCGTGGCCGCGCCCGCCTCGACTGCAGCGCGATAAGGCTCCAGATAAACTTGCCGCAGCATGATCTCACTCATGTCCACTGCGTTGTACTCGCGCCCCGCGACGACCGCCCCGTAGGCTGCGAAATGCTTAACGCTCACGGCCACAGAGTCGGGTTTGGAAAGATCGTCCTGCTGGTAGCCCTTTACCCATGCGCGGGCCATCGCCGAACCCAGGTAAGGGTCTTCACCGTTCGACTCGGTGATGCGCCCCCAGCGCGGGTCGCGGGCGATGTCCACCATCGGCGAAAACACCCAGGAAATGCCATCGGCGCGGGCCTCCACTGCGCTCATTCGGGCCACTGCTTCAGGAACCGCCGGGTCCCAGCTGGCTGCCAGACCGAGAGGAACCGGGAAGATGGTACGGTGTCCATGAATCACATCCATCCCGAATATCAGTGGGATTTTTAGCCGCGACCTCTCCATGGCGATGTGCTGGTAGTGGTTGATTTTGTCCCGGCTGACTACGTATAAGAATGACCCCACCTGGCCGTTCGCCACCAGTTCATCGTAGGTCAGCTTTGAGCCTGGAGGCGCATGGCCGGTTCCGGGTGAATACTGCACCAACTGCCCGATCTTCTCTTCAATCGTCATCTTGCTCAAAAGCGCTTCAACTCGATCGTTCAACTCCTTTGACGCGAGTTGGCGATTGGAAGCTGGCACAGTCTGCGCTGTGGCCTGAAGACATGCCAGGGACACAAGCAAGAGAAGTGGAAGAAACGCCGCATGGGAGGCGCAGAAAAAGGGTTTCATGGCACGCCCAGCATACGCGGTCGCAGGAGCGGTCGTCAGGGGTTTGACTCGCCAATTTTGCTACTTACCGAGTGTTTGCCCTCATCGCAACAGAAATTGTTCGCACCTCGACCGGCAGAGGCAAATCCGGCGAGGAGCCGCAAATTCTCAATTAAAGCAAAGAACGCCCCACGGGTCTTCCTGTATGATCGTCGCGCTCGGGTGCGCCCGGGAAAACTCTCCCCAAAAAACACAATCCAAACTGGAGGACGATCGAGATGAAATTCATGACGACGTGGAGTTTTGACTCCGCTGCACTACCCGAAGCCGCCGAACGGTTCCTGGCCGGCGTGGCCGCACCCGAAGAAGGCACGAAGCTCCTGGGCCGCTGGCATAACGTGGACTTGAGCGGCGGTTTCGCCCTGTTCGAGTCAGACAACCCCGCAGCCCTCTACAAGGGTGCAGCAAAATGGGCGGACCTACTGTCGTTCAACACGGTCGCGGTGATTGAAGACACCGACGCCGGGGTGGCGCTCGCCGCTGTTTTCAAAAAATAGTTCCAGACTAACTCGATGATCACAACCCAGTTCCAGAAACGGATCCCCCCCAGCGACAAAGGCCTGTCGCTGGGGACCTCAGGACCTGGGGCGCCCGGCCTTCGAGCGAACGGACAAATGCAGGTCCTTCCACGAGTCCTCTCGCGATGAAGCCGCAAGGGGCTCAGAATCGACGACAATTAAGTACCTCGTCTGGATTAGCTCGCAATTCTCGATCCCCTCAGTCAGTCTTTCTGCTGCCTCATTCTTTATGTCGATTCGGCCTTCGCCCTTGTTATCATCTCCTTATGACCACGGTGGAGATTCTCTTTCACTATGCGGCACCACCTACTGAGGCTGTGGCCTTTGCTCTCGCCACCACGCGCGAGGTCTACGGCATCCGTTGTCTCACCTTTGATCGCGACGCCCGCACTCTGCGCGTGGAGTACGACGCCACCCGGCTCAACGCAGCAACTGTCGCGCAGTTGGTTCGCCAGACCGGTCTGCAAATCGTCGACGAGCCCGCGCTTGCGCCTCCGCCATCCGCACCCGTACCGGTTCCCGCAGTCTAAGAGCCCGATTGCACCACCGTGCAATCCCTGATAATCTGAGTAAGGTTTCACGCGAAACGCCTCATGTGCGCCCGTAGCTCAGCTGGATAGAGCGTCTGGCTACGAACCAGAAGGCCGGGAGTTCGAATCTCTCCGGGCGCACCATTCAAACCACACATAATCAATCATTTATGGCGAGCCAGGGATACTCCTGCTATGCATTGTGCTGTTCTATCAGCACAATGCTTCGGCCATCACTGGCTGGCTCGCCATACTTTAGGTTTTCCCTGCGGATATAGTCATCCCCGCAATGTTTCGAATCACGAATATTTTCTTCGTGCCCGCGAGTGTCTACCTTGCCGCTGATCCATACACCAAACACAACACTCCTGAGGTCGGCACCAAACAAAGACCAGAAGGAGATTCGAGGTCGTAGCTATCTGTGCCGTGTTGAATATCGTAACTGTGCTCGTCGAGCCTCCGCACCCTCCGGAGGGGGCAACTTGGGGCACTGGTCGAGTATGCGACAGCACTGTCCTTTTCGGATTCACTGGCATCTGAGACCGAACACTGCCACGGCCAAGGAAGTTCATAGTGAAATGGAAAGCATTCGTCTCCCCAATGTACAAAAGATATAGGCTGCGAAGGACCAGAATTTAGACTGGCAATTTCACGCCTATGAACTTTCTAAGCGGCTTCTCGATCCTTCAAGTTTCCCGACTTCCGTCCAATGAACGCGACAGGAACAAATGTCGTCGCGTTCATGCATTCTTCATGTCAGACACTTCATTCTGCATTCATCATTGCTGTCTTTTACAACAACTGTGATGGTGCCTCAACGCCTGTGCGACTATCTCCCGTTCGCAGGCGATGCAGGATCTGCCCATAACTGATTGAGTTGGCAAGGTGGGTACGCTTCTCGCTGTGCTCGTCGTGCATGCGGGGAGCACTGCGTTCACTTACAACTTACAAAGGAACATGGATTCCGATAGGTGGGTTGTTTACGAACTCCAAATTGCCACCTTACGGAATTCTTACGAAGAACTGATTCAAATAAGTACCACGAGGCGAGGCGAGACCAGCAATCGACCCTCGCGATTGGACTATCCGATGAGTGTCGCTTGACCCTGTATGGTTCAAGAACTCTGCAGGATGCGTGTGCGCATCAATCGAGAGACCGTTCGGGTAATCCATGAGACCGACTTCAGTTGTCAGTTGCATTACTCACATTCTGATTTCACGCAGAAAGCGAGAGGTGAAGATGAGAGGGATCTTTTGGAAAGCCATGGCGCTGGCGGTAATTACCGTTGGCACGACTTACCTGAGTTTCGCCCAGACAACCGTATCCAGCCCAGCACCGCCCGATCTTGCAGCGCGAGTGGATCCGCCACCTGCTACAGATAAAGGCACAGTCCCCCCCCCATCACCAGCAGCAACTAAGCGGGACTTGAAGCCATCTGTCGAGCAGGAAATCGACACACTGAAGAGCCGTATCGATGAGTTGGAGAAACAAGTCAAGGAGGCACACGCAGCGGCTCTGGCAGATAGCGCTGATACCGCAGCGTTGAAAGCAGCAGAGAAAACATTGGTTGCTGGCGGCGGAAGTGTGCCCGCGAGTCCCACAGCTTCACCTTCGGCCGCTGTGCCTGCTTCAAGTTCATCGTCCCCGGCGCAAGAAGCTCCCTCTGCTGCTCCGGCCGCGCCGCCGGCTAAGGAGATCAGTGCGCAAACCACTACCAAAGGGGAGCCCTTCGAGGGTGATTGGACCTGGCTCAACAGCAACGGTCACGCATCAGACAGCCCCATGGCAACCAAGTACTTCACCCCGGAGTTCCGCGCTGATGCGAATTACACGCTTGACTACAACCATCCAAAGGACGATTCGCTGGGTGGCTCGACCGAAACATTTCGCTCTGATGAGTGGCAGCTTGAACAGATAAGCATCGGCGGCGATATCCACATCGACAATGTTCGCGGCCGTATCCTCACCATGGATGGCCTGTTCGCTACAACAACCCCGCGTAACGACGCCACGCCGAGCCGAGGCCAATGGGATTTATCTAACGCGTACAAATACGTCTCCGAAGCGTGGGGTGGATATCACTGGGACGTTGCTCACGGTTTGAATGTGGATGCAGGCATCTTTGTTTCCTACATTGGTCTCTTCAGTTACTACAACTTCGATAACTGGACTTATCAGCCCTCATTTGTTTCGTCGAATACGCCGTGGTTCTTCAACGGGCTACGCATCCAGTATTTTCCAACCAAGAAACTAAAGATCGAGCCTTGGATTATCAACGGCTGGCAGTCCTACGCTCGCGCGAATGGCAAGCCTGGCCTTGGTGGACAGATTCTCTGGCGTCCCAAGCCGTATCTGGACTTTGTATGGAACAACTACGGAATGGGCGAGGATGTTATTGGCCAGCCTGGTCGTTCGCGTGTTCACGCCGACTACAGCGCGCAGGTTAAGCTGTATGACAAACCTTCGAACCTCCTCGACAAGATCGCCTTCACGGTTACCGGCGATCTTGGCTGCGAATACGGTGGAGGCCCCGCCCTCGGAACGTACGATCCGAAGGGCAGCTCCCCAGAGATGGGTTCGAACTCGACCTACGCAGGTGGTGTGAACTGCCACAGCGCCAAGAATGGCAGGCCCAAGCAGGACTTCGTTGGATGGATGGCTTATAACCGCTACTGGTTTAAGAAGGACCTTTACGCTGTGACTCTTGGCGGAGGCCAGATGAATAATCCTGGCCGCTATCTCACGCTTCTTCCCCCAATCAACGGTGCGACGGCGACAAGTGGCACACCGTACTTCACTGAGAACCCCGGTGATCGCGCCCAGATGCACGATGGAACCATCACCCTGGACTACATGCCGAGCCAGTTCATTACGTTCCGATTGGAAGAAGGCTACCGCTTCTCCGATATACCTTACTGGTCCGGTCGCGGAGGAATCACACCTCCCGGCGGCAACAACGGAGCACCAACACAGTACGCCTGCGCCAGTGGATCGGCGTCTGGCTTTGGCTACGGAAGCCTGACGCAGGCGGAGTTGGCGTGCGGCGCCGGAAGCAACGCCGGAACCGCTGCTGGACTCAGCTCTATCTGGTGGCCTGACTTGCGCACCAACCAAACAGTCAGCACGCTTGCAGTTATGGTCAGGTTCTAACGCGTATGACTATGCAGACGCACAAATAATAAGCCGCCGGGTATCAGCACTGGCCCGCACTCGAACTTACCGCGGGCACGGGCCAGTGCGTTCAAAAGAAGACTGAAATGCCAGAACAGCGTACGCAAGGAATGGAAAAGAGACATGAAACGCAGTGGAATTCGAGTTCTTGTCTTAGTCATCACCCTGATGACATTGGCCGGTATGACGGGATGCAAGGAGAAGCAGGCTGATGCTGCAGCCGAAGCGCCTCCGTCGGCCAAAGTAGTTTCCGGAGTGGACGTCTCATTCTTCGCGGTTGAGCATCCGGAGCGGTATCCGATCGTAACAGCGACCGAATACGAAGCTCCGTGGCAATTGCCGGTGACCGGCACTGTATTTCCGGACATCGCGCGAACTATTCCTGTGATTTCGCTCGCCTCGGGCCGAATTGTGGACATCCGCGCTCGCCTCGGCGACGCAGTAAAGAAAGGCCAGCTCTTACTGCGTGTTCGCAGCGACGACATTTCGGGAGGCTTCGACGCCTACCGCAAGGCGGTCTCCGACGAGCTCCTTGCGCGCAAGCAATTGGATCGAGCGAAGGTGCTATACGAGCACGGAGCGATTGCACAGCAGGACCTGGAGGTTGCACAAGACACCGAGGACGACGCCAAGACCACCCTTGATACCGCTACTGAGCATCTTCGCCTGCTCGGCACCGACCCCAATGATCCAAAGGGAATTGTCGATATTTTAGCCCCGGTTTCCGGCATGATCACCGATCAGGAAGTAACGAACGGGGCGGCCGTGCAGGCCTACTCTACGCCGAACCCATTCACGATTTCCGACCTTACCACAGTGTGGATTGTCTGTGATGTCTACGAAAACGACATGGCCAACGTGCGCGTCGGGCAACCCGCCGAGATCAAGCTGAATGCCTACCCCGACAAAGTTCTGAAGGGCACGATCGGCAACATCGGCTCGATTCTCGATCCGAATATCCGCACAGCGAAGGTCCGCATTGAAGTGGCCAATCCGGGCGAGATGATGCGGCCGGGCATGTTCGCCTCGGCCACTTTGTTCGGCAAGGGGAAGCAGACCTATACGGCTGTCCCGGCGTCAGCAATCGTGCATCTGCACGACCGCGATTGGGTCTTCATCCCTGCGCAAGAGAAGTTTAGGCGCATTCAGGTCGTCAGTGGCGAACAGTTGCCGAACAATATGCAGGAGATTCTGTCCGGGTTGCAGCCAGGCCAGCAGGTCGTGACAAACGCGATCAATCTCCAAAATGCAATCGACAATGAATGACGCTCAACTTCGCGGCCTGAGGAAGAAAGCATGATTCGCAATCTCGTAGATTTTGCTCTCAATAATCGGTACGTGGTGCTGGCGATTGGGTTGCTATTGCTCGGCTGGGGGGCGGTGTCGTTTCACAACATGCCCGTCGAGGTCTATCCGGACATCGCCGATAATTACGTGACCATCATCAGCCAGTGGTCCGGGCGTTCCGCCGAAGAAATGGAACAGCAAGTATCGGTTCCCGTCGAAATTCAGATGTTTGGGATTCCGCATCTCACGACGGTGCGGTCGGAATCGATTTTTGGTCTTTCCCTGGTTACGTTGATCTTCGACGACCAATCGGTCAACGAATGGAACCGCCAGAAGGTGCTCGAAAGGCTCACGCAGGTCAATGTGCCGGCGGGCGTGCTGCCTCAAATCGGCACGGACTGGAGCACCACCGGCCAGATTTATTGGTACACGATCCGGAGCACGAATCCGGCGTATGACCTGATGAATTTGAGGAGCATCGAAGACTGGACTCTGTACAAGGAATTCAGGAAAGTCCCGAACGTCGTGGATGTAAGCGACTTCGGCGGCACTGCGCGCGAATATCAGGTGCGCGTCGACCCGAATGAGCTCATCTCCTATGGCTTGAGCATCAGCCAGGTGGAGAACCAGTTGACCAACAACAACGTGAACGCCGGCGGCAGCTTCGTCGAAGAGGGCTCGCAGCAACTGAACGTCCGCGCACTCGGACTTTACCACAGTGTGCAGGATATCGAGAACACTGTGCTGACGACTTCGAAAGGGGCACCAGTTCGCGTGAAGGACATAGGGGTCGTCGACTGGGGCCCCAAGATTCGGCTGGGGCACATGGCCAGAGCCGATCATCGTTCAGACGGCGTCATTGTAGATGAGCCCGATGTCATCCAAGGCGGTGTGCTGATGCGCAAGGGAGCCGAAGAAGGCCCCACGCTCGATGGGATTCACAAGAAGGTAGACGAGCTCAACAATCGCATCCTGCCCGAGGGTGTGAAGGTCGTTCCCATGCTCGACCGCAGCGATCTGCTTCATTACACATTGCACACGGTGCTCCACAACCTAGGCGAGGGGATGATCCTTGTGACGATCATCTTGTTTCTCTTTCTCGGCAATGTTCGAGGAGCTTTCATCGTTGCTCTCACAATTCCGTTCGCCCTGCTTTTCGCGTCCATATTTCTCAACCTGAGCAATATCCCCGCAAACCTGATTTCACTTGGCGCGCTGGATTTCGGAATGGTCGTCGACGGCGCGGTCGTCATGATGGAAAACATCATGCGGCATTTGAGTCACCGCAAGAACGGTTCGCCTGAGGCGGGGCGCATCACAATGAGCCTGAAGTCTCCGGTGGAGATGATCCGTGATGCCGCTCACGAGGTCCAACGGCCGGTTTTCTACGCCATCGCCATCATCATCACCGCCTACATGCCGATCTTCACGCTCCAACGAGTCGAAGGACGATTATTCCGGCCCATGGCCTGGACCGTAGCCTTCGCACTGCTCGGCGCCATAGTTTTCTCCGTTTTTATTGTGCCTGTCCTTGCTGCCCTGCTATTCCCGCATGCTGTGAAGGAGTGGCGCAACCCGGTGATGGAGCTCCTGAAGGATCGGTATCGGGGTATGGTGAAGTCGGCGATCGAGAATCGCTGGATCACCGTTGGCGTTGGCCTCGCTTCGTTGGCCGTCGCTCTTTTCCTGACATTCAGTGGACTCATTGGCTCAGAGTTCCTGCCTCATCTGGATGAAGGCGCCATTTGGGCACGTGGCGCGATGGCGAACAGCGTAGGCGAGACGGAAGGCACGCAGTTCGCCCAGCAAAACCGCTATACCTTCGCCTCGTTCCCTGAGGTCACCAAGGTCATTTCGCAATCCGGGGCGCCCGACGATGGAACCGACACGGGAGGATTCGGCAACACGGAATACTTCATCGACTTGAAGCCCAAGGACCAATGGCGGCCCGTCTTTCATCAGAATAAAGAGGAGCTGATCGCCGCGATGGATCGCGAAGTGGAGAAACACCCAGGGGCTTTCTGGAATTTCTCCCAGCCCATTGAGGACAACGTGGATGAAACGATGACCGGCACGAAAGGCGGACTGTGCGCCAAGCTTTACGGGCCGGAATTGGACGTCCTCGAGGAAAAGGGCGAAGAGATCAAAGATGTGATGGCCAAAGTGGACGGGGTCAAGGATTTGGGAATTCAACGCGATACGGGCCAGCCGAATATCGATCTCACCGTTGACCGTCTGGCGGCTGCGCGCTTCGGCATCAATGTGGCCGATATACAAGATGCCGTCCAGACCGCCATCGGCGGTA
>CAYNGB010000076.1:0-13617 GCA_964396795.1 uncultured Occallatibacter sp. | reverse complement strand
CTGAACAGGGCCAGCCATGTCCGGGTTCGCCACATTCGCTTTTGCCGAGAATTAGGCCCCTCAGGCGCACAATCTGGGTATGGCAGCTATTGGACCATCGATCCGTTTCAATTCGTCAGGTATGCGCCCGGTTTATACCCCCCCGGAGACCCCCACCCCCCTCCCCCCTCCCCCTTGAAATGGGCGATATCTGGGGGTACCGCAGGCCTGGTCGAAGAGCTAAGTCACTTTGAATCATAGGTATGGTGGATGTGCCTGTCATCGGCACCATTATCTTAATGGTAAATAGAAGCTCCTGAAAAACGCCCTTTTTCGTCGCTCTTGAGGGTGGTTTTGGCGAGTTCGGGAGAGATATCGCAGCGAATTCGGAGTGCGGGACGGCCAGCCCTGACGCTGCTCCCGATCCGTTCGGAATCTACTCTGCCGTCGTCACGGGCAACTCAACCGCGCTGGTCGCGCCCGGCGCATGGTACACGCGCTGCGTCGCCTTCTTATAATCCCCCGGCTTTGCCCAGAAAATACTCGGCACAAACGTCTGCGGGTTGCGGTCGTAGAGCGGGAACCAGCTCGACTGCACCTGCACCATGATGCGGTGGCCAGGCAGAAAGACATGGTTGGCCGCCGGCAGCGCAAAGCGGTACGTCAGCGGCTTGCCCGCCTCGATGGCCTTGGGCGTGGAGAAGCTCTCGCGATAGCGCCCGCGAAAGATATCCATGGCGATGGCCAGCTGGTAACCGCCCAGGTCGGGCTGCCCCGCCACTTCGTCGGGATAGAGGTCAATGAGTTTGACCACCCAGTCGGAGTCAGTGCCGCTCGTCGATGCCACCAGGTTAGCGATGGGCTGCCCGCTGATGTGCACCGGGGCCGTCAGCACGTCGGAAGTATAGGTCAGCACATCCGGCCGTCCCGAAGCTTCGCGCTGGTCGTCTATGAGCCACTCCGGCCAGGTCAGCGGCAGATCGTAGCCCATGGGCTGGCTCGGCCGTGCGCGAAACGGCACCGGCTTGGCCGGGTCTGAAACGTATTCGTCAAATGCCGTGTCCGATGCGGCCGGGACGCTGAATCCCAGCTTGAGTCCAGCTTCAAGATAAAGCGGCTTCATCGCCGGGGCCGAGGGCCACGCCGGCAAGCTTTGCCAGCGATTGACGCCCGTCTCGAAGGCCGTTACCGGGGCTACATGCGATGCAGGCGCGTCGTCCTTCAAGTAGTGATCAAGAAACGGCCGCAGCACATTCTGCCGGAACCATGTGCCCGTGTCGCTGCCAAAGCGAATCTCTCCCAGCGATGCGGCGTCTTCAATCTCCTGCCCGTGGTGCCATGGTCCAAGAACCATAAACACCTTGTCGTTGCCCGTGTCGAGAGGCTTGATGGCCTTGTAGACGGCCACGGCGCCATAAATATCTTCCTGATCCCAGAGGCTGTGGACTAGAAGCACCGGAACCTTCAACGGCTGTGCGGCCAGCACCTTGTCCATGGCCTGATCGCTCCAGAAGGTGTCATAGCTGGGGTGGGCCAGAATCTTCTTCCAGAAGCCCATTTGCTCCAGCCCATGCTGCCGCCCCAGTTCGCCCGCCGAGCCGCCCCGCATGTAGAGGTCGTAGTCGTCGAAGTTTGCCGTCCACCACTTGGCGTCGTTCGAGCGCGTGCCTTCCTGCTCGTAGATGTAGGTCATGTTCTGTTCGCGGAAGGCCCCGTTGTGGAACCAGTCGTCGCCCATCCAGCCGTCCACCATTGGATTCATCGGCACTGACACCTTCAGTGCTGGATGCGGATTCACCAGGGCCATCAGGGGCAGAAAGCCGTCGTACGAGATGCCCAGAATGCCCACCCTCCCGTTGCTTTCAGGGATGTTCTTGATGAGCCAGTCGATGGTGTCGTAGGTGTCGGTTGCCTCGTCCACGGGAGTGGGATTCTGCGCCCCGTGGAGGGGCCGGTTCATCACGTAGTCGCCCTCGGACCCGTACTTGCCGCGGATATCCTGGATCACCCGGATGTAGCCGCCTTCGACAATCACGTCGGTGGCATTGTCGTAGCCATTCAGGATCGGTCCTAGATGCGAGCTGGCGGCGTGGGTCGTGAGTTGGTCGGCGCTATAGGGCGTGCGCGTCAGCAGGATGGGCGCGTGTGCTGCGCCCTTGGGCACCAGGATTACGGTGTGCAGCTTCACCCCGTCCCGCATCGGAATCGCCGCCTCGCGCCGCGCGTAGTCGAAGCTGTCCGTAACCGGCTGCAGCCGGGTGGGCGTTTCGCTGGGATAGTCGGGATAGGCTGGCCTAGCGGTATCGGATGAAGTGGACTGCCCAGCCCCCGGGAGGCACAGGCCGGCAAAGGTGGCAGCGGCAATGACAGCGCGAAGGCGGAGACTGAGCATAAGGCAGACCTTTCCCAGAGAGTCCATCAATGAGGGCGTCCTTCACTCAAAAATCCGGACGCCCACATCCTTTTTGACATCGTAGCCAAATTCTAGTGGCTGATCAGTTCAAAGTGTCCGGCAGTGTTCAGGACAACAACCTTCCGCTGCCCGTTTTCCGCTTCTTCTCCAGCTTGCTTCGCTCCATTCACCGTGATGGTTTCGCTCCGCGATGAGACCGGCAAGGACACTCGCGCTACCGTACCCGGAGGCAAATCGATCGTCGTCTTGTAGCCGTTATCCTTGCGGATCTCCACCTTCAGCATCCCGCGCGGTGTTGGTTCTCCGCCTTGCGCCCACTGCAAGTCAAGCAGGTCCGGGCGAATATTGACCTCGCTGAAACCGCCTCCCCGCGCATGGATTCCCACGATCTCCTCCATAATCCACGGAGTCACGCCGGTGGACCATCCATGCGCCAGGCTGGCCTGGTAACCGGTTGTATCGTCGGCCTGCAGTGAACTATGAAAGTCGGCCTTGTACCACGATGGATCGTACCCTTCCCAGAAGGTGGTCGCGCCCTCGTCGATCATCCCGCCCCAGAACTGGCGAATCCAGTCCAACGCTTCCGCACGGTGGCCCATCTTGGCCATGGCGCTGATCACGTAGTAGTTGTAGTACGGCGTGATGATCAGCGCGTTGTACTTGATGTGGCCCACGCTCGACAGCGAGTTGTGCCATATCTTTTCGTACTGCGAAGGATTTGCGAGGTCGGACAGTACCGCATATGCATTGGTCTGCCAGCGCGTGCCAAACGATCCCGATGCATCCAGCAGGTATTTCTGCGCCCCAGCCTTCATCGCCTCCGCGGACTTCTGGAAAGCATCTGCATTCTGTGTATCGTGCAACTGGCGAAGCAGGAAGATGCCATCGCGAAATCCCGCATAAAACTCAAATTGCGTCGCCATCCGCGATTCCGGAGTATCGCCATTCAAGTCCGGAGACCAGTCCACATAGGCCGATGTTTTGGTGGTGTTGGCATAAAGCTTGCGATTGTCCAGCTCGGTCTCCATATAGCGCAGCAACTGCACCAGCCGCTCATGCACACTCTCTAGCTGTTGCATTGAGCCGGTGTGCCGGTAGTACTCCGCTTCGCCCGTAATCCAGAAGGGCGAGTAGCCCGCTATGCCATTGACGTGGTGGGTGACGGGCGCCGGACCCAGCAGGCGATCCAGTGTCTCTTCCATCAGAAAATGGTCAGCGAATGCGTCTTCAATCGTGCGGCCGCTTACATCCAGGTCGCCCATCCAGCGACCACGGTCGCGTTTCGGCGCATCCCAGATATCGTCCTGCATGCAGAGGTGTGCTGTGTACGCGCCCACCATCCACATGCGGTTCAGCTTCTCGTCAGACGACTGGAAATACCCCTGATATTTCACCGGGTAATTGATGCCTGCTAGTTGAATTGAGCGGAACCGAACATTGCTGCCACGCTCAAAACGCAGCAGCGCATAGCGAAATGCGGTCTTGGGTCCATACACCGTTGCACCCGGCGGAATGTGGATAGGGTTGGTCCCGATATACGGCTCGTTCAGAGCCTCTCCCTCCGATTCCCCAAACTGCATATTCACGTCGGCCGGCTGGTCTGAGTCCGATACAAACTCCAGCCGCCCAGTCACCTCGCGGCCAAAGTCCAGCATGATCTGCGGCTGTAATGCCGGAGATACCGGCTCTGAGGCTGCACTCACCGTGAACTCCGCAGTGCTCTTCGGAGTAATCAGAGACTCCTTATTCTCCAGCGCGCCCGAGCCAGAGTAGACGTGCAACAGGCCGACCGGCGCCAGCTTGTACTGGGTCAGGAATGGCGAGATTCCATCGTATCCGGGCCACGCATACATGCCCCCGTCGCCATTCCACTGGAAGAACTCCATCGAGCTCTCAACGCCGCCCAGGCTATCTGCCGCCTCCCACCCGCTGTCATCGAAGTCGGGAGCCTGCCATTCACTCACCAGCTTTTCTGCTGTCTTCCACTGCACGTCGCTGATCACGAGCGGGGCGGCAACAAGCCCCTGTGCCGCGGGAACGATTTTCACGGCCATGATCCTGCCTGCTGTCAGTTGTACTTCCCGCCTGCTGTTGCCGCTGCTGCCCACCTCCGGTCCGCGGATGGCTTCGATTGCAATTACGTTTCGGCCGGTCTTCAGAGCATGCGCTACATCCACCGCAAGCACGCGGTCACCGAGATTCACATCCATATTCACTTGGAAGTGCGCGATTTTTTCACCATTCACATACACCGTCGCTGAGCCCGGTCCCGCCAGGTAGAGCGTGGCCGCCTGCGGAAGGGCACTCACTGTAAACGAGCGGCGGAAGTAGTGTGGCTCAAGATGCGTGTTTCCTTCTGAAATCCAGCTTCCCTTTAGATCCGGGTTTTCCGGTACCGCATCTGCGCGAGTCCAGATGTACTCTTCCGGAAGCGGCGTATGAATCGCGGATTCCAGTTGCCATTCGGTAATGTTGCGCGTCGGATCGAGTGCAGCATCCGGGATGGAAGCAACCTTGTTGCCGGTAGTCTGTGCGGAGGCGGAAAACGGGAGCAGAACGAGGGCGAGTATCCAGAGTCTTGCTTTCACCGGAAATCTCCTGGAATTTCAATCTTGGTTGTGGCGCTGCGGTTCCATATTAGTCTCTCCAGGCCACTCCTGGCGCGATGCGGTAGAGCAAGGCTTCAGCGGGGACATCGCGAGCGGCGTGCACCAGCCAGCTTGGTTCCACTGCCTGCGTTTAACCCAGCAAGGCCGCCAGCAGCAGTGTGGTTCCCAGCCCGGCAACGGATAGCACCGTCTCCAGCACAGACCACGTGCTCAAAGTTCCTTTCACTTCCTGTTTAAAGAGGGAATTGACCAGCCAGAAGCCTGAGTCGTTGACGTGCGATAGCAGCAGCGAGCCGAAGCCGGTAGCCAGTACCAGCATCTCGGGACGCACGCCCATGTGGCCCGCCACTGGCGCCAGCACACCCGAGGCGACGGCCATCGCCACCGTGGACGAGCCCATGCAGACACGCACCACGGCGGCCAACACCCAGGCCAGTACCAGCGGTGGCATATGCGCACCCAACGCCAACCCCACCGTGGCCTGTGCCGCTCCCGAGTCGCGCAGAACGCCGCTCAATCCCCCAGCCGCGGAAAGGATGACCAGCACTCCGGCGATGGGCACAAACGAGTCGGCGGTCAACCGGCGCAGCATGTCTGGGCCGTGAGGCCGGTCGCTTCCCGCCGGTCCCGCCTGAATGTGACTCCCCAGCGTGACCAGCGCAGCCAGTGCGGCGATCAGCATGGCCATATCGGGATAGCCGGCAAGGTGCAGCAGTTGATTCACGAGGCTGCCCGGCGCAGTGACCGCGTCCGCCCAGCTGCCCACAAAGATAAGGGCAATGGGCAGCAGAATGGCCACCAGCGCCCTTACGGCTCCGGCCGGTGCCGGGGATTGCCGTACCTTTGGATTCGATTCCGCCCGCCCGGCCGAATCTCCCACGACGCGGTTGTCCTCGATCTTTTGCGCAGCCGCGCTCGCAACGACGGGCATCGGCGCGAGCTTTGCCTGCTGCCGTTTCCAGCGGCGGATCAACACCCATCCCAGAACCGGGCCCGCCAGTGCGGCGGCAGGCACTCCAACCACCAGCCCCCACAGAATGGTGCGGCCAATGTCGGCATGGTATTGGGCAGTCGCTAGCAGCGCTGACGGATGTGGCGGAAGCAGCCCGTGTGTAACGGAGAGTCCCGCCAGCACCGGCAGGCCCACCAGGATCGGCGGACGTCCGTTGCGCCGCGCCGCTTCCACAATAATCGGCATCAGCAGCACCAGGCCCACCTCAAAGAAGACCGGCATGCCCACCAGCAGTCCCAGGCCCAGCAGCGCCCAGGGAAGGCCCTTCGGCCCGCATTCCTCCACCAGCGCTTTACTCAGTGAGGCAGCGCCGCCGGAGGAGGCCAGAAGCTGGCCCAGAACGGCGCCCATACCCAGGATGATGGCGATGTGGCCCATCATGGTGCCGACACCGCCGGTGAAGGAGAGCGGAACCTGCTTCAACGGCATGCCCGCTGTTACACCCAGTCCAAACGCGGCGATGGAGAGCGCTAGTGCCGGATGCAGCCGCACCTTCACCACCAGCAGCAGAAGCAACAGCACCGTGCCAGCAACACAGGCCAGCAAGTACCAGTCATGGGCGGTAGCGGCGGAGTTCACTGGCAGATTATTCCACATGTTGGCGTTAAAGGGGTTCCGAGCGTGTGCTCGGCGGAACACTTTTCGTTTCCGGGTTTCTGCTAGGATAGGAGCGATCGCAGTTCCCGCCGCCCCACAAGCTGATTTCCGCCCCGTGAGGGCTCGAGCGCACAGGCGGCCGGACCAACCAAGAAGGAGAATTCCTATGCCTCTAGTCTCCATGCGGCAGCTTCTCGACGAGGCCGCCAAGGGCGGATACGGCGTCGGCGCATTCAACGTCAACGATATGGAACAGATTCAGGCCATCATGGCCGCGGCCAAGGAAACCAACTCCCCGGTCGTCATCCAGGCCAGCCGCGGCGCCCGCGCCTTTGCGCAGGACCGCTACCTCTTTCATCTGATTCTGGCGGCTGCCGAGCTCAATCCCGAGATTCCAATTGCCATGCACCAGGATCACGGCAATAGTTTTGAGACCTGCAAAAGCGCCATTGAGCTGGGCTATACCAGCGTCATGATGGACGGCTCGCTCAAGGAAGATGGAAAGACCCCGTCCACGTTTGAAGAGAATGTCGAAGTTACCCGCAAGGTGGTCGATTTCGCGCATGCGCGCGGTGTCACCGTCGAGGGTGAGATCGGCGTGCTTGGTGGCGTGGAAGACGGCCACGGAGCAGGCGGTACGGGCCTGGAGCACATTACCGACCCCGACCAGGCGGTTGAGTTTGCCGAGCGCACCGGCGTAGACGCGCTGGCCATCGCCATCGGCACCAGCCATGGCGCCTACAAGTTCACCAAGAAGCCTGACGGCTCGGTGCTGAAAATGGATGTGCTCATTGCCATTCACAAGCGTCTGCCCAAGACCCACCTGGTCATGCACGGTAGCTCCTCGGTGCCCAAGGACCTGCAAGATGTCGTGAACCAATACGGAGGCAAGCTCAAGGAGACCTGGGGCGTGCCGGTCGAAGAAATTCAGCTCGGTATCCGCAACGGCGTACGCAAGGTCAACGTCGACACCGACAACCGCCTGGCCATGACCGGTGCAATCCGCAAGGTGTTGTGGACCCAGCCGGAGAAGTTTGACCCACGCGACTACATGAAGCCAGCCCGCGAGGCAATGCAGAAGGTAGTCGCCCTGCGCATGACACAGTTCGGTCAGGCCGGGCACGCTGGCGATTACAAGCCCGTCTCGATTGCCGAGATCGCCAAGGGCTATGCCGACGGCAGCCTCAGCACCCGTCCGCTGGTCGCCGCCAAGTAACTTCGGCTTCCATCATTAACCCCCAAAGGGCCACTCCGTATCCGCGGGGTGGCCCATTTCGTTCGTATGAGGGTAGACTTCTTCTCGACACTCGCAGATGAATCCCAACAGGCTCTACGTACATCGAGCCGCGATGTGCTGTGCTGTATAGGTCTGGCGTCCGGAATTTGAAAAGGAGCCTCGGGCAAAAGCAGTGATCCGTGTCGGTACCAGGGGGAAGGAAACCCATGAACTCACGAAGCGTTCTTATCAAGACCGGCTGCATCGTGCTGCTGGCAGGCGCCCAATTGGCGGTAGCTCAAAACGGTTGCGAAGCTCTGAAAGACCTCAAGCTGGATCATGCTGCGATCGTCTCCGCCAAGTGGGCAGAAGCCGGTCCGGTTCAGGTGCCGGTTGGATTCCCGGCCAAGACTGAGAGCATCCCTGCCAACAAGCACTGCGAGATCACCGCGGTCTCGCACCCGACTTCGGATTCGGAAATCACCTTCACGTTATGGTTGCCGGCACAAGAGGCCTGGAACGGCAAGTATCTGCAGTTGGGAAACGGCGGCTGGGCGGGCTCGATTCAAATCCGCGGGCTCATTGAGCCTATGGGGCGCGGGTACGCCGTTTCTGAAACCGACGACGGCCATCAAGTGCAGAACCCCCTTGAGTCGTTGAACCCGAGCTGGGCTGCGGGCCATCCCGAGAAGCAGATTGACTTTGGCTATCGCGCCCTGCACGAGACGGGCATTCTGTCCAAGACGATCGTGCAGACCTACTACACAAAAACCGCGACGCGCGCCTACTTCCAGGGATGCTCGGATGGCGGGCGCGAAGCCCTGATGGAAGCGGAGCGCTATCCAGAAGACTTCGATGGCGTCATTGCCGGGGCCCCTGCCAATAACTGGACTCACCACTTCACCGGCTTTATCTGGAATGAAATCGCGCTCAACGCCAAGCCTGAGAGCAAGATCACGCCCGAACAGCTTCCGGCAATTGAGAAAGCAGCCTTGGCGGCCTGCGATACGTTGGATGGAGTGAAAGACGGCCTCATCGAAGATCCGCGCAAATGTCACTTTGATCCGTCGGTTCTGCTCTGCCATGGCGCCTCCAGCGTAGACTGTCTTACCCAACCGCAGATTGACGCCGTGAAACAAATCTATGCGGGTCCCACGAACCCCAGGACTGGCGAGCAAATCTACCCCGGCTATGAACCTGGAACCGAAGCTGAACCCGGTGCATGGCTGGGTTGGATCCTGCCCTTACCGCAACTTCCCATAGGCTCGATTCAAGCCGGTTTTGGAAACGGCTTCTACTCACAGATGGTCTTCGAAGACCCACGCTGGGACTGGCACACCCTGGATTTCGACCGCGACGTCCGCACCGCCGATGAGAAAACTGCGTGGTTCATCGACTCCTACAACCCCGATTTACGGACCTTCCGTGATCGTGGCGGCAAGCTGATTCAATATCACGGCTGGGGAGATGCGGCCATTTCGCCGCTGGATTCGATTCACTTCTACGAGAAGGTCACTGCCTTTCTCGCTCGTTACCCCGATCCACGGTCAACCAATCCCGCAGACGTTCAGGGATTCTACCGGCTCTTCATGGTGCCGGGTATGGGACATTGCGGCGGTGGTCCCGGCCCCACAAATTTCGGCAATGGCGCGGCCGAACCGGGAACTCCCGTAGATGCGGACCATGACGTGCTCATGGCATTGGACCGGTGGGTCACGCAGGGTGTGGCTCCAGAGAAACTCATTGGAACCGGCAAGACTGGTGCCGATGCAAAGACCGGCTCACCAGGTGTCCGGCTCACACGTCCCTTGTGCGCTTATCCCAAGGTGGCTCATTACAAAGGCCAGGGGGACACCAACGTCGCTGACAACTTCGAGTGCGTTCAGGAGCGACACAACTAATAAGCGACCAGCTTCTAGACCGTTGTCGTTGAGCCTCTTTCAAGATGCCCGCACGGAAGAACGCCCGCCGCAGGGGAGCGCGGCGGGCGTTCTTGGGGTTCTCGGCCCAGCTACTGCACGTCGGTTACCTTGCCGTCTTTGAACACGACCTTCATGCCGTTGTAGTAATAAATCACCTTCGGTCCGAGGTTTGCCACCCGGGTGGGCGCGCCAAGAGCCGACTGCACCTGGTCCGTGGTCTGGCCCAACTCAACCGACGCGGGCGCAGCCGGAGCAGCCGCAGTGGCGACTACAGGTGCTCCGCCGTCCTGCGCCGCTTCGGCGGTCACTTCCTTTTCTGATTGGTCAGCCTCCTGATTTTGCTGCTGGATGTCGGCTGCGTCCTTGGGATCAGGCGGAGGCGCAACTGCGGCATATTCCGTTTGCGTCGGCGGGGCTTGGGCGGAAGGCGGCGCCGCAGGCAATCCTCCTTTGCCTTGTTTGGCCTGCAAATCCTGGAGCCCTTGGTC
The DNA here is from genome assembly GCA_964396795.1 of uncultured Occallatibacter sp. Taxonomy (GTDB): domain Bacteria; phylum Acidobacteriota; class Terriglobia; order Terriglobales; family Acidobacteriaceae; genus Telmatobacter. Next base: position 3,381 of record CAYNGB010000076.1, on the reverse strand, counting down.
GATGGTCTCCCGCATGTGATTTTGCATCTCCTGCAGGTCGGTCAGTTGCACTGTAACCGTGCTGGACTTCGCGCACTCCTGCCCGCCCTTGCTGGCCAGAACCACCAGTTGCGCAGTGGTTGCGTCGGGTGGAGGTGGAGTGCTAAGCAACAAGGGGTCGCCGTCGCTCACTCCGCATTCCTGCCCATTGGCGTCCACCAAGTCCAGGGTGCCCCCGGCCACGAACACATGTGGGTGGCCGTCGCTCAGCAAGCGCGCAATCCCGCTCGATCCGGGGTCTACGTCCTGGTGCTGGGCGGTCTGTTGCGCTTCGGCGTTCTCAAGTGCTAACTGGCTCTTTACCTCGTCGGCAATCTGCTGCTTGACGTCAGGCGAAAGAGCAGGCTGACCTCCCGCCGCGGCCGCGGCGCCGTTCACCTCGCCCGCTTCCTGATGTGCCGCATAGGCTGCCTGCAGATCCATCGAGATGATGTAGTCCGTCAGCCAGAATGCGGCGCTTGGGTAAACCGGATAGGGCGCAAAATAGCCGCCATAGAACCCGAACCACGGACTCGCACCCCATCCCCAGCCGTAGGCGATGGGCACCGCCCACGGATTGTAGGCCCACCCATAGAATCCGGGACCATAGTAGTAGCCCGGAGCGTAGACATTCAGATACATCCCCCGGTATCCGTAGCCGCGGTAGTAGCGGTCATACTCCCGCCCATGGTAGTAGTAGGACCGTCGGCCAAAGTCGCGGCCGTGATAGCTGTAGCCACGCTGAACGTACCCTCGGCGGCCTCGCTCGGCGTAGATCCGTCCATGGCCGGGGCGCTCCACCGAGACTCTGCGCCCGCCGCCTAGCCCATGATGTACGTCCATGCCCCTCTTGGCGTCATGCACATCGCTCACCCTGCCATTGGGCCGTGTGCGCACAGCGCTGCCGGTCTTGGTCATGTGCTCGTTGCTTCCCTTCGGTGCAGGGCCGCTCTTGATTGCCGAATGACTGGCGGTAGATTCGTGCGCACCCGCAGCCGCCCCAGCGCCGGTGTGTGCCGCCGGTCCACCAGCGGTCGGTCCATGCGAAGCGGCGCCGTTTGCGGTTGGTCCGTGGCTGCCGGTGGTGGTGGTCGTCGTGGTGTGAGCGCCGCCATTCGCGGTTGGTCCGTGCGAAGCAGCCCCGCCGGCGGTCGGCCCATGCGAACCCGCCCCGCCGGTACTTGCCCCGTGTGCTGCTCCGCCCCCGGAGTTTCCGGCCGGATGCGCTGCCGGCTTGGCAGCGGGTGCGGCCTTGGGGGGAGGCGCTGGCTTCTTGTTATCGGCAGCGCTGGCTGTGGTGCCGGCCAAGCACACTAGCACAGCAAGAATCGCCGCTGTGAATCCATTTCTCAAAACCTTGCCAGGAAGCCGCATTTTCATCGAGACCTCAATCCTGTTGCCGGACCGTGCTCCATTCCGGATGCCCTGACGCACTATTCAACGTTGCTGACTTTTCCGTTCGTGAAGGTCACCTTCATGTCTTTGTAGTAATAGATTTCCTTCGCTCCCAACTTGGCCATCCTCGCCGGTTGTCCGAAGGCGGTAGTCACCTGGTCCTTGGTCTGGCCAACCGCGATGGTTGGCGGTGGCGCATCGGCGGGTGGGGGTGGCGGCGCAATGGCGGTCATCGGAGCCGGAGCCTGCGCAGGAGCAGACGCGGGCGGAGCCGCGGCCGCCTGTGCCTGCTGTCCTCCCTGATCGTTTTTGCCGGCGTTGTCCTTGTCGTCCGCGGGCTGCACAGTGATGACCTCTGAAACGGTCTTTACAAAATCATCCACCGGCGGCACCGGCCCCTTCGGAAATTGGAAATCGATCTCCCCGTAGTAGCGGACGTCGTTGTAGGGATCGCTGAATGTGGTGACGAGAATGCCGTCTTTCTGCAGCTCAACTCCGGTAACCCAGAACTTCTCGCCGGCAACAAACTTGCGCGATGTGCAGCCGTTATTTGCAGCGTCAGTGGCGCTGCCGCCGCCCCCAAACGGAAGACGGCCCTTCAGAAAAGACTTGGCTGCATCCTTGGCGCGGTTCTTGTATGTCGCAGCCAGAACGCCATTGCTATAGGTGTTTGAGAACGCATACGATGACGCCGAGCTGCACATCATCAATCCATCTTTATGCAACACCACAACATCACCGGCTGTGACGATATCCGAGTGGTCTGCCGCAGCCTTCGTCAGCTTGATCTGGGAGACAAGCTTTTCCTTGATCAGCGTCGCCGGGTCGCCTGCCTGGGCTGCCATCCCGATGCTCAGGAACGACGCCATTGCGGCCAATCCGCACGTACGAATCCACCGTACCTGTTCCATATGCCACGTCCAATTTTTAGGTCTTTGATGTGGGGAAATTACCGGGTGCACTGGAATCTACATCGATTCTGGTCGCAGTGTCAATGATGATTTGCCGCGCACGCGCGCGGTTTGCTCCGCGGGTTCTGGTGTGCTAACCTTTGAATCTGTGCCGTGGTATGCGCGGAGCGGGAGTGTGTCCGTGCGTATGCCGCGTCTCCGGGCGATTTCAAGGTGGGATGGGCTGGCGTAGCTCAGCTGGTAGAGCATCTGATTTGTAATCAGAGGGTCGGGGGTTCAAATCCCTTCGCCAGCTCCACTTCAAGAAAGCAAGCGGGGCCGGAAACGGTAGCAAGTTTGGACCGGCGTTGATGGTTTTTCAAGCGCTGGGCCTGTCCTCCGCGGTGATTCCACTGAGGTGCATGCTCCGATAGGCCGGAGATTCTCCGGGTGGGGCGTAATGCGCTGAATGAGGCGTTGAAACCGGGTTGAAGCGGAGTTGCAGGCGGGTTTGGCATGGTACCCGACGGCTTTCGGGGTCCCCAGCAAGCGATCTTTGCTGGCTGGGGCAAACGAGAGGACATCAATGCCGGGGTGGTTGTGCACAGGTGGCCGAGCGGTTAATGGCAGCAGACTGTAAATCTGCCGCTCCTTGGAGCTACGGAGGTTCGAATCCTCCCCTGTGCACCATGAATTGAAGGTTGGAATGCGTGAAGGATCGCAGCCGGAATGAATTTATACGGACGCGAACTCGACCGCAAGGTGAAGGGCATGCAGAGCACAGGTCCCGAACTGGACCGGAAATATTGGGTAGCTCTGGCGCTTTATGGTTGTTTGGCAGTGCTGGTCTGGTTCACCATGGGCGAGGGAACGGTTCTCGTTCGCGGCAGGCAGGTGGAGTTGCGGTTGATCCCGATTGTGATCATCGGCAGCTTTGCATTGCGTACGATGTTGGCTCGCCAGGCAGACAGAATTCGCCACGGCGGGGATGAGGGCGGTAGTTAGGCGCCCCGAAGTTTTTAGTGAGGGCTGATGTAGCTCAGTTGGTAGAGCACTCCCTTGGTAAGGGAGAGGTCAC
>CAYNGB010000075.1:0-13956 GCA_964396795.1 uncultured Occallatibacter sp. | reverse complement strand
TAGCCGCAACCAGTCTACTCAGGTCGAGGGAGCCGACGCTGTCATGCAATCATCCTTGTCGCAGTTTCATCGCGACAAGGGTGGGATACCACGAATGCCTATCTCCACTGTGAGCAGTCAAGCCGAAAACGCGCGAGAAGACTCGGGGTAGGCGCGAATCAATCCGTCATCGTGCGTCTCGATGGAGTCGAGGCGCAGCCGCGAAATCATATCAGTCGACGAATCATCACTGAGCCCCCATGGCAACCATCTCAGCTTCTTCGCGTTCATCGCGGCGTGGTTGTTCAAATCTCTCGTTGCGGGGATTCAGAATCACGAATCCGCCCGAATGGCTGATATAGATTCTGCGAAAGATCGATGCCGGCAACAGGCCTGCCGCGTCGGACGCGACCTCATCGCGGGCCAGCACCAAATTCCAGCCTTGGACCTCTGTCGCGCCGATCTTCATCGCAATGTGCATATGCTGCAGCGTTCGATTCGAATCGCTGCCTCCCTCATAGCCGTCCCACGGATGCGGCAGAGAAACGTGGCTGGCAGGGAATAACTCCGGCATTTTGACGGCGGTGTCCAACTGCAGCATCACGTCTCCGTTGCTCGCTCCCAGAAATTTCACTTTGATCAACACCCGGTTCACGGTCGGTTGGCCGCGGTACTCGCCCATATCGACAAACCGGCATCTATCCCCGGCAGGCGCAAACTCGTCAAAGCTCAGCCGGTGCTTTTCGTAATCGATGAAAATGTCAAATTGTTTTAGAAAGTCCTCGCCCAGGATGCCGCGAACGCCGGGCACCAATGCTCTTGCGGCATCTAGCCTGTCCACCAGCGCTCCCAGACCTGAGACCGCCACCTGTCCCACGCGTACCTCATCCAGCCGCACGCGCCAGTCACGCCGCTCACCGGACATCAAGGCAAGATCGGAGCCGCCTATCTCCGTGGCGTTCAACTCCCGTTCCAAATCCGGATCGATCATGCTCGATGTAGTCCCCGTATCAAGCAGGAACCTGAAGGGTCCTTCGCCGTTCACCATCACCGGCACCACGATCAGGTAATCGTCAATCAGGCTGAAGCGGATAGCATCGCCCGGCTGCCGAGCGTTCGCGGCCAATGCACTCGGCAGCGCACAGACCGCAACCAGAAGAGCCAACCGGACCGCAACCAGGCGGACAAGACGGATACGGACCGAACACATGGTCGCCCTCCCCATGCCGCTCAACAAATCTCCTGAAGGTGGGCAGTCCTTCCCCATCGAACGGAGGAAAACCGATAACCTGGCCAGAAGATTGGCAGCTCTATCGATTCCGAGTTCTACTTACCCCGTGGTGACCGCCTCACGTCGCTGCTAACATCAGCGCGGTGGCCCCTGAGATGATCGAAAAGGGCTTGATGATACTCATCCATCGCGCAACGCGCTTCCAGTCGCACTCCTGCTGCGCATCCGAACCTTGCTTCGCTGCCAGGGCAAGACACAAACCCTCGCACGCGTAGGAAGCCGTATGTCGTGCACCCACCCGAGTTGTGAAAAACCGACCTCGCGGCCTGAGTCTTGGGGAACAGGCCTCGTGACTGCATCCCTGTAGCTGGGACAAATACCCCGCCTAGCGATCAGTCAACGCCATGTTGTGTTGAATCTGAAAATTTTGCAAGTTATTTTTTGACTAGATCGTAATCCGCCAGATTCCTCGTTCCGACACAGCTTCTCTCTTGCGGCCCCTGATTTCGCCACTTCGAGCCGATCGCGACACGCTCAACCGCTGCCTGCGCACACTCATTCCAGCCAGCGCATGCGTCACACTTTCGGGCATACCGGCAATAATCGTCCTCCCCCTCTTGAATCTTTAGTATTCTGTAACAACGTTCATTCTTGCGTCGCAGAACCACACCCAAACACTCATGACTCCAGTCGCTTTAGCGGTTGACGATCTACGGGACCAGTATCTTCGCGAGATGGCGCTTGTCCGCCAGACGTATGAGCGCACCGGCGACGGCACAGCCGCCATTCGCCGCCGCTCTGCCGTCGTGGACCGTATCCTCATTGAAATGTGGCGCAGGGCGTTTGCCGGCCAGACTTCCCAGAATGTTTCCTTACTCGCACTGGGCGGCTACGGGCGCAAGGATCTCTTCCCCTACTCGGACATCGATGTCCTCTTCGCATTTGCCGACGAGAAGACTGAGGAGCAGACCAGGGAAGGGGTACGGGCCATCATTCAGAGCATGTGGGACGTCGGCCTGCGCGCCAGCCCCAGTTCGCGCACCCTCAAGGAAGCAGGCCGCTTCGACCCCGACAATCTCGAGTTCACGCTAGCTACTCTTGACCGCCGCTTCCTCGCTGGCCAGTTTCCTCTCTATCAGCAACTTCACCAGACCGTCTTTCCCGGCCTGGTCCTCAGCGAGTGGAACACCATCACCCAAAAACTGGGTGAAATCGCCCGAGGCCGACACACCAAGTTCGGCAACACCATCTTTCACCTCGAGCCCAACCTCAAGGATTGTCCCGGCGGCCTGCGCGACTATCACCTCGCCGTCTGGTTCGCCCTCCTCTTTCACCTGAAAGAGACCAAGGAATGGCCCCGCCAACGCGGCGGTGTCTTCCAGAGCGCGCGTGGAGACGCTGAGGCTGCCTTCGACTTTCTCGCCGCCGCCCGATGTTTTCTTCACTTCCGCCACGGACGCGACGACAACACCCTCGACTGGCAGTCGCAGGACGAGGCCGCGGCCAACTCCATTGGCCTGGAAACGGCAGGCACCGCCGACCCCGCGTACTGGATGCGGACCTACTATCGCCATGCCCGCGTCGTCTACCGTCGCGCTGCGTTGCTCATGGAGCACCTGCCCGCACCGGTCAGCTTCTATCGCCAGTTCCGACGACGCCGCACCCCCATCGCGGGCACCGACTTCATCCTCGACCAGGGCCGCATTGACATCCTTCCCGGCGCGCAATTCAGTGACACTGCCGCCATCCTGCGCATCTTTTCGCTCATGGCCACCCATGGCTACGGACTCTCACAGGCCGCTGAAGATCGCATCACCGACGCCCTGCCCGCGCTGGCAATCCACATCCCTGAGGGACCTTATCTGTGGAACGCCCTGCGCGAAGTCCTCCTCGGTCCCCACGCCGCCCATGCTCTGCGCACCATGCACGCCCTCGGCGTGCTTGAGATGCTCATTCCCGAGTTCCATGGCATCGACGCCCTGGTCATCCGCGACAGCTATCACCGCTACACGGTGGATGAGCACACCTTCCTCACCATCGACAACGTACATTGCCTCCGCCAGCCCACGCACGACTACGAACAGCGCCTGGCACAGCTTCTCCCCGAAATCGACCGCCTCGATCTCTTCCTGCTCGCACTCCTGCTTCACGACACCGGCAAGGGACGCCGCAATGGCGAGCACACCGGCCAGAGCGTCGAGCTGGCCGACAGTTTCCTCGCCCGCCTGGACTTCGATGTCGAAGAGCGCGAGTCCATCCTCAAGCTCATCCGCCTCCATCTCGAGATGTCCAACGCCATGCGCCGTGACATCTTCGACATTGAGAACGTGCGCGATTTCGCTGAGAAGATCGGCAACCCGACCGTCCTCAAGATGCTCACCGTCATGACCTACGCGGACATCAAGGCCGTGAATCCCGACGCCCTGACCCCGTGGAAGGCTGAGAATCTTTGGCAGTTCTACATGGCCACGGCCAATTTCATGGACCGCAGTGTGGACGAGGTTCGCTATCACTCCGCCATCGATCCCACGCTGCTCAATCGCATCCGCTCGATGGTTCCGCCCACCCAGTACGACGAGCTCAGGCACTTTCTTGAAGGTCTGCCGCAGCGTTACCTGCAAACTCGCCTCCCCGAGCAGATTCGCAACCATTTTCAACTCGCCGTCAACTTGGACCAGGACCCTGTTCAGCTCGATCTGCGCCCCCATCGCCAGCTCTTCGACCTCACTGTTATCGTGCGCGATCGCAAGCGCCTTTTTGCCGACGTGGCCGGCGCCCTGGCTGCCTGGGGCATGAACATTGTCACCGCCGGCGCCTTCTCCAACGACGCCGGGGTAGTCGTCGACAGCTTCAAATTCACCGACGTCTTTCGCACCATCGAGCTCAACCCCAGTGAGAAGGACCGCTTCCTCGCCAGCCTTTACGAAGTGGTTGCACAAAAGGTCTCCGTCGAGCAGCTTCTTGAGGCCCGCAGCCACATGAATAACTCTGTCAACGCCAAGGTTGACGTAGCCACACGCCTGCAGTTTGACTCCGACTCATCCACCCATTCCACGCTTTTGCAGGTGGTGGCTCAGGATATGCCCGGTCTGCTCCGCCAGATCGCCCTCACTCTCAGCGCCCACCAGTGCAACATCGAAGTGGCGCTCATCGACACCGAGGGCGAAACCGCCATCGACGTCTTCTACATCACCAGCCTGGGAGCCAAGCTCACTCCTGAGACTCAGCAGGCCCTGGCCACCGACCTCACTGCCGCCCTCGACGCCATGCGCGCCCCCGCCGGCGCATGAGCGCTACGAAACGCCGATCTCCACACCTGATTTTTCGAGCGCTGCGAGTCGAAGGATCTGTGGTTACTTCCGACTTTCTCTCGCTCACCGCATTTCGCTCCTCCATCGAACCAATTAAACTGGAGGGGACACTACTGCCCGAGGAACCCATGGCCGCACTCATCGATGCCATCGACATCAAGCGCAAAATGTACTTCGAGTTTGAAAACGCTCCCTACTACTGTCTCGACGTGGAAGTCTCCACCCCCACCGCCCGCGGCGGACAAACCCTGGTTCGCCTCAAAATGCGCAACCTGCTTACTCGCGCCGTCTTCGACAAAACCTTCAAGGCCAGCGACAAGTTCAAGGAACCCGACCTCGAGACCGTCGAAGCATCCTATCTCTACACCGATGCCGAGGGCTCCTACTTCATGGATCAGGAGAGTTTCGACACCATCGCCCTGACCAGCGAAAAACTCGGCGATGCTCTCGACTTCCTTCTCGAAGGCGCAATCATCAAGATCGACAAATTCAACGGCAACCCCATCGGACTCCAGTTGCCTGTGCAGGTCGAGTTAGCTGTGACTTATACCGAGCCCGGCGTTCGCGGTGACACCGCCCGTGGCGACGTCACCAAGCCCGCCAAGCTTGAAACAGGACTTGAAATCAAGGTTCCCTTTTTCATCAAGGAAGGCGAGAAGGTCAAAGTCTCGACCGAAACCCGCGAATTCGCCGGCCGCGCGTAGCATCGCGCCGCGTCACATCAATCTCATCGCGAATGCCTGCAACTCTTGTAGGTCATCACCGGTTCGGAGCGAACTAGCAAGAGCTGACACGGAGTATTCACCATCGGATAACTCGAACCCATCATCGAGTTATAAAAACTCCGCCCACTTCACCATCTTCTTCTTCAAGTCGAGAGTCCTTCCGTCCACCACAAAGGTGCCGTCCCCATTAGCGTGAAAGGTCCTGCGCTCCTTGCGCTTCGGATCGGTCCACGCTTTCACAACCTCCAGGACGAACAATGCATACTTGTTCGCCATTCTCGTGTCCACCACCCTGCATTCCAAATTGGCAATACACTCGGCGACCAGAGGAGCAGCAACCTTCTTCGCGCGCACCGCCGTCAAGCCGAAGGCTTCGAATTTGTTCACATCCGAGCCTGAGCAGTTGCCGATATCCACTACCTTCGAGGCCAGGTCGATCCCCGGAATGGCAATCACGCATTCCTTGGTTGTGCGCAACGCCTTATAGCTCAAGTTCGCGGGGCTCACCACGCACGCAATCAGCGGCGGCACAAACTCCATCATCATGTGCCAGCTCATCGTCATCATGTTTGCGTGCCCCTTGCTCGTCGTCGTCAGCAGCACCACCGGTCCCGGCTCGATCAGGTGGAAAACCTTCGCCAGCGGAATCTCTTTCATCGCCCTAGATCCTCCCCTTTCAACGACTCACACACCTGCTGGCTCGCGCCTTGTCCCAAATCAACCGAACCTTAACAATTCACACCCCAGCCACCCTCTACGATGGATTCAGAGTTTTCCCGGCAGGTGCGCGGCTTCGGACGCAATCTTTGCTTCTTCCGCAGGTCTTCACTTCAGATAGGCGCGCACCAGGTCGATCAAATCCTCGGCCAGTTCCGGGGCAATCTGTTCTTTCACTCCGTCCACCAGGTGGAATCGGATATGAGTTTCGAGCACCTCTCCCATCAGGCTGTTGACGCCCCCGCGCACCGCGGCCAGCAGCATCAATTGCCCGCCGCAGTCCTCATCGGCCTCCAGCGAGCGCTCTACCGCGTCCAACTGGCCTCGCAACTTCCTCAATCGTTGCAGCAATTTCACCTTTTCCCGATCCTGATGCGACATCGCTGGTCTCCTCCACTTGACAATACCCATCCCCGGTATAGTATATACCCAGTAGGGGTATAGATGTTACTCCCCGCTTTCTATGCCCGGCCCACTCTACAATCCGCTCCGCTTCCTTCCTGCCCTTGCCGTCCTGGCCTGCGTCTCAACGGCCGCTGCTGCGCAGGTGTCCACTCCGCTTCCCTCCGCCCCGGAACCACAATACTCGTCCTCGCCTTTATTTATCCTGCCCGCACTCGACGTCCCCCTGCTCCCCTTGCAACAGGACGGCATCGGAATCAAGGCCGGCGACACCAGCCCGGTAGGCCGCGAACCCCAGGACGCCCCCATCGTCGCCATGGCTTCGCATCCTGAAAATAATCGCTACTGGCTCTCCGGCCAAGCCAACATCATTTTCCAGGGTCGCCTGCCCTTTCATGCCCTCTACGGGGGCACAAACAGCTTCCGCAACTCAGCGGAGTACAAAACCTCTCTGCTCGGCACGGCCTTCACCGCGGCGCGCCTCACTCACTCCATCCGTTACAGCAACGACCTTATTTTCGACCTGGAAAGCGCTGGCGGACGCGGCCTGAGCGAAGCACTGGGATTGGCAGGCTTCACCAATCTGGACGTTGTGCGCAACCCCAACCTGGGTTCAGTCCCCTACCTTGCGCGCTACCAGATCCATCAGGTCATCGGGTTTACCCAAAAGACCACCAGCCAGGAGCCAGGTCCTTTCGCCCTGGCCCCCAGCGTGCCGCTGCGGCGTATCGAGTTCCGCGTCGGCAAAATGACGGTTCCCGACTTTTTCGACATCAACTCCATCGGTTCCGACAGCCATCTGCAGTTCATGAACTGGACGGTGGACAACAACGGCGCATGGGACTATGCCGCAGACACCCGTGGCTACACCGTGGGTGGCATGGCGGAGTACGACGACCGCCTATGGAGCGTCCGCTACGGCTTTTTCGCCATGCCGATCGTGGCCAATGGCATCGACATGGACTGGGCCTTCAGTCGCGCTCACGGCCAAAACGGCGAGTTTGAACTCCGTCACAGTTTTATTCGCGATCGCAAGGGTGTAACGCGCGTGCTCTTCTATGCCAACCGCGCCCACATGGGCACCTACCGCGAGGCGGTCGAAGACTTCCTGAACGGATCCGATACTGCGAGATACGGCGTCACCGTACCCACCATAACCCTGCACGAACACTTCAGCGCACTCAAATACGGGCTTGGCTACAACACCGAGCAGGAATTATCGCCAAACTTCCGTGTCTTTGCCCGCTTCGGTTGGAACGAGGGCCAGCACGAATCTTTCGCCTACACCGAGGTGGAACAAACAGTCCTTGCAGGTGCCGACTATGCCGGAACCCGCTGGCATCGCCCGGTGGATAAGATCGGTTTAGCCGTGGTCTCAAACGCCATCAAACGCGACCATCAGAATTACCTTCGACTCGGTGGCCTCGGCTTCCTGCTGGGCGACGGCAACCTGAACTACGGCCGCGAAAACATCGTGGAAAGTTACTACAACTGGCACGCGTGGCGCGGTTTGTTTTATGCGGTCGACGTGCAACATATCAATAATCCCGGCTACAACCGCGACCGCGGCCCGGCCTGGGTTGGCTCAGTGCGGGCTCACGTGGATTTCTGAGCCTCTTTTTTGAATACAGGTTGGCGTTCTGCATTCACGTCCCACTCGCTCACCCCATCATGCAGCTCACGAGTGTTTAGAATGGACGGGTCAATCCAAGTGAGGTGTGTGTGACGCTCGACCCGCAAAAGTGTGTTCTTGTCTACGATGTCGGTGGCAGCCATGTATCCGCGGCTGTTTGCTACTCCGGCGATTACCGTCTTGGCCCAGTGATCACTGCACGCCATCCTGAGCGTGAGTCCAGCGATGCCTTCGTCGATGTTCTCCACTCTGCCGGAACCCAGGCCGCCTCTGGCGTGGCCGGTGTACTGGGCGCCGAATTGGCCATGCCCGGTCCCTTCGACTACACCGCCGGGATCAGTTGGATGAAGCACAAGATGCCCTATTTGTATGGCGTGGACCTGCGCGCGGCACTTTCCGGTCGCTTCGGGTGGCAACCGGAGAATGTACGTTTCCTCAACGACGCTGCCGCTTACCTCTTGGGCGAGGTTGGGGCCGGAGCGGCCCGCGGCATTCCGCGCGTCGTCGCCATCACTTTGGGAACCGGCGTCGGTTCAGGCTTTGCCGTGGACGGCCGCGTGGTCACACACGGTCCCGGCGTCCCCCCCGGCGGAGAGATTTGGAACGTGCCCTACCAGGGCGGAATCGTCGAGGATTTGATTTCCACCAGGGCTATTCAAAAGGACTACCTCGAACGCACCGGCCACGAGCGCGATGTCGCCACCATTGCCGCCAGCGCAACCGGCGACGACGCAGCCAAAGAGGTCTTTGCGGACTTCGGTCGCGTTCTCGGCGTGGCCGTCCGCGACCTGTTCACCACCTTTGCCCCCGATATCGTGGTGCTGGGCGGCGGCATCGCGCGCTCCGCGCATCTGTTCCTGCCACAGGCCGAACACGAGTTGGAGGGGTTACACATCCAGTTGCGCATCGCGGAACTCGACGATAAAGCCCCGCTCGCCGGCGCCGGAGTGGCGTGGTTTAGCGATTCCGTCAACACAGTCTGAACCACAGCGCACGTACGGTGCGCCTTGGTTTTGACCAGGGAAATATTGCGGGCTTACTTACCGCCGTTGGCCGGTTGCGTTGGCTGCGGCGGTGGTTCCGGCAGCGTGTAGATCACCTCGCCGGGCCGGGCGTAGTGCAGTTTCTCGCGCGCCTCATGCTCAATGGCGTCGGGGTCTGACTTGAGCCGCTCTATGTGTTCGCGCAAGTGGGCGTTTTCTTGTTGCAGTTCGTCGATTTCCTTGTGTAACTGCTGGTCCTGGGTGTGTTGTTGGTGCCAGGCGGAAAGCCCGTGCTTGCCATTGACCACGCTCCAGCCGAAAAGCAGTGCCAGCGACACTGCCACCAGGGTGCCCGCAGGCCGCCAGGCGCGCTGCGCCCACTCCTGCATCCGCTTGCGCAGTGCGACTGGCTTCGCCTGTGCGACACTCTTTCCGGCTTGATCCTTCTCGTCCTGCATTTAACCTCGATCGGCGTTACGACAGAACAAATTCTTTAGCCGCCGCGCTCAGTGCTTCCATGTCCTGCTCGTTGCGTGCTTCGGTATACGCCCGCACCACCGGCTCGGTCCCCGACAGGCGGTAGCAAACCCACGAGCCATCTTCCAGAATCAGCTTGAGCCCGTCAGTGCGCACTACACCTGTCACCTTGCGGCCGCTCAGTTCAGTGGGATCGGTCTTCAATTTCTCAGTGAATGCGGTCTTGCGCTCCTGGGTCAAGCGGAAGTTCTCCCTAACAGGATAGAAGGAACCAACCTTGGCAAACAATTCCCGTAGTTGCACGCCGAGGCTCTTGCCACGCGTAGCCACCATCTCCGCGACCAGCAACCCGGCAATCACCCCATCCTTCTCGGGAACGTGGCCTCGAATCGTCAGCCCTGCCGACTCCTCGCCGCCGATGGCAATCTTGTCGGCGATAATCAGCTCGCCAATGTACTTGAATCCCACCGGCGTCTCGTAAAGCGGTACCTTGTGATACTCCGCCAGTGCATTAATCAGGTTGGTCGTCGCCACGCTCTTGGCTACCCCGTTCTTCCAGCCCCGGGTCTGCACTAGGTAATCGAATAGCAGAGCAATAACATAATTGGGCTGAATAAATGTCCCGTCCTCGTCCACTATGCCGAAGCGGTCGGCGTCGCCGTCTGTGGCAATGCCAATCTGCGCGCCAATCTCCTTCATCTTCGCCTTGGCATCGCCCAGCAGGTGGTCGTCCGGCTCCGGCGCATGGCCGCCAAACAGGACGTCGCGGTAGTCATGCACCGATTCGACCCTGACGCCGGCTTCCCGCAGCAGATCGGTACTGTACCCGCGGCCCGCTCCCCAGAACGGATCGTAGACCACTTTGATCCCCGACTTGGCAATCGCCTTCAGGTCAACCAGCTCGGCCAGGCGCTTCAGGAACGCCGGCTTCACGTCCGTGGTCTCAAACCCGCCCGCCGGTGCGTTTGCCAGGGGTACGCTGCCGCCGTCTCCAAGTCCCCCAATTGCAGCTTCAATCTGTTTGGTCACCTCGGGCAGGGCAGGTGCACCGTCGTGGGTGGAAAACTTGATCCCGTTGTACTCTGGCGGATTGTGCGACGCGGTGAAATTAATAGCTCCTGAAGTTTTCAACGTATGAACAGCATAGGCAATGGCTGGCGTAGGTGCTGCTTCGGGAATCACGATGGGTGAGACTCCGGCGCCGGCCAGAACACGCGCTGCTTCCGCAACAAAACTCTCCCCCAGAAAGCGCGGATCGCGGCCTACCAGCACGCGATGCGGCTCCGGTTGCGTTTTCACGTAGGCGGCAACGCCCGCTACTGCCAGCCGGATATTGGCCAAGGTAAACTCGTCGGCCACAATGGCTCTCCATCCTGAAGTGCCAAATTTGATCACTGTGCTCATCGTTCCGCTCCCGCGCCGGCGTTTCCGGCCGTAAGGTCCATACTGACTCACCGGGCTCAACTCGGCAAGCATGGTTCAGAATGCAAAAAAATCATGCTGCGCGTTTCACAGGCCCTCGTACACTGGCATGGGAGGAGCCGCATGCTCGAGAAATATCCTACGGCCCGCATTGTCCTCACCACCATCAATAACATCGAGGAAGCCAGCCGCATCGGCAACATCCTCGTCGAAGAGAAACTGGTCGCCTGTGCCACCGTCTTCCCCGCGGTCCAGAGCATCTACCGCTGGCAGGGCAAAATGGAGTCCGCTCCAGAGGCCTTCCTGCTGCTGAAAACCGGTTCCGAGCAGCTTGCGGCTCTTGAAACCCGGCTCCTCGATCTGCACCACTACCAAACCCCGGAATTCCTGGTGCTATCCGTAGAGTCGGCAAACGCCGCCTACCTGCAATGGCTGCATTCAAACCTCCGCACGCCCTAGCTGGGAGCCGGACTACTTTCTGCATCCAGGGTCAGGCCCGAGCCCGTCTGATATTCTTACCTAGTTTGCTGTGATGCGCTGGCTACTCATTGCCCTTCTCGTCTCGCTCGGGGGGCTACTTCTCGCGGCAGCGGGAGTGGCACGCCATATCTGGCTCCATCGCGCCAAGCGCCGACGGCAACCGCCAGCCGAAGCCGGTCCAGTCCTCGAAAGAAGCGAGGAAATTGACCTGTAACCAGCACGTCAGGGAACGCAACGTGAACCAGGAGATGTCTTCATTCTTGGCCCCATGGGCCGCTCTCCGCGCAGCCTCTTGGCTGCGCCCCGCTGGAGTTGTGCTTGCCGGCTCCACGTTGGTGGCCGTTTGCGCCCATATCGCGCTGCCGCTTTGGTTTACGCCCGTGCCTCTGACCCTCCAGCCCTTTGCGGTGCTGCTCCTGGGACTGTTGCTCTCCCCGCCCCTGGCCGCTGCCACCCTCGGTGCCTATCTGGCCGAAGGCGCAATGGGCTTGCCTGTCTTTGCTCCCGGCTTGGCCACTACCGCAGGCCTGGCTCATCTGCTTGGCCCCACCGCCGGCTACCTGCTCGCCTATCCAGTCGCTGCGGCTCTCATCTCGTTCCTCTGGCGGCGCAGTAGCCGCGGATTCGCCTGGGCCATGGCCAGCGCAGCGGTGGGTAATCTTGTCATTCTCCTCGCCGGCGCTCTTTGGCTGGCCGCCCTCACTCATGCCCCGGTGCGGACCGTGTGCACGCTCGCCGTGCTCCCCTTCCTGCCCGGCGACGCACTAAAGGTTGCCGCCGCTGCTGCACTTGCTGCCGCCTGGGGTCGCCTCCGTCGCCATACCCCGTAACCGCATCAGAACATCAAATCGCAGTCTCATTGTCGAAAGGACCTTTGCACCAGTGACCAACATCGAATCTGAAGTGGCCGGCACACAGGCAATCACCGATATTTCCATAGCGCACAGTCCCGACTCCGACGATGCCTTCATGTTCTACGGCCTGGCCACCAACAAGGTGCGCGTCCCCGGTTACCGCTTCTCCCACACACTTTCCGACATCGAAACCCTGAACCGCCGTGCCCAGGACGAGGCCTTTTTCGACGTCACTGCCATCAGTTTTCATGCCTATCCTTATCTGCAGAACAACTACACGCTGATGGGTTGCGGCGGCAGCGTGGGTGAGGGCTACGGACCCATGATCGTCTCTCTCCGTCCGCTCACCCACCAGGATCTGAGCCGCATCCGCGTCGCCGTTCCCGGCACCCTGACCACCGCTTACCTGACCCTGAAGATCTTCAATCCTGAGATCGAGACCGAGACCGTGCCGTTCGACCAGATCATCCCGGCAGTTCTGGCTGGCAAGTACGACGCTGGCCTTATCATCCACGAAGGCCAGCTCACCTACTCCAGCAGCGGGCTCTACCGGGTGCTGGACCTGGGCATCTGGTGGCGCGAGACCACCGGCCTCGTACTGCCCCTTGGCGGCAACGCCATCCGCCGTTCCCTCGGCCCTGAGTCCCACAAGATCATCTCCAAGGCCCTGCGCGACAGCATCCAACACGCCCTCGATCACCGCGAACAGGCGCTCGAGTACGCCATGCAGTTTGCCCGCGATCTGGACACCTCGCTAGCCAGCCGGTTTGTCAGCATGTATGTGAACAACCGCACCCTGGACTACGGCGAGGACGGCCGTGAGGCCATCCGCAAGCTCTTGGACCTGGGCCACGAGCGCGGCATCATCCCCATCGCTCCGCAAGTGGACTTCGTCGACTGATCGCCGAATCAGGCCTCTGACCACATGATCCGGTACCGAAATGCGTGTCCCATCCTTGTCGCAGTTTCATCGCGACAAGGGTGGGAAAGCACGAAATCGAGCGCAGTCGAAGACTAAGAGCACCCTAATGACCTTAGTGCGCACACGGCGCATCACAGGTCATTCCAGCGGCCCAAGAATCACTCCCATCTTCCTCAACATTTTCTAATCATCGCCGATGCATCTTCTATGGAGACCTCGAAGATGCTCGCCACACAACCCACCTTCTTGCTCGCTTCGCAAGAGCCCGCTCTTCTTCAGGCTGTGGAGCCGGTGCTCACCGCCTCCGGAGCGTATGTTGAGATCGTCCTCTCCCCCGAAACCGCCCTCACGGCCATGACCGCTCCCCATCCGCCCAGTCTGGTCCTGCTCGATGTGAACCTGGCAGCCACCCAGCCCGGCATGAGTGCGGAACAGCTTCTGGCGGCGGTGCGCGCCTCGGCAGGAGGCCACCGCTTCCCCATTGTCCTCATTTCCGATGCCGTGACTCCCGAATGGAGAGACCGGCTCGCCGAAGGCGTGATTGACGACCTGATTCCGCGCGCCATCCACTCGCCTTACTGGCGCCTGCGCCTCGACATGGTCTTGCGCACCCACCACCGCATGCGGGAACTCGATCAACTGCGCGAGGCCGCCGCGCTCAATGCGCAAATGGACCCGCTCACCGCCGTCTACAACCGCGCCACACTGCTCGCCATGCTCTTCCGCGAAACCGACCGGGTACAGCGAATGAAGACCTCTCTGTGCCTGATCCTCTTCGACATCGACGACTTCGGACATTGGAACTCGCGCTTGGGCGCCG
>CAYNGB010000074.1:0-14175 GCA_964396795.1 uncultured Occallatibacter sp. | reverse complement strand
CCCCCGGAATCGCCCTTTTCAGGGGGGAGGGGGTGGGGGGGTATAGGTGGGGTACGGACCGGTCAGATGCCTGGCCGCTCATTCCCTCATTTCGATTGTGCAGCCTCAACGGGATATTTTCTGCAAATGGGTTGAAGTGGCCGGTGAGGGGACGTGGCCACCCATTCCACGATGAAACTGTGGATGGATCGAGGGGCACCCGGTCAGTTTTGTGTTGCGTATTTCAGACTGAGGACACTAGCGGAGCCAGGACTATTGCGAGAAGCAGCCGTCCCTACTCCGACCAGACGGCCAGCACGTTCCCTACTCCATCTGCAAAGTGGAACCGGCGGCCGCCGGGAAACTCGAAAGTGGGCACCACGATGCTGCCCCCCGCCGCGACGATTGCCGCTTCAGTCGCCTTCAAATCCGCGGAGTAGAGGACTATCAGCGGCGCAAACTTTTGCGGTCCCTCGTGCGGCTGCACCTTGTAGAAACCGCCGGCGACGGCGGCAGTGTCTGCATTGAAGCTGACGTATTCCGGCCCGTAGTCCTGAAAACTCCAACCGAATACCGCCGCGTAAAACTGCTTCGTCCGCTCGATGTCGGTCGAAGCGAACTCGACGTAGTTGATCTTGTGGTGTTGCCCGGGATTACTCATGGCTTTTTCTCCTCAGCGTTGTGTTGCGTGGAGGCAAGGGAACGGCGGCACGGATGCGGGGTGCAGGCACACCTTTCCCGGTGTGCTTCTGAACTCCTCCATCCACAATCCCTCAGAAGCCGGAGAGTGCAGGTAGAGCCCGCTGGTTAATTTGCGTCGCGGACTGCCGAGGTACGAAACGAAGGTAGCAAACGCGGGCCGGGCACGCAAGGCGAAATTCGCCTGCAAGCGGTGCCCTTTCAAAGCCGGGTTTATGCAACCAGTTCCAGGGCTTGAGTAGTGGGAACTGGTTCTAAAGGATGTAGCGGCTCAGGTCCTGGTCCTTCACGATGGTGGCCACCATCTGCTTGACGTATTCCGGCGTGATGGTAAAAACCTTCTCCGGCCCGGAGGCGGTCATGCGTTCGAGGTAGGGCAAGGGAGCGGAAGCCTCGTTTCGGATGGCCTCAGATAGGGCGGCCTGCTCATTGTCCGGTGCGCGGCGGGCCACGTCGGGCGCCAGGAAGCTAACGTCTTCGAGCACTCGTTCCATGATGGTGTGCAGGCGGCGCGCGCCGATATTCTCAGTGGTTTCGTTCACCTTGAAGGCGAACTCCGCCATTTCGCGCAGCGCTTCCGGGGCAAACTCCAGGCGCACGCCCTCGGTCTCAAGTAACGCCGAGTATTGCTTGGTGAGCGAGGCCTTGGGCTCGGTGAGAATGCGCAAAAAATCTTCAACGGTGAGCGACTTCAACTCGACGCGAATCGGGAAGCGGCCCTGTAGCTCGGGAATCAAATCGCTGGGCTTGGACACGTGGAATGCGCCGGCGGCGATGAAAAGAATGTGGTCGGTACGCACCATGCCATAGCGGGTATTCACCGTGGTGCCTTCCACAATGGGCAGAATGTCGCGCTGCACGCCTTCACGCGAAACGTCAGGTCCGTGGCCACCCTCGCGGCCGGCGATTTTATCGATCTCGTCGAGAAAGATGATGCCGCTGGACTCGACCCGCTCAGTAGCCGCGCGGTTCACCTGGTCCATGTCGATGAGGCGGCCTTCTTCTTCCTGAACCAGGTAGTCAAAGGCATCGCCCACCTTCATCTTGCGCTTCTTGGTGCCGCCGCCAAAAATATTCGGGAGCATGTCCTTGAGGTTCATCTCCATGTCCTCAAGGTTCTGGTTGCTGATGATGCCGAACTGGGGCGTGCCACGCTCGCGCACGTCCAGCTCGACCATGCGGTCGTCGAGCTTGCCCTCGCGGAACTGCTGGCGCAGCTTCTCTCGCGAGCGCTGGTGGCTGTCGCTTCCGGGTAATGCAAGCTGTCCCTCCGGCCCTGGTTGAGCAGGCGGCGCAGCGGGCGGCGGGGGCAGCAGCACATCCAGCAGCCGCTCCTCGGCGTTCATCTCCGCGCGGTCTTCCACCTCTTCGAGGCGCTCCTCGCGCACCATGTCGATGGCGATCTCCACCAGGTCGCGGATCATGGATTCCACGTCTCGGCCCACGTAGCCCACCTCAGTGAACTTTGAGGCTTCAACCTTGAGAAACGGAGAGTTGGTCAATTTGGCCAGGCGCCGCGCAATCTCTGTCTTGCCCACGCCCGTGGGCCCGATCATGATGATGTTCTTGGGCATGATGTCGTCGGCAAGGTCGGGCGGCAGCTTTTGGCGGCGCTGACGGTTGCGCAGCGCAATGGCCACGGCGCGCTTGGCAGGGCGCTGGCCCACAACGTGTTTGTCAAGCTCGGCGACAATCTCGCGCGGCGTCAGCTCGTCGAGCGAGAGGTCTTGTTCTTCGGCGGATGCAGGCAGATAAATGGCCATGGATAAAATGGGCTGGCGGATACGGGTCCGCTAGCTCTTCAACTCCTCAAAGGTGACGCGGTCATTGGTATAGATGCAGATGTCACCGGCAATCTTCATTGCTTTTTCGGCTATCTCACGGGCGCTCATGTCGGTGTTCTCCATCAGCGCACGAGCTGCGGCCGTGGCATAGGGACCGCCGGAGCCGATCGCGGCGATCTGCTCGTCGGGATCGATGACGTCGCCGGACCCCGATATCAGGAAAGTCTGCCCCTGGTCGGCGACCACCAGCAGTGCCTCAAGGTTGCGCAGCATCTTGTCGGTGCGCCAGTCCTTGGCCAACTCCACGGCAGAGCGGTTCAAGTTGCCGGCGTACTGCTCCAGCTTGGTTTCAAAGCGCGAAAACAGGGAGAAAGCATCCGCGGTGGACCCGGCGAATCCAGCCAGGATCTTGTCCTGATACAGGCGGCGAATCTTTTTGGCGGAGTGCTTGAGCACGTGATCGCCAAAGGTGACCTGCCCATCAGCAGCCATGACTACGTCGCCGTTGCGGCGCACGCAAATCACGGTGGTCGAACGGATGCGGGAGTTTTGCGCGGCGGGAGAATCTTTATCCAAAAGCACGGGAAAACCTCCGGAATTGCGACGTCCGGCAGGCCGGAAATCATTCAAGACGCAGAGACAAGTATAGGGCATTTGCCCCAGCGGACCCAGATTTGGGGCAAAGTCCGGCGGCCGCTCAAGAGTCCGTGTCAACGGACTCCAAAAGCGAACGCTCGGCCCTGGGACAGTTTGACGCCCCCACTCAGGCACAATAGCTTTGAAGTGTGCGGGTCAGCGTGTCGGCGCCCCGCGCCAAGGAGCATGGATGCAAAGCAGAACTTTTTCCTGGTCTTGGAGTGGCTTTCTGGCCCTGATGCTGATGGCCGTGGCCTTGCAGTGCGCGCGGGCCCAGGACTTGAAGAGCTTTGAGCAGAGAATCACCACCAAGGTGCTGCCCAACGGCCTCACCCTGATTGTCTGCGAGCGGCCAGATGCGCCGGTCTTCAGCTACACCACGTTTATCGATGCCGGCGACGTGAACGACCCCTCCGGCGAGAGCGGCCTGGCGCACATGTTTGAGCACCTGGCTTTCAAGGGGACCAGCGAGATCGGCACCACGGACTATGCTGCTGAAAAAGTGGCCCTGGCCAAAGTGGAAGAGGCCAACAATGCCTACGAGGCCGAATATCTGAAGCCTGTGGGCCGCGATCCCCAAAAGCTGGCCGAGTTGAAGAAGGCTTTCATGGCAGCGCAGGCGGAGGCTCACAAATACGTCATCCCCAACCAGTTCACTGACGTGGCCGACCGGGCAGGAGCGCATGGACTGAACGCCTCGACCGGCCTGGACGAGACCATGTATTTCTGGTCGATGCCGGAAAACCGTTTGGAGCTGTGGGCGTGGCTCGAAAGCGGGCGGCTGTCTGACACCGTGCCACGCGAGTTCTATAAGGAGCGCGATGTAGTGGTGGAAGAGCGGCGCATGCGCACTGACTCCAACCCCATTGGGAGGCTCGTCGAACAGTTTCTGGCCACGGCCTACGTGGCACACAACTATGGCCGCAGCGGTGTGGGCTGGCCCAGCGAGGTAGGCCAGGTGACGGCCACAGAGGCCATGGAGTTCCACAAGAAGTATTACGTAGGATCAAACGTGGTGGTAACCGTGGTGGGCGATGTGAAAGCATCCGAGACACTGCCCATTCTGGAAAAGTACTTCAGCAAGGTGCCCGGCGGGCCCAAGCCAGAAGACATGACCACTGTTGAGCCCAAACAATTCGCCGAGAAGTCGGTGGTCATCCGTGAACAGACGCAGCCGTTTTACATTGAGGGCTATCATCGGCCGAACTATCGCGACCCCGACGACGCGGTCTACGACGCCATCAGCGACATCATGTCGAACGGGCGGGTTTCACGGCTCTACCGAAGCCTGGTGCGCGACCAGCAGATTGCGGCGGAGGCGCAGGGATTCAGTCCCTTCCCCGGCGACAAGTATCCGGGGCTGTTCGCGTTCTATGCCGTCCCCCTCCCCGGACACACGCCGGCAGAGATGCGCGACGCCATTCATAAAGAGATTGACAAGCTGAAGAGCGCCGACGTGACGGACGAGGAGTTGGCGATGTACAAGACTCGCTCCCGTGCCGACCTGCTACGCGGCCTGGCCGATAACCAGGGGCTGTCAAATGCGCTGGCGGAGTACCAGACACGCTACGGCGACTGGCGGCAACTGTTCCTGCAACTGGATCGCGTGGACAAGGTGACCAAAGCCGATATCCGGCGGGTGGCCAACCTGGTCTTCACGGCCTCAAACCGCACCAGCGCCGAGATTGATACCGAGGCTCCACACGCCTCAGCAAAGAACGATGGAGGCGCGCAATGAAGAGTCTGTCGCTTATGAACATGAGTAGAATCGTGGTTGCCGGCGTTGCTTTTTCAACCCTGCTGCTTCCGTCCGGCTTGACGGGCCAGCAGAGCAAACCCTGGGAACAGATTCCCGTTCCCAAGCTGCATGAATTCAATCCCCACCAACCCAAGCGCATCCAGCTGAAGAATGGCATCGTGATCTTCCTCCAGGAAGACCACGAGCTGCCCTTTGTTTCTGGGTCGGTCCTGATTCCGGGCGGCGGACGCGACGAGGACCCAGCCAAAACCGGCCTGGTGAGCCTATACGGTCAGACTTGGCGCACCAGCGGCACTGAGAAGATGGGCGGCGACGCCATGGACGACCTGCTGGAATCAAAGGCCGCGCATATCGAGACCGAGGGCGGTGAGGACTCGACCTCCATCGCATGGGACTCGTTGAAGGGCGATACCGACCAGGTGTTCGCGCTCGCTGTGGACCTGCTCTTCCATCCCAAATTCAATGCGGAGAAGCTGCAACTGGCGCAGCAGCAGGAGTCCACAGGCATCGTGCGCCGCAACGACGATGAAGGGGAGATTGCCGGCCGGGAGTCAGCCAAACTGGTGTATGGCGCTGACAGCCCCTACACGCGCCAGACTGAACTGGCCACCATTGGCGCGGTCACGATTGGCGATCTGCAGGCATGGCACGACCGCACCCTGAGCGGCAAACTGATCGTGAGTGTCAGCGGCGACTTTGAACCTGCCGCAATGGAGGCCAAGCTGCGCGCAGCGTTTGAGGGGTTGCCGCCGGTGAAGCCTTTGCCGGCCCGCCACGACGCTTTCCACGACACCCAAGCCGGCGTCTTCTTTATCGATAAGGAAGACGTGAACCAGTCAAACGTGCAGATCGTGGGCCTGGGGACCGATCGCCACAATCCCGACGTTCCCACCCTGGCGGTGATGAACGACATCCTGGGCGGCGGATTTGCAAGCCGGCTCTTCCAGAAGGTTCGCACCGAACTGGGCCTGGCCTACGCGGTGGGCGGTGGCATTGGATTCTCCTATGACCATCCGGCCACCTTCCGCGTCGATGTGCTCACCAAGAGCGCCTCGACCGTGGACGCCACCAAGGCCGCGCTGGCTGAGATTGGCGGACTCACCACACGACCGTTCACTGACGATGAGTTGAAGCGTGCAAAGGACGACCTGCTCAACTCGTTCCTCTTCCGCTACGACTCCAGGGATAAGGTGCTGGCCGAGCGGGTGCTATTGGAGTTCTATGGATACCCCGCCGACTACCTTGAGACCTACAAGGCTGCCCTAGAAAAGGTGACCCTGGCAGACCTCAACGCCGCAGCCAAGAAGTACATCCATCCCAACAAACTAGCTGTACTGGTGGTGGGCAATGGGCCGGAGATCAAGCCGGGCCTCGACACGCTGGATCTGGGAACGGTTAAGAATGTCGACATCACCATCCCGCAGCCCAAGGCAAGCGCTGCGGAGGAGAAGAAACAGTGAGCGAGGAAAAAGCCTGCGCTCTGGAGCCGGACGTGAAACTGGCAGTGGTGATTATGGCCGCGGGCAGCTCAGCCGGGTTGCATTCGCGCAGGCCCAAGGCGCTGCATGAGGTGGGCGGCAAACCGCTGCTCGGCCACGTGATTGCCGCCGCCAGCAGGATCGTGTCTCCGGGCGATATTTATGTGGTGGTGGGCCACCAGGCAGAGCGGGTGCGGCAGGCAATGTCCGAGACCGGCGTGCGCTTCGTCGAGCAGATTGACCCACGCGGCACCGGCCACGCCATCCAATGTGCGCGCACGGAGATCGCGGGCTACGATCATGTCCTGGTGCTCTCAGGCGACGTGCCGTTGATGCGGCCCGAGCACCTGGCCGAGGTGGTGCATTTCCACCTGGACGAACAGGCAACGATGACCCTCGTCTGCGCTGAACCCGGGTTGAGCAAAGGTCACGGCCGCGTACTGCGGGAGACGCCCGCGCCTCAACCCCGTGACCATAGCCGTCTTCTCGAGACCCAGGACTCGGCCGAGGTTTTGGGCATCGTTGAGCCGGAGATGGCTACGCCCGAGCATTGGGCCCTGTGCGAAATCAATATGGGCCTGTATGCCTTCAAGACCGCACCTCTGCTGGCTCACCTTGACAAGCTTGCTGCCAGCAGCTCGCACGGAAAGCTATGCCTCGCCGGCATGGCCGCGATACTGCATTCTGCCGGAGAGCGGGTTGTTGCCTTCAGAACCGATACGCCGGAGGAGCTGCGAGAAGCCGACACCCTCGCCGGGCTGGCTGCTTTGGATGCCGCCCTGCGCACCGCGACCGCCAACCGCCTTATGGCCGCCGGAGTCACCATTTTTCGGCCCGAAACCTGTGTGATTGACCCAGACGTGGAGGTTGCTGCCGATACGGTCATCGAGCCATTTGTGCAGTTGCTCGGACGCACCAGGATTGGCGCCGACTGTCGCATCCGCTCCTATTCCGTCATTGAAAACTGCACCCTGGGTGACGAGGTGCTGATTCGCCAGAGCTGTGTCCTTGGCGGCAGCACGGTTGCAGCCGGCGCCAGCATCGGGCCATTCGCCCATCTGCGGCCAGGCTGTGAGATCGGCGAGGATGTGCACATCGGCAACTTTGTAGAGACTAAAAAGTCCAAGCTCGGCAAAGGCGTCAAAGCCGGCCACCTCACCTATCTGGGTGACGCGATTGTTGGAGCCGGAACCAATATCGGAGCCGGCGTCATCACCTGTAACTACGACGGAGTCCACAAGCACCAGACGCACATTGGCGAAGGTGTTTTCGTGGGTAGTGACTCCACCCTGGTGGCGCCGGTCGCGGTGAAGGACGGAGCCTATATTGGAGCCGGCTCCTGTATCACCAAAGAGGTCCCGGCGGGCGCGCTGGCGGTGGGTCGATCCCGGCAGATCACAAAAGAGGGTTGGGCCGCGAGCCGTCGCGCCCAGCAGAAAGCAAAGACCTGATCCGCACACAGAACAGGGGAAGCCCGATCGTCCACCTCAGTCACCGAATGGGCGATTTAAGAACGAAACGATACAAAACAAGATTGTTTTGGATAAATAGACGCAAACAGAAACCAGAGGAGTCCACTATTGTTACAGGGAGCGAATGAGAGACTGTACCACTTTAGTACTTTGATTCCATGCTACGAAGCTATTGCACAGGGGGCGCTGGCGAGCGTAATTTCTTTTTACGATCCCTTCGGAATTGCTGTTATAACGAGCGAAAAGGGCAAGAAGGGAAGCTATCTTAACTCTCTGCTGAAAGTGGTCTTCGGGACGCAGTGGAACTTTAGTCCATGTTCTCCTGCGTCGCTGGGTAAGTTTTGTTTGTACAGTCGAAGCTCAGGCTCCCCGAGTTTCGTATGATGGTAGATATGGATTGAGTTGTGGGCCCCGTGCCAAGAGTGGGTAGACGACAGGAAGGAACGGGCTTGGGATCGAATCTGGTAGAACTCGGAGCCTCCAACCCCGCGACGCCGAAGAACGCAAATGAGGATGTGCGTTCAGCCCCGAGAGCCCGCAAGCCCATACGCATCCTGGTTGTGGATGACGAAGCGCATGTGCGCTCGATGATCGGCGCCACGCTGGAGCGGCAGGGATATGACGTGCAACTGGCTTCCAGCGGGCGTGAGGCCGTGGACACGCTGGATCGAAACACATTCGAGCTCGTCCTGACCGATATCGTAATGCAAGAGGGCAACGGCATTGCGCTGCTTGAGCGCATCCACGCGCAGCGCCCCAATGTTCCCGTAATCATGGTCACTGCCATTCACGATATCAGCGTGGCAATCGACTCCATGCGCCGCGGCGCCTACGACTACCTTCTCAAGCCCTTCGAGCGCGAACACTTAGTGGCCACGGTGCAGCGCGCGCTCGATCACCGTCAGGCAATTCAAGAGAGCCACACCTACCAGCAGAACCTGGAACAAGTGGTCCGCGCCCGCACTGAAATGCTCCGCCAGGCCATGGAAGACCTGGAGCACTCCTACGACGTCACGCTGGAAGCGCTGGGCGACGCCCTTGACTTGAAGGATTCAGAGACGGAGGGGCACTCCAAGCGAGTGACCGCTTACACCATCGCCCTGGCACGAGCCATGGGAATCTCGCCGGCCCAGATTCGAGTTATCGCCCGCGGCGCATTCCTGCATGACATTGGCAAGATGGCCATACCCGACGAGATTCTGCGCAAACCCGGCAAACTGACCAAAGAAGAGATGGACTTGATGCGGGAGCACTGTACGCGCGGCTACCAGATGCTCCGCAAGATCCCCTTCCTCAGCGAAGCTGCGGAGATTGTGTTTGCCCACCAGGAACACTACGACGGCTCCGGCTATCCCAGCCACATCAGCGGAAACAAGATTCCTATAGGCGCCCGCATATTTGCCGTGGCCGACAGCCTGGATGCCATCACCAGCGACCGCCCGTACCGAAAGGCGCGCACCTTTGACGAGGCGCGTGAAGAGATTCTGCGCTGTTCCGGCAGCCAGTTCGACCCGGGGGTGGTAGAGGTCTACCTTAAGATTCCCAATGAGTTGTGGCACGAGCTGCGCTCGGAGATCACAAGCCAGAACATGCGCTTCTCTACCTTCGATATAGCTAACCCGCCTGCCGCACAAGCGTCGTAAGAGTACCGCCCGTTCTGCTCCCCATACCCCTTAACCTCGCTGAGACCGTTCCGGTCTTGCAACTCCGCTTGCAGCCGGTAGGAATTTCGCGCGCAGCCCCATTTCAAAAGACGTCGCGTGGATTCTGAGAATGAGTGGATGAGGCGGCGGGAGTCGGTTTGGGACAGCATGCTGAAAACAGGTAAGTTATTGATTTTTCACGCAGCTCAAAACGCACGAAACGGCCAATACACCCGACTTGAGTACGCTACAAGTACACGGAAATTACTACAGCTTCTATTTCCAGATGTCTCGCCCGAAGATGAATCCAAGCAAACACATCACACCAATCAGAACATTCATCAAAATCCCGAACCAAAAGAAGAGTTTTCCGTCAGATCGCCTTATCGTCGAGAACTTCAGCGGGACTTCGCCGGTGGACACGCCCCTCACTGCCATCCAAATACAAAATGCGGACCCCAGCAAAAAGAGGAATCGGTCTGTGCCGGAATAATGATTAGTTGCAATCAGAGCAGCAAAACCATCAATGGGCATCGCTTGGATTATGGCGCATAGCCAAAACGCTGAGATGGGCCTTCAGATTTCCTGGGGGACAGCGCATCATGCAAAAACCTGCCAATGTGCTTTCGTTAAAGCCGGCTCTACAACCGTGCCTTGGCAAAGGCGCGGCCTGATCCCGACTTCAGATACTTCTCAAAGGCAATCGCGCGGGCCTCATCTGAAAATGCGATATAGCTTTTAACGCGCCAAGGGCGGAACTTCGAAGTATGAGTTACCGCGCCGGAATTGTGTTTCGCCAGCCTCGCTTTTAGGTGGTCAGTGATCCCGGTATAGAAGTGCTCTTCTGCGGCGAGGCTCTGCAGGATGTACACGTATTTCATGAATAGGTCCGCCTACGCCATGGCTCCGGCGCGACAGCCTTCGGCCACTTTCTAAAGTTGAGTTCTTCTCACGGTGCGTTCAGGTTGGCACGCCGAGCCGTAGCCCTCCTCAAGAGGGCAAAGGCTGGTGGAGGCGGCGGGAGTCGAACCCGCCCTGAGCATTGAAAACACATAACTTGCTCATTCTAGGAATGCCCGAAAGCCGCAGATTGCCATGAGTGCCAGGTTTGCGTACAAATCGCGTACAAACAATTCCTAGAATTCCCGAACCTCCAACAGCTTCACCTTCCAATCCGTTCAGCGGACCATCTGAAGAGTTCTCAATCGTTTATACATCAAATCGACGACGCCGAGGATCGGATTTCGACGAGGATGCGGGATGGCTCAGCCGGGACTTGATATTGATGTCGGAGCGCCGGCAGCGCTGAAGTTGCAAGCTCCTCACCGGACCGCGATTCCCAATGAGGTTTCGGAAATTAGCCTTGACTGCCCGTTCTTTGCCAGTGATCTCATCCGGTCGACGGTGTCCTCTGCCGTGATAGTAATGCTAACCGATTACAAAAAAAGCCTTCATGGCCGCCGATGGCAAAATTCAGCATCCTTGAGCACGCAAAAATACTGGGAAAATCGAACATTTCTGTTTTCAGCACCCTCGCCGGCACCCTGAGCGTCTGCCGGCGAAGAGCGCCCGGACATCTGCCCCTGCTCTACTTTGATCGTTCAATCTCCTACTCGATCCCGAGTACGAAGCCATGACTATCAGCACGTTGTGTATATCGGCGCTGGCCGTAGGACAGGAATTCCGGCGTGAGCCCGTGTAGATGCGAGAGCGCCTAGAAACGCGGCTGGCGATTTACCAACAACTGAGACCGAAAAGTTATCCCAAATACCAAATGATTAATAGCTTCTTGTAGAAGCCGTGGTGCTTTGCGGTCAGCAACGCCCAAATTATGCATACGCTTTCGGCTCACAGAAGGCGGGGCGAGCGACGCACGCTGGAAGTTTGGAGGCAAGCCCGTACGCCAAAGATGGCTCCTACCGGGATCACAATGAAGTAGGGGATATGGATGATTGTCGCCAACAAGGTGATCCCAACGAGAGGCAGCCACGGCGCACTTGATCGCCACGCTGTTATGCGTGACTTTGTTTCGTGCAATTCCAGAAGGAACAAGATTGTGAAGAATGTCACGATTCCACTGCACGCCGATCCCATATGGAATTGCCATCCCGGGAACTTGCCTATCTGAGGCTCCCACAACTCCAAAAGGTCCGGGAGAAAAATCTCAACGGCAACGAACGCGCAGGCACCCCCAAACAATGCGACCAGCAGTGTTATCGGGGTGTTGTGATAATCGTGACTCGGCCGGTTCTTCCGTCTTCCCATCTAATTCTCCGGCAAAGCGATCCACTTCTCAGCTTCTAATCGTCAGGACTGGGCAAGGAGCATCTACTATGATTCGAAAGGCCCCGGATGTTCTCATCTCCATGCTGATATGGGAAGTCTTCCGGATACCGAGCACCAGAAGTTCGATAGATCGCTCTCTGATGTGTTCGAGGATCTTGTCGTGCGCCCCGCCGATAGCCACATAGGTTCTTGGATCGCTGAATTCTTTGGCACATTGTGGCACGAGTGCGTCAAGGGCACTGAAGAAGCGAGTCTGAAGATCGGCGAGTTGATCTGGATGCTCGATTGCGTCTTCCTGAATCACATTGAGCACATCAATCTTCGCCGCGAAAACTTCAGCGAATGTAACTGCATAGGTCGCAGCATTTGCGGCTGCCTCAGTAAAATCGGTCGCAAAAAGAATTTTCTCGAACGGGAACGCTTGTGAGGACAAGGGCTGAACATGAGGCCCAACGGTGAGCGCTGGCCAGCGGGTGGACCTTAGAATCTTCTCCGCGACCGAGCCAATGATCCCTCGCTCAAACCGACCTCCACCATGCGTTCCCAGGACGATCATGGACGGCTCATGCTTATTCGCCAGATCTGGAATCACATCTTCCGGAGATCCTTCCAAAAGTGTGGGAATGATCTCGATCGAATTTGCTCCCAGGAGATCAGCTTCTCCCAATAGACGATGCGTCAAGTTCTGTCTCTGCTGGCTTAATCGTCTGTCACCGATTTCAACTTCCAACGCGGCTTGTTCCAGCGTGAAGGCATGAGTCACCAGCAGCTTTGCTGAGAAAAAGGCAGCCATGCGCGCGGCGTAGAGGCCGGCGTTCTTGGAGCAGAGAGAAAAATCTGTTGCGTAGATAACGGACTTCAGGTTCAATTCGGGCCTATCGCCAATCACTGGCATGGTCGTTATCTCCTGGAAACAAGGCTCAAAATCAGAATGATCAACACGGTCACACTCACTGCCGCATAGAAACGGTCCCTGAGGAGTGAGAATCCAACCACGCCGAAGATGACACGGCAAATTGGCGTCGCAATCAGTAAGAGGATGCCAAATGCGATCAGGCTCTGGCTATCGAATCTTCCTAGGCCACCCAAGATGCCGTGAACAGACTCATATGCGGTTGGGGCGCCATGAAACTGCTGGTAGTTAGGTAATGGACCTGTGGAGTGCTTCAAATACAGAAGGCCTCCAACCAAGACGACCATTGCCGCAACGGTCACCCCGATTTGGAGCAAGCGCCCCATTGCGATCTCAAGTCTTTGATCCCCTAGGTATGACATTCAGAGCCTCCCCGTCAGGCCATTGAAGATCATCTCTGCGCCCAACGCAACAATGACAATGCTGAATACCAGGCGTAAAGTCCGGACGTGAGCATTCACGAGAACGCGAGAGCCAACAAGAGAGCCCGCGAGAACCCCAAGTACGACCGGCATCGACAATCCTGGGAGAATGTATCCGCGGCTTAAATAGAATCCCGCACTAGCTGTAGCCGTTACGCCGATCATGAAGTTGCTGGTAGTCGTCGAAACCTTGAATGGCAACTTCATGACCTGGTCCATCGCCAGGACTTTCACTGCTCCCGAGCCTATGCCCAATAAACCTGAAAGTGTTCCAGCAATGAACATGATGCCGAAGCCGGTCGGGACATGCTGAGCGACATACTCTTCTTTGCCGCTTTGCGTTGGGTAGGACCCCCTGCAATTCAGTCGTATCGCGAGAGAGTCGGGTTGGGTTGTCTTCGGCTCTGCCGGAGGTTTATGCAAAGACGCCCACGCTGAGTACAAGAGCACAACGCCGAAGATTACTCCAATCCAATTTCCGGAGATCTTGGCTGTTAGATACGCTCCGAACAACGCACCAAGCGTAGTAGCGATTTCCAAAAACATTCCGATACGGATATTGGAAAAACCCTCCCGAACATAAGCCGCTGCGGCTCCTGACGAGGTTGCAATCACGGACACAAGCGAGGCCCCAATCGCATAGTGGAGGTCGATCTTGAACGCAAGACAGAGGACTGGAACAATAACAACTCCCCGCCGAGTCCCGTCAGTGCACCGAGCAAGCCAGCCAGGATGGAGATGCAAAATACGGATATTGTGAATGAAAGGATGTTCATTCAGGGGGCAGCTCCTTGAGGATCTTCTACTGGCCCGTCTGGAACCGTACCACCGCCAGCGCGGTTTGATAGGCATAGCGGGCATTAGCATAGTCGATCTCTGCCTGCGTTTGTGCAAGCTGCGCCTGGGTCAGCTCCACGATCCCGCTCAAGCCGATCTTGTACCGTTCCTCTGAAAGATCGAGAGCCAAGTTCGACTCGTTCAGCATTTCCTGCGTGACGCCGATGCGCTGGAACGCGTTCTGGGCATTCAGGACCGCGGTGCGTAAATCACGCGCAATCACATCGCGCAAGTTCCTCACTTGTTCCCCGGCAGCATTGGCGCGCA
>CAYNGB010000073.1:0-14597 GCA_964396795.1 uncultured Occallatibacter sp. | reverse complement strand
TAGCGCTACCAGCTAATATCCGCTAAAGCCCGCTATTTCAGCGGGCTTTGCTTTTGGGCGGAAGACCCGTTAGCGCCCCGAGGCTGGATTCGCCTGTACTGTCGTACACAAAATAGTACACATAAAGGCCGACTTTTATTTAAGCTTACGGACGGCAGGGCACTCATCTCCGAAACACTTCCTCTGAGGCCCTACAATGCCATTGTCAGAGTTGTTCCAGTCCGCATATGGAAAGGTGGAATGACTATGGTGGTCCGCATCGCGCTTGCGGTGCTGGCGTGGTGGAGCGCCGCGCTGGCCTTATCCGCCCAAGATAACTTGGCAGGTCGCAAAGTCGCACTTGCGATCGTGAATTCCCAGGATTTGTCCTCTGCACACTGGGCTGGCGCTAATCCTCACCTTGTATCCGTGAGGACCGTCGTCAAGAACGACGAAACGATCTATACCTTGCTACAGAAGAATGGAATTCTTCCCGATTCCGAAGCGTTTACGCTGGTGTATGATCTCAACCCCGAACTGCACGAAGTAAGGGACCTTCAGGATGGAGCAAGCCTGAACCTTCCCAGAGTAGCGCCAGAAACCGATCTTCGAAAGCTGGCTGACAGCGGTGATCTGGCGAGAATCTCAGTGGATCCGGACTTACGCAACGGGCTGAGTGAGAGCATTAAGGAACTGCAGGTACTGGTGAGTTCTTCAGGCAACGTCGCAAGTTCTCAGACTCGGACGGAGTTAACAGACTTGGCCGGGTGGTATGCACAAATTGACCGGAGCTATCGGCGGCGTACGGGTCCCCCGCTTAGAAGGGAGACATTACTGGAACTCAGTGATGAAGCGGCTGCCCTCAATGCGCTCCTTCAGGGCGCGGTGCAGGCGAAGCGACCTTTGTCATCCGATGACGAAGCGCAGGTCGGGGCGATCTACGACGATTTGACAAAGGTGATGTTGAATTATGGCCAGGTGATGGGGAACCAGGCACCGAAGGGCGAAGATACCTGCGACGTGGTTGTCGACATCAAGGGTGCCGACACCAACGGAAGCATGGTATTGCGCGTTTATTACACGTTCAACGGGCTGTATCGCAATCCTCCTTCAGATCCTCCGGTGAAGAACAGCGAATGGGCGCAACTAGGCTCAGGCCATAAGGGTAAATTGCTGAACGACAAGACCTACGAGCTATGGGCGGCGCGGGATGGCGATCCCGGGCATCCTCTTACAGCGCCAGTCAAGTTGAAGACGACGTGCGAAAGCAGCCCGACGGCCGTGGAACTAAGCGTTGTATCGGGGGCGCGGTGATGCCTGACTTGAGAAAGGTCCTCACTCGATTCGTCGGCACCGTTACGCTGCTATTTGGATTATTCGGCGGTATCCTCTTGCGCATTGCGCCGCCGGATACAACGGGACTCTCCCTGGCAGTTGGGTTTGTTCCGTTCGTGATGTTAATCATTTTTCTGCTGCTCACGGCAGTGAGCCGGCAAATCTCAACGGCAAGAGGCCGTACGACATGGTTGCTGTGCGGAATCGTGTTTGCCGTGCTTTGCGTACCTGCGATATTCGTGTATCCAATTTCTCTCGGCCGATACACCTATGTTCCGGAGGGAGATTCGAAGGCGAGGAAGATTCACGCGACGGACGAGTATCTTACCCCGCTGGCCAGAGAGTACGTCCAGGCCAACCCAGAGGATTCCTCGCCTGCACGATTGGCTCGCAACTTCGAAAGCGATGACATGATATGGGAAAGGCACGGTATGGAGATAGCTCAGGAGCGACTGATGGGAGCCTATGGATGGCTAGTGGTTTCGCTGTGTTCCGCGATCTTCTGCTTTGCCCAGGTGATTGGCAGCGGAGCCAAGACTCCGGGAAGATCGCGAGCGAAGCAGGCGACCACATAGAGCCATATCAAGACAGGTTAGAGCACATTGCTATCTAGCGTTAATCCTGGCCAGCGGCGCGAATCACCTGAACCGTAATTGTGCATCGCGCCCAATCTTCCCAAAGCCGGTGGAGGTGAACGTGAAATTGAGCGTACTCATTCCCCTACTCACTCTCTCTTTGGCGTTCTTCACGGAAAGTTCGGCATCTCCGAGTGCTGTTCGCTTCTCGCCGGATCAAGCGGAACACCAGGGAAATGGCAATGGTTGCCACGGCGATGATCCCGAGGCGGTGACTTCGCGTGGTGTGGAAGCGCCCCGATTGATCGCACAGAGTGGACACTCAGAGGACGTGACAGCGCTGTCGATTTCGCCGCGGAGTACGCTCCTGGCTACTGGAAGCAAAGACGGATCGGTGAAGCTGTGGCTCGCCAAAAGCGGACAGCTCTTGAGGACTCTTTCGACTAGCACTTACTGGGTACATTCCGTGGCATTCTCGGGCGATGGCTGCCTGGTAGCAGCCGGCAGCGGTGATCACAAGATCTACATCTGGGATCTGGAATCTGGAGAGCTGGCTACCACGCTTGAGCCACATGCCGGGGCTGTGAAAGCACTTGCGTTCTCTGCTGATGGGAATCTTCTGGCATCGAGTACGACGGGGCGTGGAAGCAATCCGAAGAAGCCTCAGACGATTTTGTGGGATGTGCACGACTGGCACAGGCGAACCCAACTGGAGTGCGACAGGTGCCCGATTGCAATACTGGATTTGGCCTTTCTTCCGGGATCGTCGGTGCTAGCACTCAAGTCAACGGATGAGCTCCTTTTGTGGGATTACGAAGCAAACCGGGTTGAACAGCGAATAGAGCGCCGATTTGAGGATGGGGGGCGGCTCTTTGTTTCGAGAGATGGATCGCGGCTGGCATGTTCGGGTGCGGAAGCGCAGGCCCACGGTTCGAGTCAGTACACGAGCTACACGTACTCTGCGGGAATATCGATGTGGACGGTTTTCAAAGGCCATATCGACGAGAAATCAGCGGTGAATTTGCGCGATATGTGGGCTATCGGGATGACACCAGATGGGAATTCGATGGTCGCACAGCAGGCAAGCCAGTTGACGTTTTCCGGTGACTCATCACTGCCGAAGCCGAATCCAACGAGCGAGATGAAGATCGTGCTTTGCTCAATGACCTCATCTGTATGCCAAGGCGAAGAAGTGATGAGCCTGCCGGGACTTCGAGTGGTTGCACTGAGCCCGGATGGCAAGTGGATGGCATACTCGGCGGGTCATGAAATGAGAATTGTCGAGACCGGAGGAGCCCGATCGCGGCAGGTCGCAATGTCTCGCGCTACCGGTGTGACCGCCATCTACTATTCGGGAGACATTCTCGCGGTCGGCTTGCGAGAGGGCCAGATCAGCGTTTGGGACAGGTCATTGCGATATCCGGCACGCTCAGTTCAACAGCCCATCCTGGACACCGGCCGGGGAGTAAAAGGATTTTCGCTGGACGCCGACAAAGGGGAGTTGCTCAGCGCGGGGGCGGACGGTGGAGTGATGCGGTGGGGCCTGACCGATCTGCAGGATAAAGAATTGCGGGCTCCTGCGCGGGGAGCTCGTGGGGACTCGACTGTTAGCGGAAGGGAGGAGATCGGCCTTCTTCGACCGGAGCCTCCAAAGGCGCTAACCGTCAGTGTCGACGGAGTCCCACAAACTCCGGCAACTGAGGAAGTGCTTGTCACCACTCTGTCGTCGACGGGAGTGATCGCCACGGGCGGGCTCTATTTTGACGATAAGGTTGTGAATGGATTTGTCTCCCTATGGGATACCACCGGGGCGCGCATCGGCGATCGCATTATCGACATCCAGAGAAAGGATGATGATGTGACTGCCTTGGCGTTCTCTCCTGACGGGAAAACTCTGGGAATCGGGTTCTCAGGTGGAGGGATCGACTTGTGGAGTGTGGAGGACAGGAGAGTCATATCGCGGTTCGATGAGCATGCCTCCGGCATCACGGCACTGGCGTTCTCTGCTGGCGCGGAGTACCTGGCGTCTGGGAGCCTGGACAAGACTGTGAAAGTCTGGTCGCTGCGATCTCCTGGACCGGCAAGGACCCTTACCGGACATAATTCCCCAGTTCTATGTCTTAACTTCTCTCCTGAGCGGGATGCGGACCTGCTAGCGTCAGGCGGAGCAGACAACCGAATCATCTTGTGGCGCGTGAGTTCGGGAGTTCGCACTGCCGTTCTTGAAGGACACTCTGCTTCAGTGAATGCACTCGCTTTTATGCCGAACGGACGAGTGCTCATATCCGGCGGAGAAGATGCCACTGTGCAATTCTGGGATACCTCGAAGCACCAACTGTTGGCTGTTTTGGTGGCGGTGGGCGGAGGAAACCAGTGGCTGGCCACAACTCCGAGTGGATTTTTCGATGGAGATGAGGGAAGTTGGAACCAGGTAATCTGGCAATTCGGGAGGAACCTGTTCGACGTCTCTCCGGTCGAGATTGGCTTCCGGGACTATTTTGTCCCAAACCTGCTGGCGAAAACTCTGAACAGCCAGCCTCCGGCTACGCGATCTTTTACTTCGTTGAATCGGGCCCAGCCCACAGTGCAAATACAATCTGTTACACCCGACGGACCCGACACAGTGAGGGTGGATGTAATCGCAGAGAGCCAACTCTCAACGATGCAACGTGACGAAGCGGGCCACCCGCTAGTGAGCGGGGTATACGACATTCGCCTGTTCCGCAACGGTCAACTCGTCGGCACGTGGCCGGAGGTAAAGGGTACAAAGCTCGACGAAGTCAATGAAGTGGAGGAGTGGCGTCATTTGCGCGCTGTCCAATTGGACCCGGACGGCAAGGTAAGGGTGCCTTTCCGAGGCATCCGGTTGGCAAAGTTCAACGATGGAGAAAAATCCTCTTTCACCGCGTATGCGTTCAACCGCGACCGCGTGAAAGGCTTGACCTCCACTCCATTCGAGTACAAAGTCCAAAGTACGCCTGGAAAGCCGCTCCGCAGAGCTTACCTGATCACTATGGGGGTGAATGCAAATCAATCCGGATGGAACCTGGATGTGGCAGTTCCGAGTGCCGAGAAGGCACTGTCGCTGTTGCATGCGAAACTGGCGGAAAGATATTCACCCGTAATCGATGTGCAGTTATATTCGGACCTGGCCGATGATGGTTCCGTGAAACTCAAGCATGCCCGCAAGGACGCGCTTAGAGCGGTGTTCGACCTTCTATCGGGCGTACCGGTGGACTCCGCCCTTAGCAACGAGGTGGACAGTACCCATCAAATTCAGCCGGTGACGCCTGACGATGCGGTGGTATTGTACGTTGCGAGCCACGGATACGCCGACCCACAGGGAAATCTATACATAATCCCATTCGATACCGGAGTAAATTTCGGTATCTCAGAGGAGGTTCTTACGCGCTGCGCGTCAAGGCCCAGTGCGGCGGGAGTGTGTGGCCAAGCACAATCGTTTCTTCAGCACGCTGTTTCCAGTGCCGATTTGTCGGCGTGGTGGCAGGGGGTGGATGCGGGAGAGTTCGTGATGATTCTCGATTCATGCCACTCCGGTGCCTTGCCTGGAAGGACCTTTCGTCCTGGCCCGCTGGGTGACCCGGGATTCGGGCAACTTAGTTATGACAAAAGGATGACACTCTTTGCGGCTTCGCAACCAACGCAGACGGAGCTGGGTGTGTGGGTGACCGGGGGTGAAGGGCGCACATTGCTAGTGGACGCACTGGCTTCTGTAGCACACCGCAATCCAAGCCAGAGCCTAATGGAATGGCTAAGGGGGACCGAGCGCCAATTGCCCGTCACGTTCAGCAAGTTATACCCGAAGATGAAAGAAGATGAACTGCAGTCGCCGGTTCTGCTCGACTTTTCCGGATCGGATTCCCGGTCAATTTCGAACGCACCCACGAGACCCCAAAGTCCGACGACAGGGGCAACGCTGCAGGTGACTGTGCAATAGCGCGGGTTTGTCGAAGCACGCGTTGATGTCAGAGGCTGCACGCGGCCGTCCCCCGTATGTGTGGTGCTATCGTCCAGGAGTTAAGACGTGAGATTCCCGATCTTAAGACGCGGGTTCGATTCCCGTTGGCGCTGTCAAAACAGATTCGTGAAGGCCCGCTCAATCGGCGGGCTTTACTTTTGGTTGAAAGCCCTGCTAGTCCTTCTTGGCCGGAATTCGTGGTACACAAAATGGCACACAGTCCCGTCGGTTCCGCTAGCTCGATTTCAAGGCTGCAACTGTTCTATCCGTTGTCGATCGCGGCTGGTTCCAAAGGGTCATTTACCGCGGATGCTTTGCGCCATACTGTTTGTCGAATCTGATAGAATTCGCGTACTTCTCTCGGGGAAATTTTATTCATTTGAGAATGTAGATTATTCTCGAAGAATTTCTTGTATCCGCAAGTTCAGTCTCTTCTGCTGCACAAACTGACATCAGGATGCATACCTGAGATGTCACCAGGAGAGCTATGACGATGATTTCAGAGAATGCTTCTTCGGTTGCTGCGCCGCACGCAGCCTTAACCAGCGGGAGACGCTGGGTAGTTCCCGTAGCTGTAGCTTTGTTGTTGGCGGTTCTGTATGCACAACTGGCGTTGACGGCCCTTGGGCATTCCATGTCGGTGGATGAAGGCAATCATATCTATTCAGGTTATATGTCCTGGACGCACTTCGATTTCGGATTGAACCCCGAGCATCCGCCGCTAGTCAAGCTGTTAGCCACCCTGCCATTGCTCAATATGCCTCTCAAAGTCACCCCGCCAGGAGACATCTACTACAAACTGGACGCCTACCAAGGGGGACGCGCCCTGCTCCTAGACAATGACAAGGAGAAGATCCTCTTCAGGGCACGCATGAGCGCCGCATTGTTGACTGTGCTGCTGGCGTTGCTCATATTTCTAACGGCGCAAGAGATGTTCGGAACCGGCGCCGGATTTCTAGCTCTGACACTGGCGGTCTTCGATCCGAACCTTCTGGCGCACGGCGCTCTAGTCACAACCGATGTCGGAGTCTCATGTTTCCTGTTGGCATCGATCTATGCGTTCTATCGCTATGTGAAGGCGCCTTCTCCGTTGCGGCTAGCGTTGGTTGGTTTGGCAGCAGGACTTGCCTGGGCTTCAAAACATAGCGGCATTCTTGTCTTTCTGATGCTTGGGGTGCTGGCCGTCTCGGAGTGTGTGCGCTGGCTTGCGGTACGGCGCATCACCGAAAAGCGTGTTTGGAAAGAGCCGCTCAAGCTGGTCGGAGCATTCGCCGGTATCGTTCTCATCGCTTTCTTTGTACTGTGGGCGTTCTACGGATTTCGCTATCAGGCACGGGCTTCCGGCTCAGAGATGCATCCCGCTCTCACGGAGATGCTCAAACAAATCGACCCAGGAGAGGCGCGCGTGGTTTCCGCTCTTGCCCATTGGAAGCTTCTGCCCGAGTCGTACTTGTTCGGTGCAGTCGATGTCAGCTCCGTGGCCGAGTATTATCACTGCTTCGTTCTGGGCAAGATTTATACCCATGGCATGTGGTTCTATTTTCCTGTGGTTATGTTGATCAAGTGCACGGAAGGCCTGCTGGCATTGATGCTTCTGGCGCTGGTGGCGGTCGCAGTGAATCGCTTGTGGGTGCGGAGAGAACTTCTGTTCCTGGCGATTCCCGCGGCAATCTACCTGGCGATTGCCATGAACGCGCACTTGTGTACCGGCGTACGCCACATCATGCCGGTTTACGCCTTTCTGTGGCCACTGGCAGGCGGCGTGGCCTGGACGCTGGTGCGAAAGCGCCGTCAGTGGGCCTATGTCCTGGTGGTGTTGGCTGCCCTGCACATTGTTTCCTCTCTGGCGACCTTCCCCAGTCATATCGCCTATGCGAACTCCCTCTGGGGCGGACCGGACAATACCCACCGCCTGCTGACCGATTCCAATGCGGATTGGGGTCAGCAACTGGTTGCGGTGAAGCGTTATTTACAGGCGCGCAAGGTGGAGCATTGCTGGTTTGCGTATATCGCGGAAGGCGAAACAGCGGCCAATGCCTGGGGCGTTCCCTGCAAAGCGCTGCCAAACCTCGACTACCCGGCGGCGACGGAAGTTGTGCCTGAGGTCATCGACGGCCCGGTTCTAATTAGCGCGGACGAACTCTCTGGGTATTTGACCGGCCCCGGACCGCTGAATCCTTATGGCGATTTTCAGAAGCTGCGCCCTAGCGCGAATATCGACGGTGGTGTTCTGGTCTATGACGGCCAGTTCTCGGTGCCGCGGCTTTCGGCCCTCACCCGCCGTATTCGGTTAAGTGACCAGATCAGCAAGGATCCGCAGTTTGCCCTTACGGAGAGCCGCACGATTGTGGCTCTCGACCCTGAGAATGCCGAGTCGTGGCTGATGCTGGGGCAGGCGCTGAAGGCCAACGGGCAAAAGGCGGAAGCTCTTAATGCCTTCAGAAAAGCGTTGGCTGTCGCCGAGTCTGTTCAACCAGCGTTTCAGGCCGGGCAGGTTCCCCAAATCAGGCAGGAGATAGCTGGAAGTCAGTTCGGCTCGCAATAAGGCCATTGTCGACCGTGAGGTTGGTTTGAGGGCACTTGGTCGAGTCTTACCGGATGCCCCGGGGCGACGCATATCAAGTTAGCGGGGATTTGATATGCGTCGGGCCTGGTTCGGCCGAGGGCGAGTGGTCCAACATGATGAGCGGCGAGAAGCCTGCCTAGACTGCAAGGGCTCTCGATGATCCTCGCCCAATAGGAATAAGTAGAGTCGCGGTACCTAGAGCGATGAAGACGTGGCCGGATAGCACTTGTGGCTCAAGGGAGATGTCGCGATTTCGCATAGGCCAACCCCAATGACGGGTTTCGGTGTGAGCTTTACCATCCAGGCTGCTAGATTCTAAAACTTAGAACACGGGTTCGATTCCCGTTAGCGCTGCCAGTCAGCATCCGCTAAAGCTCGCTATTTCAGCGGGCTTTGGCTTTGCTCAAAAGACGTGCCGGCGCCTCGTTGAACCGCAAAAAATCTGCTTTCAGGGTATTGCTTTCGGGGCGTAAACTCGCGCACAAGCTTCTGAGCTTTACCGGAAGCGGAGGTCAACGATGGCTACTTTGGAAAGTTCCCCAAAATTCGATGCAGTGAAGCTGGGCGCCTTTATGGAGAAGGCCGTAGTGGACATGGGCGCCGCGATGCACGCTACGCTGGTGGTGGTGGGCGATAAACTCGGTCTCTACAAAGCGATGGCGGGCGCAGGCTGGATGACTCCGAGCGAGCTGGCGGCAAAGACTCATACCGCCGAGCGCTATGTGCGTGAATGGTTGAATGCCAACGCAGCAAGCGGCTATGTGAGCTATGATGCGGCGACGAAGCGCTACGAATTGCCGCCGGAACAGGCCTTCGCGCTCACGGTGCAGGATCTACCGGGTGCGTTTCACATCATTTCGTCGTTGTTCAAAGACGAGCCGAAGATTACGCAGGCCTTCAGGACGGGCGAGGGCGTGGGCTGGCACGAACACGACGCCAATCTCTTCTTTGGCACGGAGCGCTTCTTCCGGCCGAACTACGAGAACAACCTGCTGAGCGCGTGGATTCCGGCGCTGGATGGGGTGGAAGCCAAGTTGAAGGCGGGCGCCTCGGTGGCGGACGTGGGATGCGGCCACGGCTCCTCAACGATCCTGATGGCGCGGGCGTTTGCGAAGTCGCACTTCTACGGCTTCGACTATCACAGCGGTTCCATTGAGTACGCACGCCACGTGGCCGGCCGGGAAGGCCTGCTGGACCAGATCACCCTGGAGGTGGCCAGTTCGAAGAGCTATCCGAAAAACAGCGGTTACGACCTGGTCACGTTCTTTGACTGCCTGCACGACATGGGCGATCCGACTGGAGCGGCGGAGCATGTGTTGTCCACGCTGAAACCGGATGGAACGTGGATGATTGTGGAACCGTTTGCGCATGACAACCCAGAGCAGAATCACAATCCGGTGGGCCGAATTTACTACTCTGCGTCAACCATGATTTGCACGCCGGCCTCACTGGCCCAGGAGGTGGGAGCAGCGCTGGGGGCGCAGGCCGGAGAAGAACGCATCCGGGCAGTGGTGACGTCGGCCGGGTTTAGCCGGTTTCGCCGGGCAGCGGAGACACCTTTCAACCTGGTGTTTGAAGCGCGACCTTGAAAAAGGGACAAAACGTAGCTGACGGGTGGCGGATTGGCGAAAGGTGGTCAACACTCCGGGGTCAGGCTCGTCTAATGTAATGAAAGTGTGCTTGAACCCATGACAAGACCAACCGACTCAATCCTTTGCCTTACCGCATCAACGCTGGCCCTTGCCTTTTTGCCCGTGGGTGGCCTTGGCCAACAACCCGCGTCCAGCCAGCCGGTCGCAACTCTGCATGTGCAAGCCCGCGAGGTGTTGCTGCCGGTGACGGTGCGGGATAAACACGGCGCATTGGTGACCACGCTGCAGAAGAGCGACTTTACGCTGACCGAGGATGGGCGCCCACAGGTGATCAAGAGCTTTGCCCGAGAGACGAATCTGCCTTTCCGGCTGGGCTTGTTGGCGGACACCAGTCGCAGCGTTTCAGGCGCATTGGAAGAGGAGCGCAAGTCGGCGGGCAAGTTTGTGGATCAGATGCTGCCGGACGATCCCAAGGCTGGGGCGGCAGCAGGGAGCGCCGCGGCTGCGGGAAAAGACGAGGCCTTTCTGCTGCATTTTGACCGCGAGGTGGAACTGCTGCAGGACTTCACGAACTCGCGCGACAAACTGCACCATGAGCTGGACGAGATGGGACCGACCTCACGCTCGCAGAACGACAGCCAGGGGCCGGAGACCAACGGGGACGACAGGGATCGCACGCGCACCGGGCGGGGTGGTACGCAGCTCTATGACGCCATTTTCCTGGCATCGGACGAACTGATGAAGCCGAAAGACGGCAGGAAGGCGCTGGTGGTTTTCTCGGACGGCGTGGACCGGGGCAGCAAAGATACGCTGAACGACGCGGTGGATGCCGCGGATAAAGCAAATGTGAGCGTGTACACCATCTACTTCAAGGGCGAGCAGGAGCGGAGCGACAATAGTGGCTTTCCCGGAATGGGCCGGCGTGGCGGCATGGGCGGAGGCGGCTACCCGGGCGGCGGAGGTGGCTACCCCGGCGGAGGGGGTGGTTACCCGGGTGGCGGTGGCCGGCGCAGAGGGGGCGAGAGCCAGCCCTCGGTGGACGGCAAGAAGATTATGGAACAAATCGCAACGCGCACCGGAGGGCGGTTCTTCGAGGCTAAAAAGAAGGACAATCTGGAAGAGATCTACGGTCAGATCGTGGAAGAACTGCGCGGGCAATATCTGCTGACCTACACCCCGGATAAAGTTGACAACGAAGGCGGCTTCCACAAGGTTGCACTCAAGGCCAACAAGGACGACCTGACGGTGGCGACGCGAGAGGGGTACTACGCACCGGGTGGGGAAGGGTCAAAGTAATCTGACCCCGGGCCGGGCGGAGGGATGGATCAGAGGCCTTTTTGCTGACGGAACTCCCGGACAACCTGGGCGGGGTCGCGATGCTGCCCGTCGACGGCTTCGTTCATGGCGCGCATGTCAGCGGCAGTGATTTTTCCCGCCAGCGCATTAAGGGCGACCGCGATCTGCGGCCAACGCTGCAATGCTTCGCTGCGCACCAGCGGCACTGCCTGATACGGCGGGAAGTAGTGCCTGTCATCCTCAAGGGCGGTAAGGCCGAGAGCCTGGATGGGGCCATCGGTGGAGTTGGCGGCGATCATGTCGACTTGGTGAGCGCTAAGGGCGCGATAGAGCAGGCCCAGGTCCATGGTGCGCGGCGAAACACGGAACTTGAGCCCGTAGGCGGCGCTGAGTCCGGCAAGCCCGTCAGGGCGTTGTTCAAACTCATAGCCTACCCCTAATCGCCATTGCGATGCGTATGGTGCGGCTTGGCTGAGAGTAGTCAGATGCAAGCGACGCGCGTCGTCGCCGCGAATGACCATGGCAAAGGTGTTTTCAAAGCCTAGCGGCTCGGCAACGGTGATGTTGTAGCGCTCGGCGTAGAGGCGGCGGACGGTGGCGAGGACGGATTGGGGATCGCGATCGACCGGCTGACGAAGGACGGCGGTGAGCGCCGTGCCGGTGTATTCCACGTAAGCGTCGATGCGGTTGGAGACCAGAGCCTGCTGGCAGATGTAAGTGCCGGCAAGGTAGAAGCGGCGCTCAACCTTGAGATTGGATTTGGCTTCGATTTCCTGCGCCAAAAGTTCGCCGAGGACCACTTGCTCAGTGAAGTTCTTGGCTCCGATGACGGGGTGATCGGGGCGCGGCGGGGAGCACGCGACGAGCAGAAATCCGAGCGATGCGGTGAGCAGGAGGCCGGCTGCGGTGATGGAGGCACGCATCATTGCGTCGGAATCCGAAAGCGATGTTCGAGCAAACCGAGCCCGGCATCGGCGGTCAGGGCAAGCAGGGCGGCAGGGATGGCTCCGGCGAGGACGAGGCGATTGTCGACAGAAGCGACACCACGGAAGATGAGTTCACCTAGCCCGCCGGCACCGACAGCAGCGGCAATGGTGGCGATTCCGACACAGGTCACGGTTGCGGTTCGGAGGCCAGCGAGGATGAAGGAAGCGGCCAGAGGCAATTCGACCTTGAAGAGGCGCTGGCGATCGGTGAGGCCGAGGGCAGACGCAACCTCAATGACTGCAGGGTCGATGGCACGGATTCCGGCATACGTGTTACGCAGGATGGGGAGCAGCGCATAGGCCGTGAGGGCGACGATGGCAATGCGCGCGGCACGATCTCCAAGCCAGGGGAGTGGGAGAAGAAAGCCGAACATGGCCAGGGAGGGAATGGTCTGCAGGATGTTGGCCACGGCGATTATCGGCCGAGCCCAGCGTGGCGAGCGCGTGAGAGCGATG
The DNA here is from genome assembly GCA_964396795.1 of uncultured Occallatibacter sp. Lineage (GTDB taxonomy): Bacteria > Acidobacteriota > Terriglobia > Terriglobales > Acidobacteriaceae > Telmatobacter. The sequence continues at coordinate 1,833 of CAYNGB010000073.1, read as the reverse complement.
CCAACGGGAATGGCGATGGTGGCGGCGAAGAGCATGGCCGCCCCAGTGAGCCATAGATGCTCCAGGGTGAGAGTGGCGATTTCGGTGCCATATTGCGTCAGGAAGCCGGTGTTCATAGCGGCCTCGCCGGGATGGATCGCGCATCGGCGCGGTGAAAGGCGCGGACATAGGACTGAATCTCAGGCTGAAGCGAGGCCAGGACTTCGGCCGGGGTGAGACTGGCGACAAGTTTGCCTTCGCTGAGAAACACGATGCGGTGGGCAAGATAGAGAGCTTCATCGAGATCGTGGGTGACGAGCAGGACGGTCTTCTGGAGGCGGGCGAGGAGGTCGAGAAGCATGTCCTGCATCTCGGCACGGGTGAGCGGATCGAGAGCGCCAAAAGGCTCATCCATGAGCAGAATGCCCGGCTCGGCAGCCAAGGCGCGGGCGAGGCCGACGCGCTGGCGCTGACCCCCGGAGAGTTGGTGGGGATAGCGAGCGGCGAAGAGGACGGGGTCCAGGCCTACGGTGGTGAGCAACTGATGGCTACGGCTTGTTCGCTGGGGGCGCGACTGGCCTTCGACTTCGAGCATTAAACCAACATTGCGTTCGACGTTGAAATGAGGGAAGAGGCCGGTCTCCTGGATCACGTAGCCGATGCTGCGGCGCAAGGCGATGAGATTGGTGGTGCGCGTATTTGCGCCGTTGACCAGCACTTCGCCGCCGGTGGGTTCAACCATGCGATTCACGGTGCGCAGGAGAGTGGTTTTGCCTGAGCCGCTGCGGCCGATGATGGCGGTGGTAGTACCTTGTTCAACAGTGAGCGAAACACGATCGAGCAGAAGCCGCCCTTGCGCGGTGGCAACGGAGAGATATCGAAACTCGATGGCCGTGGGCATGGGCGCCGCTCCCTTCGCCAGTTTAGTGTACGAGCGGAAGGGCCAATGCCGGGACTGAATACAGCAAGGGCGCAGCCAATCGGCCGCGCCCTTGAGGTTCTTGCCTACCCAGACGGCTAACTGGTGGTGTGAATGTTTCCGGCGGTCTGGTTTTCTTCGAGAGCTGCCTGCGCAGCGGCGAGCCTTGCGGTCAACAACCGGAAGGGCGAGCAGGAGACATAGTTGAGCCCGATCCTGTGGCAGAACTTGACGGACTCAGGATCGCCGCCATGCTCGCCGCAGATTCCCACCTTGAGGGTAGGCCGGGTGTTGCGTCCCTTGGCCGTCGCCATCTTCACGAGTTGTCCCACGCCAGCCTGGTCAAGGGTAGCGAAGGGGTCGTTCTTGAAGATGCCGTACTTGATATAGGCCGGCAGGAAGTTGTTGATGTCGTCGCGGGAGATGCCGAAAGTGGTCTGGGTCAGATCGTTGGTGCCGAAGCTGAAGAACTCAGCCTCTTCGGCGATCTGGTCAGCGGTGAGGGCCGCACGCGGCAGCTCGATCATGGTGCCCACCTTGTAGTCGACGGTCGTACCCTTCTCCTCGAATACTTCAGCGGCAATGCGGCGGATGATGGCGGTCTGGTTGCGCATCTCTTCGACAGAGCCGATGAGCGGGATCATGATCTCGGGATGCGGATCGCCGCCCTTGAGCTTGACCACGACCGCAGCCTCGAGGATGGCCCTCGCCTGCATCTCGGTGATCTCAGGGAAGGTGATACCCAGCCGGCATCCGCGCAGACCGAGCATCGGATTCTGCTCGTGCAACTCTTCAACGCGAGCCAGCAGAGTGCGCAACTCCTTGAGCTTGGGCGAGCGTGGCTTTGTTTCTTCAAGGCGCGCAATCTGAACGAGCAAATCCTCGCGCTTGGGCAGGAACTCGTGCAACGGCGGATCGATGGTGCGGATGGTGAC
>CAYNGB010000072.1:0-14955 GCA_964396795.1 uncultured Occallatibacter sp. | reverse complement strand
CCGATTTTGGTCGATTTTTGAGCAAAAAACACCACCTTTTCGCATCAAAACGAGGGATCTACACGTCTCCTGGGCGGTTCTCCAACCTGGGAAACCTGAACCCTCAACCTTGCTCAGGGCTTCGGCGCAAGCTTCGGGGGCTCGGTCACGTACTCGTCGCCGGTGCGCGCAAGTAGTTGTCCTCGCCGATCATCCAGCAGCTTGAGCTGCTTTGTGACCTCGACGAACTCCTGCTTCTGTTCTGCGGTGAGCGGTGTTGTGAGCTTGTTGAGGTCATCCAGCCGGGCCTGGAGCCGCGGAATCTCGCGGTCGATCAGGACCGGGCGGATGATAGTGGATTTGCTGTGACCGCTGGCCACTTCGTTGCGGTTGTTCTCGCCCCATACGGGCAGGATCGCCACATGGCCCAGCTCGACCCGCACACCCGCCGGGCCATAATCTTTGCGCACGGCAGAGAAGAGCCCAATCATCGAATCGCGAGGATCGCCGTCCTTGTCGGGCATCAGGCCATCCACATAGTTGCGCGACTGATTCGACAGGAAATTTCCCAGCGAATAGAAGATGACTGCGTCGCGGCCGTCGGTGGTACGGTACGTCTCGACAGGCTGCAACACGTGGGGATGGTGGCCCACGATCACCGAGGCTCCTGCATCGAGCATCTTATGCGCCAAGTCGACATCTTCTGGCCTTGGCGCAGGCGCGTACTCGGTACCCCAGTGAATGGAAACCACCAGCAGGTCGCACTGGGCGCGGGCCTGCTTCACGGCCCCGATCACGCCGGCCTCATCCATTCCCGGAGCGCCGCCCGACTCGCCCGGATAGGGGAAGAAGTTCACGTGGGGCTGGTCATCTTTGTCAGGGTTGCGGTTGCCGTTAAGCCAGCGCGTCATGCCCAGCCAGCCCACCTTGATGCCGTTGGACTCGACAATCACCGGCTGCCAGGCCTGCGCGGCCGTGTCTCCCGAGCCCACGAAGAGAAGGCCCTGCTCACGGAGGTGGTCGCGGGTCTCCGCGAATCCGGGCCACCCCTGGTCCATAACGTGGTTGTTGGCGAAGGAAACAATCTTGATGCCGTCGGCTTTGAGCCCCTCCAGCAAGGCGATCGGTGCGTCGAACATGAAGGGTTTCGAACCGTGCGAGTGGGCGGGGGCAACGGGGGTCTCAAGGTTTACAAAGCCGAAGTCCGCGCCATGAAAGACGTCGCTCACGTCGCTCAGGAGCGAGGCCCACCCCTGGCTGTCTTGTCCGGCGGCGGCAGCCGCGGCGCGCACCGCTTCATGGGGAATCACGTCGCCGGCGACGGCAAAGCTGACCTGCGCCAGATCATGAGGATAAGGTGCAACGGCGGCGCGATGGGCGCCGTGAAATCCGGCGAGCGAGACGGTGACTGCGGCCACGGCCAGCAGCACCGCTCCGGCAGCGGTGAGGCGCCAGTGGTTGCGGAGGGCATTCTTGTGCTTGGCCTGAACCCGGCTGCCCGCCATCGCCCAATGTATCGCGTGATTCAATCGAGATTCCAACCTCGTTCACTCATCAAAGGGGACGCAATCAGGATACATGGGCGGAAGGCGATTCCGATTGTGGCGTGGCGGGCTTATGCAATTGAGCCAACGAGCGCTTGGGTACAATTCTGCGTCTATCGGGCCGGTGAGACTGTTACCCTTGTGGAAGGTTGCGATCTAGAGGAAAACCGGTGGCGCCGGAAGTGCCCGCCGGGTCAGCAGACCTATGGCAGAGTTCGTAATCAAGTTGGCCGATGAGCGCGGCCGCGTGCAGGAGCAGGTGCAGACGGCGGCTACCGCCGAAGAGCTGCGCGCGCGCTTTTCCCATGCCGGCTACCACGTCTTCTCTGTGCGCGCTCGCGGCGGCATCACGGGGATGCGGCGGCGCAAGGTCAAGCTGGAGCCGTTCCTCATCTTCAACCAGCAGTTTCTTACCCTGATTCGCGCCGGGCTGCCCATCCTTGGTTCGCTGCAGATGCTGGCCAAGAACCAGAAGCAGGCCCACTTTGCGGGCCAGTTGAATGACGTTGCGGCCCGCGTAAAAACCGGCGAAGCACTTTCCTCCGCTTTCGAGGCGCAGAGCGGCTTTCCGATTATCTACACCACTACGCTGCTGGCTGGCGAACGCTCAGGCAACCTGCAAGAAGTGCTGGAACGCTATGTGAGCTTCCAGCGTGTCTCGCTTACCTTCCGCAAGAAGCTGGTGGCCTCGCTCATCTACCCCTGCGTTCTGCTGACCCTGGTAACGGGCCTGCTGATCTTCATGTTCACGGTTGTGGTGCCGCAGTTTGCCGAGTTGTATGACCAGATGGGCTCGCAACTTCCTGCCATGACCATTGCTCTGCTCACCTTCGGTAAGTGGACGCAGCACAACATCGTATGGATTTTACTGGTGATCCTGGCTGCCGGCGGCGGCTTCTTCCGCTTCTCCATCACCGAGCGGGGACGAGACTTTATTGATACGTTCCGCATCAAGCTTCCCGTTTTCGGCAAGATCTGGCTCAAGTATCAGGTAGCGCTGTTCTCGCGCACCCTTTCCACGCTGCTGACGGGCGGCTTGCCACTGATACCGTCTCTCGAAACGGCCGCTCGCTCCATTTCATCACGGAGAGTTTCGAGGGCCGTGCTGTCGTCAATCGGAACCGTGCGCGAAGGCAAGAGCCTGGCCGAGTCTCTCGACAATACCGGGGTGTTTCCTGACCTGGCTGCAGAAATGATCACCGTAGGCGAGCAAACCGGCGCGCTGCCGCAGATGCTCAATTCAGTGGCCGAGTTCTTTGAAGAGGACGTGGCCACAGCCCTGACCGCCGCACTGAACCTGGTTGAACCCGCCATCTTGATCTTCATGGGCATCGTGGTGGCCTTCATCCTCATCTCGCTTTACCTGCCTATCTTCTCGCTGGGGCAGACCGCCGGAGGTCAGGGGTAATTCACCATGGCAGACTCTACACTTCTTTCCGTTCCCAATGCGCCACTTCCCGGTAGCCAGGACGAGCGGGTTCAAGCCGAGGCGTTGGCGCGGCGCTATCGCGCGGACTTTGTGGACCTGAAGCACTTCAAGATGCAGCACGACCTGCTGCGCACTGTGCCTGTGGAGCTGATGTTCCGCTACAACTTCGTCCCCATCGAGCAGCAGGACGATGCGCTCGTGATCGCCGTCAGCGACCCCTCGCAGTTGATGATCCTGGATGAGATTGCGGGACTGCTGGGGCATCGCATCATAGCGCGGGTGGCCACGCTTTCGCAGATTACCGACCTGCTGAAGAAGACCGAGCAGTCGCAGCGCGTGCTGGATGAAGCCAGCGAAGGACTCACCTTCGACGTACTCACGGGCGATGATAACCAAGATGAAAGCATCTCCATCGAGAAGCTGACCAGCGAAGAGGACATCAGCCCCATTATCCGGCTGGTGGACACCACGATTTTTACCGCGCTGGAGCGGCGTGCCTCCGATATTCACATCGAGACGATGGACGACTCGGTGGTGGTCAAGTACCGCATTGACGGCGTGCTGCAGGCGGCCATGGCGCCGATTGCGCGCGAACATCACTCCACCATTCTGAGCCGCATCAAGATCATGAGCGAACTGGACATTGCCGAGCGCCGCGTGCCCCAGGACGGACGCTTCCGTGTTCGCTACAAGGGCCGGCTGATCGACTTTCGTGTCTCCATCATGCCCACCGTGCATGGAGAGAACGCCGTACTGCGCGTGCTCGACAAAGAGTCGATGAGCGAGAAGTTCCGCACCCTGACCCTGGATGTGGTGGGCTTTGCCGATGAAGACCTGCGGCGTTTCCGCCGCTACATTCGTGAGCCCTACGGCATGGTGCTGGTCACCGGTCCCACCGGCTCGGGCAAAACCACTACGCTCTACGCCGCGCTGAATGAGATCAAGAGCGACGAAGACAAGATCATCACCATCGAGGACCCGGTGGAGTACCAGATTCGCGGCATCACCCAGATTCCGGTGAACGAGAAAAAGGGGTTGACGTTCGCGAGAGGGCTGCGGTCGATTTTGCGGCATGACCCGGACAAGATTCTGGTGGGCGAAATTCGCGATCAGGAGACGGCGCAGATTGCAATCAACTCCGCGCTCACCGGGCACCTGGTGTTTACCACCGTGCACGCCAACAACGTGGTGGATGTGCTGGGGCGCTTCCTGAACATGGGCGTGGAGGCCTACAACTTTGTTTCCGCGCTCAACTGCATCCTTGCGCAGCGGCTGGTGCGCACCATTTGCGAGCATTGCGCCCAGACCGTGACCTACCCGGACGACCTGCTGAAAGCCAGCGGCATGGATCCAGCCGAATGGCACGGGTTCGGATTTCGCGAGGGCGCCGGTTGCATCGAATGCGGGGGCACCGGCTATCGCGGACGCACTGCCATCCACGAGTTGCTGGACTTGACCGACCCCATCCGCGAAGTGATTCTGGAAAAGAAGCCGACTTCCGAAGTACGCAAGCTGGCGCAAAAAGAAGGCATGACGTTTCTGCGCGAATCGGCGATTGACCGAGTGCGCCGCGGCTTGACCACATTGAAAGAAATCAACAAGGTTACGTTTATCGAGGCGTCGCGCTAGTGGATTCGATTCTGAGCAAGGCCAAATCGGGCATCCAGCATGGCGGCCGCCCTCCGGCGGCGGTGGAGATTGCGCCGGAGGGGGTATTGGCTGGGTCCCTGGCCGGTAAAGGCCAGCGGCCTACCTTTGCATTTGCCCCGCTGCCGGCCGGCGCCGTCACCCCCGGAATCAACGAGGCCAATTTGCACGCGCCGGAAGCGGTGGCGGCAGCGATCCGCACTGCGCTTGACCAGGTTTCGCCGCGCACACGCTCGGTCACGCTGGTGCTTCCGGATACGTCTGTGCGCGTCTTTGTGCTGGACTTCGATTCTCTGCCCGGCAAAGCTGCCGAGGCGATTTCTGTGCTGCGCTTTCGGCTACGGAAGATGGTTCCCTTCGACGTGGAGCACGCGGGGATCAGCTACCAGGTGCTGTCAGAGAACAAAACCGAATGCAGGGTGCTGGCGGCGGTTGTTCCGGGGCCGATCCGGGCCGAGTACGAGGCTGCGGTGCGGGCTGCAGGGTTTGAGCCCGGAGCGCTGCTGCCGTCGGCCCTGGCGGCGCTGGCCGCAGTCGACACGCAGGAGGCGGTGCTGGCGGCCTGCCTCACAAGTGTGTCGCTCACCACATCCATTACCCGGCATGAGGATTTGCTGCTTTACCGCACGTTGGAATTACCTGAGGACCCGAAGCAACGCCTGTCTGAAGTGCAGCGCGGCATCGCCGTAGCACAGGCCTACTTTGAGGACAAGCTGATTACCCGTCCCCGACAACTGCGTTACGCGGGGAACGGCGCGGCAGACGACTTTGCCCGCTGGATCAAGGACCCGGAGTTGACGGTGGTGGAATTGGCGCCGCGTCCTGAAACCGGCGCGGCCACGGCGCTAGGCAATCTGAGCCTGGCCGGAGTTGCAGGCGCACTTGCGGGGGCAAGTTAGAACCATGCGGATTACTATCAATCTCGCCTCTCGCCCGTTTGCCGACCTGGGACCGGCACTGAAACGTGTGCGCATCGCCATGGTAGTGCTGGCGCTGGCGTCGATCTTGTTCGGACTGGGTTTGCGCGCTCTTCATCAGCAGGCCGAAGAGGCCCGCGCCCGCGACCACTCGCTGGACGGCCAGATTGGGCGCATTACGGCAGAGCGACAGGGTTACCAGGCCCTGATGCGTCAGCCCGCCAATGCCGCAATTCTGACGCAGGCCGGGAACCTGAATCAGCTCTTCGATGAAAAGGCCTTCTCCTGGACCCTGGCCATGCAGGACCTGGAGACCGTTCTGCCCGGCGGAGTGCAGGTGACCACCATTGAGCCCACCCGCGCCAAGGATGGCCACATTACCCTTCGGCTACGGGTGGTAGGACCCCGTGATCGAGCCGTCGAACTGGTCTCGAATCTGGAGCACTCCAGGCGCTTCCTGTTGCCGCGGATTGTGAGCGAAAACTCCGAATCTACTGGCGGTCCCCAGCAACGAATGGAGCCGGTCAGCGCCTCGAGCCCCGTGAACTTCGACGTCCTTGCCGACTACAACCCGCCCCCGCCCGGCTACCACACGCCTGTCCGCGAGAGACCCGCCGCCGCGGAAAAGCCATCTGCAGCGGCGCACTCCGTTCGACCGCCGCAGGTGGGCCAGCCACCATCGTTCCCTGGTGCCGCAGGACGACGCGTCCCCTATACCGGGCAGCCCAGATATCCCATGCAGCCGCCTGCCGGAGGTCCACAATGAGCAATCAAACGCCCTCCCGTTGGAGCGAAACCCTGCGCTCCCCGCTGACATGGCACTATGCCGGACTGGCGATCCTGTTGGCGCTCACGATCGGATTGGCGGTGCGCCTGGGATTGGACTGGGCCGCAACCAACGGACACTCCACCGACGCCCTGGCCAGCAAACAACTGGAGCTGAGAGCGCTGGACATGCAAACTGAGCCGCTGCGCGGCCTGGATAAGCGCGTGGCCGAGTCGCACCGGCAGATGCTGGCCTTCTACGACAAGCGCATCCCCGCGAATTATTCAACCATTGCCACCCGGCTCGGCGCACTCAGTGTGAGCTCCGGAGTAAGGCTGTCGAGGCTGCAATATGCCCCTGGAGCGCCGGGCACGGACCTGACCGAGATCTCGATGGACGCCGGGATCAGCGGCGAATATCCGCAGATCATGCGGTTTGTGAATGGACTGGAACGCGACCGGCTCTTCTTTGTAATTCGCGCCATGGCGCTGACCGGCCAGCAGGGCGGGATGGTCAACTTGCGGCTCCGGGTCTCGACATGGCTGCGGCCTGCCGATGCTGTTCAGACCGGGCAGCCACAGGCCCAGGACGAGCCGAGCTCGCCGAGCAAGGAGGGCGAGTAGCGATGGCCATCCCACTGGGGGCAGAAAACAAGCGCCAGGTTTACCTGCTAGTCGCACTGTTTGTGGTGATTGTGGGCATTGGCGGATGGGAGCTCTACGAGCAGTTTGCCGGCCCCTCGACCGCACCTAGGGCAGTTACACCGAAAACTGCAAGTCAGCCGGCTGGACCAGCCACCGCTAACCGTCCAGCGCAGGCTGGATCAGGATCAACCACGTCCGCGGGGCCGGATGCGGAGAAACTGACCAATGCTGGGCTTGATCCCTCGCTGCACTTTGAGAAACTTGCGCAGAGCGAGCAGGTGGAATACGCGGGTACAGGGCGAAACATCTTCTCGATCGATTCCGCGCCGGTGGCGATCGAGACCCCTGTGAAGAGTGCGCGGGCCAATCAGGCGGCAGTGACTGCGGCGCCTGCCGGACCGCCGCGACCGCCCGCCATCGACCTGAAGTACTTTGGCTACAGCCAGGGGGGAGACAAGTCGCTCAAGGCGTTCCTGGTGCACGGGGACGACATTTTCATGGCGCGGCCGGGCGAAGTTGTCGATCACCGTTACAAGGTGGTCACCATTATGCCGGGTAGCGTGCAGGTTACCGATTTGAGTTACAACAACACGCAAACGCTGCCGCTCTCACTGAATTGATGAACCTCCGGGAGAGGAACCAGGGCCACAGGCTGCAAACAGACTCGACATCATGATCCAGTCCACAACAATCCGCCGCATGCGCTGCCCCGCCGAGGAGGGCTACATCCTTGTTGCGGTCATGTTCATACTGGTGATTCTCATCCTCAGCCTTGCCGTAGCCCTGCCCAGGGTGAGAGCGGACTTGCAGCGCGACCGCGAGGTCGAGACCATGCATCGCGGCAAGCAGTACATCCGTGCTATTCAGCTCTACTACAAGAAATTCGGTGCGTATCCGCCCAACGTGGACGCGCTGGTGAAGACTGGCGAGATTCGCTTCCTGCGCAAGAAGTACATTGACCCGATGACCGGCAAGGATGATTGGAAGCCTGTCCTGTACGGGCAGAACAAGGCGCCCATGTCCATGGGCTTCTTTGGGCAGGCAATGAGTGGCTCAGCGATTGCTGGAATTGGCCCCAGCGGCGGAAACAGCATGACGGGCGGCGCGGGGGCGACTCTGGGTAGTAGTGGACTGACCTCGTCGCCCAGCGGCGCCTTTGGCTCGTCCTCGGGCAACACATTTGGTTCGTCACCGGGCAGCAGTTCGCCGTTCGGCGCCAGCAGCCCAGGAGATATCTCCACCAACACGGGCACAACCGGCAGCAGTTCAGGCAGCACGACGGGCGGTACAGACGCGAACGGCAATCCCACCACAGGCGGGAGCGCGTTTGGCTCCAGCACCATTGGTGGGCAGAGCGGCGGAGGCCAGACCTTTGGCGGAGCTGGAATCATCGGCTTCTCGCCCGCTGGCGCCAAGCAGTCCATCCTGGTCTACAAGAAAAAGAACCACTACAACGAGTGGGAATTTGTGTACGATCCAATTGCCGACCGGATGATGCAGGGCGGAAATACGGGAAACATCGGCCAGCCCGCCAGCAGCACATCGAGCCCCATCGGGAGTTCGAGTTTCGGAGGGTCCGGTTCCAGCGGCTCGAACTTCGGTGGTTCGACCTTCGGAAGCCCCTCCGCCCCCAACCCCACGACTCCGCAGCAATAGCACCACCGACCCGGGGGCGTGAAAATATGCCCCGCAAACGCAACCAAGCCCAGCACAGGAACGCGCAGGGCTTGGTAGTGTTTCTGTGTTCTTAATCTTCTTGCCGCTGGTTAGACGCTGAAAGAGGAGCCACAGCCACAGGTCGACTTGACCTGCGGATTGTCAAACTTGAAGCCTGCTGCTTCCAGGGTTTCAACGTAGTCCACGATGCAGCCGTTGAGATACATCAGCGAGGTGGCGTCGACAAAGACCTTTAGGTCGTCGAAGCTGAAAACCTTGTCCATCATCCCACTCTGGTTCTCGAAGGCCATCGAATACTGAAAGCCCGAACAGCCGCCGCCTACTACACCAATGCGGAGCCCTGCGGGAAGAGGGTCCTGGGTGGCCATGATCTCACGCACCTTAGCGATTGCTTGGGGGGTCAGGGTTAGAGGAGCCTTCTTTTCGGTTTCCTGCGTGGGTGCGGCGGTTGCTGTTGCCATGGTTTCTCCCAAATCATGAAATACGTGCTGTTACAGGTTACTTTACCGCCCGGTGAGCGGAGATTCAAGGCCCCGTGACCGCGTTCATCTCATTGGATGCAACCTGCCGCCGGAAAGTCGCATCCCCTTTCAGTCTCTCCCCGTTGCATTTATGGGAGCGACGCGGCGACTTCCCTGGGCCAAAGAGCGGCTCGATCTCACCGCACGAATGGCTGTGATTTTTGTCACGACTTCCATCTCCATTCGGGGCTATGATGATCACCCGTAAGGCCCTTCAACCCAGGCGTGCGCTGGAGCTGCTCATCGCCACCGGGATTGGGGACCAGAAAATTCCAGGGAGGTGCAGAATGACGGGAATTGTTCCGATCATGTGGTCGGTTTGGGGACTGCTGGTGGTCTTGATGATCATCCTCAAGATTTACACCGGCAGACTAAGCCGCGACGAAGACGACCAGATTGTCCTCGACGATGCCTTCGACCATGTAAAGGCAGAACAGGCCGCGATTATGGCCAAGGTAAACAAGCTGGAGCCGGTGAGAAAAGCATCGTTGTGGCTGGTTGGGCTTGCGTCGCTGTTCGTGGTTGGTTACTACGTTCTGGACATCATCAACCAGTTTAAGTAGTTCGTTGTAGTTGAAGGCGTCAGGGTGCAAGCCCGCGCCTATCACCGAGGCGATCGGCAGGTCATTAATCTGCCGATCGTCCGCATCTCTCAATGCCGCCCGCTACTCCACCTCCTGGCGGGCGCGATACCCATCCCGTGCAATGATGTCGTACTTCATCTTTTTGTGCTTCTCATCCACCATGAGCAGCGGGTGCCCTTCCTCGTCGACCAGCTCTACGCGCAGCTTTCTATACGTGCCGTCCTGCTTGGCGTCCGTGGGGTGATAGACCAGCTGATACTTGGATCGGATTGCAGAATTGATCGACCCGAAGATGTCTGGCATCTCCCCCGCAAATCGGGGAAAGAAGCTCATGCCGCCCGTGGATGCGGCAAAGTTTTTCATCTCATTGTCGCCCTGCAAATAATCCATGTCGCGCATCGAGGCGCTCATTCCGCCGCGACCTTCGGTCATGGCGCGTAGCGCACCCCCGGTGGAAACGGTGAAGATGGTGACGTCAGGCGTGGACTTCACCTTCTGCAAAATCTTGTCGAAGGTGATCTTGGAAAAAGTATCGCGCCCAGAAGCGATGAGAATGATATATTTGCGCCCCTCAATGCGGCTGATCCGGTCTTCCGCTTCGTAGAGCGCGTCGAACAGATTACGCTCGCTGAAGCCGGGGATAATCAGCGAGTTGATGGCGTTGTAGAGCTGGCGCTTGTCCTGTGTAAAGTCCGTCACGATCTGGGTGCGCATGTCGAATGTCATCATGGCCACATAGTCCTGGGGCCGCAACTGCTGAGCGAAGGCCCAGGCCGCATTGCGCATGTCGTAGATGAAGTTGTAATTGGTTGAAGCAAACTCGCAGAGCAACAAGGCTGTAATAGGGGCCTCGACACGCTTGAAGCCAACTACTTTCTGCTCCACGCCATTTTCGTAGACCTTAAAATTGTCGGGCTTCAGGTTGGGTACAAACTGACCCGTTTTCTCAAGCAGAACGCCCACATCCACGGTGACTTCGGGCACATCCACGCGCAGCGAGTAGTTGGTTAGCCCCTCGGGATTCTTTATCTTGGGCGCGGCTGGAGCCGGCGGCGGCGCGTCATCGGGCTTGTCTTTCTTCTTGGGCAAGGCGATAGCCCCCGAGTCGGCACCCGGGCCACCTGCGTCCGGCGCGGTCTGGTCCTGCGGCGGAGGCGTCGGTTGCTGTGGCTGATTTTGAGCCCAGGCGAGTGGTGCGGCCGTCAATATCCCCCAGGCAAGGAGCAGCAACCCGAGGGATAGACGACGGAAGGAGAAAACGGACAGGCACAAAGTAGACATGGCGACCTCTGTGTTCAACAGCATACGGGATTACCCTGAGCGAACGACAACCGGCGTCACCGTAGGTTGTACCCTTATAGACGTGAAAATGTGCTTCAAGGGAATCTCGCATTGCGCAAGCGCGTTGGCATTGGGGCTGATGTGGATGGGTCCGTTGCGCGTGCTGCCGGCCCAGAACGCCAGTTCCGCTGGTCCACCACCCTCCAGCGGAGGATTCTTTCCCCTGAGCCAAGTGCATAGGGGCTTGATCGGGACGGCCTGGACAGTCTTTACGGGTACCAAGCCGGAGTCCATGCAAGTGGAGATTCTGGGCGTCTTGCGCGGGGCGCGGGGTCCAGGCCACGACATGATCCTGGCCCAACTCCACGGCACCAAACCGGAATATACCGGAGTGGTGGCCGGCATGAGCGGCAGTCCGGTCTACATTGGCGATAAACTGCTGGGCTCGCTTTCGTTCCGTATCGGCCAGTTCAGCAAGGACCCTATTGCCGGGATCACACCCATTGAGCAAATGCTGGAGGTGCGGAACCTGCCCATCAGCACATCGCCGGTGCCCGGCGCGACATTCGTGACAGAGGACAGCGACTCCCACACCGCGGGCGGCATGAACTTTCAGCAGATGGAAACGCCGCTGGTAATGAGTGGCTTCCGACCTGAAGCCGTGCGCCTGTGGCAACAACAGATGGCTGGAACCGGGCTGGAGATGGTAGCGGCAGGCGGCAGCGGTTCCTCTCTCGAAGGCACTGAAATCTCGACTGCCGCTCTAGCCAGTACAATCCCCGGCTCGGCGGTGAGCGCGCAGCTGATTAGGGGAGACCTGGAGATCTCGGCTACCTGCACAGTGACCTACATTGATCCGAAACAACTGCTGGCCTGCGGTCATCCGATCCTGCAGGCCGGACCGATTTCGCTTCCCATGACCACCGCAGAGGTGGTGGCTACACTGGCATCGCCGCTCAACGCCTTCAAGATCGTGAATACCGGTGAAACGATTGGCGCCTTTACCGAGGATCGGGATGCGGCGGTGCGCGGCGTTCTGGGTGAAAAAGCCCGCATGATTCCAGTGCATATTACAGTTCGCTCGGGGGAAAGCGAAAGAAAACTCAACATCGACGTGCTGGACCTTGCGTCTCTCACTCCGCAGGCAGTGACCGTGGCGCTGTATGACGCGCTACTCGAGTCAAATGAAAGCACCGCGGAGACCAGCTACCACCTTACCGGCGCCATCGACCTGGAGGGATATCCCCCGCTACCGCTCAATTTGTGGGCGCCGGCCGGGGATGTATCCGCAGCGATGACCGCTGCGATACAGACTGGCGAGCTGTTTACACGGCTCTACTCGAATGGAACGCGCCAGGGCGCAATGCGGGCCGTCGATCTTGAAGTCCAGGCCATACCACGTCGCCTGGAGGTGCAGATGGAGTCGGCCCGGATTGTCTCCGGCGACATTGTCCACGCCGGCGACACAGTGGTGGTGGAAGCGACACTGCTTCCCTGGCACCAGGCGGCGCGTAACGTGCGAATTCCCATCGTTCTTCCGGCACGTTTGGGAGTTGGAAACCTGCGCGTGCTTGTCTCGGATGCTGGCACGCTGGACCGGGCTCTGGACCAGCCACGGCAGTCCGGCCGCCCAGTTGACCTGGAGACGACGCTGGCGCAGGCTCGCCGGCTGCACCCGGGCAACCGTGTGTATGTGAGCATTCTTGCCCCGGAGGCGCAGGCGGAGATGGCAGGACAAACCCTTTCGAGTCTGCCGCTTTCAGTGGCGAATGCCCTGGAGCCGCTGCGCACCCCGCAGGATGTGAACTTGAATGGCGAGTCAGCCATTGTGGCAGGCGAGGCACCTGCCAACGGCGTACTGACCGGTTTCCAGATTCTTAGTCTGCGCATTGAACAGGGCGGCGGATTAAACTAGAGGGGCGGGGAGATTACCTACCGTCACATTTCGGGCCGGAGCGACTCTAGCTATGCCGGCCTCTATAACTGGCCCCCCAAATTGAGGACTGCGGAACGATCATGAGTCTCATACAAGGACTTGCAGCTCACGCGGCGGGTGCCGAGCTTTTGCCTTTTCGCTATGACCCGGGAGAGCTGGGCTTGCAGGAAGTCGAAATCGGCATTTCCCACTGCGGAATCTGTCACAGCGACATCCACTTGATTTCAAATGACTGGGGCATGAGCCAGTATCCGTTCATACCTGGGCACGAAATTATCGGAACGGTGAAGGCGGTGGGCTCCTCAGTGCGCTCACTTGAGGTGGGCCAACGCGTCGGCCTGGGCTGGCAATCGAATTCGTGCGGCGAGTGTGAATGGTGCACCCAGGGGATGGAGAATCTTTGCCCCCTGCTGGAGGCTACCTGTGTGCATCGCCACGGCGGTTATGCCGACCGCGTGCGCGCCAACGCCCGCTTTGTGATTCCCATTCCGGAAGCTTTGCCGAGCGAGCAGGCGGCGCCGCTGCTGTGCGGCGGCATCACGGTTTATAACCCGCTGCGCATCCACGGCGTCAACCCATCGTCACGGGTAGGCGTTGCGGGCATTGGCGGCCTGGGTCACCTGGCGATCCAGTTTGCGCGCGTGTTCGGCGCCGAGGTTACGGCCTTCTCATCCTCCGCGGCCAAGGAAGAAGAAGCGCGGGAACTGGGCGCGCACAACTTCGTAAATACCCGTGAGTCGAAGGCCATGAAGGAAGTGGCCGGTTCGCTGGATTTCATTTTGAGCACCGTAAGCGCCGACCAGGACTGGGGTGTCTACCTACAGGCACTGCGGCCCACAGGAACGCTGTGCTTCGTGGGCGTTCCGCCTTCGCCAGTCACGGTCCACGCCTTTCCGCTGATCAGCGGCATCCGCTCGATTACCGGCAGTCCCATCGGCAGCCCGCACCGCCTGAGGGAGATGATCGACGTGGCCGCGCGCCATGGAGTGAAGGCGCAGACCGAGCGTTTCCCGATGGCCAAGGCCAACGAAGCCATCGAAAAGGTAAAGAAGAATAAGGTCCGGTACAGGGCTGTGCTGGCCAATTAAGAGGCTGGGGCGCACGGTCGTGCGCCCTCCCAGAAATCCCCACGCGTCATTGTTGGAACGAGATTCCGAATCTCTCTGAGATGGCGAGAATTTTGTCCATGTCGCCGGGCACCGACAGCGGAGCAATCTCGTCAAAATACTTTTCCAACCCTGCAGGAGCTACGAAAATCAGCATCTTGCCCAGCGTAGTTCCTGCGTTGCGGAAGGTGTGGAACGAGCCGCGCATCCCCTGCACGGCCTGGCCGGGGCCCGCCTTGCTCCAGGCACCGTTGGCAAGAAATTCGTAGTCGCCCTCGAGGACGAAAAACGTCTCGTCTTCATTCCGATGCCTATGGGGCGGCGGGCCACCGCCCGGAGGCGAGGTTTGGAGAAGAGTGGTGGAGCGACCGCCGGTCATCTCGCCGGAAACAAGAATCTCGATGGGCTCGCCAAAGATGATGAGTGTGCTTACAGGGCTCACTGACACTTCCTTTTATTGGGGAATGTGACCTGGGGGTCAGAAGAGCATGTTAGCAAATATAACTATCACTGCGTGATGAATCTGGATTCCTCTTCCTGACGCGGGCACAAGACAGTTCTGATAGGGGAAAATAGAGCCATGAACGGCGTGCGCATGGACAAATGGCTTTGGGCTGCGAGGTTCTTCAAGACGCGGGCGCTGGCAGCCAAGGCCTGCGATCTGGGCCGCATTCACTGCGGCGAAGTGGAGGCCAAGCCCGCACGTGAGGTGCGTGTGGGCGACAGGCTCAGCGTGAAGAACGAGGGCGGCGAGTTTCAAATTGAGGTTTTGCAGTTGAGCGAGATGCGCGGCCCTGCCGCAGTGGCGCAGACTCTGTATCGCGAGAGCGAGGCCAGCCGGGAGTTGCGTCTGAAGGTGGCCGCAGAACGCAAGGCAATGCAGGAATTCGCGCCCTTGCCGGAGCGCCGTCCGAGTAAACGCGA
>CAYNGB010000071.1:0-15126 GCA_964396795.1 uncultured Occallatibacter sp. | reverse complement strand
ATCACCGGCCTTGGGCTGGTGTGCGGTGTGGGTAACACCGCTCCCGAGGTGTGGCGGCAGCTGCTGGCCGGGGCCAGCGGCATGGCTCCGATTCAGGGCTTCGACACAACTGGATTCCCCGTCACTTTTGCCGCCGAGGTCAAGAACTTTGACCCGCTGAATTTTGTGGAAAAGAAAGAAGCGCGCAAGATGGGGCGCTTCATCCACTTTGCCTTTGCCGCCACCCAGGAAGCGATGGCCCAGTCTGGCCTGAAGATTACGCCGGACAATGCCGAACGGGTGGGCGTCTTTATCGGCTCAGGCATCGGCGGCTTTGAAATTATCGAGCGCGAACACTCGAACCTGCTGGCGGGCGGTCCGCGCAAGATTTCTCCATTCTTTATTCCGGCGGTCATTGTGAACATGGCCGCCGGGCAAATCAGCATCCGTTACGGGGCGCAGGGGCCAATCTCCGCCACGGCGACGGCGTGCGCCACCAGCGCCAACTCCATTGGCGACTCGGTACGCATGATTCTGCACGGCGACGCGGACGCAATGATCGCGGGCGGCGCAGAAGCATCGGTGACCGCCTTGTCAGTGGGCGGTTTTGCAGCGATGCGCGCTCTCTCAACCCGCAACGACGAACCGACGCGCGCCAGCCGCCCGTTCGACAAGGACCGCGACGGATTTGTGATCGGCGAAGGGGCCGGGATCCTGATTCTTGAAGAGTTGGAGTTCGCGCGCCAGCGGGGCGCCAAGATTCTGGCCGAGGTGATCGGCTACGGGATGAGCGCCGACGCCCACCACATGACGGGCATCGCTCCGGAAGGCGCAGGGGCACAGCGCAGCATGCGGGCAGCCCTGAAAGACGCGGGGATTCGACCGGAAGAGGTGGGCTATGTGAACGCCCATGCAACTTCAACTCCGGCGGGCGATGGCAACGAATCACGGGCCATTGAGCTGGTGTTTGGCGAACATGCGCTGAGCCATAAGCTCAAGATCAGCGGCACCAAGTCAATGACCGGACACCTGCTGGGCGGCGCGGGCGGACTGGAGGCAGGCATTACGGTGCTGGCGCTGCTGAACCAGGAGCTTCCGCCGACGACGAACCTCGAGAATGTGGACCCCGAGTGCAAGCTGGACTACGTGCCCAACAAGGCGATCGCGCACAACTTCGATATTGCGCTGTCGAACTCCTTCGGCTTTGGCGGCATCAATGCCACGCTGATTATTCGGCGTTGGACGGAGTAGGAAGATTTCTCAGTTTCGTGTGTGAATGCGTTGGTACCCAAGAAAGAACGAGGGCGCGGCCTCATACGAGTCCGCGCCCTCGTTGTTTTGCCGCAGAGCGGTGCACCTACCCCGCAATCAGCCCACCGGCAACACGAATGAGCGTCCACACCGCCCACCACCCAAAGACCGTGATATAGCCAGCGCTGTTTTTCTTTCCGGCAACACACGCAATCCCAGTCGCCAGCAATATGGACGACCAGATGTTGACGATGTCGAATTGCATGCAAAGGGCGTAGAGCGCCTTGGGAGTCTCGTCGATGGACAGGAAATAGGCCAGGTTGGTGCCGGCAAAATTGCTGATGTTGAATGACTCCGGAGCCAACCCTGCAAACAGCGCAATTGCGCCCAGAAGGGGTTGCAAAATGAGCGGCAATGTTGCGTAAAAATAGACAGCGAGAACTTCACCATAGACTGCCTTGCCGCCGAAGCCGAAGTTGATGGTGCCCCACAGCAGCAACGCAACCAGAAGTCCGCCAAGAATGGCAAAGACGGGAGCGGACGCCGCAGAAACCTCGGTGATGGTCGCAGTCATCTTCATGGCCCGCTCACGCTGCTCAGGCTGCAACTGGTCAATCTGCTCGGCCTGCTTGGGGCTCGCCTTCATGGTGTTTTCAGCTACCTGGGCCCAGCCGACCTTCATGGTGACACCGGCAAACAGGACATAGGAAAAAGCCACGATCAGGATGAACGGCAGCCACCAGCTTCTGCGGCCACGCTTGATATCTTCAAAGGTCTTTGACGGCGCGGAAAAAATGCAAATGATGCGCTGCCACTGAGAGAGGTAAGGCGCTGTCTCGACTGCCGGTTGGACTCCCAAATCGCTCATGATTCCGCCTTTCAAACAACTGGTTCAGGTGCGAATGCACATCTGCCGCAAGGATCAACCTGCAGCGGCTGTGCTCATGACAAAAGGCAACCATTGCATGGTCGACTGCGCGGCGGCGCCGAGGGAAAATGCGCTCGCCCGCGATTGTACCCTTTGTGCGCATCAGGAGGGCAATGATTTCGTGGCCAGGTGACGGCAGGGTAAGAGTCAGAGTCCGCTGGAGGCGACGCCGACTGGCGTGGGCGGTGTGTCTGAAGATGGTGTCTGGGTGGTATCCGGTGCGGGTGATTGAGGAGCATCGTCGGTGCGGCGGCGTGGCTTGTGCACGGGTCCGGGGGTCACATAGGTCTTGTACACGGTGATGTGGAAACAGGCCTGTTGGAACTCCTCCTCGACATCGATCTTGCCTGCATTCTGGAGGGGCAGCAGGTGGCTGCGCATCCAGTAGATCTCGCGCTGGCCGAGGCCGCTCTTGGCAATGTCGATGGTGGCGCCGGTAACGTGCGGGCTCACCACATCGCCTTCTGCGGCGGCTGCGTTGCCGTTCACCCCCATGAGCCGCTTCTGGTACTCGACAGTGCGCACGGCGGAGCTGACTTCAAGCGGGTGGTGAAACTGAGCCTGGTGGGCGCGCGCCAGATCGGTGAGGAAATGCGCAGTCCAGGGGCGGCAATAGCGGCGGTTCTGGGGCAGATTTCCGTTGATGGCGAGCGCCGCCGAGACAGGAACAGGCACCAGCATTCCGCGGGCGATGCGATCGTTGAGATCGTCGTCGTTCTCGATCCGCTCAAGGTCATCAGCTTCGGATTTTTCATTCTGGCGGACAAGTGAATCGCGGGAGCCGCGCAAGGGCGCGATGGAGACGATCCGTGGGATGTGCAGCGCGGCGATCTGGGAAGTGGCTGGCCGGGATGTTTCTGGAGCGGGGCTTATCTCGGCGGCGGAGGCTGCGACCGTAGATTCGGGAGCGGAATCGGTTGCGAGCGGAGACTCAGGAGCGCGCGACGTGTCACCGGCATCTGCCGGAACCGATCTCGAATAGCGGTGCGTGGTTCGGACGCGCTCGGCTTTTACTCGTCTGAGGGTGGCGCGGCGATGCGTAGAGGTGGCAGTGCGGTGCGAGGCGTACCGGCTATGGAGGCGCGTGGTGTGGTGGGCTGCGTTGACGGAGGAGCGGTGCGCGGATCGATGAGAAGTATGAGTGGACGTCGTGGTCTTGTGCGTCCGGGTGGAGTGGGTGGTTTGCACAGCTCTACCGGATACCGCAGTGAGCGCGGCCAGCAGGAGCGCGGTAAGAACAGTCCGCAGCATCGGGGGAGTGCGGAGAATCGAGAGCATGCTTAGTATAAGACGCTCCATGGAGAGTTTCGAGTGCCCAGAAAGGTGCGAGGTTGTCTGATAATTAGCGCAACAAGCCAGCTCGCAATGCAGGGTGAACAAATGAAAAGGGCGTCCCGGCTGCGGTACGCCCCTTGATTTAGCTGCAAAGTGTTGAATTTGTTATTGCAGCAGCGTGGGTTCGTCGTCTTTCAGCTCCTCCGGAGGAATGATGACGGCGGCGGCCACCTTGTCATCGGGCTCGAGGTTGAGCAACTTTACACCCTGGGTGGAACGGCCCGCGGCGCGGATAGTCTTGGTGTCGATACGAATGATCTTGCCGAACTGGCTGATGACCATCAGTTCCGAGGTCTCATCGACTAATAGAATGGACGCGGACTTGCCCACCTTAGAGGTGGCCTTGAGGTTGGTTACACCTTGGGCCGCGCGCGCGGTGAGGCGGTATTCGTCAATATCCGTGCGCTTGCCGAAGCCATTCTCGGTGATGGTGAGGATCAGATATTTGCTGACGCCAAGGCGCTCATCCAACTGCTTCAACGCTTTATCCGCGTCATCAACGGCTCTTTCTGCGGCCTTTTCCGCAGCCTTTAAACGCTCGTCCGTAGGAGCACCATTCCGCCTCTCTTCGCGGGCCTTCTGGAGAGCCTCTTTGGCTTTCGTGTGCGAAGCCCGAAGCGAATCAAGCTTGGGAGTGAGCTTTTGCTCCGCGGCACACTCATCGCGATTGCGGTCCCGCGTGGCATCGGAATCTGTAATGGCAACGCCAATAACCTGATCGCCTTTTTTGAGCGAGATGCCTTTGTTGCCGGCGGCGTTGCGGCCCATGGGGCGAAGGCCTGAACCGCTGCGATCGGGGTCGTACTCCTCCTCGAAGCGAATGGCCATGCCTTCGCGCGTGCCAAGGAAGATGGTCTGCTTGCCATCGGTGATACGCGCATCGATAAGGTCGTCGTCCTTGTCAATGGCAATGGCAATGATGCCGCGCGCCATGACGTTGCTGAAATCCTTCAGCGGAGTCTTTTTGACGATGCCGTTACGGGTGGCGAAGAAGATGTACTTGCCCTCTTCTTCCAGGTCGCGAATCGCCAGGATGGTGCGGACGTTTTCGCCTGGCTGCAGGTTGAGCAGGCTCTGCATGCTCTTGCCCTTGCCCGCCGCGCCCACGTCGGGAATCTCGTAGACCTTGAGCCAGTAGACGCGTCCTGTGTTTGTAAAGCACAACAGAAAGGCGTGCGTGGAATCGACGATTAGCTGGGAGACAAAGTCCTCTTCGCGGGTTTTCATGCCGGTGCGGCCGGTGCCGCCGCGCCGCTGCTGGCGATAGATGCTAATGGGGGTGCGCTTGAGATAGCCCTGGTGGCTGACGGTGACGGCCACCTGCTCGTCGGCGATCAGATCTTCAAGCTGCAATTCGGCGGACTCGTCGATGATCTGGGTGCGGCGCGCATCGCCGTAGCGATCGCGAACATCTTCGAGTTCCTTGACAATGACGCCGCGAAGCTTCTTCTCGCTGGCAAGGATGGATTCGTATTCGGCGATCTCGTCGCGCTTCTTCTTTAACTCGTCGAGGATTTCGTCGACTGAGAGCTGGGTGAGGCGGTAAAGCTGCAGTTCGAGGATCGCATCGACCTGCTTTAAGGTGAGGCCGCGCTCCTCGTGAGGCAGGCGCTCGCGGCCAAGGTTGATGACGATCTCAGTTCCCTTGCCCCAGGCGTAGAGGCTGTCACGGGCTTCGGCACGCGAACCGGATGCACGAATGATGCGAATGACCGTGTCGAGATTGTCGAGCGCGATCTTGTAGCCCTCGAGAATGTGCTCGCGCTCGCGGGCCTTGCGCAGGAGGAATACAGTGCGGCGCTGCACCACATCGACGCGATGATTGATGAATGCACGAATTGCTTCATCGAGCGGCAGTTCACGCGGCTGGCCGTTGAGCACGGCCAGGAAGATCATGGAGAAGCTCTCCTGCATCGAGGTGTGCTTGTAGAGCTGGTTGAGCACGATCTCAGGCTGCGCGCCGCGCTTGAGCTCGATGACGATGCGCATACCGTCGCGGTCGCTCTCGTCGCGCACGTCGCCAATGTCGTCGATGACCTTGTCGTTGACCAGCTCGGCGATGCGCTCTATGAGCTTGGACTTGTTGACCTGGTAAGGAATTTCGGTGACGATGATGGCCTGCCGTTCCTTGGTCAGGTTTTCTGTGGCCACGCGAGCGCGCATCATAAAGCGTCCGCGACCGGTCTTGTAGGCCTGGGCGATGCCGGACTTGCCGTAAAGAAAGCCACCAGTGGGGAAATCGGGGCCCTGCACGTGCTTGAGGACTCCCGCGAGGCCGGCGCTGGGATTCTTGACCAGCTCGATGGTGGCGTTGATCACCTCAGTGAGGTTGTGTGGAGGGATGTTCGTGGCCATGCCCACAGCGATGCCGCTGGAGCCGTTCACGATGAGATTGGGGATGCGCGTGGGCAACACCGTGGGCTCAAACGTGGACTCGTCGTAGTTGGGCGTAAAGTCCACGGTCTCCATGTCGATGTCGGCCAGCAATTCACCGGCGATGCGCTCCATGCGGCACTCGGTATAGCGCATGGCCGCGGGCGGATCGCCGTCCACGGAGCCGAAGTTGCCCTGGCCATCCACGAGCGGATAACGCAGCGAAAAGGGCTGCGCCATGCGCACCAGCGTGTCGTAGATGGCTGAATCGCCGTGGGGATGGTAAACACCCATGGCCTGGCCAACCACTTTGGCGCACTTGGTGTACTTTTTGTTGTACTGCAGGCCCATCTCGCTGAGGGTGTAAAGCACTCGGCGATGGACAGGCTTGAGACCGTCGCGTGCATCGGGAAGCGCACGCCCGATGATCACCGACATGGAATAGTCGAGATAGGAGCGGCGCATCTCCTCTTCGATGTTGATGGGAATGAGGTTCGTGCCGCTGTTGGGCGGGGCGCCACCTTCGAGAGGGAGCTGGGGGTTCTGATCGTCTGCCATAGAGGTTTTTCGTTCCCGCAGGAAGGCGGCGAGATGGGTCCGGTAAAAGCGGGGCCGGGGTCCGCGGGCTTAAAGCTTATTTTACTCTTCCCAAGGGCCTGAAAGCAAGGCAGGATGTGTTGAATAAGTCTTTATTCTGCATGAATTTATAGGATTTTCTGGGTAGAGGATTCAAGACTCAGCCAGACGCGGAGCGCGGCGCACGTTTGGGGCGTGGATTTGGGGCGTGATTTGGCTCGTATTTGGGGGTGATGGAGGGAATTTTCGGGGTGAGAAAATGCGGTCTCCGGGGAGCTGCATATGTGCTACGGCTCTAAAGCAGTCCTGGGAGGCTGAGAATGCAGAAGACCACCTGCAGTAAGACAATGGCGCCAGCGGCGGCCATAGCCAGGCGTGGCCGCGGTCCTTCATACGCGTCGGCAAAGACACCGGCTATGAACGTGAGCAGGAAGGGCAGACCCCATAGCCACGGCGTACCGGGAACGCCGGTCATGACCAGAGGGAACAACACCAGAACGCAGAGCAGCGGAACGGTGTTGCCGAAGTAGCGGGAGCGACGCAGGCCCAAAAAGAGCAGTGCGGCGGCCGTGGCAGCCACGGTAATGCCGGAGTTGCCCAACGTGGAGAAGAAGCGGCGCACGGGGTCGAGCGAGAAGAATATGAATCCCGCCGCGGAACGGAACAGGTAGGTTGAGGCGTCGAGCGAGATGCCGTAGCACACAAAGACCAGAACCAGAGCACCTGCGGAGACCAGCAGCACGACGGGAAGTGTTTGGCTGCGGCGTCCTTCGGCTATCCAAAGCATGAAGGCAAGACCCAGCAGCGCCGCAATGGGCAGGGCCACAATGTGCGAGGAGGCTGCGATACCCAAGACTACGGTCAGCAAGACAAGGCGCGGACGCCATTTGCGGCGCGGTCCCTGCATGGCGTGAGCCACACCGATGGCGGTATAGACGGCCCCGTATACACCCAGCGCAGCCAGGATCTCAGGATTGGGCGCAACGCAAGCCTTGAGGATTGCCGGGGAGAAGCAATAGAGAGCTAGAGCGGTATAGCCGCCGAGGTTGCCGTAGAGCCGCCTTGTGACCCACCAGAGGCCGCCGCCCAGGAGGCATCCAGCCGCAAGAAACGGCAACCGCAATAGCAGCAGCACGTGGGTAAGCTGGTGGCGCAACTCCCAGGTGCTCAACTCGCCATTGGCCTGCACCACGCGGTCCTCGGGCTTGCGGAAATGGTCGATGGCGCGCTCGGCGACAAGGTTGAGCGTGAGCGGGAGGCCGGCCAGGCGGTAGGCAAGGATACCGTCGTGGATATTGCCGCAACTGGTGAAGTATCCGGCCAGGGGCGAAGGCTGCTCCCACATCTCGCGCCCACAGCGGGCGTACTGGTAGTCGCGGTCAGAGAGTGTTTGACGGCTGGTAAGCCACAGCCCCTGCGCCAGGAAGAGCAACAGCAGCCCAGCGGCGATGCGCTGAGGCAGGTTGAAGCGAAAGCGGCGAAGACGGGCGAACCGGTGGGTCATCACGATGAGCAGGGCCGGTTTCAGTCTAAATGGCTTAACCCGCCATGGTATTTAAATGCAGGAAAGCCGCCCCGAAGGGCGGCTTTCGCGGTGATGGTTGAGGATCAGTTGTCGACGAATCAGTTGAAGATGGCTCCAACGGATTCGTTGGAAGTATTGTTGATTTCACTCCCCAGCGTAACCGTGCAATAGTTCGGCCCGACTGCCGTATAGAAGACTGGACCAGGGAGCGGCGCACCGCTCGCATCGCTTGGCGTGCAGTTCCAGGACCAGCCGCCGAAGGTGCCTACGCTGCCCGCTGTCTGAGTTGCGGTCAGGAGAATGGTGGCGCCCAAGGGGTACGTCGCGGTGCATACGGAGCCGCCTGGCGCATTCAGTTCGTTTGAACCGCCGCAATGGATTACATCCAGCGTACCGGTGGCGGAGGGAGCCGTGACGAGCCAGTTCGTGGTGTCCAAACCGGCGTTAAAGACGGTCAGAGTCACCAGCAGCCCAGGTGCAACCGTCTCCTCGTTGCAGGTGCCGAGTGTCGCGGGGGTGGTTCCGCTAGCGGGAACATAGGCAGCGTAGGGGCAATTGAATGTGACTGTTGGGCTGATAACGAGAGAGCCGTCCGGGTTCGCCGCCGTGGCATAAACCTCGGCATTTCCAGATCCAACTGCGGTTATAAGTCCCCCGGTAGAGCCCGGAGCTCCAGCAGAGTTGATCGGGAAGATAGTCTGGGCGCTCGATATCCAGGTTACCGGAGCAACGTAACCATCGTGATTGATCCCGTTGGTAATATCCATCACGGTTGGTGGGGTTGAGAAGGTCCCATAAGCGAGAAATTGCCCAGTCCCCAACAAATCAAGGACAGTAATCGAACTCGGCATGACGGCGATCGAAAGCAGCGGCTCAGCGCCAGTGCCGCCACCGGTTCCTCCGCTTGGAATCGTGACATTGACGGTCATGCTGCCGGTGATGTCGCCATTGAAGCCGGGCGCGCTGGCAGTGACCGGGATGTTGGAGCAGCTGTCATTCTGGGAGGTGATGAGCCCCCCACTGCTCACAGTCACGCAATCCGTGGAGGCACTCGACCAGGTGACCTGATCGGTGATGTCCTTGGTGATCGCGGGGTGGCCTGGATGGGTGTAGGACCCGATGGCCAACAATTGGGTGGTGAGGCCTGCCCCCCCAAAGTTGATGCTTGTGGGTGAGACGGAGATGGAAGTCAACGAAGGGGAACTGTTGCAACTGGTGAGTGGCACCACAAGGCCGATGAGTAGCAAGGCTCCCAACAACGAACGATCACGCATGGATATCTCCTGGCGTCTCCGCCGGGCCGGCCCGTTTTAACCCGGGACCCAGCCATAACTCGATAGTATTCAGTGCCGGTACGTGGGAAGCGATCTACGACCGGACTGTCCGCGTTTTCCACAACCCCGAGAACTGCTGTTCCGCGCCCCGCGCCGGCAGCGCAACACTGCACCAAAGTTGAGCTTGACCCGAGCAGTTATTCAAAGCTATGCGTGTGCCGGGCTGCCCCTAACCCAATAATTGCCTCTTGGGAGGTGGCGTAATCATACGGCAATTCAATCCGCTCAATCAACAGCATTTTGGACCCCGGTACCGGGTTTGGTATACACCAAAGTGTCAATCGGGGGCAGAGGTAACGGGGTCGCGATTGCGAACCGCTTCAAAGGCGCGACCCTGTGCCTGTGACGGCCGGCTTTGCCGCAGCCGCCGACAGCCGCTACACTTCTCCACAGCATGGCCATCGCACGAGAAGATGCACCGGATCGGCTGGTCAGCGCCTCGCGCGCGGACGAAGAGCAGAGTTTTGAGCTGAAACTGCGCCCGCGCTGGCTGCGCGAGTTCATCGGCCAGTCGAAGGCCAAAGAGCAACTGGCGATTGCTTTGGAGGCCGCCAAGTCGCGGGGCGAGGCGCTGGATCACGTATTGCTGTTCGGACCGCCGGGCCTGGGCAAGACTACCCTGGCCACCATCATTGCCAACGAGCTGGACGTGGGTTTCCAACAGACATCCGGGCCAGCCTTGCAGATCCAGGGCGACTTGACCGCGATCCTGACCAACCTGCGCGAACGTCAGGTGCTGTTTCTGGACGAGATTCACCGCATGCAACCGGTGCTGGAAGAGAAGCTCTACACGGCGCTGGAGGACTACAAGCTGGATATCATTATCGGGCAGGGCCCAGCAGCGCGTACCCACGTGATGGAGATCAAGCCGTTCACCTTTATCGGCGCCACCACGCGGCCGGGATTGCTGAGTTCGCCGCTGCGCTCGCGCTTCGGCATCCTGCTGCGGCTGGAGTTTTACACTGAGGAGGAGCTGCGGGTGATCGTGGTACGCTCGGCTGAAGTGATGCAGGTGCCCATTGACACCGATGGCGCGGCGGAGATTGCACTGCGTTCACGGGGAACACCGCGAATCGCCAACCGCCTGCTGCGCCGGGTACGCGACTATGCGCAGGTGCGCGGCTCAGGGGTAATCGATCGGCCCACTGCGAACGCGGCCTTGACTATGCTGGAAGTGGACGCGCACGGCTTTGATGAAATCGATCGCCGCCTGATGCTGACGATTATGCAGAAGTACGACGGCGGGCCAGTGGGGCTGGGCACACTGGCAGCGACGCTGGCCGAGGAAGAGGACGCCCTCGAAGAAGTCTACGAGCCGTTCCTGATCCAGATCGGGTTTCTGGACCGCACGCCGCGCGGACGAGTGGCAACGCGGCTGGCGTATGAGCACTTTGGACTGGCTATGCCGGGGCGGCAGGCGCCACTGTTTTAGAGCTGTTCTCCAATTTGTAAGTGGCGTTTTGAGTGCCGAACAGGGTGGCTTTTTCTTGATGAAAAAGCCACTTAGCTGATGCGGCTTCGCTCTACAGCAATTGGAGAACAGCTATAGACCCCGAGTTAGGAGACAAGGCTATGGCACTGACTGAATCAACCATGCTGGAACTGGGCACCACGGCGCCGGACTTTGCGCTGACCGACGTGGTGACGGGCAAGACCGTCCGCCGCGACGACTTTCGCGGCCAAAAAGCGCTGCTAGTGATGTTCATCTGCACCCATTGTCCCTATGTAAAGCACGTGGAGAAGGGCTTGGCGGCGCTGGGCAAGGACTACGTGGGCAAGTCGATAGGCATTGTGGCCATCAGCAGCAACGACATCACTACGCATCCCGACGACAGCCCGGCCGGACTGAAGCGGCAGGCGGAAACCCTGGGCTTTCGCTTCCCTTACCTGTACGACGAGACGCAGGCTGTGGCGCATGCCTACATGGCTGCCTGCACGCCGGATTTGTTTCTCTTCGACGACAGATTCCGGCTGGTGTATCGCGGGCAGCTCGACGCAAGCCGCCCGGGCAACGGGATCCCGGTAACCGGGGAAGACTTGCGGGCTGCAATTGATGCGGTGTTGGCAGGCAAGCCCCCACTGGCGGATCAACGGCCGTCAATGGGCTGCAACATAAAGTGGAAGGCGTGAGGCAGCGGTGCTAGCGGAGTTGGCGATGATTCTGTAGTCTTGCCAGCGTTGCCAACTCCGCTTGTTTCAGAGCTGCAACCCTTTCAGATATTCGCGGAATTGCGGGCCAAGGTCGGGGCGCTTGAGAGCGAACTCAACCGTAGCCTGTAGCATGCCAAACTTGTCGCCAGCGTCGAAGCGCTTGCCCTCGAAGGTGTAGCCGAAGACCTTCTGCTCCTTGAGCAGCGCTCTGATGCCGTCGGTGAGTTGAATCTCTCCGCCCGCGCCGGGATCAGTCTGCTCCAGCAGTTCGAAGATGCGGGGGGTAAGCACATAGCGGCCGATGATGGCCTGCTTTGACGGCGCATCTGCAAATTTCGGCTTCTCGACCATGCCGGTGCAATCATAAATACGTTTGTCGTTGGGGTCCTGCACGCCGGCCAGCACTCCATAGGCAGAGATGCCAGGTCCTTCAACGGTCTGCGTGGCCAGCACTGAGCCGCCGCGCTCGTTGAAGACATCCATCATCTGCTTGAGGCACGGGACCTCGGCGTCAATCACATCGTCGGGCAGGATGACGGCAAAGGGCTCGTCGCCCACCAGTTCCTTCGCGCACAGCACGGCGTGGCCCAGGCCCAATGGCTCCTTCTGGCGCACATAGCTGATGCGGGCCATTGTGGCCACGCTGCGCGAGACTGCCAGCAGCTCATTCTTGCCACGGCGCTCCAAGGTTGCATCCAGCTCGAAGCTGTGGTCGAAGTGGTCCTCCATGGCGCCTTTGCCGCGGCCAGTGATGATAATGATGTGTTCGATGCCCGAGGCGATGGCCTCTTCCACGCCATACTGAATGATGGGCTTGTCCACCAGGGCCAGCATTTCCTTGGGAATAACTTTAGTGGCCGGCAAGAAGCGTGTGCCCAAACCGCCGGCAGGAAAAACCGCTTTACGTACGATTTTGCTCATCCCAACTTCCTCAATTCGTCATCCTCCGACAAAAAACACATCGTCCGCAATGTGGTTCGTTCACCGGAAGCGATGCCGCTTCGATCACTGCATCGCCTCAGCCCAAAAGCGCCGGACTCACAGCGCCGGCGAATCATCGCCCAGCAGCGCCTGGCGCACAATCTTGATGGGCGGAAAACCCTGGCGGAGGAAATTATTGTGAAACTCCTCAAGGGAAAAGGCTGTGCCCTGTTTTTTCATCAGATCTTCACGCAGCTTCATGATTTCAAGTTTGCCCAGCGTGTAGTAGAGATAGGTTGGATCGGCAGTGCCGCGCTTGGTTTCAATGATTGCCGACTCTTTCGACTGGTAGCCTTCCTTCTGGAAAAATTCGACGGCCTGGTCAAAGCTCATCTGGCCTGTATGCATTTGGATGCCAACGATGAAGCGGGCGTTGCGCAGCAGCGCATCCTGGAGTTGGCCGAGACGCAGGAACCGGGATTCGCGCTCATCCTTGGCGCCCTGGCCGGGCTTCCCATAGCCCTGGTCGAGCATCATCTGCTCAGTGTAGTGGGCCCAGCCCTCCACGTCGGTGTTGGCACTGAGAATCTTGCGCACCCGGCTGGGCGCCTGCGGCAACCACAGGAATTGGACATAGTGGCCAGGGTAAGCCTCGTGCACCGCCGTCGAAATCACCGTGCCTACATTGAATGAATGCATGAAGCCATCCACCTGAGCAGGGGTCATGGAGGGATCGGGCAGCGTGACGTTGAAGTAGGCCTCGGTGGCGTGGGTCTCGTAGGGTCCCGGCGTATCCATGGACGCAGTAGTGGTAGCGCGCATGAAAGGTGGGGTCTCTTCAAGAATGGGGCGCACATCGGAAGGGATGGTGACGATGTGATGGGAGCGAATGAAAGTGAGCAGCCCATCGAATGTGGCGCGGAAGGAGTTGAGCAATTGATCGGGCGCAGGATGAATCTCTCCCAGTTCCTCGAGCACGGCTTGCGGATCCTTGTCGGGCTCGAGTTCCCTGGCCACCCGGCTGAAGTGCTCCTGATTCTTGCGCAGATCGGCCCAGCCAATTTCAAGCAGCTTGTCGAGCGGCACGTCGACCATCTCGTCGTATTGCAGCTTTTTGGAGAACGTCTCCGCCCCGATGCGGAAGTCGCCGTTGGAAATGGGCAGAAGGTCAGACTTGAGCCAGCCGAGATAACTTTCAAGCGCGGCGATGACGGCGGCGTTGGTCTGGGCGAACTCGGCCTTGAGCGCGGCGTCTTTGGCATCGGCAAAGGCCAACGGGACATCGTGCTGAAAGAATGTGATGATGTCAGGCAACTGCTCGATGGCGATCTCGGTGTAGATGCGCGGCGGGTTCTTCAGGTTCACGCGTGCCTCGGCAAGCAGGCCCGGCATGAGCTTTTCGCGAGCGATCAGGGAGCGCAGGCGGTCGTCGGGCGGGGCAAACTTGCGCTCCATGAGAGTGAACGCCCCATTGGCGGCGGTGCTGGAGTAGTTATCGGCATTCTTTTCCCAGGGGCGAATGGTCTCCAGCGTCAGCAGAGTGGAGTGGATGTTGCCGAGCACGATCTCACGGTCGCCGCGCGTGACCTGATCGAGCGCAGACGCTGGAATGCTGTCGATGCGCTTCTCAAAGGCGTGAAGCGCCGTAATATATGCGTCGATGCTCTGGCGTGAGTAGTCTTCGAGCTGCGTGTCGTATTGGTGATACCCAATCTGCGTGCCTGACGTTGGCTGATGGGGAAAATACACCTGGTCGAAGTAGTCATCGGAGACTTTTTGGAACTGTTGCTGCCAGTTTTCCTTTGCGGCATGGGCAACAATTGCGGAAGACATACACGCTCCAATCGCAAGCAGTACGGCAAGATTCTTCACATTCCCTCACATGGCAACTTCGGGGTTCTCAGGCATTGACTGGCGCGGGGGCCAGCTTGTCCAACAATTCACGAATCTCAAGCAATACTTCATCGGGCCTGACTGCGGCCAGGGGAAACTTCAATACTCCCTGCGGAGTAAACTGCGCACCGCGCTTGGCATTGCGCGCCACCAGCCGCATCAGATGCTGTGGATCGACCTGGGCATTCTCAGTAAAGCGAATCTGCAATTCAGAGCGTTTGCGATCGACTTGCGAAATGCCCATGCGCTCACAGTCCACACGCAGGGCGGCGGCCTCAAGCAGATAGACCGTGGCATCGGGCAGCGTGCCGTAGCGGTCTTCCATCTCCGCGCGCAGGTCGGCAAGCTCCTTTTCGCTGGCCGCGCCGGCGATCTTCTTGTAGAGGCGGAGGCGCTGATTCTCTTCAGCCACGTAACTCTCGTCGACGCGCAACGCGATGCCCAGGTTGAGCTGTGTGGCCGGGCGCGCATCGGCGCTTTCGCCCTTCAACTCCTTCACTGCGGCTTCAAGCATGGAGGTATAGAGTTCGAAGCCCACTGCCTCGATGTGGCCGCTCTGTTCGCCGCCGAGCATGTTTCCTGCGCCGCGCAACTCCAGGTCAAGCGCGGCGATCTTGAAGCCCGCGCCCAGGTCGCTGAACTCCTTGAGCGCGGCGAGCCTGCGGCGCGCAATCTCGGTCAGCTCCTGCTCCGGCGGAATGAGCAGGTAGGCATATGCGCGGCGATTGGACCGGCCTACGCGACCGCGCAACTGGTAGAGTTCGCTGAGCCCATGGCGGTCGGCACGGTTGATGAGGATGGTGTTGGCCAGGGGAATGTCGAGGCCGTTCTCGATGATGGTGGTGGCCACCAGCACGTCG
>CAYNGB010000070.1:0-17738 GCA_964396795.1 uncultured Occallatibacter sp. | reverse complement strand
TCGGAGATGTGCCCGGTCTAAAATGTCGGTTAACTGCCCGGCCGTTCATTCACGGGTACGGACCGGACTCGTCCCTGACCGCTCATTCCCTCATTTCGATTGTGCAGCCTGGGCGGGTTATTTTCTGCAAAAGGGTTGAAGTGGCCGGTGAGCCGACGTGGTCAACCCACCCATTCCACAATGAAACTGTGGAATGGATGGGGTACCTAGCCGCGTAGGTGATTTTCGTGCTTTCCCATGTTTGAGAATCCAAACATGGGGCACCCAGTGACTGTGGCTGCGCACTCTTTCCACGATGAAGCTGTGGAAGGACGGGGCACCCCGGCAGTCGTCCAGTTCCTGCGAGTCTTAGAGAAGGTTGCGCGTCAGACGATAGACGGCCAAGGCGAAGATTGCCCAGTAAACTGCCTGAATGGCGACCGCGGTCCCTGCGTTCACAACTCGGTGTTTGCCACGATAACTGAAGACCGAAGTCCAAGGATTATTCGCTGGAATGCGAAGGCCGAACCAACTCCAAAGCATGGAGATGGAGCTTGCGAAAATCGCAGCGATCGGAACTGTAATGATGAGAACAAGCGGTCCCTGACCGTCACAGTATGAGCCTTGTGCGCTCATGTCTCTGCACCAACTTGACTCGGCCGGCCACAACATCGCAAACGCTGTGATTTCGCCAACGATTCCGCCGAGAATTCCTAAGGACACCTTCTTCCAAAAGCTCAGCCTTAGGTTTGTCCCCTCATTTTGCATTTTCAGACCCGAGAGGATGAATGACGGTGTAGCGGCGAGGAATAGAAGGAACGCCGCCGGAGAGCACCACAAGAACAATTCTCGGAGATTAAGAATGTTAATCACCTTTAACCAGTATTTGCAGAAATCCAGCGACCAGCCAACGACGAGCAATGCATGACAACATCATAAGGGGCTGAATGTGGTTCTTGGTGAGTCACCCCTTACTCGGGAGCTACCACTTAGTACCCAGTTCCGGATGCGGGTTACTCAACTGGTGACTTCCGGATTGACCACTTTCGGATAGCCCACCACCCGACCGAGATCGCGGTTCGTGGCAGGTCGGGTGTTATCCTTTTCATTCTTCAACCGACATTGAAGTTGTTTGTTCCGGCGGGGAATGCTCGATGCGCAACTATAGAGTCGTGGCGTGTGCGCTTGTCGTGGGCACGGTTCTAAATATGGCTGCTTGCAAGCCAAAACCCCATGCAGCCTTGTCCGAGCAAAAGTCAAATCAAGTGCGCGGCGTGAATCCAAAGGCGCCTGACTCGCCGGACGAGATATCCTGCCGAGTGTTCGTACAGAGATTTTACGATTGGCGGGTCTCTCTCAATGTCGATATGTTTTGTTCCAATTCGCTCAAAGGAAGCCGGGCAAGCCAGGAGGCAATTGACGCTCAGGAAGAGGAATGCAGAATTGCTTCCCTCTATCGCCATGCTGAAAAACTTAGCCCCAATAAGGTTCTGAGCCGGAAGCTTCTGCACTACCAGCATCGAGAAGAGGCTGTGCAGGCAAAAGACGTGGAGGATCCGGGCTTGGATTTTGATCCGTACTTGAATACGCAAGATCCAAGTCCGAGGTTCGTTGTCGACGACGTCCGCGTCAACGGCAACCGGTGTGATGCGATTGTTCACGGATACGATGGGGGCAAGCAGCGAGAAGAGGTTATGCCCGAATTATCTAAAGCTGGCGATGGCTGGGTCATCGAAAACTTTCATTACAAGATTGACTACAACGATGGAAAGCCACCCCAGAATGATGACCTGATTCACATGATCAGAGAGTACATCGGCGAAGTAAAGCAATAGGCTCGATGCTGGCAATTCCGGGTTGCGGTAGAATAACCGCCCATCCGGAAATAACGGTTCGGTAAGTACCGAACAAGGCCAATCAGGTGGCGACGGTCCAGAGATCGATGGTCAGTTGGCGAGGACGGGCCGAGTTGCACATTGAAAGCCAGCTAACTTAGGAATGGTACGGATCGGCACCAGGACACGCCTCAGGATTTGTGCACTCATCACTCAGCGTAGATTGGGGATTCGTGGGGCAATGCAGACTGCGCGGACCTTGTGAGGCCCGGATGAGTGCGTAAGAGCGTTTTGACCCGACTGCTTAGAATCGAGATAGGCGTTTGTGGCCTCCCACCCATTCCACGATGAAACTGTGAAATGGATGGGGCACGCGGCTTGTGCCGGATTCCGGGTAGACAATAAGCCTATGAAACATCTCTACCTTAAAGCGGTAGGCGGACTGATATACGTCTTCGCTACAGTTTCGGCGCTCATATTCCTCCCGGCATGGACGTTCCACTACTGGCAAGCGTGGATGTTTCTGGTTGTGTTCATGGTTTCGACATCGGCGATTTTTCTCTATATCGCCAAGAACGATCCGAGCCTGCTCGCAAGGCGGGTGAAGACAACCGAAAAAGAGACGAGCCAGAAGATCATACGGTTTCTTGTAAATCTTGCATTCACCGCCGTGATTGTCTTCTCGGTACTGGACCACCGCTTCGGATGGTCTGTTGCGTTGCCGCAGATCGCCTTCGCCGGGGACGCGTTTGTTGTGCTAGGAATGCTCATCATTTTTCTTGTGTTCAAAGAGAACACCTTTTCTGCTCAGACGGTTGAAGTGGAAGCGGAACAGAGGGTCGTATCGACTGGACTGTACTCGATGGTGCGGCATCCGATGTATGTTGGCGGCCTCGTCTATATTTTTGGATTACCCCTCGCTCTCGGCTCATGGTGGGGCCTACTTCCGGCACTTCTCTTTATGCCTGTGATGGTATGGCGGATTCTCGACGAAGAGAAATTGCTCGCAAGAGATCTGCCGGGCTATCTGGAATATAAAGGCAAAGTGAAATATCGCCTTGTGCCGTTTGTCTGGTAACGATCTCTTTGTGGGGAATGTCTGTGCATTCCCACGTTTGAGAATCCAAACATGAGGTGGGCCAGCCTCTGTGGTATCCCACCCTTGTCGCATGAAACTGCGACAAGGATGGGGCACCCATATCCGTGCTGAATTCAGTGGGAGCGGAAGGAACGTGGGCATTTGTGGTTTCCCACCCATGTCGCGATGGAACTGCGACATGGATGGGGCACCCATTTTCTTGCTCAATTCGGTGAGGGCGTTCGTGCTACTTCAATGCGCCAGAAAGTAGACTCCAATGCAAACCAGCACGGCTGAAGCCCAGCGTCGCCGGTCCACATTCTCCTTAAGGAACATTTTGGCGGCGACGGCATTGGTGACCAGCGTGAGCGAAGCCGAGGCGGGCGCCACGAGGCTCAGGTTCAAGTGATTCAGCGCGAAGAGCAGAGCGAAGAAAGCCAGAGCCAGAAAGCTTACGCCGGCAAAGAACAGCGGACAGGTGACGACGGCGCGAATTGCGCCCTTCATTCCTGAACGGGCGCGAATCACGTCCAAGTCGCCGATGGACTTCATGGCTGCGGCGGTCAGCACTTCACCAGCGGTGGAGCTGAGA
Organism: uncultured Occallatibacter sp.; assembly: GCA_964396795.1. Lineage (GTDB taxonomy): Bacteria > Acidobacteriota > Terriglobia > Terriglobales > Acidobacteriaceae > Telmatobacter. The sequence continues at coordinate 14,254 of CAYNGB010000070.1, read as the reverse complement.
ACAATCGCGGCGATCATTGCCACCGTGGTCCACGGGCCGGGATGCACGGGAATGGTCATCTAAGCTGCTCCTCCCCGATCTCGACAGCGGGCTCTGTCTCCAAGGCAGGGTCCGACGGTCTCTCGGTCATGGACGGTCCTTGTGCGACGAAGCCGACGCCGAGTGTGATGAGCACAATTCCCGCCCAGCGCTGGAGGGAGATCGCTTCGTGCAGCCAGAAGCGGGAGAGCAGGGCGACAATTACGTTGCCGAAAGCAGTGGCGGGAAGGACGAAGGTGAGATCGGCCCATGAGAGCGCGGTGAGGTAGCTGGCGAAGAAGCCGATGAGCAGCGCAATCCCGATGGCGATCCAGGGCGTGAAGACCGCGGCAATCAGAGTGCCGGGGTGAGCCAGCGTGATGGGTGGCAGGCTGGTCATGCCGCGCGAAAGACAGGTATCGCCCAACGGAGCGCACAAGGCAACCAGTCCCAGAACCATGTACCGCCGCGGCGAAAGTGTGTGATGCGCCACCACTGGTTTGCGAATCCTTTGTGCAGCCGGGAAGAAAAGAAGGCGACGCCAGATGAGCGCCGCCCTCAGTGGAACCTGAGCCGAGGAGAGTTAGGCGCCGGCGCCAACCGTGGCTGGAGGGTCGGCCTGATGACTCCGTGCGTCCTTCACCATCTTGTTGCGTTGTGCGCGCAGCTTGAGAAACGCCTTGGCCTCAACATAGAGTCGCGGCACATCGCGATTCATGATCGCCTTCCACACAACGCGGAAGGCAGCCTTGGGCCGGAAGTAGTATTCGTCGTAGAAGCGGTGCACCATTTCGAGCACGTAGTCGGTGGGCAGGCCGGGATATTCGATGTGCGCCATCTGGTGGCCGCCTTCATCGCTCATCGCCGCTGTGTTGACGATGAAGCCGTTGGCCTTGGCGTAATCGTAAAACTCGGTGCCCGGATACGCGTGAGCAATCGAGACCTGGATGGTTTCGACATCCAGCGACTTGGCAAAGTTGATGGTATTGCGGATCGACTCCTTGGTCTCGCCGGGCAGGCCGAGGATGAAGTCACCGTGAATGGTCAATCCCAAGTCATGGCAATCCTTGGCGAAGGCCCGCGCGCGCTCGACAGTGGCGCCCTTCTTGATGTTCTTGAGAATCTGCGGATCACCGGATTCGAAGCCCACGATCAGCAGCCGGCAACCGGCTTCCTTCATGGCCTTCAGGGTATCGTAGTCCGTGGTCACGCGCGAAGTGCAACTCCAGGTGAGCCCCAGCGGTTTCAGTTTCTCGCACAGCTCGATGGTGCGCACTTTTTGGATGTTGAAGGTGTCGTCGTCGAAGAAGAACTCCTTCACCTCGGGGAAATTCTGCTTGGCCCACGCCAACTCGGCAGCCACATCGTCCGTGGAGCGCTTGCGCCAGGCGTGCCCGCTGAGCGTCTGCGGCCACAGGCAGAAAGTGCACTGCGCGGGGCAGCCGCGCGTGGAGTAGAGCGCGATGAAGGGGTGAAGCAGGAAGGGCACGTTGTAGCGCGTCACGTCCATGTCGCGCTTATAGATCTTGGTAGCCCAGGGCATCGCATCCAAGTCTTCTACCTGGGGGCGGTCCGGGTTGTGGATGATTTCGCCATCCCGCTTGTAGCTGATTCCGAGAATCTCATTGAGCGGCTTGCCCTGGGCAAACTCGACCACGGAGTAGTCGAACTCCCGGCGGCAAATGAAATCGAGGGCGGCGCACTCGTTGAGGGCGCGGTCAGGGGCCGTGGTTACCGGCGGTCCCACGAAGGCGATGCGAATGGAGGGGTTGGCAGCCTTGATGGCCTCGGCCAGGCGCTGATCGCCCTCCCAGCCAATCGTGGATGTGAAGAGCACAAGAAACTGGAAGTCCTTGCAAATCTTGATCGTTTCTTCTGCCGACACGTGATGCGGGGGAGCATCGAGGAGCCGCGAGCCCTCCAGCATGCCCGCAGGGTAGGTAAGCCATACCGGGTACCAGTAGGACTCAATCTCGCGCGTGGCCGGCCAGCGCGAACCCGCGCCACCGTCAAATCCCTCAAACGAGGGAGGATTCAGAAAGAGTGTCTTTAGGGGCATAGGCATCCCTTCAATTTTAACATTTTCCAACATTTCGAGCCTTTCTTTTGATTTGGCTCACTTTCCGTGCAGTTCGTTCAGCCAGTCTTCCATGTGGCCCAGGGCGCGCAGCAGGCTGAGCCGGGTTCGGGCCAGGTCGAAATCGGCATCCCGGGCGTCCTGGTACTTTTGACGCTCGTCGATGCGCGCCAGTTCCTCCGCTTTGGGCGAAAGTTGGGGCGTGGAACCGGGCCCGGCACCTGTGCCGTTTCCAAGCTCCAATTGTGCCAGCACGCTCTTCAACTGGTCGTCGGCAATCTGTTGCTTCAGGGTGGCGATTTCCGCCTGGGTGTCCAGTTCGCGCAGGCTGCCCGTCAACTCTGCTATCTGCACATCGTTCTGGCGCTGTGCCTGTTCGGCCTCGACAGTTGCCCGGAGCGCTTCAGCGGCAGACTCTTTGGCTTTGGCACGCACACCGAAGTCGAAAAAAGGAATCTGAATCTGAAGTCCAAAACTGATGTTGTTCGGAGTGAAATTGTTGTAGTAGGTGGAGTAACTGTTCAACTCGTTCGAGTCGTAGTTGTAGACAGCGCCAAAAGAAATCTGCGGTCGGTGCCAGAGCAGGTCATCTCCACGGGCCTGGAATTGCTTTGAGAGGGCCAGCGCCCCGGCTGACTTCACACCCAGGAGCGTGCGCGCAGGCTGGCTGCCGGTAACCGCGGGAATCTCGGGTATGCTGGCATGATCGGGGGAAATGGCGCCCAGGGGCATTCCGGTCAGGACAGAGATCTGTTTGGCCAGTGTGGCTGCGCGAGTCTCCAGATGAAGGCGTTTGAGCTTGATCTGGGCGGCAGTAAGGCGGCCCTGCAACAGGTCGATGGAGGAGTCGACGCCTGCCTCGGCGCGCTGCTGCTCAATTTGCACGAGGCTGTTGGCAAAAGACTCCTGCTGGCGTGCGGCATCGAGTTCGATGTTGACGGTATCCAGTTCAATGTAGGCAGTGGAAGCGTCGAGGGCGACCTGTTCACGAGCGTCCTTCAGGCTCAGGTTGGCGGCGTCTACGCCCGCGCGTGCGGCTTTGGTGTACTGGCGCTGGGAATAGCTGAAAACAAGCGACTGCATACTGACGCTGCCCACCGAGGGCTGACCCGTAGGAAAGCCGTGCGAGTAGCCCACCGTGGAGCCAATCCCCAGATTGGGAATGTAGGCGTTTTGAGTTGCCGCCAGCGCCGCATTCGCCTTTTGCAGATCCGCGTCTGCCAGCTTGACAACGCTGCTATTTCGCTCTGCCAGGTCAACCACCGTGGCCAGTGACACCTGTGCGGGCAGCAGGACGGGGAACGCCCAAAGGGCCACTCCAACGAGAATGGCAAGGCAGGTCGCGCGTGATTTGGTTGCGATAATCAATTGCTCAATTTCCAATCAATACTTCAGTTCCTGGGCAGGCCGGTAGTCGTGCGCCAGTTCCAACGCTGCCGCCTGTTCGCGATGCGCGCCCGCCGTGTCGCCTTGTTGGGCCATGAGGCGCGCCAGGCGCAAGTGCGCTACAAACGCCGGCGCCTCTTCGGTTTTTGTTGGGCTGGCGAGATAAGCTGCGAGCAACTTCGCCGCCAGGTCAAGGTCTCTCTTGGCCTTGGTCAACACCGAGGCGGCATCGTAGAGCGCAACGCTGGAGTGGCTGTCCCGCTGTGCGATCTTCATGCCGTTTTCCACGGCCGACTCCATGTCTGCCACGCGTCCACGCCGCTGATAAAAGCTGGCCAATGTCATCCACTGGAAAGCAGGACGGGTGCTTACGGCGAGCGCCTGCCGGAATTCGCGCTCCGCCGCGCCATAGTCCTTATTGTTTTCGGCCAGGCGCCCGCGCAATTCATGGGCCCTTACCGGATCCACCTTATCCAGCCGCGACGCCACGTCGTAGGCTTTGCTGGTGCCGCCGCCCACCACAGCGGGCGCCGAGTAGTAGAACTCAGCCAGGTCGGCAAGCGCCTCGGCGTTGCGGGGGTCTTCCCTGACCGATTCCTCGAACTCTTCGCGCACGTTCTTTCCCAGTGAGAAAGCGCTCAGGAATGAGGCCCGGTCTGCCTTTTCGCCCAGCGCGCGGCCCAGCCAGAGATGATAGTCGGAGTTCTGCCCATCCATCCTGACTGCCAGCGCGCATTCGCTGGCGGCTGCATCCCAGTGGTTCAGGGTGAGCAATACCCGGCACTTCAGATTATGAGACTCCGCGGATTCTGGAAGGGAACTGAGCATGGCCAGAGCCCGATCGGCCTCTCCTGCCTGCAAAGCTGCGTTTGCCCGCACCAACGAATCTTTAGGCGCCTGCGCCCAGGCTGCAATACCCGTAGCTGCCGCCAACAAAAGACTTGCCCTGAGCACTGCTGTCACCGCGCAGCCTTCTTGATGGGAATGCCTTCCAGCAAAGGCTGGCCTGTGGTTGTTCCGGTGGCCACCCATTCTCCTTCGGCGAGTCCGGAGACAATGGACACCTGGGTCAGGTTGATGGTCCCGGTAACCACTGGAGTCTTCTTCAACTCGTCGTCTACTACCTTGAAGACATAGGGCTTGCCGTTCTCTGAGTGAAGCGCCTCACGAGGGACGCTCAACACGTTTGCCTCGCTTGAGGTGGTTACGGTCACTGTCACATTTGTTTCCGGCAACAGCCCGTCATCAGGATCGTCGATCTTGACAAGTACCTCGCCCACATTGCGCGTGCCAAAAGTAATTACCGTGATGGGGGTGCGGACAATGTGTCCATGCCACAGACGGTCCTGTCTGGCATCCCACCTGACCAAGATCGGCTGTCCAATGGCCAGCCTTCCAATATCGGGCTCGTCAAAATAGGCTCTCACGCGCTCGTGCTCAAGGTCGGCCATTTGCAGCAGCAAGGCGCCGGCCTCCACAAATTCCTTGCGCCCGGCGTTCATGCTGTAGACCGTTCCCGCCACCGGCGCACGGACAATTGTTTGTGCCATGACCGCGCGTGCCGCAGCCAGGTTGGCTTCCGCGTCGGCCAGCGTCGCCCGCTCTCGTGCCAATTCCGCGGGAGAGTAGCGGCTGCGAACACTTTGCTGGGAGGCGCTCAGGTTAGCCTCGGCAGTGGCCAGCCGCTGGCGTGCTGCGGCTACTTCGCTGGCCGAGGCTGCCCCGGTGGAGCTGAGCCTGGTGAGAGCATCCAAATCATGGCTCGCCTGGTCGCGCTCCAGCTTGTTGCGCGCTACGTCGGCAGCGGCCCCTTGGCGTTGCTCCAGCGTTCCGTTGTTTGTGGCGGCATCCAAGGCGGCCTGAGCGGCCTTTACTCCGCTCTCGGCGCCAGCCAGCCGGGCGCGGGCCTGCGAGTCGTCCAGTTCAAGCAGCAGCTTGCCGGCTGGAACCTGGTCGCCGGGCTGCGCATACACTGCCTTCACCGTCGTCGCGATGGGACTATAGAAGGGGTAATTTGTCTCCGGCTCAACGCGGCCGTTGGTACTGACCGTGCTTGCCAGTGGCTGGTGAGTCACCTGCGCGACACGCACCTGCAGGTGCTCCCTGGTGAGGGAGCGCACCGCGAAAAACACCAGAACCAATAGAATGGCCGCACCCAGCCAAAGCCAACGGCGGTCCAATTCCTTTCTTTCTCTAGCCATTTACACAACCTGAGTCAGTATATAGGACTCAAAACCGCCTCCGAGGACGCGTGAAAATCCGACCCGGGTACCGTCTTGGCCAGCCTTCTGCCCGGCTCGTACAATCAAGTCATGCCAGAGCAGCCTCGCTACACCGATGATCACGCCAAGGCCGGTCTCGACTTTGCCTTTCCCGCCATTGAAACCTGGCAAAATCAGTTTCCTGGCTATGAAATCCAGATCGACGATCCGGAACTCACCTCCGTTTGCCCCAAAACAGGGCTGCCCGACTTCGGCGTTCTCACCATCCGCTACATGCCGCGTCACCGGTGCCTGGAACTCAAGTCGGTCAAGGAGTATCTCTTTAGTTACCGGAATCTTGGGATTTTTCAGGAGAACATCGTGAACCAGGTCCTGGAAGACGTGGTGAAGGCTTGTGATCCGGTTTGGGCTGTGGTGCGGGGCGAGTTCCGTCCCCGAGGCGGCATCGCCACCACGGTAGAAGCACGGTGGCCGCGGCCGGCGGCTTAAGTCTTATCCGCCGCAGACCTCGGAATTACAAAATCCATCATCCCCATCGGGCCTCGCCTCGCCTCGCTCGTCTCGGCGTCCATGCAGATTCACGGGGAATTTGCTGGTCAACGGTGATGCGATTTGTTACAACCGGATCGGGTAAAGATCACGTCGAAACGCACATGACGAGGCGATCCGAATGAGCACTCTCTTCCCCACCTCAAACCCGCCCGCAGACACAAAACCGCTAGCCGACCTGGATCAATGGGACGACTTTATCGGCGGCCGCTACAAAGAGGGCCGGTCGGAAGCTGAATTCCGGCAATACGATGCGACTGCCTTACCCGGGGTGGCCGAGTTTTACCGCCTCAATCACGAGGGCCAGACCGTGGACTACGTGTTGGCCAAAGAGGCTCAGTACTTCACGCTGAACAAGGGCATGAAGACCATCTGGGAGGCTGCGGATTTCCTCAATACCCTGGTAGACGACAGCGACCCCGATACCGATCTGACCCAGATTGAGCATTTGTTGCAGACCTCCGAAGCCATGCGACGCGACAATCAGCCGCGCTGGATGGTGCTGACTGGCTTTCTGCATGACCTAGGCAAGTGCCTGTGCCTCTACGGCGAGCCGCAGTGGGGCGTGGTAGGCGATACGTTTCCGGTAGGATGCGCATGGTCGAACGACATCGTGTTTCCTGAGTACTTCGCCAACAATCCTGACCGGCTGACACCTGCGTACCAGACCAAGTACGGAATCTACGAGCCGCACTGTGGGCTCAGCAAGGTGCATATGTCGTTCGGACATGATGGCTACATTGCCGAAGTGATGAAGCCGTACTTGCCCGTTGAAGCGCTCTATATGCTGCGTTACCACTCCTTCTATCCCTGGCATCGTCATGGAGCCTACGAGTATCTGACCGATGAGCAAGATCGCGCCATGCTCGCGTGGGTCAACAGGTTCAACCAATACGACCTCTACTCCAAGGGCCACACAAAGCCCGATATAAAGCAGTTGAAGCCCTTCTACGACGAGCTTTTCGCAGAGTTCCTTCCTGAAAAAGTTGCCTGGTAGAACTGGCTGCTGGACCAGGTTGTCGAAAAGGTTCGCGGCGGCTGGGCTTCGTCGCTGCTGCGATCAATCGCCGTGCCGCAAGAGCCGCAAATTCTGCCGGTCTTCATCCCCGCTGATTCAATGTTAATAATCAAACCACCCCTGGGACGGGCCAAGCGACCCGGCACGCGCGGGTAGTATGCTTTGTAGCGGCCTTGAGGGCAGGACACTCGCTCTGCGTTGCTTGAAACGCCGGCCGTCTCACCGTCAGGAGGGGGAAATGACGACCCTAACAATTCCCACCATTCACGCGTCCCGCGGCACCCGGTTGCGCTGCAAGGGCTGGCAGCAGGAAGCTGCCCTGCGCTGCCTGATGAACAACCTCGATCCCGAGGTGGCCGAACGCCCCGCCGATCTGGTCGTATACGGCGGCATTGGCAAGGCCGCGCGCAACTGGGAGTGCTTCCATGCCATTGTTCGCGAGCTGGAGCAGTTGGGCAACGAAGAGACCCTCCTGGTTCAATCGGGCAAGCCGGTCGGGGTCTTTCCTACGCACGACCTGGCGCCGCGGGTGCTTATTGCCAACTCCAACCTGGTGGGCAAATGGGCCAACTGGGAGCACTTCAATGAGCTCGACCGCAAAGGCCTGATGATGTATGGCCAGATGACGGCGGGAAGCTGGATTTACATCGGCACCCAGGGCATTTTGCAGGGCACGTTCCAGACCTTTGCCGCGCTAGCCGAGCGCCACTTTGGCGGCTCGCTCCGGGGCAAACTGGTGGTCACGGGCGGCGTTGGCGGCATGGGCGGAGCGCAACCCCTCTCCGTAACCCTGAATGATGGAGTCGTCCTGGCCATTGATGTCGACCGGAGCCGCATTCAGCGCCGTGTCGACACGCGCTACTGCGACACGGTTACCGAAGATCTGGACGAAGCGCTGTCTCTCTGCGAGTGTGCACGGCGCGAAGGCCGCGGTCTCTCTGTCGGCCTGGTGGGCAACTGCGCCGATGTGCTGCCGGAGCTGGTGCGTCGAGGCGTTCAGGTGGACGTAGTTACCGACCAGACCAGCGCACACGATCCGCTGAACGGCTACGTGCCGCAGGGACTCACGTTGGATCAGGCAACGGAGTTGCGCCAACGCGACCCCGCGGAATATGTGCGGCGCTCCACGGCATCGATGGTGATTCATGTGAACGCCATGCTGGCCATGCAACAGGCCGGCGCGGTGGCTTTCGACTACGGCAACAACATTCGCCGCTTCGCGTTCGATGCCGGTTGTGCCGATGCCTTCCTCATCCCCGGCTTTGTCCCGGAGTACATTCGTCCGCTGTTCTGCACGGGCGCGGGGCCGTTCCGCTGGGTCGCGCTCTCCGGCGATCCCCGCGACATCGATCGCACCGACGAGCTGGCGCTGGAACTCTTCCCAGAGAACGAAATCCTCACCCGCTGGTTGCGTCTCGCGCGTGGCCGCTTCGCGTTCCAGGGACTTCCGGCGCGCATCTGCTGGTTGGGTTATGGCGAGCGCGCCCGGATGGGGCTGGCCATTAACGAACTGGTGCGCAAGGGCGAAATCTCCGCACCTATCGCCATTGGCCGCGATCACCTTGACACGGGTTCGGTCGCCAGTCCGTACCGCGAGACGGAGAAGATGCTCGATGGCTCAGACGCTGTTGCCGACTGGCCTATCCTCAACGCGCTGCTCAACACCGCTTCCGGCGCGTCCTGGGTCAGTTTCCATCATGGCGGCGGCGTGGGCATGGGCTTTTCGCTTCATGCCGGACAGGTCACAGTTGCCGACGGCACAGACAATGCCGCCCGGCGCCTCGAGCGGGTGCTCAACAACGACCCGGGCATCGGCGTGGCGCGGCATGCCGACGCGGGCTACGACCTTGCCCGCCAGACTGCGCATGAGAAGGGGATTCATATCCCTATGGAAGAGAAGTAGCTTATGAATCGTTCTTAACTCCGCTAACTCAGCCAGCACCGCGAACTCCGCGTCTCAGCCATGACCCTAGCCATCGTCAATATCGGCCAGCTTGTCACCCTCGCGGGTCCGCCGCGCCCGCGCGTGGGCGATGAACTGCGCAGTCTCGCCGTCATCAAGGACGCCGCCTTGCTCGTCGAAGGGGGCCACATCGCGGCGGTTGGTCCTTACGCAGAAATCCGGACCAAAATTCCGCCGCACACAGTGCTCATCGATGCGGAATCGCGGTGCGTGACTCCGGGCTTTGTGGACGCGCATACGCACCTCGTCTTTGCCGGGAATCGCGCCGCGGAATTTGAGCAGCGCATCGCAGGAGCCAGCTATCAGCAGATTGCCGCAGCGGGCGGCGGCATCTTAAGCACGGTGGCGCTCACGCGTGCAGCCACTGAGGATGACTTGCTCCACACGGCCCGGCGTCATCGCGACTGGATGCTTCGCTCAGGCACTACCACCATCGAAGCGAAATCGGGTTACGGCCTGGACCGCGAGACGGAACTGCGCATGTTGCGTGTGCTGGCTCGTCTCGATGCGGAAGGTCCGGCGCGGATTGTCCCCACGCTGCTGGCTGCGCACACCGTTCCCCCGGAGTTCACGACGCGCCGCGAGGAATATGTCCGCTGGATCGCCGATGAGCTGATCCCCGAAGTCGCCGCTGCGGGCCTGGCTCGCTACTGCGATGCATTCTGCGACGACCACGCATTCACCGTGGAGGAGACGTATACGGTACTCACGGCGGCTATACGAAATGGCCTCGGACTGCGCGTTCATGCTGAGCAGTTCAAATCTGGCACCGGAGCGGTGATGGCATCTATCCTTGGTGCGGCCACCGCTGATCACCTTGAGGCCATCGCAGATGAAGACCTCTTCCACCTGTGGACGGCGGGCACCCAGCCCGTCCTTCTTCCTGGCTCGGTCTTCGCACTCTCGCGCACGCAGTACCCACCAGCGCGCAAAATGATCGAAGCCGGCCTCGCCATAGTAGTCGCATCGGATTTCAATCCCGGTTCATCGCCCATTGCTTCCATGCCATTCATTTTGTCGCTCGCGTGCCTCCAGATGCATCTCTCGCCAGCCGAGGCGCTCACCGCAGCCACCATCAATGCGGCCTGGAGTCTGGGTCTCGGCGGCCAGGTGGGCTCACTGGAAGCGGGGAAACAAGCTGATTTTCTCATTCACGAGTTTGGCGATTATCGTGAGCTGGCGTATTTCATCGCCGCACCGGCCCGTCCGCGCGTTTTTGTTGCGGGCAGGGAAGTGACGCCATGAGCACTGTGGGAATCCGCACAAAGTAACTGGTTCACGAGACCTGGAGACGCGTAAGTGCTCTGCGCTTTTCAAGCAGAAAGACAGCCACTCCGGCGCCCACCAACACGAGCGTTCCTCCCAACACCTTGGCCACGGCGAGCGGTTTGTTCGGTTCATCGCTCGCGGGCACAACAGACAGCACGATGGTGAGCGCGGTGCTGAGCAGCCCCACTGAGGCCAGCGCGATGGCCACCGGTTTGCCTCCAAGCACACGACGCACCTCAGGTCCTGCGGGGCGATTCTGCAACCGGATCATCGCCATGAACAGGTAGAGATACGGCAGAAAGGACGAGATAATCGCCATACTCACCAGCACATCGTATGCGCCGCGCACCGTGGTTCCCGCCTGTCCCAGCAGCGCCACGCAGATGCCGGCCAGTCCATAGACGCCGATCGCGATCCACGGCGTCCGGTAGCGCGCGTGAATCCAACCGAATGCCGAGGGCAGATAGTGATCGATCCCCGCCACAAACGGCAGCCGCGAAGTGGACGAAAGAAAGGCCGCCGCGCCGCCCACGGCGTTCAGGCCCACCAGCAGCGCAACCGGGGCCAGCAGCCACGCCATTCCCAAATGCGTACTCAGCAGACTGATCCCGTTGATAAAGCCATCCGGACCGCCGACGGCTTCACTCGGCAACGCCGCCAGAAGCGCAGCGGTACCGGCGATGTAACCAAAAGCTAGAATGCTTCCGCCAAGCAGAATGGCCCACGGAATCACGCGCCGCGGATTCTGGATTTCGCCGCCCATCGCGGAAGCGGCTTCCACACCGCTGAAAGCGAAAAACACGGTGGACCAGAAAACCGCGTTCTTGAGCGACCAATGGGGAGCCAGGTCGGCCGCATGGATATGCGTAACCGGGCCAAAGCGTACGTACGATGCGATGGACAGCAGAATCAGCGCAGCAAGCGGCAGCAGGCTGCCGAGCGCGCTCACGTTGTTCAGCCACTTACCGGCATTCACCCCGCGAATGTTCAGCAGAGTGATGATGGTCAGCCAGATTACTGCAAAGGCGACGTAGTAAAGCGGGTTGGCGGCCAGTGTTCGCCCATGCGCGCCAAAGGCGAATAGAGCGGACGCCGCTCCAAAGTAGAGCACGCCCGCGAAATAGGGCAGGTTGCTCATCCAGTAAATCCACGCGGCAAGAAAGCCTGAAGAGTCACCAAATGCCTCGCGTGTCCAGACGTAGAGGCCACCTTCCTCCGGATAGCGCGAGGAGAGTTCCATCACGCTGGCGGCCAGCGGAACAAAGAAGCAGGTCAACGCGGCGATCCACACCAGAAGCACGCTCGGACCCGCAGCAGCAGCGGTTGCGGTCCAGCGCACGCTAAGTCCGCTGACCACGTAAAACAGCACCAGATCGCGAAATTTGATACCGCGTTTGAGGACCGGAGCGGGGGGCATGTACGGCGGAGGATAGCAGAGGCGGGCCGCGCAAAGAAACTAAATCTTGCCCAGATCTTTCAGCACCGCCATTGCCGCATTGCGGCCGTTGATGCCGATCACACTGCCGCCCGGATGCGTGCATGCGCCGCAAAGATATACCCCGGGCATGGGCGTTCGCGCGGTAAGCCGGTTGGCCCACATGTATTGCGGCAGGCACTCGCCCTGGAAGATGTGTCCGCCGGTGAGACCGACCTTTTGCTCAATGTCCGGCGGACCCAACACCTGCGCGTCGATCACCGCAGTGGAGATGTTCGAGCAGAAGCGCGCCAACGAATCTAACGCTAAGCTGCGTACCTCTTCGCGGCGCTCGTCCCAGATTCCTCGAGCGAACTTGTAGGGCACGTACTGCGCAAAGATGCTCATGGTGTGCTCGCCGGCGGGAACGACGGAGCGGTCGTGCACGCTTTGGAAATAGAGTTCGCACCACAGGTGCTCCGGCAGTTCTCCGCGGCGCGCTGCCGCAAAGCCGGCCTTCCACTCGTCCCTGGTGAGCGGAGCGTTGATCTGGCCATAGTGATGGGGCTCGTCTGTTCCCGGGCGCGCCGTAAAGTTGGGCAGCTCTCGCAGGTGCACGTTCAGCTTTACCGTGCAGCCTTCAATGGGAACCTCCAGCACCCGTGCGCTCCATGCACTGTGGGCCGACGTGCCGAGCAGGCGCAAGGTCTGCCGTGGGTCGGCGTTCGACACAACAGTGCGCGCCGCGATGCGCTCGCCACCCTCGAGCAGCACGCCCTCGCCGGGCAGAATCTGCGCCACCGGCACCCCCGCCATCAACGTCGCTCCTGCTTCGCGCGCAGCATCGCAAAAGTAAAACGAAACCATCCCCATGCCGCCGCGTACATAGCCCCACATACCGGGCTTTCCGCCCAGCCGGCCTGAAGCATGATGGAAGCGGATGGACGCCGTGCCGGGATCGAAGGGGCTGGCGTTGGTGCCGATCACGCCCTGCCCGAGATAAGCGGTCTGCAGACGCTCGTCTCTGAGGTAGTGCTCCACAAACTCGGCCATCGACCAGTCGAACAGCACGGAGCGTGCTTCGGAATCGCTGCCCAACCGTTCCTGAATCTGTTCGCACGTGGGCGCTTCGCCGATCCAGACATCGTCGCCGCTTGCCGGACGCAGCGCATCGCGCAGGCGCCGGATTACGTCGCACATGGCGTTCCAGCCGGCAAGGTCGCCCGGAGCCAGTGCGTGCACCTCGGCTGCGCAGCGCTCGTCGTCATCCCACAACTGAATGCTGGAGCCATCGAGGAACGGAACGAAAAGGCCGTTGATCGCCGGGGTCCATTCGTAACCCCGCCTCGGCAGTTCCAGTTCCTCAATGACCAGTGGATGCAGCAGGCCGGCGAGATACGCGCAGGGCGACATGCGCACACCCGGAAACGGTTCTTCAATGGTGCATGCGCCGCCTACGCGCTCGCGGCTCTCAACCACCAGAACGCGCTGGCCGGCTTTCGCAAGATAGGTGGCACAGGCCAGCCCGTTGTGGCCTGCGCCAACCACGATCACATCCCAGGTCCGCGCCGCGAGTTCGCGGACAGAAGCAGGCAGCCCGATTTGGCCCAACACTGCAGCCGTGGGTGAGGTCATATGCCTATTCAGGGTACACTCTGCGCTGGCAAATCAAGACTTGGGTGACTGGGCAGGTCTGGTGCAAATTGATCCAGTACCGGAACCGGCATGCGCGCTCACTCCACCTTGAGGCTGCCATCCGCATCCACGACCAGATTGTCGTCCTGGATCAGCATGGAATGAATTTTGAGGCGGTCGAGTGTCACCTTGTAGCCGGAGGTTGCCGTGGAACCGACGAGAGCTTTGCGCAACAGGTCAGCCGCGTCCACTTTCATGCTTGAAGGAATCTGGTGGCTCAGGAAGGGGCTGAGCAGGAAGTTCAGTTCCCGCTGGTCACTCACCTTCTCAACCTGCGCGTCGCGAAAGCCGATGGTTTCGCCTTCGCCGTAGGGCTCCAGCGAAACCTCAGCGGTGGGCGAAAGGGAGATGCCGATGCAGGCGCCGCCCATCGACTTACCGAGCCGAGCATGAGTTTTTACCCGCACCACGATCCGATCCCGGACGAAGCTCAGTTGCGCATCGTCGGCGTAGACCGAGCACGCGCTTTGCGCATTGCCTTTGAGGTAATAGCGGCCGTTTGGTCCGCTGAAGAGCTGTTGCTTCAGCGTGCGCTGGATCGCGTCGCGTCCCACCTTCAGCTCCACTGCTCGGCACCAGGGTGTACCCAGGGCGAGGAGCACAAGCCCGCAAACCAGAACCCGGCTGGATGTTGTCATACTAG
>CAYNGB010000069.1:0-18211 GCA_964396795.1 uncultured Occallatibacter sp. | reverse complement strand
CCGTTTTCACGGCTAAGAAATCCAAAACCCTTGGCGTCATTGAACCACTTGACTGTGCCTGTTTCCATGATGTTGCTCCTTGATGTGGTGCTGATTTACCGCGAACGCAATGTGGAAGTGTTTGCGTGTAGAGCGGTAACTCGGAACAGGCAATGACTTCTAATCGAATTCTACGATTGCATTAAGTGTAGCACGGTTTGGACTTGGGGCCTGGAATATCTGGAGGCGCGGGGGCGGCCGGCTGCAAAACAGGAACCGGAAGTGAGCGCCTGGGACGTGGCATGCGGGACAAGGTAAACTCGTTCTTTCTGGGCTGGGGGTGTGCGTTGCCGAACGAGAGCAGCCGTGTCCTGGTCATCAATCCCGGATCGACCTCAACAAAGCTTGGAGTGTTTACCCGGAGTGGCGCGGAGTGGGTGAGCACCATCCGGCATGGCGACGAGGAACTGGAGCAATTCCGCGGGCACTCTGCGCTGGCGCAACTGGAATTCCGCGCGGGACAAATCCGTAAAAAGCTTGAGGCGGCGGGGCACGATTTGCATGGCTTTGCGGCGACGGCCGGGCGTGGCGGGCTGCTGCCGCCGATGCAATGCGGCACCTACCTGGTGGACGACGGGATGGTGGAGGAGCTTCGCCTGGCGCGACGCGGAGACCATGCCTGCAACCTGGGGGCGGTGCTGGCGCTGAAGTTTGCCCGCGCGGCCGGCGTGAACGCCTACATTGTGGACCCCGTGACGGTGGACGAATGGGAGCCGTGCGCGCGGCTGTCCGGCTGTCCGCTGACGCCGCGCTCCAGCATCGGCCATGCGCTGAACATCAAAGCTGTGGCGCGGCGGTTTGCGCGGGAACGGCAATCGAAATATGAGGCGCTGCGGCTGATTGTGATTCACCTGGGCAGCGGCATCACCGTCTCAGCCCACCGCGACGGGAAAATGATCGACAACAACACTCCCCAGGAAGGCCCTTTTGGTCCTGACCGCACCGGATGGCTGCCGGTGCAGGAGCTGGTGAAGCTGTGCTGCAGCGGCATCTACAACGAGAAACAACTCGACCGCATGATGTTTGGCGAGGGCGGGCTCTATGCCTACCTGGGCACGCGGGATCTGGAGGAAGTGGAGCGTCGCATCGATAGGGGAGACGGCGAAGCTCGAGCAGTCTTCGAGGCGATGGTGTATCAGGTGGCGAAAGAGGCCGGCGGCATGGCCGCGGTGCTGAAGGGCAAAGTGGATGCTGTGCTGCTGACCGGCGGTATGGCCTATTCAGAGAGAGTGGTGAGCCTGCTGCGGGGCTACATTGAGTGGATTGCGCCTATCACGGTTTACCCCGGTGAAGATGAATTGCAGGCGCTGGCTGAAGGGGTTTTCAGGGTGCTGGACGGCGAGGAACAAGCGAAACGGCTGAAGCGCGATGAAACGCAGGTTAGGGGCGGCAGGGAAGCCCTGGTGATTGGGCTGGAGTGAGGGAAGCGGGCGGGGAAGTCGAGGTTTGTGTCCGCTAGATCTTCTGCAGGTTGGCGAACTTTTCCATAAGCTTCTTCATTCCGTGGCGCGCGAACATCACGGTGAGCTTGGCGTCTTCGCCGTCGCCTTCACGGATGAGCACGGTGCCGTCTCCATATTTCGCGTGGCGTACCCGCTGGCCCTTCCTGAGACCGCTCGCACCGGTGGATTCCGGCAGGTCCATGGCAGGCCGACCAAAGGCCGGACGGGTGAGAGAACCTGGCTTGCCCCCGAAGAAGCGGGCGATGTTGTCGATGGAGTGCTCGTCGTGCGGCGCGGGTGATTCCGTGCTCTGGCCTTTTGGAACCGATGTATGCGCAGAGATACGCGGAGTCTCCTGGCTTTCGTCTTCGTAGTTGTAGTGGCGGCCTTCAAACTCGCTGGAGTGGGCGGGGCGGCGGCGTGAGGCGTAGTTGCCGCCATAGGCGGGAGTGGACCACGCAGGAGAGCGGCCGCCCAGGTTCTCGATAAGCGGGCTGGGGACCTCTTCGAGGAAACGGGAGGGGACGCTCATCTCCGGCGCCTCGTTGCCGTAGCGGCGGCGATAGTGGGCGCGGGTGAGGATGAGGGTGTTCATGGCGCGGGTCATGCCCACATAGCAGAGGCGGCGCTCCTCCTCCAGCTCATCGGGGTTGTTGAGCGTGCGGGAGTGGGGAAAGAGCCCCTCTTCGAGCCCGGCGAGGAAGACCAGCGGGAACTCCAGGCCCTTGGCAGCATGGAGGGTCATGAGGGTGACGCGCGCATCGGGATCGAACTGATCGGTGTCAGAGGCCAGAGCGGCGTGGTCGAGAAACTCCGCCAGGGTTTCGCCACGGGCTTCGGCGTCATGGGCGGCGTTGGCCAGTTCCTTCAGGTTCTCAATGCGGCTGAAGGCCTCCGGCGAACCTTCGGTTTCGAGTGCCTTGATGTAGCCGGTGCGGTCAATGATGAATCGGATCAACTCCGGGAGGGTAGCGGCGTCGCCCGGCTTCCTGAAGGCGGTCTCCCGGCCTTCTCCGTTTTTCACAGGATCTTCGGTGGGTTGAGAATCGGGCTTGGCTCCTTTGCCAGATCCCGAAAGCGATGACCGGGGCGCCGGCTCTTTCGATTGTTTTGGCATCTTCAGGAAAGGACGGACGGGTTGCGCGGCAAAGGGCGAGAAATGGCTGGCGTCGAGCAAGGGAATCTGGGGGTGGTCGGGGCCTCCAAAGTCGAAGCTGGCCGCGGACTCGGCGCTGGCTGCGTCGGATGAGGCCGCACCGAAGGCGAAGTCAGTATCGGACTCCTGATCGCTGCTCGAATCTGCGGCCACATCGGCGGAAAGCTTGCCGGCAAAGTCGGGGTCCATCATGGCCTGGGCGTCGAGGATGAGTTGGCGGAAGGAGTCGAGGGCCATGAGGGCGCGGGTGGGGATTAGGCGGTTGGTGATGGCGGCGGAGACAGCATCCCAGGTGGAAGACCCGGTCTCAAGAGCCAGTCGCTCCAGAGTTTCGAGGGTGGTTTTGCCGATGCCGCGGGTGGGAGTGTTGATGACCCGCTGCAAGGCCATGGAGTCATGGGGATTGCGCACCATGCGCAGGTAGCCCAGCAGGTCTCTGATCTCAGCGCGCTCATAGAAACTGAAGCCGCCGACCATGGTGTAGCTGATGTTGTAGCGGCGCAGCGCTTCCTCGACCAGGCGGGACTGGGAGTTGGTGCGGTAAAGCACGGCCGCTCGGCGGTCCTGGGTTTCGGCGGAGGCCGCTTCACCCAGAAATTTCCTTATGCGGTCTGCAATGAAGAGCGCCTCGTTTTCGCCGTCGGGAGCCTCGTAGTAACCGATGAGCGAGCCGCCCTCGCGGTCGGTCCAGAGCTTCTTTCCCTTGCGGCGGAGGTTGTGGGCAACGACCGCACCGGCGGCTTCAAGGATGATCTGGGTGGAGCGGTAATTCTGCTCGAGCCGGACGATGCGGGCCTGGGGAAAGTCCTGCTCGAACTCGAGGATGTTGCGGATGTCGGCGCCGCGCCAGGAGTAGATGCTTTGGTCCTCGTCGCCCACCGCGCACACGTTTTTCTGCTCGCCGGCCAGCAACTTCATCAACTCGTACTGGGGGCGGTTGGTGTCCTGGTATTCGTCAACCAGCAGATAGCGATAGCGGCGCTGGTAGCGTTCGCGGACCTCGGAGGAGACTTTGAGCAGGCGGGCAGCTTCCAGCAGCAGATCGTCGAAGTCGAGTGCGTTGTTTTTGCGCAGTTCGGCCTTGTAGCCCTGGTAGATGTGGGCGATGCGCTCGCTGTTGGGATCCTTTGAGCCCAGGTAGTACTCCTGGGGATCGACCATGTGGTTCTTGGCCCAGGAGATGCGGCCCAGCACAGTGCGCGGGGTGAGTTGCTTGGTGTCGAGGCCCATGCGCCGCATGACCTGCTTGACGATCCCCTGCTGGTCGTTTTCGTCGTAGATGGCGAAGTCGCGGGTAAGGCCGTCCTTGCCGACTTTGAGGGCCTCGATGTCGCGGCGGAGAATGCGCACGCAGAGAGAGTGGAATGTGGAGATGAGAGGCTTGGCCAGGGACGAGTGATCGAGCATGCGGTCGACGCGCTCGGCCATCTCGCTGGCGGCCTTGTTGGTGAAGGTGACAGCCAGGATGGAGTCCGGTGCTATGCCCTTCTGGCGAATGAGCCAGGCGATGCGGCTGGTGATGACGCGGGTTTTTCCCGAGCCGGCGCCGGCCAGAATGAGCAGAGGGCCTTCAGTGGCCTCAACGGCGGCGCGCTGTTCGGGATTCAGATTGGAGAGTTGCGGCTGCACGGGGCAAGTCCGAGTGGGAAGGGTCCTGTGTCTAGTGTAACGTTCGCGGCCGAAGACGGAGCGGGAGGTCCGGTAGGGAGCTGGCATGGCATGGAACGGGCCCGGATGGGCAGATCAATGTTGGGCGCTGAGAGCCGCCCAGAGCAGGTCGACCACGAACTCGGCTTCCTGGCTTAACGTGGTTTCCGTGGGCCCGACCAGGCGGCGGACAATGGCGCCGCGCGCCAGATCGGCGGTTACCCAGGCAATCTTTTCCGCAGGCACCGTGCGTACCTCGCCCTGGCTGGCGGCGCGGTCGATGGCCGCGGCAAGATGGAGCACGGGCTCGCGGAGCCAGTCGCGGTACTGGGTGCGGGTGAACGACAGTCCCGCGGCGTGGGTATCCATGATGCGAAAGAACTCCCGGTTGGCTTCAGCCCGCTCAAGGCGCGCGAGGATGAAACCCCTGATCTTCTCTTTCAAGTTGGGAGCGGCATCGATGCGACGCAGGGTGTCGGCTTTGAGGGCTTCCATGTCGTGGTGCAGAAGCCCTTTGTAGATATCCTTCTTGGATCTGAAGTAGAGATAGAGGGTGCCCTTGGCGAGTCCCGCTTCGGCGGCGATGTCGTCCATGATTCCGTCGGCGAATCCTTTGCGCGCGAAGACCTTGCGGGCGGCATCGAGGATGGCCCGGCGGCGGAATTCAGTCACGACCTGTTGCTTGGTTTTCATTGGCAGCCCCTTGCATCATTGGCAGCGAGACGCGACCGAGTGGTTTGCGGTGACCGGCGGCACGCCAACCCCGTGTGACCTAATCGTACAGTAAAATGACTATATGGTCATCGCAAAATGGAATCATTCATCGTCGCTTGAATGCAGAACGCATTCGACGAGGCGGTGCGCGTGAGCGATGCCCCGTCCGTTCCGGGCGCAGCGGCGCATTGGACGCCATCCGCCAATCCCTGGGCCATCGCAGCGGCGGTGATGACGGCCACATTCATGGTGGTGCTCGACTCCTCAGTGGCCAACGTTGCCCTGCCGCACATTGCCGGAAACCTCTCCGCCTCGACAGACGAAGCCACGTGGGTGCTGACGAGCTACCTGGTTTCGAATGCCATCATGCTTCCGGCCACGAGCTGGATTACGCGGCGGATTGGACGCAAGCGGCTACTGATGCTGTCGATCATGTTGTTTACCGGGGCGTCGATGCTGTGCGGCATGGCCATCACCATGCCCATGCTGATCACGGCCCGGATTCTGCAAGGGGTGGGCGGCGGGGGGATGCAGCCGCTGGCACAGTCGATTCTGCTGGAGAGCTTTCCGCCCAGCCAGCATGCAAAGGCGATGGCTGTTTACGGTATGGGAATCGTGGTTGCGCCGGTGATCGGCCCCACGCTGGGCGGGTGGATTACCGACAGCTATTCATGGCGCTGGATCTTCTATATCAATCTGCCGGTGGGAATACTGGCGCTGTTCCTGGCCAGCATCTTTGTGGAAGATCCGCCGTATCTGAAAGCGGCCTTCAAGGGACGCATCGATTCGCTGGGCTTCGGCCTGATGGCCGTATGGCTGGGCACATTGCAACTGGTGCTGGACAAAGGCCAGGAGGCGGATTGGTTTGGGGCGGACTGGATCCGGTGGACGGCGGCTGTGTCTGTGGTGGCGCTGGCAGTGTTTGTGGCGCGAGAGCTGAAGTGCGACGAACCGATCGTGCAGTTGCGCATCCTGTTGAACCGCAACTTCGCAGTAGGCGCGCTGATCACAGGACTGTATGGGTTCGTCTTGTATAGCTCGACGGCCCTGTTGCCGTTGTTTCTGCAGACGCTGTTGGGTTATCCGGCGCTGGATAGTGGATTGGCTGTGAGCCCGCGCGGCATCGGCTCAATGGTTTCAATGGTGGTGGCGGGCGCGTTGGCGGAGCACATGGACGCGCGCCTGATGTTGATGATGGGCTTCTTGATTCTGGGGGTCTCGACGCTGATGCTGGGGAATGTGAACCTGGGCATTGCGATGACATCGGTAGTGGTGCCTAACGTATTAAACGGGTTTGCAGGCGGGTTTATCTTTGTGCCGCTGACCACGCTGACCATGAGCAAGTTGCGCAAGCGGGAGATTGGAAATGCCGCGGGGATCTACAACCTGGTGCGCAACATAGGCGGCAGCGTGGGCATCGCCAGTGCGACCACGTTGCTGGTTCGCCGCTCGCAGGTGCATCAGAATTACCTGGCGGCACATTTAACGGCGACAGACACCGCAAGCGCAGGGATGGCACAGGGATTGGCGGCAAAGCTCTCGCTGGCCGGGGCGGATTCCTACACGGCGCACCAAAAGGCGCTGGGAGCGATCTACCAAATGGTGCAGCAGCAGGCATCGCTGCTTTCATACGTAGACAACTTTCGCCTGCTAGCGGTCCTCGCGTTATTGTGCTTACCGCTGGCCGCATTGTTTCGTCGGGCGCCAAGGCACGGCTGAGCGACGCGAGCTCTCTGCGGCGCTATGCTGAATGCAGAATGATCTCATCGAAAAAATTGCAACAGCGTGTGGCCGTATATTGCGGGTCGGCCAACGGGAACAATCCCGCGTTTCTGGTGGAGGCTGTAGCGCTGGGCAAGGCAATTGCTGGCGCGGGGTTGGGACTGGTGTACGGCGGAGCCAGCGTAGGGCTGATGGGCGCGGTAGCCGATGCGGCGCTGGCCGGCGGGGCAGAGGTGATTGGAGTGCTACCGGATGTGCTGAAAGGCAGCGAGATTGCGCACGGCGGGTTGACGCGGCTGGAGATGGTGGCCACCATGCACGAGCGCAAAGCGCGCATGGCAGAGCTTGCGGATGCCTTTCTGATGTTGCCGGGCGGCTACGGAACGCTTGACGAGATGATGGAGGCCGTGACCTGGGCACAACTTGGACTGCACCACAAGCCTTGCATCCTGATCAACACGGCGGGATATTGGGATGGGCTGATGCGATTTCTGGATACTGCCGTGATGGCAGGATTTCTGAAGGCGAAAAACCGGGAGTTACTGGTGGTGGCCTCGAGCGCGAGGGAAGCGCTGGCGCTGGTGGCAGGCGAGAAATTCTCCGCGCGGTAGCTCGGTTCCAGTTACTTCCACGCGTGGGCACTGCCACTTTGGTGCGGGGTCTCGTTTCCACGTCACTGAAGCAGGACCGGAAACGGTGCTAGCATGGCTCCAATTTCTCAGGAAGTTCCAGAGCCTCCTGTTGTCTTCGCAGGCGCAGTCGAGCGGTGGTCGATGGCTTGCAGCCTTTGATGAAGACCAGCAGTGATGGTGTGTGTCGATCGCGTCTCCTGTGCGCAGACGTCTTGCACAGGGGAGGCCGCGACTTTCGTGACCGGCCCTCTTGGCAGCCACATAACCGTTCACTTTTTTGGCCGACAGGTCGTGTTCACGGGAGGCGGATCTTTTGGTTACGCAGCAACTCGCGCATTCTGCAGTCGTGGGAACAAGCCGGACCTTGCGCCGCCCTCACGGCACGGCGTCGGTCCATCTGGATGCTCTGCGAGGCTTCGCCGCTTTTTCAGTGCTGCTGAATCACTGGCGCGATGCGCTCTTTGTGGATTATTCCCAGCTGTCGCACCCTAATCCGCTGGTTGCCGGTGCGTATCTGGTGGCGCGCCTTGGTCATCAATGGGTGATTGTCTTTTTTGTGCTGAGCGGTTACCTGGTGGGCGGCGGTGTTCTTCGTTCGGTGACGGAGGGGCGCTGGAACTGGCGCACCTATCTGTTCAGGCGGCTGACCCGGCTCTACATTGTGTTGGTGCCTGCGCTGATTCTGGGCGGCGCCCTGGATTGGGCCGGCATGCACCTTTCGGGCACGGATGCGGTCTACGCGGGGAAAGCGGGCATGCACGATCTGATGACAGACGTGCACGGCACATTGAATCTGCCCACCCTGGCGGCCAACTCTGTTTTTCTGCAAACCATTACACCCCCGGGCATGGGCGGACACGAGATTCCAGCGCTGGGGTCCAACCGGCCCCTGTGGAGCTTGAGCAATGAATTCTGGTATTACCTGGCATTCCCTTTGGCATTTCTGGCGCTGCTAGGGGTGCGGTCATGGCCCGCGCGTGTAGGACTGGGACTGGGGGCTCTGGCGTTGGGATGGTTCGTCGGGCTTCCTATGGTCCTGCTGGGGATTCCGTGGCTGATGGGGGCGCTGATTCTTTACCTGCCGGCTTTGCGGGTGTACGAGCCATGGATGCGTGCTGTGGTCATTGCCATGGCGATGGCTCTGGTAGGCGTTGGCCTGGTGATCGGCAAGTTCCACTACTCGTTGGCTGCAGATGTCTTCATCGGGGTACTGGTGACGCTGCTGATCTGGGTGACGTTGGACTGCGCCCCTGCTTCGCTTCCCTCGTGGTATGTGTGGTTGTCGCAGAGAGCGGCACGCAGTTCGTACACGCTTTATCTCGTTCATGTACCGGTGCTGATTTTCGTCAAGGCGTCGCTGCACTTGCCTCGCGCCTACCCGGCAGGTCGCGCGTTGCTGGTCAACCTGGCAGTGCTGATCGGCATCGTGATTTACGCGCAACTGATCTATTTCGTATTTGAAAGGAACACTGATCGTCTGCGCAGTTGGATCCGGCCTTATGTGATGGGGCGTGCGCACCCGGCCTAATGAAGAGAGTGTGCGCCGCTTTCAAACAGGGCAAGGCTGTCTTAATTTGTTCTCAACTAGCTGCGTCTTGCGCGGGTGCGTTGTAGCTCGCGGTAGATCTCACTTTTAGATTGGCCTAACTCGCGAGCGAGGCGTTTCAAGGCTTCCTTTTCGTCAATGCCGTATTCGGATTGCAGGCGCGCGATTTTGGCGGCGACGGATTCCGAGGTTCCCGAATCGGGGCTTGAAACACCGGCGGCGTGGACGGGGGCCTCCACCATCAGGGTGAACTCGCCACGGATGCGGTCGCGGGCGGCCAGATCGCGGCGCACCTCGGCCACGGTTCCGCGCAAAAACTCTTCGTGCATCTTGGTCAGTTCGCGGGCTATGACGACGCGAAGGGCGGGACCCCAGACGGATTCAAGGTCAGCGAGAGTGTCCACGATGCGGTGCGGAGCCTCGTAGAAGATCAGGGTGAGCGGAGTTTGGCGGGGTTGGGCTGCGAGTTGTTCAAGACGTGTCCGACGCGCTCCGGTTTTCTCCGGCAGGAATCCGATGAAATGAAATTCGCCGGAGGGCAGGCCGGAAGCGACGAGGGCGCTGAGGGCCGCATTGGCGCCGGGTATGGGGACCACAGGAACTCCGGCCGCGATGGCCTCGGCGACCAGCCATCCGCCGGGATCGCTGATGCCCGGCATGCCTGCGTCTGAGACCACGGCGATGCGTCCGCCAGCGTTGAGCGCGGCAATGAGCTCGTCGGCGCGGTGACGCTCGTTGTGTTCGTGGCAGCTAATAGTCGGCGTGGTGATCTGAAAGTGGTTGAGCAGTTTTTGTGTCTGGCGGGTGTCTTCGCAGGCAATGCGATCTACATGCCGGAGCACCTCAAGGGCGCGCAGCGTGATGTCGCCCAGGTTGCCGATGGGGGTGGCTACCAGGTAAAGGCCGGGTGGAAGCGGAGCGTCTTGTGAGTCCATGGCAATCGTTCAACGTGGACGGCGAAATTTTCCCGGTTTCAGAAAAAACGAAACTGGGCAGAGAGCTATTTATCGGCTTCCTGGCGTTCCAGACGGCGCTGTTCTGACAGGAGCGACATGGAGCTCATGAGGTTTTGCACGCTCACGATGCCCACCACGCGCCCGCCTTCAGTGACAGGAATGAGCGCGAGGCCATGACCGGCGGTGAGGCGGCGGATGGTGGCTCCCAGGGTGTCTTCAGGACGCGCCACCTGGAAAGCGCGCGACATAACGGACTGCACATAGCCATTGCCATCGTTGCGCAGGGCATCCACAATGCGCTGGCGAGAGACGATGCCCACCAGCTCCGGTCCGCGGACGACGGGAAAGTCCTCCTGCAGCGAGTGGACACAGCGAACCAACGCGTCGGCCAGAGTGTCAGAGGGTGAGAGGGTGGCAAAGTCAGTGAGCATCACTTCACGCATATGCACTGTGTCCACAACGGACTGGAAGAAGACGCCCTGATCTTCAATCTGGGCGCCGATCATGATGAAGAAACCGGCGATGATGAGCCAAGGGCTATGCAATAACATGCCGCCAATCATGGCGGCCAGGGCCAGTACCTGACCCAGGCCTGTGGCTGCGCGGCCGGCGGGCATGAGGCCGTGCTTGCGCGCAAAGCTGCCCCGCAGCAGACGCCCACCATCCAGTGGATAGGCGGGAAGCAGATGGAGCACGCCGAGGCCGAGTTGCATCCAAACCGTGCTGCGCAGCAGGTAGGCGGCGGTAATCCACGGCTGGTCAAAGAGGCGGATGTTTCCACCCGCGCCCATAAACGCCGCGGCCAACATGAAGGCGGTGACGATATTGGCCAGGGGGCCAGCAAACGCCATGGCAAATTGACCGCCGCCCTGGTTGGAATTTTCCTGGCTCTCGGGGTTGGCGTAGGCAAACAGGCCACCGATGGGCAGCAGTAGAACGGCGCGTAACTTGAGGCCTAGCCATGCGGCCACGAGCAGGCGGGCGATCTCGCGAATCACCACCGCGCCCAGCAAGGCCATAAACAGGCCCAGACCGCGTGCCAAGGAGAAGGGGCCGACATCCGAGGCGCCCAGCATCAGGCACACGCCCGCCAGCAGGGGGAAGAAAGCGTGGACGCGCAACTCCACGCCCATCCACCGGCCCAGCGGGATTGACCAGCCTCGCATACATGAATTGTAGAGGGTGGGGCCAAATGCCGTTTGAGGTATGCTGGTTCGCGATGCGCATCATTGCAGGATCGCTTCGCCGCCGCACGCTGGAGGCTCCGGCGGGCCTCGCCACCCGGCCCACCAGCGACCGATTGCGCGAGACACTGTTCAACGTGCTGGCGCCGCGCATCGAGGGCGCAGTTTTTCTTGATCTGTACGCCGGGTCCGGTGCGGTGGGCATTGAGGCCATAAGCCGCGGCGCAGCACACGTGGCATTGGTTGAGCGGGCGCCCGCGGCGTTGAAGGTTCTGCGTGCCAACCTGGCACGGCTGGGGCTCACGGCGGGATTCCGCGTTGAATCCGCCAGTGTAGGGACGTATCTCCGCAAGGGGGGGGCGAGCGCTTCGATGGCCTTCGACATCGTCTTTCTTGATCCCCCGTACGATGCTGCGGAAGAGTACGCGGCAGTTCTGGGATTGCTGGGCGGAGGCGCGGCAAGCAGGTTGGCGGCTGGGGCAGTGGTGATTGCCGAGCATCGCCGCAAAGAGCGCTTGGCAGAGTGCTACGGTAGGCTTACGCGCACACGGTTGCTTGAACAAGGCGATGCGGCTCTAAGCTTCTATGCGCTGAGCCCGCAGACTGCGAATTGATAAGGATTGTGTCGGGATGAGAATCGGAAGCAGGTTGGTATTGGCGGCGGCGCTGGTTTGCGCCACGGGACTGCAAGCACAGAGCGCGGAGAAGTGGGCCATCGGCCCGTTCACGCGGCCCACGACCGGCAACCCGGTGATTGCGCCACGGCCGGAGTCGACGTTTACCGACCCGGTGCTGAAAGCTCCAGCGCAGTGGGAGGCCCTGCATACGTTCAATCCCGCGGCCATTGTGCGCGACAGCAAAGTGGTGGTGCTCTACCGTGCCGAGGACAATTCGGGCCCCATGGAAATTGGCATGCACACCTCGCGTTTGGGACTGGCGGAGAGCAAGGACGGCATCCACTTCAAGCGGCTTGCAGCGCCGGTGTTTTATCCAGCGGAGGACGACCAGAAGGCCCGCGAGTGGCCGGGTGGCGTGGAAGACCCGCGCATCGTGGAGTCGGAGGACGGCACCTATGTGCTCACCTACACACAGTGGAACCGCACCACCTATTCGGTGGGCATCGCCACTTCGCGGGACCTGACACATTGGACGAAGTATGGGCCTGCATTTCTAACTGCCGCCGGGGGCAGGTATGCCCAGTTGAAATACAAATCGGCGGGGATTGTGACCGAGATCAAAAAAGGCCGCTTGATTGCTGCCAAAATCAACGGCAGGTACTGGATGTATTGGGGAGAGGGCACCATCCACCTGGCAACATCGGATGACCTGATTCACTGGAACCCAGTGGAAGATATGCAGGGCAATGCGGTGGAGCTGCTGCGCCCGCGCCCCGGCCACTTTGACAGCACGTTCCCTGAAACCGGGCCGCCCCCGGTGTTGACCGGCGCGGGGATTGTGGTGATCTACAACGGGAAGAATGCAAGCAGCGGCGGCGATCCGCAGTTGGGTCCCGCGGCCTATGGCGTTGGCGAAGCGCTCTTCGATGCAAAGAACCCGGCGTATTTAAAAGGTCAGATGGCGGCGCCAGTGTTTAAGCCTGAATTGCCGTATGAAAAGACCGGGCAATACGCTGCCGGAACCACCTTTTCGGAGGGGCTGATCTTCTTTCACAAGAAGTGGTTTCTCTACTACGGCTGTGCGGATTCGCTAGTGAGTGTGGCAACTGCGCCCAGGAAGTAGGGGCGCCTCACTCCATCTTCGAGCAGATGCGCAATGGCCAGCGCGTCCTGCGTGTGGCGGATAAGGGAAGCGCCGCTGCCCGCTTCTATACTTGCTTACTGAATCGAAGGAGAGTTTTCTCATGGCGGCAATCTCTGTCATATCCGTTCTGGAATCGCCGGACGCGAGCCTGCTGGGCGTGGCAACCCATGCGCCGGGACCGGCAGGAGCGTTGCCGCTGACGGCAGAGATGCTGCTGAAAGAGCCCTCGGGCAACCTGTTCGCCATGAGCCAGAACGCAGGGATGGGCTGGGAGACTACCCGCCTTCTTGACCCTGAATTCCTGATTCTGAGCACACACGGTGGGCTGCGCGCTGAAGACGGGCGACCCATTGCGCTGGGCTTTCATACCGGGCACTGGGAAGTGGGACTGCTGGTGGCCGAGGCGGCGCGGGAGTTGAAGGCTCTGGGCGCAGTGCCCTTTGCCGGCGCGTGTACCGACCCCTGCGATGGTCGAACGCAGGGCACCACGGGGATGATGGATTCGCTGCCGTTTCGCAACGACGCGGCGATGGTGCTGCGTCGCCTGATGCGCTCCCTGCCCACTGGCAAAGGGGTGCTGGGTGTGGCCACCTGCGACAAGGGGTTGCCGGCGATGATGATGGCGCTGGCGTCGGCGGGAAAGATGCCCGCAGTGCTGGTTCCCGGCGGAGTGACGCTGCTGCCCGAGGCGGGCGAGGATGCGGCCAAAGCCCAAACGATAGGCGCGCGCTTTGCACAGAAGCAGATCACGCTGGAATATGCCGCCGAGGTGGGCTGCCGCACCTGCGCTACGCCGGGCGGAGGGTGCCAGTTCCTGGGCACGGCGGCCACCTCGCAGGTAGTGGCTGAGGGGCTGGGACTGGCCCTGCCGCACACGGCGCTGTCTCCTTCAGGCCAGCCCATCTGGCTGGATGCCGCGCGGCGTTCAGCCAGGGCGCTGAAACGCATGTACGAACTGGGGATGGGCGTGGCCGACGTGCTGACCGCCGCGGCACTGAAGAATGCCATGGTGGTGCATGCTGCCTTTGGTGGGTCAACAAACCTGGTGATGCATCTGCCCGCAGTAGCATTTTCGGCGGGTTTGCGGCGGCCTACCGTGGAAGATTGGGCGGAAGTTAATCGCCTGGTGCCGCGGCTAGTGGACGCGCTGCCGAATGGGCCGCGAAACTTTGCCACCGTGCAGGTATTTCTGGCTGGGGGGGTAGCGGAGGTAATGCTGCACCTGCGGCGCGCCGGCCTGCTGGACACGACAGTGAAGACAGTCAGTGGCGAGACACTGGGTGCGTGCCTGGACTGGTGGGAGGAAAGCGAACGCCGCAGCGCATTGCGCCAGACTCTGCAGCGGCAGGACGGCATCGACCCCGACGATGTGATTATGTCGCCGGATCGCGCACGCTCGCGGGGCCTGACGCCAACTGTATGTTTTCCCCTGGGCAACTTGGCGCCGGAAGGGTCGGTTATCAAGAGCACTTCCATCGATCCCGCGCTGATCGATGCGGCCAATGTCTACAGGCATCGCGGACCGGCACGGGTTTTCATCACAGAAACGGCGGCAGTGGAGGCAATCAAGAGCGGCAGCATCGGGCAGGGCGACGTGATCGTGCTCATCTGCGGCGGGCCCAAGGGCGCGGGGATGGAAGAGACTTACCAGGTGACAGGCGCTCTGAAACAGCTTGCCCACTGCAAGCACGTCGCCGTACTCACCGACGCGCGCTTCAGCGGCGTTTCCACGGGGGCATGCATCGGGCACATTTCGCCGGAGGCGCTGGCCGGGGGGCCGATTGGGAAGGTCCTGGAGGGCGACCTTATCGAGATTGTCATCGACCGCGAAAGGTTGACAGGGTCGGTGAACCTGGTGGGCGACGCAGAGGGTGAGTTCGGCGCGGAAGAGGGCCGGCGGCG
This sequence comes from uncultured Occallatibacter sp., assembly GCA_964396795.1. GTDB lineage: Bacteria > Acidobacteriota > Terriglobia > Terriglobales > Acidobacteriaceae > Telmatobacter. The sequence continues at coordinate 3,510 of CAYNGB010000069.1, read as the reverse complement.
TCTGCAGAAGCGTGCGCCGCGCCTAGACCTGCGCCCGCACCCCGGACTGCCCGACGACACGCGTTTGTGGGCCGCGCTGGTGCAGGCCAGCGGAGGAGTGTGGGGCGGCTGCGTCTACGACACCGACCGGATTGTTGCGCAACTGGAGAAAAGCTCCTAGTGGTTGTCGAGTGGGTTAGAGTACTTGGCATGAAGACTCCGCATATTTTTATGGTGATAGCTGCGATGGCTCTGGCGACGGCGGCTCCTGGTGCGAGCCGGGCGCAGGCTGCAGCCGGAGGTGCGTCTGTCCCTCAGCCCCAGCTCGTCATACTCGACACCGACATAGGCGACGACATCGATGACGCATTTGCGCTGGCCCTGGCGCTGCGCAGTCCGGAGTTGCACATCCTGGGAGTGACGACGACATTCGGCGATACGGAGTTGCGCGCCCGCCTGCTGGATCGGTACCTGGGCGCGGCCGGCCGCAGCGATATCCCGGTAGCCGCCGGCCCCGCCGCCAAGACCGACAACCCCTTTACGCAGGCGGCCTACGCGCGCCAGGCTCCGGAGCGAAAGCATGCCGACGGAGCCGATTTTCTGCTGAGCCAGATTCGCAGCCATCCCGGAGAGATCACGCTGATTGCCATCGGGCCACTTGTCACTGTGCAGGCGGCCATTGAGCGCGACCCGGCCACCTTCCGCAAGCTGAAGCGGGTGGTGATGATGGGGGGCAGCATCTATCGCGGCTATGACGACGGAAAGACGGGCGAACATCGGCCTCCGGACGCTGAGTGGAACATCAATCGCAATCCGGCTGGAGCGCAGGCGCTGTTGGCGGCCGGCGTGCCGATCTTCATGATGCCGCTGGATTCGACCCAGATCCATCTGCAGCAGGCGCAGCGGGAGGCGATCTTTTCCCACGGTTCCCCGCTGACCGACCAACTGACCCTTCTTTATCACCAGTGGATGACGGGCAGCGGGGGGCAGGTCGTGACGCCGACGCTTTTTGACCCAGTGGCCGTAACCTACGCGATTCGTCCCGAGCTTTGCCCGGCCAAGCCCATGCGTCTTGAGGTAGACGAGAAAGGGTTCACGCGGCCCGCCGCCGGCGCTCCCAACGCCCAGGTCTGCCTGCAGTCGGACGAAAAGGGATTCCTGGATCTTCTACGTACGCGGATTGTGGGCGATGCGACTCCGTGAGCGGGGCCGGAGGCGAGGGAAAAAGGGAGGGTTTTGTACGCTTTGAGCTGCGTTCGGCACACTTCCCACAGTAAATTCAATGAAGTGTGCGCCCTGTCACTTGCAACTCCATTGACAGCAGTGGAAAGTAGGTGAAAAATGGCGGGTCGATGGTATTCGAGCCGTTTTGAGCGGTGTAGGGAGGAAAAGTGAGGAATACATTGAAGAGGAAGACTTTAGGGGCGATGGCCCTTTTGGGTGCGGGGTTGTTTCTGGCGGTGGGCTGCAAGTCGACTCCGGAATTGACGCAGGCTAACGCATTGGCGTTGATCCAGGCCAAGTACGATCAGGCTCCGCCGGCGGGCATCAACATCACGCTAACCGATCTGGGCATGCGGCAGGGGATCGCGGCGAAGTATTGGGAGAGAACCAAGGTATATCCCAACCGGTTCTGGGCCGATTTCACGCTGACCCCTGAAGGCAAGAAGGTGATCAAGCTGCCCAAAGGTGGCGATGTCATCGAGTGGCGTCCGGATAGCCTCACCGATACTCGTTTTGTGGCGGTTGTGGTTACCGTGGCGGCCAATCATCTTAAGGCACACGATATCAAGGAGATACAGGACGAGACTCTGCCCGGCGTGGATTCTGCCAAGGGCGCCTCATTTACCGAATCCGTGGATTTCACCGGCGTGCCGGACGCGTTGCAGAACATCGCGCACAACCCCGGAAACACGCTGAGCACCAAGCGCCAGGCCGACTTTTCGCTCGATGGCGGGGCCTGGAAGCTGCACTCGATCGAATAGCTCCTTGAAAATTCCGGGGGCGGTGGCCGATTGCATTGACCCCACCCCCGTTTCTTGTTATTGTAGAAAGGTTCCGCAAGAACGCATCTGTCCGTGTGTCTTAGGGGAAGATGCGTACGGGTGGTCCCGCCGGGTGGTTTTGGCGAGGGCTTAATCCCGAGGCCGGGGGAGAGTTGATCCGGCCGAGAGGCTCCGAAGTTGCTCTTCTCTTGCGAAGGGCGGGGGCAAAGACGTTTTCACGTTGGATGGTTGCCGAAGCGAATGCTTATCGGGGGTGTTCTTCTTTAGGGAGGACACGGCCGGGTCGGGCATCGAATACGCCTTGGAAGACGTGAAGACTCATACATCGCATCGGCGCTCGCGCGTTCTCCGCCTTGGAGGGCTATGCGAGCCGGAACCGGCGAAACGGAGTCAGCTTTTCCTGTGCAAGCGGGAAAACGACCGGCCACCGTCCCGGCTCTCGTCTGGAAGTGGAACGAAGGCAGACGCGAAGCAGTAACAACAGGGCTTCCGTGCGTGTGCGCGCCGTAGTTTGGTTGTGCGAGCTCGCAGGGGAGGCCCCAGAGGTCTGCGCGCGGCGGTCGAACATGGGGTTGCAGGGATTTTTGCGGTAAGGAGTTTGAGTTTGCCTACATTTAATCAGCTGGTTCGCAAGGGGCGCACGGCCCCGCGGTACAAAACGGCTTCGCCGGCCTTGCAGGCTTCGCCGCAGCGGCGCGGTGTCTGCACCCGCGTGTATACACAGACGCCCAAGAAGCCGAACTCGGCCCTGCGCAAGGTAGCCCGCGTGCGGTTGACCAACGGCATTGAGGTCACCACCTACATTCCCGGTATCGGCCACAACCTGCAGGAGCACTCGATCGTGCTGATCCGCGGAGGCCGCGTGAAGGATTTGCCAGGGGTTCGTTACCACGTGGTGCGTGGCACGCTGGATTCGGTGGGCGTGGCCAACCGCAAGCAGAGCCGTTCGAAGTACGGAGCCAAGCGCGCCAAGGGTGGCGCGGCGCCGAAGAAATAAGGGTGGTTCCCGGGCGGAGTATTTGGACCGGGACTAGGGCAGCAGAAGCGGCGCGATAGCGCGCGAGGATTTTGAGGATTATGCCGAGAAAAGGGCACATTGCGAAGCGGGAAGTGGCACCGGACCCGGTCTATGGATCGACGCTGGTGACGAAATTTGTCAACTCGATGATGTGGGGTGGTAAGAAATCGACGGCCCAGGGCATCTTCTACGATGCGATGAAGATCCTTGAGGAGAAGGGCGGGGGCGACGACGCTCTCAAGCTCTTTAAGAAAGCGGTCGAGAACTGCAAGCCGCTGCTCGAGGTGAAGACGCGCCGGGTGGGCGGAGCCAACTACCAGGTCCCAATTGAAGTGAATCCCGATCGAAGAACCTCTCTGGCCATCCGCTGGCTGATCACGTATGGCCGCAGCCGCGGCGAGAAGGGCATGACCGACAAGTTGTCGAACGAGTTGCTGGACGCGGCCAACGGACGCGGCGCGGCGATGAAGAAGAAGGAAGACGTGCACCGCATGGCCGAGGCCAACA
>CAYNGB010000068.1:0-18619 GCA_964396795.1 uncultured Occallatibacter sp. | reverse complement strand
ACCTCTTCCATGCCATGGAAGCGCGCTCCCAGCTGCGCCACAGGCCCACGTGCGGAGGGATATGACTCTCCTATTGTCTCTGTTGGGGCTGAATTCGTCAATCAAGCAGGAAGAGGCCAGGGTCGGCCGAGAAATCGAACGCGGAGTTTCAATCAATACGGGCGGAAAACGCGCCATCGGCGGTACATTGGGAGTGTTTCACTCTCCCCGACGGAGGTCAAAATCATGCAGGCTGCCGTAGTTACTGTTCTGGGCGAACCGCCCAAATACCAGCCGTTTCCCGATCCCACACCCGGCGAGGATGAGGTTCTGATCCGAGTGCACGCTGCCGGGCTGCACCCCATTGTGAAGGCTCTGGCCAGCGGTGCGCATTACGCCGGGAAAGGGGAGGTCAATGTCGTTCCCGGTGTGGACGGAGTGGGGACGCTGGAGGACGGGAGCCGGGTCTACTTCACATTTGCCCGCAAACCCTGGGGCTCGATGTGCGAGCGGACAGTAGTACCGCGCTCCAAATGCCTTCCATTACCCGATGGACTGGACTTCACACTGGCTGCGGCTATCGCCAATCCTGGCATGTCGGCCTGGCTCTCGCTTAAGGAGCGAGCGGCGGTGGCTCCTGGCGAGACGGTGTTGATCCTGGGGGCGACGGGCGTGGCCGGCCAACTTGCTACGCAGGTGGCGCGTCAGCTGGGCGCCAAGCGGATTATTGCGGCCGGGCGGAACCTGGGGGCCATAGCTGTGGAGGATGTGGATGCAATCGTCGCCCTGGGCCAGCCAGAGGATATAGTCCGCGAAGCCTTTGCAGAGGTGGCGTCAGAGGGGATTGACGTGGTCATCGACTATTTGTGGGGCCGACCCACGGAGTTGCTGCTAGAAGCGCTGGCCAAGGGCTTCCGCCCGACTACCACTCGCTCAACACGCCTGGTGGAGGTGGGCGAAAGTGCGGGCAAGACCATCAACTTGCCTGGAGCTACGTTGCGAAGCATCGATCTGAAGCTGATGGGCAGCGGATTCGGTTCGGTTCCGATGGAGCGGGTGCTGATCGCCATCCCTACCCTTTTCTCGCTGGCCGCGACGGGCCGGCTTAGGGTTGCCGTGGACCCGGTTCCATTGGCAGACGTTGAGGATGCATGGAGCCGCGTGGACAAGGGGCACAGAATTGTCTTCACTGTCCCGACGTCGGACGCGGCCTGAAATAATCCTGCCAAAACCTCCGTGACCGGGAACACTTTGGGTAGGCTTCGGTGTCTAAGAGAATAGAGGGCGCGGGACTTCCGGTCTTTTCGAAGCTGGTGTTCCGTCTCCCGCGCACTTGGGGAAGTAGCGGATTCCCGGCGGCAGATTGAAGCCAAAGGGGTGGCCACAGCAGAAAGCCGGCATTGGGCCGGGCTCAATTTGGCAGATGCCAAGTTAGTGCATGTTGCGGTAAGGTGGGAGGACACTGATTTGCAGGCGGACCTCACCATGGGCAATCTCGCTAGTGCGTTATCGCTGCAATCTGAGGAAGCGGCTCTCATAGCGGAGCTTCGTGCCGGTTCCGAAGAGGCATTTGCGTGGCTGATCGCGCGCTACCACCATCCAATCTACTCGCTACTTACGCGCACTGTGCATGACTCTGCCGATGCTGCCGACCTGACCCAGGAAGTTTTTGTAAAGATTTTTCGGGGAATTGGCAACTTTCACGGTGAATCGTCGTTGCGAACCTGGATTTACCGGATTGCCCTGCGCGAGGCCTCGAACCAGCGGCGCTGGTGGGCTCGGCACAAACAGCAAGAGATTCCTCTCGAGCAGACCATGGGTGAGAGCGAGTCGGGAGTTCCAGTGCGCTTGGGAGAGACGCTGGTGGATCCGGGTGAATCGCCGTATGAAATGGTGGTCCACACTGAAAATCGGGAACGGGTCGAAGCGGCGTTGCGTCAGGTACCCGAGCCATTCCGCACCACGCTGATTCTGCGCGATATTGAGGGATTCGTCTATGAAGAAGTGGCGGAGATGCAGGGTGTAAATCTGGGAACAGTCAAGTCACGGCTGGTGCGCGGGCGTGCCTGTTTGAAGGCGCAGCTTACACCGCAGCGGAAGGCCGAGTTTTCCCCGGTGAACCCGGAGTTCGAAATGTCCCTTCGAGAGGAGGCGCGATGAGCAGCTGTGGTGCAATGCAAGCGAGATTTTCGGAGTATCTTGACAGCCGGCTGACCGGGTGGGAGATGCAGCGCATTGCCGCCCATTTGGAGGGCTGCCGGGAGTGCGCCGGCGAATGGGATGCGCTTCGTCAGGCGCAATCGTCGCTGGCCGCGCTGGGTCCGGTGCCAGAGCCGGCAGATCTGCCTTTGCGCATTCGCGTGGCTGTGAGCCAGGAGCGAGCGCGTCGCCACAGAAGCGCCTTCCATGCCTTGAATCTGGCGTGGAGAAACACGGTTGGACCTTTCCTGTTGCAGGCCGGTGCGGGATTTGCCAGCGCGGTGCTGCTATTGGGTACGGTTACAGTGCTGGTGGGAATGTTTACGCGGCCTGAGGTCGCCCAGGCCAAGGGTGACGAACCCCTGGGCATGGCCACTGCGCCACGGTTGCTCTATCTCTCCAGCCTTGCGGGAAACAGCGATCAAATCAGCGAAGTTCCGGGTTCAGTGGTCGTGGAGGCCTACATCAACGGTGAGGGCAAGGTGTATGACTACCGCATTGTCTCCGGTCCTACCGATGCGGCCACCCGCTCCGAAGTCGAGAACCTGTTGCTTTACAGCGTGTTTGAGCCAGCCCGCTTCTTCGGCCAGCCGGTTCGCGGCCTGGCTGTACTCTCCTTTGCAGGTGTCTCTGTACGGGGTTAGTTTTTTCGGCTGGTTTCGGCCCGTTTGACCCTGCCCGCGCGTCTAACTAGACTTGCAGGCAGGGTTTCTTAATGTCTTTCAGATCGTTTCGACCTTTCGCTGCCTCCGGTGCCATAGGGACCGTAGTCATTTGGTGCCTGGTGGCCAGCATTGGCCCCACGGCGGCCTGTGCACAATCTTCCGATAGCAGTTCTTCCCGGGGCCAGCAGGGATCTTCCTCAATGGGGGTGCAGCAGGAACGGGCGCCTTCACTGGTTGATCCGGCGGGTCCAACCATCTCACTGGTCAGTTCTGAGCCGGTCTTCATGATGGCTGCAGCGCTAAATACCTGTGGCTATAACGAAGGCCTGGATGAAAGCGCGCCCGTGCGGCAACGGGTCCGCGATGAGATCAACCAGGCTCTGGCTAAAAGCGAAGACGCCCGCGCCAAGCGTGACCAGATTTGTCTTTACATTGCTCAGCACCGCATGACGGGCTCGGAACACGATATTTCGCAGTACATTTCACTAGCGCTGTATCTGAGCCAGCCCCCCGAACTAGAGACAACAGTCGAACTGCCCGAGATGCCGCCCGACTCGACACAGGTGGTGGAAGTGGTGCCGATGTTGCGCGACTTTGCCGCAGCGGCGGACTTGCACGGGATCTGGCTGTTGGTACACCACCTCTACGACGAGGAGACCGACCGCCTGCACGATCCGCTTTCGCAGATGATCGTCTCGACCAATCTCTATCTCAAGATGCCCGCGTCAACGTACGACGGGCGCAGGTTTGTAGTGGTCATCGAGCCGCTGTTATCTCCGCACCTGGTCAACGCGCGCATCTACGGCACCGACTACGTGGTGGTGGTGTCGCCGGTGAACGGCCAGATTCGCATGAACGACGTACGCCACACCTATTTGCATTACGTCATCGAGCCGCTGCTCTATGCGCGGGCCAACGCGGTGGACCGGACGCAGCCTATTTTGAAAGAGGTTCGGGAGGCTCCCCTCGATTTCCGTTACCGCTCCGACTCCGTGGCCTTGACTGTGGAGTGTCTCATCAAGGCCATTGAAGCGCGGACCATGGATACCGGTGTCCCCGTCTACAAGATTCCGGCGGGCGTGGAACGGTCGGACCTGCCGCGCTATGAACGCGAGCGCCAGGCTTATCAGCAAAAGGTTGAAGCAGTCCGCGTGGCAACGGTGCGTCACGACATGACGCAGGGCTTTGTGCTGACGGAATACTTTTTTCAGCAGCTAATTTCCTTTGAGAAAGACCCCGCGAGCTTGCGTGACTCCATCGGCGAGATGGTGTACGGAATGGACATAGATGCCCAGGTACATCGCGCCCGCAATATTGATTTCGACCAGCAGGCCGATGGAGACGTTCTGCAGCGGAGCAAACCGCACGTACTCACGGGCTTGGATCTGGCCGAATCGAGGCTAGCTGCCGGTGACGTTAATACAGCCAGCGCCATGGCCCGCCAATCGCTTATAGTGCATTCTGACACCATTCAATCCACAGCGGATAACGCCCGCGCGAACTTCATCCTGGCCCGTGCGGCCATCCTTACCGGCCATCCCAGCGAGGCCATCAGCGACTTTCAGAAAACCCTGGCCACCAGCAAGGAGCCGCGTCTGCTCGCCTGGTCACACATTTATCTGGGCAGGATGCTGGATCTAGATTGCAAACGAGACGAAGCTTTGGCGGAGTACAAGGAGGCGCTGGCAGTGCGTGACGGGCAGCAGGATACGCGCCTGGCCGCCGAGCGGGGCGTCAAATCAGCCTACGCGATTCCAGGGCATGGTTGCGAAGAGGAGGCCGAAGATAATTCCCCGGGCTCTGCTCCGGTCAAGCCGGGTACACCGTCGCAAGGGCAAAATGGGGTGCCGAAGCCGTAATAGTTCCACCGATTTTGGCAAGGGTCCGCGCGTCACGTCAAATGCAGTTAGAGCATAGAGATGGAGCGTTTTTGCCTGACTCGCTGGGCGCGCCGGAGCATTTACTTCGATTTGGAGAGATAAGGGCTGGTGTGGAAGCGGTTTTAATGGAACTCGAAGCAGCGCTGGGACATGGCTTTGCCAGACCTGAGCTGCTGGTGCGTGCCTTGACGCACCGGTCGATGGCTAATCAGCAGGCCATGAAAGGTGGCGTCGAGGCCGCCGAAGGCAACAACGAGCGACTGGAGTTTCTGGGCGACGCGGTGCTGGGTCTGGTGGTTGGCGAAGCTTTGTTTTTGCTGCATCCTGAGTGGCAGGAGGGCGAATTGACCCGCGTACGTGCTCAACTGGTGAGCCGTCAGCACATGGCACAGGTGGCCGAAGCTATCAGCCTCGGCAGTCATTTGCTTCTCAGCCGCGGCGAAGACCGAAGCGGCCTGCGGCGGAAAAGCACAGTGCTTTCCAATGCCATGGAGGCGGTGATCGGCGCCCTGTTTCTAGACGGTGGCCTAGAGCCGGTCAGATCGTTTGCACATCGTTTCGTAATAGGTGATGCCATGGAACAGTTGGCCAGGGAATTGCGCTCCGGCGCCGCCTTGGGTAACTACAAATCGGCACTTCAGGAGTACTTGCAGGCAGCACGAATGGGGACGCCGATGTACAAAGTGAAGAACGAGAGCGGTCCCGACCACCGTAAACGCTTCCTGGTGGAGGTCCGGCTGAAGCCGGGCGAAGGCGAGCCGGGCAAGCCGCTGGCGCGCGGCAAGGGAAGCACTAAGAAACAAGCGGAACAAGACGCGGCGCGACGCGCGCTGGTTTGCCTGACCGGAGGCTCAATCCGTGAAGAGGCCTCGGCGGGCAGCGAAGAGGAGGATCAAGAGACGGAATGAGCACCCCTTCCCACCTGACCGATCCGTCCCCACGGCTGGCTCAGCTGTGGCTGCATCTGCCTACTTTGCCTGAGGCGCTAGCATCGCTGCTGAGTACGGTGGTCGTGGCCCTGTTTCTTCTCACCTTTGTCGTGCAGCCCTTTCTTATCCCCTCAGAAAGCATGGAGCACACACTGCTTGTGGGAGACTTTCTGTTGTTCAACAAGCAGATCTATGCGCCGACCAGTAAATTAAGCCGTTGGCTGCTTCCTTATCGCGAGGTCGCCCGGGGAGATATCGTCATCTTCCACCATCCCGAGCCGCCTCTTTTGGTCAAGCGGGTGGTTGGCATTCCCGGTGACAGGATACGTATTGACGGCGGGCGGGTCACGATCAACGGTGCGGTTCTGCCCGAGCCCTACGCGGCTTTTGAGCCTGCGCCCCCCAATACCTTCCGCGACAACTTTCCGGCCAAGATGTACACGGATCCGGCGGTTGATCCTACGTGGTGGAGGCAGATGCAAAACCTGACTCGCGACGGTGAACTTATGGTTCCGCAGGGCGAGTATTTTGTGCTCGGCGACAACCGCAATCATAGTAATGACTCCCGATTTTGGGGCTTTGTGCCCCGGCAGGCCATTGTGGCCAAGCCGCTGGTCATTTACTTCTCGCTTGCGCGCCCTTCCACCACCGAAGTGCAACCGGCCGCAGATGATAGACTCGGACACGACAGGGAGCTCACGGCGAAGCTTGCGGGGTTTGCCCGCTGGAAGCGCATTTTTCACGTGGTTCATTAGCAGGAATTCAAACGACTAGCCGCCGTAGCAACCTGGACAAAGAGCGACAGGATGACCAAGAAAAATACGCTGCCACCCAAGACCTCGACCGAGGTTCAGCCTGCTCCTGAATCAAAGTCAGTGGAGGAGACACCGTTTGAGGCAGTGGCCAGTATTTGCACTGTGCTGGTTGTCGGCCTGTTTATCCTCACTTTTCTCTGCCAGAACTTTGTTATCCCGTCGGGCTCGATGGAGAAGACGCTGCTGGTGGGCGACCACCTGGTAGTGGACCGGATCACTCTCGCTCCGCCCACGAGCTGGATGCCGCTGGTTCGCTATCGCGAGCCCAGGCGCGGCGATATCGTGGTTTTTCTCAAGCCGGGCGAGCCGGATATGTTCCTGGTCAAGCGGCTGATTGGTATTCCAGGCGACCGTATCCACCTACGGAACGGCATCGTGATCGTGAATGGTGTAGCGCAGAGCGCACCCCACGCGCAGCCCACGACCTTTGAAAATCACTCAGACTTCCTCGATGAATTCCCGGCGGTTCCGCCTTCGGTGGATATGAACGCCACCGAGACATGGGCGGTAGACGCTCCAAATTACATCAAGGACGGGGACCTGGTGGTGCCGCCAGAGAAATTCTTCATGATGGGCGACAACAGGCACAACAGCCTCGACTCGCGCTATTGGGGTTTTGTTCCCCGGGAGAACATTGTGGGCCGCCCGCTTTTCAACTACTGGTCGTTCAAGACGCCTGAAGACCAGTACGAGCAGACCGGCCTGGGCAACAGTCTGGGCTGGATGACCCACGTGGCGCTTCATTTCCTGACCGAGACACGCTGGAATCGAACGCTGCACATGATACGGTGAGCCCGGTACATTGAAGAGAACTACGATAAACGATCTATGACGGACGAGGCGCAGCTCCGGCGGCGTAGGAGAAAGCAGCTTTGGCTGGCTTTGGCCTTACTGGCGGTCACTCTGATTGTGCTTCTTGTGCCTCCATTGGTCAGCATCGGCCGTTACAAGAGCCGGATTACATCCCTCATGTCTGCCTCACTGGGCCGACCGGTGCGTCTCTCTTCGGTGGAACTCCGGCTGCTCCCGCGACCAGCTTTTGTGCTCAGCGACCTGAGTGTCAAGGAAGATCCCACATACGGTGCAGAGCCGGTGTTTCACGCCGGTACTGTCACCGCCGACATCCGCCTGCTCTCACTGTGGAGGGGGCGGTTGGAAATCAGCCGGATGAGTGCGGACGAGGCCAGCATGAACCTGGTGCGAGCGGGCGCGGGGCGCTGGAATCTGGACTCGCTTTTTCGCACTGCGGCAGGGCAATCCACGGCGGCTGGCCGAGCCATGCAATTGCCCTACCTGGAAGCGACAAACTCGCGTATCAACATCAAGAACGGCCTTGAGAAGTTGCCGTTTTCCCTAGTCAACGCGGATATTTCCATGTGGCAGGAGGAGCCAGGAGATTGGCGCGTGCGTTTGCGTGGCCAGCCCGCCCGAACCGATGTGAGTCTCGATTTTGCCGATACCGGAGTGGTGCGGTTGGAGGGGAGCTTGCGCCGCGCTCCCCAACTGCACGAGATGCCGCTGCATTTCGACCTGGTATGGCGCGAAGCGCAGCTTGGCCAACTGAGCCGGCTGGTTATAGGCTCCGACCCCGGCTGGCGCGGCGATCTTACGGGCGAGTTGCATCTGGATGGAACCGCCGATACGGCCCAGGTCACCACTCGATTGCGCGCATCGGGCGTTCACCGCGCTGAGTTTGCACCCGCTGAGCCACTGGACTTCGATGCCAACTGCACTTTCGTGGTTCACTATTCGGGTCGCGTCCTACAGAACGTGGCATGCGACTCGCCCCTCGGTGATGGCCACATCCGGTTGGCAGGAGAATTGGAGGGCGACGGCCAGCCACGTTTCTCAATCGAACTGCAGCGGATCGCGGCGCAGGCAGGACTGGATGTCCTCCGTACAGTGCGCAGCGACATTGGAGAAGGACTGGCGGCCCAGGGAACTGTGAGTGGCAAGCTCAACTACAGTGCCGGCACTGGAGCCAGGGTTGCACTGTCCGCGAACCCACGCAGACAGCCCGTTACGTCCCGATCCGCAAAGTCCCATCCTGTGGAACTGGGACCGCTGACTGGAAGCTTGACTGTGGAGGGCTTCCGGTTGAGTGGGGAAAGTCTCAGCCAGCCGATTCAGATTGCGAAGATTGTTCTGGAACCGGCTCCCCCTATCCAGGGTGAGCTTCAGGCACTTGCGACGGTGGTGGCGGTCCCCGCCGGCGGACCCTCGCCTCTTGCAATCACAGCACGGCTGGCGGCGAGCGGCTATCAGGTCACTGTGCGCGGCCAGGCCTCTCTGGTGCGTCTACGGGAACTAGCTCACACGGCAGGCGTCACAGAGATCACCACACTGGATGCGTTGGCCGGAGAACCGGTCGTCCTGGATCTAAATGCGGCTGGACCCTGGATGCCAGGCCCGCAGGTATCTTTCAGCAGAAACGTGGCCGCTGCGGCGGAACCAGGCCCCGGAACCCAGCCGATTACCGAGAATGTCACGCAAGACCGGCTGACCGGAACGGTGACATTGCACAGCGCCAACTGGAAGTCTGACTACCTGGCTAACCACATTGAAATCTCTCAGGCCACGCTTCACTTAGAAGCAGGGGGGCTCCGCTGGGACCCGGTTGTGTTCTCCTACGGTCCCCTCAAGGGAACGGCCACGATCAACTGGCCCTCAGGCTGTACGACTCCTGAGCCATGCCCGCCGCAGGTAGAAGTGCAATTCGTCACACTCGACGCTGCCGCGCTGCAAGCAGCCCTGCTTGGAGCGCATGAGCCGGGTACCATGCTCTCTGCACTGATTGCACGCCTGCGGCCTTCCACACCGCAGCCCTGGCCACGGCTCGATTGCAGATTGGAGGCCGACTCTCTGGCGCTGGGACCAGTCGCCCTTCAGAACGCTGTCGCGACACTGCGCGTTCTGCCTACCGGGGCTGAAATTACCAGTTTTGACGCTGCCGTGTTGGGCGGCCTGCTGCACGCTTCCGGCGAGGTGACCAGCGCGGACAAGCCCTCCTATGCGCTGCAAGGAGAGTTCAAGAAGGTCAGTTCCCCGGCGGTCTGCAGTTTGCTTGGGCTCAGTTGTGCGGGAGGCCCCTTCGACGCCAATGGAAAGATCAATCTCTCCGGCTTCACTGGGCAGGACCTGGCAGCTTCGGCGAAGGGAAATCTCCATTTCGAGTGGCGGCATGGCACAGTCCGTGGGCGCACCAGTCCGGCCTCTCTGCCCCTTCCGCCGCCCCTGGCGCGGTTTGAGCGCTGGACGGGCGATGCTGTAATTGCCAGCGGCGCCGTCACGTTAAGTCAGAATCAGATCGAGCAGGGCGCACGCAAGTCTGCCGTGACTGCCTCTGTCACTTTGAGCGATCCGCCTAAGGTCAGCCTGGCAATGCCACGGAAGGCCTCTCTCTCAAAGCGGTAATCCCCTATTGAATGCCCCGCTACAATTGAGAGATGGCAGTGTCCATCTCTTCCTCCCCGGTTCAAATCCGCTGCAAGGGTATTCTCTTTGACATGGACGGTATCCTCATTTCCTCCATCGGCTCGGTCGAGCGTACATGGAAGAAATGGGCCGGGATGCGCGGCATCGATCCGGAGCATGCTATCAGCATCGTTCACGGCCGGCGGGCAGTGGATACCCTGGCTGCACTTCGTCCGGATCTTGACGCCGAGGCGGAACTGAAAATCATTGAAGATATTGAGATCGTGGATAAGTCTGAACTCAGAGTTTTGCCCGGGGTGCTGGAACTGCTGAGGGAGCTGCCTCCGGATCGATGGACCGTGGTGACCAGCGCGACAGAACGGCTGGCAAGGGCGCGGTTGGCTTCCGGAGGTGTTCCAGCGCCGGAGCATCTGGTTACCGCCGAATGCGTAACCCATGGCAAGCCCCACCCGGAGCCCTTTCTGGCTGGAGCAGCCATGCTGGGCTTTGCGCCGGAGGCGTGCGTGGTTTTCGAGGACTCGGCGTCGGGTGCGAGAGCTGCGCGGGATGCAGGGTGCACGGTGGTGGCCACCACGTTTTCGCATCCCATCGAGACGCTGGACGCCGCTCACTATCTGATCGAGGACGTCACCGGGGTCAGCGTAGAGACCCTTGCGGGCGATAGAGGGTTGTTAGTGAAGCTCACGCCGCTCATGGAATAGTCCTTACTCGTCGGCTTCGATGCGCCGGCCATGTGCGTCCTGCAGGGGCCGTGAGTTGACCTTGAAGAGCGCCGCAAAGGCGCGCAATTGATCCCGGCTTATGGTTACTTCCTGTTCAAACACGAACCAACGCACTCCCTCGGTGCAAGGTGGGGTGGTGAGCGAGCCCATGTAGGTCCAGTAGCCACGGTCGGAGGGCAGCAGGCCGCCGGGGTTGACCATGTCGGTGGTCTTGTCGATCGCGCCCGTGGTTGTGGGCAGGTGTTCCCAAAGGGTGGCCAGCACAGCATTGGGGTATCCACGATCCTCGGTCAGCCGTACCGCGACCACAGCCATCTTTCCGTCGGCACTCTTATGCACCAGGTGGACGACCATATCGGAGAGCTTGCCTTTGACAGCTTCCTCGGCGGGGTGGTGAAAGTGAAGTTGCTGCAATTCGTAACGTACCCCGCCCGCCACGATGTAGCTGCCAGGATGCACGTGAACCAACACGGTGCGGCCGTTGTTCTCCAGCGTGACCGGCGCGGAAATATAGTGGAACTCAATTGGTTGCAGAGCCTTGTTCAAGTGTGCTCCGCGAATGTCGATTGGTGATTGCTCGTGGCCTTGCGAACACGCCTTGTAGGTCAGGTCCAGTTTGCCCCACTCCAGCGGGCCGCGTTTGCCTGCGTAATCCCATGGTGCGGTAGTTTGTGCGGCAGCCATGGCGCTGAAGCCAAGAATAAGACCCGCAAGTGCAAAAATACGCATCAGTATCTCCTCGCTATCACAACGTGGGTGTGTCCCGAAGAATTCTATTGCATTGACGCAGGGCTCAGAAAAAGGAATGGGACCCGCCGCGTGACGGATCCCATTCGATTGACAGCGTTCTCAAAATGCGACCTACCTGACGGCGGCCAACAACTCCGCCTGTTCGGCCAAGGAGGCTGCTTTGGCGGTCGACTCCCACGTAAACTCCGGCTCGGTGCGGCCGAAGTGGCCGTAGGCTGCGGTCTTCTGGTAGATCGGCCGGCGCAGGTCCAGGCTTTCAATGATTCCCTTGGGGGTAAGCGAGAAATTCTTGCGCACCAATTCGGTCAGCTGGGTACTGCTCAATTTGCCGGAACCGAAAGTGTCTATCAGAACGCTTACCGGTTCGGCCACGCCGATGGCGTAGGCCAGTTGCACCTCAGCCTTTTCTGCCAATCCCGCGGCCACAATGTTCTTGGCGATGTGGCGCGCCATGTAGGCAGCCGAGCGGTCCACCTTGGTCGGGTCCTTGCCGCTGAAGGCGCCGCCGCCGTGCCGTCCCGCGCCGCCGTACGTATCGACGATAATTTTGCGGCCGGTTAATCCAGTATCGCCCATGGGTCCGCCGATGACGAAGCGGCCGGTGGGGTTGATGTGGTACTTGGTGTGCTCATCGAGCCATGCGGCGGGCAACACAGCCTGGATCACGTACTTGAGAATGTCGGCGTGCAGGTCCTCATTGGTTACGGTTTCGGAGTGCTGGCTGGAGATGACCACGGCATCGATGCGCGCAGGTTTTCCGTTCTCGTCGTACTCCACCGTCACCTGGCTCTTGCCGTCCGGACGCAGATAGGGCAGCTTGCCGCTCTTTCGCACTGCCGTCAACTGACGGCAAAGCTTGTGGGCCAGGGAGATGGGCGCCGGCATCAGTTCGGGGGTCTCGTTGGATGCGTACCCGAACATCATCCCCTGGTCGCCGGCGCCGCCGGTGTCCACACCCTGGGCAATATCGCCCGACTGCTTGTTGATGGTCGAGATCACGGCACAGGTGTTGGAGTCGAAGCCGTACAGAGCATTGTCGTAGCCGATGGCGGCTACTACGCCGCGAACCAGGCTCTGGAAATCGACGTAGGCCTTGGTGGTAATTTCCCCGGCAATGACGACCAGGCCAGTGGCCGTTAGGGTTTCGGCGGCTACGCGGCTGTAAGGGTCCTGCTCCAGGCATGCATCCAGTATGGCGTCGGAAACCTGGTCGGCAATCTTGTCCGGATGGCCTTCGGTGACTGACTCAGAGGTAAACAAGAAACGATCGCTCAACTTCGGACTCCTGCCCATTGAAGGGATTTAATTTGGTGGCCTGCCGCGATGGCGGGATTACGTTGAATGAACCGGCGCGGAGAGAGCTGAACCGCCCGCTCCCGCATTCGAAGGCAAGCCCGCATCACCCGGTCTCACCCGGGGGTGCATCACTTTATGGTAATTGCGGGGAGTGGGTGGGGGCAAAGGATCGCAGCGAACGGTGAGCATTCGGTGCTCAGGGGCGAATTGGACTACGTGAGTTGCAGGCGGACTGCAACTGCCCATGCTGGTTGGGATTTGGTATCAGGTAGAAAGAGCGAAGGTCAGGTTCTAGTGGTAGAACCGTGAAATGACGTGCGCGATCATGGCGTGGGCGTTGGCGGTGACGGCATGCATAGGCAGCAAAGTGCTCCACCATCCAGCGCGGACTCCGAAATAGCGCACGGAGAAGAAGCCAGCCGCTGCCATGAGCAGCACCAGAAGAACTGCCCCTGCCCAACGCAGACGAAGCTCGGCAGCTTCACGCTGCTCGATGCGCGCTTTTCCCACGTTGGTGGCAAAGGCCATCCAGCCCTGATCGTCGTCATTCATCTGGCCCGAGGCAAGGTATGCGCTCAGAAACCGTTCGGTCCAGTCGCGTGTGTCCAGACCCAGCGCTCCCACATAGCCCCGTACAATACCTTTGCTGAGGATACCTCCAGGAAGAAGTCGAAATCTGTCCTGCTCGAGGGCGACCAGATGGCGCAGGCTGATCTTCGTAATGGCAGTAATTTCCTCCAGCGCGACGCCGCGAGACAACCGTTCAGTCCGAAGATCTTGTCCAAAACTTCCCATTTGTGGCTCAAAGGGGGATTGACCCCCGGGAGATTTCCACAATCACAATAAATTGCAAATGCGTTTTGGTCAAAAGGAAAACTTGGCGAATTCACCTGTTTTAGGCACAAAAGTTTGGATGGGGAACTGTACCCGAGGTTACTTGTTTACTGGAGAATAACTGTTCTCCGTGGGGCATAATCGCTGCGTCGACTGCGTTTTTTCGGCCAGCTGGGAACCGACGCGGCAAAGTCTTCGGCTGGCGGCACTTTGCGGCAGCGAATCCAGCAGTTCCGGCTGTTACCCTTGAAGGCAGGGACGTGGGTTATTTGGCCGCCCCGGGAGCAATGCCCAGGCATGAATAAGCTGGTAATCGCCAATCTGCTTCACCGTCCGCTTCGCTCCATCATCAGCGTGCTCGCGGTGGCTATTGAAGTCATCATGATCTTGTCCATCGTCGGCATTTTCATGGGTATGCTGAACGACCAGAAAGAGCGCACTAATGGCATTGGAGCCGATCTTCTGTTGCGCCCGACCAATGCCAGCTTTATGAATGGGGTAGGCGGAGCCCCCATGCCCGCAAAGAATATCGAGGCCATCCGCAAGCTGCCTCATGTGGCAGTGGCCTCGCCGGTGATTCAGCACCTAAACACTGCCGGCTCCATTGAAGTGCTGTGGGGAATCGACTACCCCAGCTTTAATGCCCTCAAACCCTTTGTGTTCGTCTCAGGAGGCCCATTCCAGGGGCCTGCCGAGGTGATTGTCGACGATGTGTTTGCCCGCGCCGACGGTGGGCACAAGGTGGGCGACACCATCCAGGTGATGAACCACCCGTTTCGCATCTCGGGCATCGTGGAGCATGGCAAGGGCGGCCGCAAGTTGCTTTCCATCGAGACCATGGGCGAACTGACGGGCGACGACGGTAAAGCCTCGCTCTTCCTGATTAAATGCGACAACCCAGCCAATCAGCAGACTGTAATCCAGGAGATACACGCCACTCACGGCCTGGAGAACAACGAGGTGGAGACTATCGACGACTGGTTGGCCCAGATGACTCCTGAGAAGCTTCCCGGCTTTAACGTCGCCCTCGACGTGGTGACAGGCATTGCGGTCATCGTTGGCTTTCTGGTGATCTTCCAGGCGATGTATACGGCGGTTCTCGAGCGAACCCGCGAGATCGGCATTCTTAAATCGCTGGGATCGTCCAAGCTGACCATTGTGAGCGTGGTATTGCGCGAGACTGCCCTGCTGGCCATCGCGGGCGTAATGCTGGGCATTGTGGGTACCTACGGGGTCCGTATCCTGCTTACCCTCAAATTTCCCACACAGCACTTTGAGATCACCGCGCATTGGGTCGTCCAGGGCGCTCTCATAGCTTTTGCCGGGGCACTGTGCGGCGCGCTCTATCCCGCGTGGATGGCCGCACGCAAAGATCCCATCGATGCCCTTGCATACGAGTAGGCATCTCCGATGTGGCTTTACTTTTGGGTGGTACCGGGCTACTTGCTGGTTGACTGATGAGTAATCCTGCGCCCCTCCCCGTTTCTGTGAGTAAATTATTTAGTTTCATGGAGTTAAAGTTGGAATCCTGCTGGACAATATTGATTCCGCAGGAGTTATCTGCAAAATATAGAAAAATCGGTTAGTCATCTTTCTTGGCGTCCGGCTGTGCACCGCCTTCGGACCTGTGGGTCGATTGGTGATGCTCCCCGTTATTGCCATCGACCGATTGTCGCTCTATTCAAATTTCATTTTGTGCCGCGTACGCATAATTCAATGTAAAGCGTGAAGAGGTTCAACCGGCTCTCCAGAGGGGGGCCGGACGAACGCGGCGGCCGGTCTGGCATTGGCCCATCGTTATAATTGAGCTCTAATCAGTTTCTTATACCTTTAAGCAACTTCTGGTTCTTTGGAGCACTTGTAATTGTCAATTGGATCCAAACGATGGGTGTTTGCTGTCTGGCTGGCAGTGATTCTCGGGTTTGCCGTTCTGCACGCGCTGCACTTACGCGCCGATTTTCCCAACCACACCCCCTGGTTCAGCGATTGGGCCAAATACACCGACGAGGGCTGGTACGGGAATGCGGCCATCCGCGCCCACCTGTTCGGTAAATGGTACTTGCCCGGCGATTTCAATCCCGCGCCGGCCGTTCCGATGTGGCCGTTTCTGGAGTGGCTGCTGTTCTTCTTTACCGGGGTCACCGTTCATGCGGCGCGCGGGCTTGCGGTCGGCTTCTTTTTTGCCAACCTGTTGCTGAGCTACCTGCTGCTGCGGGCTCGCGGGCCGTGCTGGATGGCGCTGCTGGCTCTCACTCTGTTGGTAACCAGTCCATTTCTCTACTGTTTCAGCCGCCTCGCGATTCTGGAGCCGATGCTGACGACGCTGACGCTGGCGGCCCTGAACCTGGCGATCCGGTTGCCTCGAATGCGGCGGCCCTTGGTGGCGTCCGCGACGATTGGGCTGCTGTTCACGCTCATGCTGTTGACCAAAACCACCGCCGTGTTCTTGCTGCCCGCGCTGGCATGGGCCATACTGTTGCCGCTGAGGGATGACCGCAGGAAGGCACTGCACTGCGGACTGATCGCCGCCGGCGTCACGGCTGTCACCTTTGGCCTATGGATGGCAATGCTGGCCAGGCGCGGTCTGCTTGCCGACTATCGATACCTGTTTGTGGTCAACACCTACAAAAAGCCGCCGCAGCCCGACTGGCCGCTGCAGAGCCTATGGTGGTCCATCCATGGGGGCCTCTGGGTTGACCACATTCTGATTCCGCTGGCGGGGTTGATCGCGGTGGGCATAGTTCTGGCTTGGCGCAGCCCGTGGGGCCGTGGTCTGCTCCGGGACCCAGTTTTCGGCGCATCGACACTGGCCGTTGCTGGCTACATACTTTTCATGACCTACCAAGACCACCCCCAGCCTCGCTATTTTGCCGTGGTGGCGTTTTTTACCTTCTTCGTGGTGGCGCAAGGAGCGGCTGCGCTGTTTGATACGGCGGAGTGGCCGCGCAAACTCGGTTGGGGCGTGATCGTGCTGGCAGCAATTGCGGCAACGGTGAACGGGGCTTGGACTCTGAGCTACGTTACACATCCTGAATACACATTTGTGGATGCGGCTCAGGGCCTCGCGACCTATATCGACCAGCATCCCAATGGCAAGCGGTTGCTGGTCTCAATCAGCAGCGACGAGATCACTCTTGCGACCCACCTGCCTACCCTCTGCGACGACTTCGGGACTCAGGATCTGGCGTCGAAGCTTGGCCGTTACCAGCCCGGCTGGTATGCCACATGGAACGACTTCGACCCAGGCACCCTTGAAGATATCCACACCCGATTTACGCTGGAGCAGGTGGCCAGCTTTCACGCATTCGATGACCCGGAGCGCAACGTTCTGGTGCTATTCAAATTGCATCCGTTGCCGGGGGGCCAGGTACGGAGCCGGGAGGATCAAAACCTGCAGGTTCCGCTCCCAGAGGACAAGATCGACATTCCAGTCCAGTAGGCAAGAGGTAGCACCGCCAGCCGGCGGGGAATCTGCGGCCCACCCACAAGATTCACACTCGGCGTTGCCCATAGAGGCGTCGTTGCACTGGTTATGGTGCATCTCGGCATTCTTGAATCCACCTCCTGCGAACAATGGAACCCATTTACGGGTCGGAACACAGCTGAGGATGACGCTGGCGTCGTATACGGTTGCTTTTTCAGGTCAATTTTGGCCATTAGTTATTCTAAGATCCGACATAATTCGACTTATATTGATGCAAAAATGCATTTAATCTCCGTGACGCCTTGCCTGTCGCTTAGGCGCTGATCCCAGTTCTCTGTCGGTTCACGGCCTTGCAATCATCACTTCGGTGGCCTTGATGAGTGCTACAGCTTTTTCGCCCATCTGGATTGCAAGATCGCGCACTGCATCCGCGGTAATGATGGCGGTAACGCGCTGGCCGCCGACATCGAGCACTACCTTTGCGAGCAGACCATCCACGACGACCTCCACAACCGTGCCCAGCAGTTGATTGCGCCCGCTAATGCGGGGCGTATTGACAGGAATGGCGTCGGCGGGCAGGAACTCGTCCAGGGCGCTGAGGGGAATCCGGTGATGTCCGCCAGGCGTCTTGACCGTTCGAATGCGGCCGGCCAGGATCCAGTGTTTGAGGGCGGGGTAGCTTATGCCGAGTTTTTCCGCCGCCTGGCGCGGAGTGAGCAGCGTGAATGAATTCATGGGATGTTGACTGCCTCCATCCACCGTACTGTATACGGCCTCGCACGAAGCTGGCTGGAAATCTTTGATTTTAAGCGTGGAAGGCGCGGACCCCGAACCCTGTGACTGCAATCACTCGACAGTGGGGGACCCGTTTGATAGCCTTCCGATGGCTTCGCCCCAGTGTTCTGAGAGGTCGCTATTTTCATGGGGTCGTTCGTGATTCGGCTTCAAACCATTAGTCGGGAGGATTCGTGACTGCAACGTATTGGGTGTATTTTTTTCTGGCCGTGAGCGTGGTTTCGCTCTTTGTGGCCTTTCTCTTCGCGCGCCGGGAAATCGGCTCTGATATCGGAACGCCGGACATGCAGAAGATTGCAGCGGCGATCAAGGGGGGCTCCGAGGCATTTCTGAAGCGCCGGTACAGAACCGTGGCGGCCGTCCTGGGCCTGCTGCTGCCGACATTCGCCTACGGGCAGACGGAACAGGGAGGCGGGGGCGAAGCTAACTTGGTGCTGCCGGATTTGTCGAGCGTGAATTTTCTCGGCATAAACGGGCATGCCCTTCTGATGATCGGATTGCTATTCTGCGTCGGCGGCCTGTTGTTCGGGTTGGCGATCTATGTGCAGTTGAAAAACCTGCCGGTTCATCGCTCAATGCGCGATATTTCCGAACTGATCTATGAGACGTGCAAAACGTATCTGGTGACGCAGGGCAAGTTCATTCTTCTGCTGTGGGCCTTCATCGCGGTAATTATCGCGCTATACTTTGGCGTTCTGGCGCCGGTGCCGGGAAAATCGATTGCAGTTACGCTGCCGATTATCTTGCTGTTTAGCCTCATCGGCATTGCGGGCAGCTACGGGGTGGCGTGGTTCGGGATTCGCGTGAACACATTTGCGAACTCACGGACATCATTCGCAGCATTGCGCGGCAAACCGTATCCATGCTTTGCGATTCCGCTGAAGGCCGGCATGAGC
>CAYNGB010000067.1:0-18712 GCA_964396795.1 uncultured Occallatibacter sp. | reverse complement strand
AGTGTCGGAGATGCGCCCGGTCTAAAACGTACGATATCCCCCCGGTCTGTACCCCAGAAGGGTACCCACCCCCTCCCCCTCCAAAACCCGCCCTTGGAGGGGTCAATCTTCCAATAACATGATTGTAATGAATAACATGGAAATCGGACCTATGTACTCATCGGTAAACAGAAAGCCTCAATTTTCCCTTGTTTTTGGCTCAAAAAGGCCCTCAAAATGACGATAACGGCGAGAATCGCGTTGAAAGCCGCATGCAGGGAGAATCATGTACCGTCCGATCTTCGCGCCGGCTTCCGCGCACAAACAAAAGGCCCGTCTGCCGAAGCAGACGGGCCTTTCTGGTTGAAGCCGCTAAACTTACCGGTGTCCGCCGCCGCCACCACCATGGCCGCCACCACCGCCAGCATGACCACCGCCGCTGAACCCGCCACCGGCATGACCACCACCGCCGTATCCGCCGCCAGCGCGGGCGCCGCCGCTATATCCGCCGCGAGCACCACCGCCACCGTAGGCGCGCGCTCCACCAGCATAGCCGCCACGACCGCCACTATAACCAGGAGCGTTGCCACGGGCTACACCGCCATAGGGAGCACGTCCGGCATATCCGCCCCGGCCGCCATACGCGTATCCGCCGCGGTATCCATAGCCGCCGCCGCGATATCCGTAGCCGCCGCGATAGCCGTATCCGCCCCAGCCGCGTCCACCCCAGCCCCAGTGATACCACGGTCCAACGCCGATAAAGACGCCGCCATAAAACCACTGTGGCCCGTAATAGCCATACGGAGCGCAATCATAGGGGTAATACGAGTAATAGCCCCACTGGCACACCGGGGGACCATAGGCTTCGGGAGCGGGAACAACATCCGGGCCAACTCCTATGCCAACCCCTACCTGAGCCTTTGCTGCCAGCGTGAAGGGCAGAGCCAGGAGCAATGCAATCAGAACCAGGCGAGAACTTTTCATGACTTCCTCCTTGTGCTGCCCCGTCCTGGAGTTCTGGACCTGGGATCCGGAGGCGACCCCCGGTTCTCAGCACCCTCCGGTTCAGGATTCATTTCCCAACCGGCTTCTGATTCTTCAAACAGTATTCTTGGCGTTAAGTTGCGGTCCCTGGCAAAGAATCGTACAGCCGCCGGCAAACAATCAAGATGATTATGCATGAATACCGGCCGCAATGTTCAGTGAGGCGACAGCTTGGGTAAATACGTCATCGAAGGTGTTCTTGGACGCCAAAACAGAACGGCCCCTCCCGAAGGAGAGGCCGCCGTGGTGTAAAGCTCTTCGAGAGAGCTACCTGCGGAAATGATCGCGGTCAACGTGCCGGTCATAATCATGGTGGCGATCCCAGCCGCGATCGAAGTGTTCAAAGCGGCCCCGGTCATAAGCGCCGCGGAATTCCCACCGCCCTGGCATCCAGTAGCCATTGGCGTTATAGCCGGCCACCCAGAAGTAGCCCGGCCCCGGGCACGGAGGAACATGGGCCACCGGCCCGCGCGCATAAATTCCAAACTCGGCTGCCTGGGCCGTGGTCGCTCCCAGGCCCAACCCGCCAGCCACCATCGCTGCACCTAGCATCCAGTTCTTCATGCTTCTCATAACTCCTCCGTCCCACCCGGCGGCCTCCGTTTCCTCGAGTCGCCGGTCCGGCTTCTTTCTGGTGGAGGCTTGATTCCAACTGCCTCTCCAACGCGCCGGTTATGTACCGATTGAACAGCGGATGCCAGCGAATGTTGCGCCTTTCGCCCGGAAATAAAGTTCCGCAACTTTGTCGCAATTCGGGGTTTATGGCGGACTTTTCCGCACCAGGCATGCCCCGTGGCGCGCCAATGGTACAGTGGAGTTTTGCCTCCAATGTTTGCCACATCCCAGCACGCGCACTTCATCGGAATCGGCGGAATCGGCATGAGCGGCATTGCCGAGATTCTGCTCAACCTGGGGATGAAGGTCTCCGGCTCCGATCTGCGCCGCAGCCCGGTGACCGACCGCCTTGCTCAATTAGGCGCGACCGTCTACGAGGGTCACGATGCCGGCCACATCGTTGGTGCCACGGTGGTCGTCACCAGTTCCGCGGTAAGTCCAGTCAACCCTGAGGTAATCGCGGCGCGAGCGGGCAAGATTCCCGTCATTCAGCGTGCTGAGATGCTCGCGGAGTTGATGCGCCTCAAGTACGGCATCGCCATCGCCGGTATGCATGGCAAGACAACCACCACGTCGATGGTGGCCGCTGTGCTCACCGCCGGAGGCCTTGACCCCACCGTAGTGGTCGGCGGTCGCGTCGATGCCCTTGGTTCCAACGCCCGGTTGGGCACTACGCAGTTTCTGGTGGCCGAAGCCGACGAAAGTGACCGCTCCTTTCTGAAGCTCTCGCCCATCCGCGCCATTGTCACCAATCTCGACCGCGAACACATGGACTGTTATCACGACATGGCCGATGTCGAAGATGCCTTCTTAGCCTTCATGGACAAGGTTCCGTTCTACGGCGCGATTACAGCCTGCATTGACAATCCCGCGCTTGCCCGCATCCTGCCCCGGGCACACCGCCGCATCTTCACTTACGGCGAGGCAGCAGAGGCCGACTACCGGCTTCAATTTCTTGTCAACGAGCGTGGATCGCTCGCCCGCTTTCTGGTCACCACTGCAGCGGGACCGCTCGGTTCTTTTGAGTTGCACGTCCCAGGACGTCACAACGTCCTCAACGCCACGGCGGCTGTGGCCATAGCCCACCAGCTTGAGGTTGCTCCGGAAAAGATCGCCGAGGGGTTGCTTCATTTTCGCGGTGTGGATCGCCGCTTCCAACTGCGCGGTCAGGCGCGCGGTGTCACGGTGGTCGATGACTACGGCCACCATCCCACTGAGATTCGCGCCACCTTGGCCGCAGCCCGCGAGTGCGGCCACCGGCGCATTCATGTTGTCTTCCAGCCCCACCGGTATTCACGGACAAAAGATCTGCTTGAACAGTTCTCGGGCGCTTTCAAAGATGCTGATACCGTAATCGTGCTACCCATCTACGCCGCCAGCGAGGAACCCATCCCGGGAGTGACGGCAGAGCGGCTGGTGGAGAAGATACAGGGCCCGCGGGTGCAGTTTGCCGCGGATTTTGCCGCTGCGGTGGACGCTGTTGTGCGTGAGGCTGGCGAGGGAGATCTGATCCTGACCCTTGGCGCAGGAAGCGTGAGCCAACTGGCTCCGCAGATTCTCGCGGCGCTTGAAGCAATGCCGAACTGAACCAATCGGGGAAGGGCATCGCTGCCGGACCGAGCCAGGCGAAGCCGGCAAAGGAGAGCGGCCATGATCTTCGAAGATCGAGAAGACGCCGGCCGGCAACTGGCAAAGCGTCTTGGCGCCTATGCCGGCCGTGCAGATGTTGTGGTGCTCGGGATTCCGCGCGGCGGCGTAGTGGTGGCGTGGGAGGTAGCGCGGGTGCTCGATGCGCCGCTTGACGCTTTCCTCGCGGCCAAGCTCTCCGTGCCCGGCCAGGAGGAACTGGCCTTCGGTGCCATCGCCGAAGACGGAGGCTGCTATCTCGATGAGAAGACCATTCGCGCTGCCCAAATCTCCGCCGAAGAGGTCGCGAAAATCAGAGATACGGCCGTGCAGCGTTTACGTGAGCGCGCCGGGATTTATCGCGCCCATCGCTCGCCTCTGGCCGTTGAAAACAAAACCGTAATCCTAGTCGACGACGGCATCGCCACCGGAGCCAGCATCCAGGTATCGATTCTTGCCTTGCGTGCCAGGCTTCCCGTCCGCCTCGTTGTCGCCGTCCCGGTGGCGCCGGCTTCCACGTGCGCACGCCTCAGAACCCTCGTCGATGAACTCGTATGTGTTACCGAGCCGTGGCATTTTGGTGCGGTAAGCCAGTTCTATGTTCACTTTCCCCAGGCCGATGACGCTGCGCTCCCTCCGCTGCTCTGGCGCGAGGGCCCAGACGTCCCGTAACGGTACGGGTTCCCCTTGCCGCCCTTCAGGAAAAAAGCCGTGCAGCCGCGGGCTATAGTTGAGGCTGGCGATTCTCACGACCCTGCTCAGGCGTGGCGATTCAAGGAAATAACAAAACCCGTTCCCTGGTTTGGGAAGACGAGGCGCCCGCGGATTCCCGCTTCCGGCGCGTGCAACAGGGTGCGCCTGTCTCCGGGCGCGGGTTACCCGGTATGCCGCTGGAGATGCAGGATCCCGACGGCGACGATTCGCCGCGCGTGTCAGCTCCGCGCACTCCCTGGTGGCGTCCTGCTGGCCCGTGGGGCCGCTTTTTCCTTGCCATCTGTGCTGTTGCGGTGGTGTCCGGTTTTGCGGTCTCTGTGTACCTCCTCAAGTCCTATCTCGAACGGGATGCGCGCTTTCGCATCGCCGGAACTGCCAACATCCAAGCCAACGGTCTGGCCGAGGTGAGCCGTGCTGACATGCTGCCGGTCTTTGGCGAAGACATCGGGCGCAACATCTTTTTCGTTCCCCTTGGCGAGCGGCGCAGGCAACTGGAAAAGATTCCGTGGGTTGAAAAGGCCACGGTTATGCGCCTGCTGCCTGACCAGATTCGTGTTGCCGTGGTGGAACGGCAGCCGGTTGCGTTCGTGCGCCAGGGGCAGCAAATTGGTTTGGTTGACGCCAACGGAATCCTGCTCTCCATGCCCGCGGCCATGATGGCCCAACGCCACTATTCATTCCCGGTGATTACCGGCATCGATGGCGGCGACCCACAGCCTTCGCGCAAGGCGCGCATGGCTGTGTATCAGCGCCTGGTGGGCGAGTTGGATGCGAATGGGCAGCATCTCTCCGACCAGATTTCAGAGATCGACCTCACCGATCCCGAGGATGCGCGGGTGCTGATGCCCGAGCAGGGCGCCGACATTCTGGCGCACTTCGGCGAAGATCATTTCCTCGAGCGTTATCAACGCTACAAGGCCCACATTGCCGAGTGGCGGCAGCAATACCCCAAGTTGGTGTCGGTTGATCTGCGCTATGACCAACAGGTGGTTCTACAGATGGTGCCGGGCGCCGGCAATGACCAGGCCGCGGTGAACACCGGCGATGGCCGGCCCGCTCCATCCGATGCGGATAAAGCCCCGGCCGTTACAGATCCGCCCAAGCCGCTGGCGTCAAAGCCGGCGGAAAAAACGAAGTCAGCCGTGGCCCACGCCCCAGCATCCACAAAGGCAGCCGCCAAAAAGAACGCAGCCGCCAAAGAGAAGAAGCGCGCTGAAGCCAAGCGCATCGCACTGAAACGCAGCCAGCATAAACCAGCCTCAAAACCCCATCCGTCCGCGGTTGCAGGGCAGGGTAAGTGAGTACCCGAAGATGAACGAGAAGCAGGACAACCTGATCGTGGTGCTCGACATCGGCAGTGCCTGGACTCGGGTGCTGGCAGCCGACCTGAACGAAGGCGCGCTGCGCTATCGCGGCCACGGCGTTGTGGAGTCGGCGGGGATGCGCAAGGGCCTCATCTCCGATCTGGGACCTGCCGCCAAGGCGGTCAAGGCGGCCAACGAGCGCGCCGAGTGGGTGGCGCGCGCCAATATCGACGAATGCGTGGTGGGCGTGGGCGGCCCGCATATCCGCGGCATCAACACCAACGGCGGTTTCGACCTGGGCAACCGGATGCGTGAAATCGTCCGTGAAGATGTGCGTGTCGCGGTGGAGCGTGCCCGTGCCGTCGAGCGGCCGCCGGATCGCGAAATCCTGCACCTTTTGCCCCGGCAGTTCATTCTCGATGATCAGCCCGGCATCTTCGACCCCGTGGGCATGGTCGGCGCCCGTCTTGAGGTGGACTTGCACATTGCCACCTGCTCCGGCAGCGCGCTGCAAAGCACCGTCACCTGCGCCAACCGGGCAGGACTTGAGGTCAGCGAAGCGGTGTTGGAGTCGATTGCAGCCGCTGAGGCCACTCTGTCGGCCGACGAACGCGAACTGGGCGTCTGCCTGCTGAATATCGGCGCCCACTCCAGCGACCTAGTGGTTTTCTTTGAAGGGGCGGTGGCCCACACTGCCTCTGTTCCGGTGGGCGGGTCGCACTTTACCAACGACCTCGCCGTGGTTCTCCAGATGCCCGTAGCGCAGGCCGAGGATCTGAAACGTCAGTATGGCCATTGCGTTGTGACCGCTGTGCCGCAGGAAGCCGAAATCGAAATCGCCAACCCTCAGCCGCAACGCATTGCCTTGCGAACTATTGCCGAGATTCTTGAGCCGCGAGCGCGCGAACTCATGTATTTCGTCAAGGAAAGCCTGCGCCAGGGTGGTGTGGTGGATGCTCTCGGCGCCGGATGCGTCCTGACCGGCGGCGGAGCCATGCTGCCCGGTATGCTGGATGTGACTGAGAGCCAGTTGCGGGTGCCCGCGCGGACCGGAATGCCCGTACGCCTCTCCAATATGCCCGGCGAATTGGCAAATCCCAGCTTTTCCACGCCGATTGGAATGCTATTGTATGCCCATCGCACACGCGTGACCCGTGCGGCAGAGAGCAACGGTCTGCGCTCCAAGCTGCGCGCCATTTTCGCCGCAAGTTTCTAAGGAGTTTCAGGGATGAACGAGGAGTCGGGAGCGGTTATGGATCAGTTGAAGAACGAAGCCGGGGAGATGCGCATCCAGTATCACGACGAGAGCGTGCGCGGAGCCCGCATCAAGGTCATCGGTGTGGGCGGCGGAGGCGGCAACGCCGTGAACCGCATGATCCAGGCCGGCCTTGAGGGCGTGGAGTTTATCGCCGCCAACACCGACGTGCAAGCCCTCAAGCTGTCCCAGGCTCCGGTGAAACTGCAGCTAGGCGTCCGCCTCACCTCCGGTCTTGGCGCTGGTGCAAATCCCGATGTGGGCCGCCGCGCCGCATTGGAAGATTCTGAAAAGATCATTGAAGCCCTTGAAGGCGCGGATATGGTCTTCGTTACGGCCGGTCTGGGTGGCGGCACCGGCACTGGTGCCGCGCCGGTCATTGCATCCCTGGCCAGCGAGATGGGCATCCTCACCGTGGCTGTCATCACGCGCCCCTTTGCGTTCGAGGGCAAGCGCCGCCTGCAGCAGGCTGAGCGCGGTCTCAAGGAACTGATCGAAAGCGTCGACACCATGATCGTCATCCCCAACGAAAAACTGCTGGCGGTGGCCAAAGACGCGGGCTTTTTTGAGAGTTTCCGTATAGCCGACGACGTGCTGCGCCAGGGTGTGCAGGGCATCTCCGACATCATCACCATCCCCGGCATCATCAACCGCGACTTTGCCGACGTAAAGACCACCATGGCCGGCATGGGCCACGCGGTCATGGGTACGGCCGTCCGCTCCGGCTCCAATCGTGCCATTGAGGCGGCACAGGCGGCCATGGCGTCGCCGTTGCTTGAGGCGGGGGCCATCGACGGCGCGCGCGGCATCCTCATCAACATCACCGGTTCCAGCTCGCTCAAGCTTTCTGAGGTCAACGAGGCTTCCTCGCTGATTCAGTCCTCCGCTCATGAAGACGCCAATATCATCTTTGGCGCGGTGCAGGACGAGCGTATGGGCGATGAGGTCAAGATCACCGTCATCGCAACTGGATTCCGTGACCAGATGCCGGAGCGCCGCGCGCGCATGTTGAGCGTGGAAGAGACGCCGGTCGTTTCCGTGCCTGTGGTGGCGCCGGACAACTGGATGCGGGAGTCCGTTCCGGCTCCTGCCGCGGTTGTCCCCGCTCCTCCGCGCTTCCTCAGCGACGATGAAGAACCCACTAAAGATGAGAAGGACACGGAGGAACCGGCGTTCTTTTCGGCGGCTGTCGCAAAGAGCGCGAAGGAGGCCAACGCGGAGAGCGAAGCGGAGACCGAGTTGGTCGCTGCGCCGGCTCGCCCCCAGTTCGCTGAAATGGCCGAAGAGCCAACCTTCACTCCGTTGCCCAGGGATTACGTGTCGGACTTCAGCGGCGAAGAGCATCTGCCGGCGCCAGAAGAACAGGCTGTTCAGCCTGCACCTTCGGTTTTCCCGGAGCCTGCCGCGGAGTCGGAACGGGATTTGGATGTTCCCGCATTTATGCGCCGGTTGCAGTTCTAGGGGCCTCTGACTGGTTGCTGTTGTACCAATGTGGGCGGGAAAGCACGAAATTAGGCGTTGACTTTTATTTTTGTCCGCAGCTAAGTCTGGCAAAGCGGGTTACCTAAAGGTAGGTTGCCAGGCTGATTGGCGGTTGCAAGTGTTGTTTCAATCCGGAACTTGGCTCTATACTGAACCGAGTTCCCCCAAAGGCAAGTTGCCTGTCAAATTGTGGCGGGTCATCGCCGCCGGTTCGGTTATTGTCAAAGTAGGTAATAGACCGATCGGACATGAAGAGATATTCCGGTAGGGCGGCGACTGTGTCCCGACAACGCCGGAACGGTAATAGGGAATTGTAGTATCCGCAGTGGGGCTGCATGCATGCCGCGGAGGCACCGATAAGCAAGAAGTGCGTTTGCCTGTGGCAAGACGCATGGCACGTAATCCATGGTTGAGAGGATGCTGGCTGGATGAGACGCTCTTGCGTATGGGCACTTGGGCTGGTTCTGGCAGGGTTTGGAGTATGCGCGGATCGCGCATCAGCACTGGACGCACCGCACACCTTGCACCACACCAGGCAGGCAAGCCAACACCTGTCCGTGACCCGGCACAGCAAGAGCCATAGCGCCGCGAGCCGTTCCAGCGCCACCCATTCGACGGCCCGGAGCGCCTCCGTCCGGCATCGTGCCCGCACCGCGGGCGGGGCCGCGGTGACCATGCGCCGCGCCGCACTCTCGACTCGCCATCATCATTACTATGAGCGCTTTACCGCCAGCTCCTTTGCCAATGGAAATATATTTGAAGGCGACATCACGGCGGGCGAAGACCCGGTAGTTCGTCAGGCGGCAATTGACGCTTTGGGCGACATGAACGGCACCGCGGTGGTGATCAACCCCGCCAACGGGCGCATTCTGGCCATGGTCAATCAGAAGCTTGCACTTTCACCGGGCGCCGAGCCTTGCTCCACCATCAAGCTCTCTGTGGCTCTGGCTGCTCTTTCTGAGGGACTGGTTACACGCGACACGCCGGTGCAGTTGGCCGGCTTCCGCATGAATATGACCGAAGCGCTGGCCCACAGCAACAACCTCTACTTTGAGGAACTTGGCCGCGAATTGGGCTTTCAGCGCGTACGCAACTATGCCAACCAATTTGGCCTGGGCGAGTTGGCCGGCTACCACATTGAAGGCGAGCAGTTGGGCGCCTATCCTGACCACGAACTGCCCGCTTCCGAGGGCGGCGTAGCCCGCATGTGCAGTTTCGGTCAGGGCGTCTCCATGACCCCGCTTCAGTTGGGCGCTTTTGTGGCCGCCATCGCCAACGGTGGGACCCTCTACTATTTGCAGCACCCCACCAGCAGGCAAGAAGTCACGGCCTTCCAGCCCAAAGTGAAGAGAACCCTCGACATCGCCCGTTTTGTCCCTGACCTGCAGGACGGCATGGCGGGCGCGGTTGAGTACGGCACCGCCCGGCGCCTGCGTGCCAACTTTCACGAACTCCCCGTCTTCGGCAAGACAGGAACCTGTTCAGACAAGGGAACCCGCTTCGGCTGGTTCGCTTCCTACTCTGACACCCCGCAGGGCAGCCTGGTCACGGTCTTCTTTCTTGAGGGTGGCCGGCCCACCTTCGGCCCTCGCGCCGCAGAGCTGACAGGCGAGTTTTACAAGAATCTCTGGGACCGCAATTACTTCGCGGAAAAGGGCCAACAGACGGCCGAAGTCCTGCCCCCTGCTTCCGTCACCGAGCCTCAGCCGTAGACAAGACCCGCGTCTCACTCTTTACGCAAATGCAAAAAGGCCGCATGCGGACGGCACTTTTGCGTCGGTATTCGGTCTGCGCTTCATTTCAATGAAACGAATTTTGCTCTGCCTCATCCGATAGATAGTGTGAGGTCCCCCGTATTTCTCGTCTGTGTTTGGCCGTCAGACGTCCGGGTGGCCTGACTCAATGCCAGCGCAATCGGGACTCCCCTTATGGCCCTACCTACTCACATTCTGCTCGTCTATGGCTACCTGCTGCTCTTCATCTGGGTTCTGGTGGAGCAGTTGGGTTTCCCCCTCCCTGCCACGCCCGTGCTCCTGGCCGCCGGAGCACTCTCCTCTCAGAGCCAGATCAGCTTTCCTCTGGCCCTGCTGGTCGGGATAACTGCATCGCTTATGGCTGATACCGCCTGGTTTCTTGTTGGCCGCAGGTATGGCCATCATGTACTGCGTCTGCTCTGCAAACTGTCGATGGAGCCCGACATCTGCGTTCGCAGCACCCAGGATTCCTTTGGCCGCCGCCGCGCTGTCACCCTCATGATCGCCAAGTTCGTGCCCGGTCTGGCCACGCTTGCTCCTCCCGTAGCCGGTGAAAATGGAATGGCCTTCGGGCCTTTTCTGCTCTATGACGGTATCGGCGCCGGGCTCTGGGTCAGTGCCCTGCTCGGCGTAGGGAGGCTGTTTGGCGATGCGCTCAAGCGCGACCCCAGCCTGCTGAATTGGGTGGGCCGGTTCTCCGGTGCGTTGCTGATTCTGGGTGTCCTTGGCTTCTTTCTTGGCCGTGTCATCCGCCGCCGCCGTTTCCTCCGGAAAATGGTCAGCGTGCGCCTGGAACCGGAGGAACTGAAGCGGCAGCTTGACGCTGGCGAGCCGGTTTACATCGTAGACCTGCGCCATCCGCTGGAGTTGTTGACTGACCCCTTCACCCTGCCCAGCGCATATCATTTTTCGCCTGAGGACCTCGCGGCCCGGCACAGCGAAATCCCCCGCGACCGCGACATCGTGCTCTATTGCACCTGCCCCAGCGAAGCCACGGCCGCCAAAACAGCCATGACCTTGCACAAGCTGGGTATCCAGCGCGTACGGCCTCTGCGCGGAGGATACGATGAGTGGAAACGCCTCGGCTTCCCTCTCGATGCCATCCAGCCGGTGATCCCCTTGGTGCAGGTTGCCCAGAACGCCGACTGAGCGCTCACGACGGAGTCACAAAGAGAGCCGCGATTTTCGTCCCAATCGGCGACCCGATGCCGCTGCAAGGGTCGGGACCTGACGCCGCGTTATAGAACCCGTTGCTCCCCACGGTGATGTCGTTAAACGCCGTCTGATTCTCCCAGAGCTTGGGCGTCACAAACCCGAGCTTGGTTCCAAATGCCGCGAACAGTCCGGCGTAGAGCGGTGCCACCGCGCTGGTGCCGCCCACCACCGCCTGCGTTCCATGGACAACAATCTCGTAGCCGGTATTGGGGTCTGCGTCCGCTGTCACATCCGGAACCATGCGTCCGGTCCCCGCTGTAGTGCCGGCAGGGGCGGGCGGAGCGCCAATCTGGAAGGCTTGGACCGGAAAGATGGTTGAATAACCCCCGCCTGTTCCCTCGCCATCGGTCTGGCCGGGATTATCGTTCCACACAGTTTCCGTGGTTGCGGTCTTGTTGGTTCCTCCACAGCCCACTACATGTGGGCAGGATGATGGCACATCCACGTTTGCCGGAGTTTGGCCGCCGTCGCCGGAATCGTTATCTCCCGAAGCTGCAAACACAACCATGCCGGCCGCGGTTGCGGCCGAGGCGGTCGACTCCATCTGTTCCGCGGCGGTATTGCCCCAGTTGGCTTCGTCAGAGCCCCACGAGATGGTGCACACATCGCACCCGTCTTCGGCGGCTTTTTCCACCGCCGAAGCAATGTCCTGCGACCAGTAGACGCGGATGGCAGCAGCCTTGCCGGTGGCCGCGTAGTAGGACGCTCCTGAAACCTCGATGTCCAGCGCAACCTCGTAATCCGGGTCGTCCGCCGAGCCTATGCTCTGGTTGGGATCATTCTGGGTGCCGTCCACCGAAACGTCGGTGATCTGCGGCGTAGGCTGGCCTATCGATTGGAAAAACGCATCCATATCCGACTGAACCCAGCCTCCGCCTAATTCGACAATGGCGATGACCCCGCCACCGTTAAGGTTGGAGGGCCAGTTATAAGCCGTACACAGGTTGGGGAGTGACCAGGGCCCGGCGGTTGGTGCTGCTGCGGCTTGGACGCCTCGGGGGACTTCTTTCCGCACCTTGAAATAAGGTGTGGACTTGTAGGTGGTGCGATAGCTCGACGGGGAATGGCTCATGGGGCTCCTTTTTTCGCGACACGAGCGTCGTGCGCGCAGTATGCCATAGACGCAATCACACAAGCAAAACCCTCTGTGCCTCGCAAGCCTTAATATGAAGGGGAAGAATCACCATCCGAGGAGCATGTGTTGGCCTACGACGATCTGCGCGATTGGATCAAGACACTCGAAAAGCACGGCGAACTCCGGCGCATCCAGGAAGCGGTTTCCCCGGATTTGGAGATCACCGAAATCACTGATCGCATTTCAAAGATAGGCGCCGGCCCTCGTTCCGGTGCAAAGCCCGATGCGGCAGCCGGAAAATATGCTCCCGGCGGCCCGGCGTTGCTGTTTGAAAACGTGAAAGGCCATCCCGGCCACAAGGTCTTCATCAACCAGTTCGGCAGCGAACGGCGCATGGCGATGGCTCTTGGCGTCGACCGGCTCGATGAAATCGCAGAGCGTATCCGGACCCTCATGAATGTGAAGGCGCCCGAAGGCTTCCTTGACAAGCTCAAAATGCTGCCGCAACTGGGCGCCCTCACCAGCGCATTTCCCAAGACTGTGAGCGCCAAAGAGGCTCCCTGCAAGGAAGTGATTCTGCGCGACAACTTTGACCTGCGCGCATTTCCCATCCTCAAGTGCTGGCCTCACGATGGCGGGCCGTTCATCACCTTGCCTTGCGTGCACACTCGCGACCCGCGCACCGGCAAGCGCAATATCGGCATGTATCGCATGCAGGTCTACGACGGCCAGACCACCGGTATGCACTGGCAGCGGCAGAAAGTGGCCGCCGAGCACTATCGCGAAGCGCTGCGTTCCGCCGCTGCAACGCACTCCACCGGAGATCCACGCACCGCAAGTGTGGCAGCCATGGCGGAGTCGGCGGGTGGCGCGGTCGCCATTCCCGACGGTCCTATTGGCGGCTTGCCGCAGGTGGCGCTGGGAAATCTCAAGGGCTCGCGCCTTGAGGTTGCGGTCGCCATCGGCACCGATCCGGCCACCACCTTTTCCGCCATCGTCCCCGCGCCGCCCGAAGTTGAGGAGTTCATGATTGCCGGTTTCCTCCGCGGCAAGCCGGTCGAAATCGTCAAGTGCGAGACCGTCGATCTTGAAGTCCCGGCCCAGGCCGAGATCATCCTCGAAGGCTACGTCGAATTAGGTGAGTTGCGCAGTGAAGGTCCCTTCGGTGACCACACCGGCTTTTACACAATGACCGAAGGCTATCCGGTCTTCCACCTCACCTGTATCACGCATCGCAAAGACCCCATCTACGCCGCCACCATCGTGGGCAAGCCGCCGATGGAAGACGCCTGGATGGGCAAGGCTGTGGAGCGCATCTTCCTGCCCGCGATGAAAATGACCATCCCTGAATTGGTAGACATTCATCTCCCCGCCGAAGCCGTCTTCCACAACCTGATGCTGGTGTCTATCCGCAAAAGCTATCCCGGCCAGGCGCGCAAGGTCATGAACGCCATCTGGTCCCTCGGTCAGGCCATGTTCACCAAGTGCATCGTGGTGGTCGATGAAGACTGCGACGTGCAGGACATCGCCGAGGTGGTGCTGCGCGTGGCCAACAACATTGACCCCGAGCGCGATATCCAGTTCACGCTGGGCCCTGTCGATTCGCTCGATCACTCTTCGCGTCTGCCCAACTACGGCTCCAAAATGGGCATTGACGCCACCCGCAAGTGGAGGGCAGAAGGCTTCAATCGCCCCTGGCCCGCTATCATCGAAATGGATCGCGCCACCAAGGCGAAAGTCGACGCGATATGGGAGAAACTGGGGCTTTGAAGCATTGCGTGCCGGTCGCTGTTATATCCAAACTCATATCTCGAATACTGTGGCGATGCCTGTTCGCCTGCGTCGCAACCCTGCTGGCCGCGGTAACACCAGTCTTCGCCCAGCAGTCGCCGGACGCCTTTCGCTGGATCGATTTTCACTCCGACAAAGATCAGGACGTGCTGGTGTGGGTCACTCATACCCTGGCTGCCGACAAGTGGACTGCCATCCGCGAGATCGGCGTGCAATACGATGCGGCGCTGGTCGTCACCACGGACCGCGCCAATCCGCAGGCCCCGGTCGACATGGACACCTTCACCATCTGGAGTGTGTCGCTCACCACTCACTTGCGCATCGTGCTCCTCAAGGGCATCAATCTCCGCCTGCTTGACTGGATGCTCCTGGCCGGGAACAGGCCTCGCGAGTTGGGCGCCCTCTACGACGACTGTCGCGAATGCGCGGCCACCACCTACTTCACCGCCTTTTATTACGACGACACGCAGCACGCCTGGGCGGCTCGCTGGATGCGTGGCAGCCAGGCCATTCCTCTCGTCAGCACCTCTCCGCCAGACGTGACTCTGACGCAAATCTATGCCGCATTGGCCGAGCCCGACGGGCGCGTAATGCTGGCCACCTGGAACCACTTCGACTATGGCAAGCTCAAGCCGCCGGAGGATTTCGTCTATCAGTACGATCTGGATCCCTGGAGCGGCCTCGAACGAACCCAACTCCTCAGCGCTGCGCAGGCCGATGCCATGAAGCAGCGTCTCTGTCACGCGCAGGGATCGGTTGCAAGTCTCGCCCGTGGGCAGGATTCATTCCTTTGCCAGCAGCCCGCACCCCACCCAAAGTTTGAGCGCAAGCCCGCCACAACGCCGGCCAACAACCACGGCCAGTCCGATCCGCCCGGCGTCCGGCATCCCGTCGCTCCTTCAGGCCAGGGGTCTGCCGCTTCAAACAGTCGGATCACTTCCGCTCCGCGATAGACTTCGAGCCTCCAGCCTGCATCGAACTCTGTTGGAGCGTGATATGAGCCGTTTTGTCCGATTTGCCCTCGTCCCGCTGTTCGCCCTGGTGGTCATGCTTTCGACCGCTGGATGCAAGTCCAGTCAAGACCAGAATGCTGCCAACGCCAATCAGGCTGCCACGCCGGATTCCTCTGATCCCGCTTCGGCCAACCTTGCCCCCGTCAGTAACGACACCAGCGCTCCGGCACAGGGCAATTCACAAAGCGCTCCCCAATCCAGCTCTCCCCAAAGCGCTCCGCCGCCGGACAACTCCCAAAGTGGCCCTCCGCCTGATTCGGGCGGCAACTATGACCAAGCTTCGAACCAATACCCCGACAATTCGGATTACGGAGAGCAGCCTGAATACACCGCTCCTCAGCCGCCTCCGCCTCTGCCCGACTACGACCAGCCTCCGGCTCCCGGAGACGGCTATCTCTGGACGCCCGGCTACTGGAGCTATGCCCCCACGGGCTACTACTGGGTTCCCGGCGTGTGGGTGCAGGCTCCCTACGAGGGCGCACTCTGGACGCCCGGCTACTGGGGCTTTTTCCATAGTCGCTACAGCTTCTTCCATGGCTATTGGGGGCCGCACATCGGCTTTTACGGTGGAATCAACTACGGCTACGGCTACACGGGCGTCGGCTACCAGGGTGGCTATTGGAACGGCGGCCGCTTCAACTACAACCGCTCCGTCAACAACATCAACGTCAACGTTGTGCACAACGTCTACAACCGTACCGTCATCAACAACTACGTCACCACCAACACCCGTGTGAGCTTCAATGGCGGCTCGGGCGGCGTCCAGGTCAGGCCCCGGCCCCAGGAACTGGCGGCCCTTCGCGAGCCGCATGCTCCGCCGATGCAGACCCAGCTTCAGGTTCAGAAATCTGCCAGCGTCAATCGAGCCCAGTTTGCGGCCGTCAATCGTGGTCGTCCGGCCAGCCCGGTTGTAAGCCAGCCGGTCATGGCCGACCGCAATGTGCGGCCCGTGGCAGCGCCGCCGATGCGTGTGCAGCCCGCTCCGCAACGGGGAGCGCCGCCACAGGAGCGCCCGAATGTCGCCCAGCCAGCTCCCGCCAACCGCCCCGCCAACCAGGTGAATCGCAACCAGCCTGCCCAGGTTGCGCCGCATCCGGCAACAAGGCCTGCGCCAGTCCAGCAGGCGCCCCGCCAGGCCGCCCCCGAGCGCCAAGCGCCTCCGCCTCGCCCGGTCGCTCCCGAACAACGTCAAGTACCTCCAGCCCGCCAGGCAGCTCCCGAACGCCAGGCCCCAGCGCCCCGCCAGGCAGCTCCCGAACGCCAAGCGCCAGCGCCCCGCCAGGCAGCTCCCGAACGCCAAGCGCCAGCGCCCCGCCAGGCAGCTCCCGAACGCCAGGCCCCTCCACCGCGTCAGGCCGCTCCGGCGCGCCAGGCGACCCCGCGTCCCCAATCCAAGCCGCAGGAGAAGCCAAAACCGGAGGAGCATCCTCGCTAAGAACTACGAAGGCTAAGAATTGCGAAGGGAAGTGTCAGTCCGAGCTTGCGCGATCACTGTGCCGTTTCAACCCGGACAGCCACCAGGTTGCGCACCCAGCGTGCAGGACGCTTTTCTCCGGTCGTCACCAGTTGCAGTAACCCGCTCTCGCCCAGCGGTTTTCCGTCCAGCCCGTCCGCGACTATCACCGTAGCGTCGTGAACGTCAGGGTTCACCTCGGCCACCGCAAACACTGCGGCATACCCGTCGGCTCCTTCCGCCACCAGGTAGAGCCGCAAATCCTTGCCGTGCGGCTTCCCCGGTACGCCCAACGGTGTCAGCAGGTCGATGAGCAGGACACCGGTATATGTCTGATTCGCCTTGGCATGGCTGTTGTAAACCGTTAAGGTCTGATGCGGCAGCGCGGCCAGGGTGGCCGGGGTCCACTCCGCTGACTTATCTCCAAATACGATCTTCAGCGGTCCCGCGGGAACTGCGGACTTCCCCATGCCGTGCGTGTTGCCCATAGGCATGGGTTGCGGCTGGCTCGGTTGTTGCGCCGGACTGGCTGCCGCTCCCAGTCCCATTGCCAGCAGCAGAATCATCGCCCCTGTCTTTCCGCGCATGCTGAACCCCTCCCGGCATCCATCGTATACTGGGCTCATGTCGATCGTGCGCAATCTCGCCGGCATCGCGAAGGGCATGAGCATCACCTTTCACGAAATTCTGGAGCCCACCCAGGTAGAGAACTATCCTGATGGGCCCGGCCCCATGCGCGGAGCAGTCTTTCAGGAGCGCTACCGCGGTGCGCACGTTTTGCAGCGTGACGAGAATGGCTTGGAGAAGTGCGTGGCCTGCTTCCTCTGCGCCGCAGCCTGTCCCGCAAACTGCATCTTCATTGAAGCCGCCGAGAACACTGAGGAGAATCGCATCTCCTCCTCCGAGCGCTACGCCAAAATCTACAATATCGACTACAACCGCTGTATCTTTTGCGGCTATTGTGTTGAGGCCTGCCCCACCGATGCCATTACCCACGGCCACGGCTTCGAGCTGGCCACCCTCAACGCCACCAACTTGGTCATGCGCAAGGAAGACATGCTGGTCCCCGTGGCGTCTCTTACCGCCTCAAAGTAGAGCGGCGGCACATCCCTTTCCTTCAGCGCGGATTTCCTCAGGAACTTGCCATCATGCAAGCGTGTTCGGCATCTCGCTCTAAAGACTCATCAGTCCCCCCGGCGTCATCGCTCGCTCCCAGATCGATTTGGAGTTTGGTGCGCAGCACCCTCTCGGCATTCCTCCTCGTTCTGGTGCTGTCCGCAACATCCATCGGTAGAGTGGCAGCTCAGCAAGAAAAAAGTGTTGGATCGGTGTCGCCTGATCGCGCCTGGACTCGTGCGGCAATCGATGCGCTCGAGCAGTGGTACGTGCCCGCCAGCGGCCTATACCGAACCACCGGCTGGTGGAACTCCGCCAATGCGATTACGGCTCTGGCCAACTTCAGCCGGGTCAACCATACACAAGAGTTCTTGCCCGTCTTTGCAAACACTTTGCGCGCCGCCCAAACTTCTCCCCGCGGTGCAAAAGGATTTATCAATCATTACTACGACGATGAGGGGTGGTGGGCGTTGGCATGGATCGATGTATACGATCTCACGCACGATGCCGCCTATCTCCGTATGGCTGACTCGATCTTCTCCGATATGAAGCTGGGCTGGGAGACTACTAGTTGCGGCGGCGGCGTCTGGTGGAGCAAGGACAACAAGGAAAAGAACGCCATCGAGAACGAGTTGTTTCTGTCTGTGGCCGCTTCTCTTGCCAATCGCGAGTCCGATGCCGCCAAGCGGAATGATGATCTGCAATGGGCGCGGAAAGAGTGGAATTGGTTTCTCAACTCCGGCATGATCAACTCTGAGAATCTCATCAACGACGGGTTGGACACGTCTGATGGCGCGCACTGCAGAAACAATGGGAAGAACACCTGGACCTACAATCAGGGAGTAATCCTGGGTGGTCTGGTTGAGCTGGACAAGGCTGATCCCGATCCCCGGCTCGAAGAGATTGCCTCGTCCATCGCGCTCGCCGCCATTGCCCATCTCACCGGCAACCAAGGCGTCCTGCATGAAACCAACCCCGCTCATACCGGTGGAGATGTCCCGCAATTCAAGGGCATATTCGCGCGCAACCTCATGATCTTGAACGCCGCTCATCCCGATCGCCGCTATCAGCAATTCGTCCGTGCCAACGCGCTAAGCATCTGGAACCGCGACAGGGATGGATCGAATCATTTGGGCTTTTGGTGGGCAGGCCCATTCGACTCCGCGGACGCTGCTCGGCAAAGCTCGGCATTGGATCTATTGATCGCCGCGGACGCTCTAAACTCAGACCAGTGAAATCCCTCTAGCGCGCCGCAAAGCATTTCCAACCTCTAGCC
>CAYNGB010000066.1:0-18729 GCA_964396795.1 uncultured Occallatibacter sp. | reverse complement strand
GCGATCGCATCGCCGCCGTTGGAGGGATAGTCGCGGAGCCAGTCGGGCGACTGGATATCGTCGGAATAAGGAGCCATGGACTGGACGATCCAGTTGTGACCGTCGGCCGACTGCCGGCTTGGGTCGTAGAAGTTATCAAACAGCGGGAAGCGCTTCACCAGCTCGTGCGCGTTGGGCGTGATGCTGCCGTAAGTCGAGTTATCGCCGAAGACTGCCAGGGAGGCGTCGCCATTACCGGCCGACACATCGCCAAGGATCTGGTCGTACGTGCGGTTTTCACGAATGATCAGGAAGACGTGCTTGATCTTCGAGGGATCGCCGATCCTGTTCGGAATCGCGAGCGGCTTGGCATGCTTGTCGCCGCCTGCGGCCGAGAAAATATTCTCCGCCAAATCCCAGTGGTTGTTCTGGAAGACCTGATCTGTCAGCGACCACAGGGCGGCCGGGTGCGGAACGGGAATGATGCTGACAGTGCCAAGGTCCTGGTGGGTTTCGAGGCCGGTGACACCAAATTCGGATGTTTCCGAATTTGCTGTCAGCGGTGCGTCGGGAACGGTTCCCGCGAAAGGATTCGGATTGCCAGTGGTGCCCCAGCCCTTGTCGTTCGCAACCAGCAGGACATTGTCCGTTTTGTCCAGCACGACCGAGGCGGGCGCATAGCCTACCGGGATCAGGCCCATGATGGGATTCCACGAGCCCTCGTTCAGGCTCACGACGGCAATCGAGTTGGCATTGTAGAGTGCGACGTAGGCGATGTCGTTCTTCTCATCGACGGCGATCGAGTTCGGGCCGCCACCGTAGGCGGCTTTGTGTTCGTGGGGCACGCGGATCGGCAGCCCAAGGTCGATCGTCCGCACCACTCTGTTGGAATTTGTTTCGATCACGGAGAGGGTGTCGCTATATGTATTAGCCACCAGGAGCTTGTTCCCCCAGAAGGCCATTCCGGTTGGGTGAAGGCCTGTCTCGATGCTTTCGGTGACTTTGAACGAGCTCAAGTCGACCACGGAGACCGTGCCGGTAGACGTGGAGCCGGTCGGGAACGCGGCGACGACTGGCGTGCCGTTAGAGTACCCCTGGAAGTCCTTCTCCTTAGCAATCCGGCCGGCCTCGTTGGAAACGTAGGCGGTTCTGCCATCTGGAGAGATCACGACGCTGTGCGGGACGTTGCCGACACGAACTTCGGTGCCCTTGACTGGAGTGGACGCGGTTAAGTCGATCCTGGTCAGCGTATTGTTATTGTTCAGCACGACGTAGGCGGTCTTGGAATCCGAGGAGACCGCGATGCCGGTGGGATAGGACGTCAATACCTCATCTGAAAAAGCCGAAACGGAGTAGCCACACGGGATTAGGAAGCTGCCGTTGGTTCCCCCAGGGCTGTTCGGGAAGCATGTGACGGTGGTTAGACCGAAGGATGCGTTGACGTCCATCGGAACGCTGACGTGCGCGTAGTCTGACAGCAAGCCTGTCGACGGATTTACGCTGGCGATGCCAACGAAGCCTCCCTGTTTGAAGCTACCGTAGAAGGAATTGCCATCCTGGCTAAACAGCAGGTACTTTCCATCGGGCGTATAGCTGATGCCGAGGTTGCTGCCGTCTGGATCGTTGCCTCCGATTGCCGGTTTGTAGGTCTGGAGGACGGCGCCAGTCTCGATATTGAAAACCTGAACCGCAGTCGAGGCGCCCATGGTGAGTACGGCGGCGGTGTGATTGCGCGTGGGGTTGAGTGCGATGGCCTTGGAGCGGACCCGGATGCCGAGATTGACCTGCTTGCCAGCGGGGGCGAGGATTGTGCCGTCGCTGGCGACAAAAGTGCCGTTGGATTGCGGGCCAACTTTGTACGTCGGGAACGGTACGGATTGACCCAGTAGCGCCGGAACGCTCAGCCCCATCGACAGCAGGCCAGCGAGCAGACCCAGACGCTTGATCCGGGAACTATTGCAGGGGTTAATTCGAAATGTTTTGCGAAACATATGTCGTTCTCCTCTTTGGGTTGCTTCCATCACGCGGCCCGGAATCGGTCATGCAACTTGAGGCCGCTTGAGGAAGGGGAGCTTGGTGTACGGTAAGCGATGGCACGTCAAATCAATCAGTTGTTACTCGCTTAACCGTGCAGAGTCATCGTTGAAACGCGTGAGTCATTGACTTGGGTGCGTATTTTTCTCAACGTACGCTGTATT
This sequence comes from uncultured Occallatibacter sp., assembly GCA_964396795.1. GTDB lineage: Bacteria > Acidobacteriota > Terriglobia > Terriglobales > Acidobacteriaceae > Telmatobacter. The sequence continues at coordinate 16,552 of CAYNGB010000066.1, read as the reverse complement.
CGTTCCATTTCCTGAAGCGGCTCCGGCTTGCACTTCGACATGCTGAGATGTTGAGCTCGGAACCAGGCATGAAATAGGCTGATGTTTTCTCTTCGATTGCAGGACATGGCGCGACGGTAGAACTACGCCAACGGGCCCAGTCTAGGAGAGCGAAAAGGACGCCAGCATGACGCGGGAATGACAGTTTTGTAATCACGTTGCGGTGGTGTGAATGGGCTTTGTAACAGCAGCTTCCGTGTGGGGCTTCGTATCTCTTTGGTGAACCGCAACATCCTCGGTTCTGAGCGATCCTCGCGTTCGACAAATGGCTGGTTCCACCGAGATCAATATTTGATGGAACCTTAACTAGGACATGATCTGCGAATAACAATGCTGAATTACAAAATTGTCATTAAAGCATTCGAGGCGTCCTTCGCCGATCGTGCGAACGAGTGGAGGTCCTTGAGTGCAATCGAATCTCGCGTACGTACATGCGGCAACGTTCTAAGTCCGTGCTGTTTTCCTCGTGCAGCCGGGAACGAGGGCACGTGTTTCCAACTGTTACAACTGAACATCCGAATTGCGATTCCGATGTGCGCAACGAGCGGCAGCATGACGCGGAATCTCTCCATTCGCTCGGGTATCTGTTGTCTCCTTTGGAGGAGCCATGCATCGCAAGAAAAAGCTAAGTCCATTCACTGATAGTTCTGCCACAGTTCGACGCGTTCGCGTTTTGATGGGATTCAGCACGGTGCTTTTCTTCGCCGGGGTCTCTTTCGCGCAAGTGGACCGCAGCGGATTGAGCGGAACAATCTCCGATTCCTCAGGCCGTCTGATGCCGCAGGCGCATGTTACGGTTGTCGAAAACACGACCGGACTACGGCGCGAGGCGATTTCGGATGCCAGAGGAAACTACAGAGTTTCCCAATTGCCGGTGGGAATTTACACCGTCACCATCGAGAACCAGGGTTTCAAGGAGGTAGAGTTTGTCGATGTTCAGCAGGTCATCGGCACGACCCGCACTCTGGATGCGACACTGCAGGTCGCGGGCGGAGAGGAGCGCGTGGAAGTTTCGGTCGGTTCGGCGCTGTTGGACCGCAACACCAGCGCGGTGACGGGTCTGATCGAGAGCACGCAGGCCGACGAACTGCCGCTGAACGGCCGCAACTGGTCGGAACTGACGGCATTCGTCCCCGGCGCCATCGACACCGGTGGCAGCAACCAGCGGTCGGTCCGGTTCGCCGGACGGGGCCTCGACGACAGCAACTTCACCTATGACGGCGTTGACGCGACCAACATTGTGAATCAGACGCAACGCGCCTGGGTGCGTCTCGCTATTCCACTTGACGCGATCACGGAGTTCCGCGTCGATTCACTGATGGCAACCGCCGAGGATGGCGCGACGGGCGGCGCTCAACTGGCCGTTACCTCGCCTTCAGGTACAAACCGCTTCCACGGACGCCTCTTCGAGTACTTGCGCAATGACGTTTTTGATGCGCCCGAGCCCTTTTGGGCCTCCAAGGGCGAATCGCAACAACCGCTTCGCTTAAATCAGTTCGGCGGGTCGCTGGGCGGACCCATTGTGCACGACAAGACCTTCCTCTTCCTCGCTTCTGAAGCCTACCGGCAAATCTGGGGGTATCCGGTGAGTGGTGACGTGCCGAGTGCGGCGCTCATTGCAACAGTTCCGAGCTCATCGCCGATCTATGGGATCATGAACGCGTACCCGGGAGCCGGTCCAAAGACTTTTCTGACGCACTGGACGCCGGCCAACGACCCGGGCGACCCGCACTACGCCGACTATGATCTGCTGACCTGCTCATGTACCCAAGTGGTCAATGAGGACTCTGAGATGATGCGGCTCGACCACCATTTCTCGGCCAAGACCACGGCTTTCATGCGCTTCAATTACGACCGGTCAGTTGATACGCAGCCGCTTTCGGCTGCCGCGACGGACTTGCAGCAGAAAGTGTCTACGCCGGTCAATGGCGCGGTCGAACTGCTGCACATATTCAATCCCAACCTAGCAAATGAAGCCAAGTTTGGTTTCAACCGTGCCACTTCCAACACCTACAACTCGAGCAAGAACAATGCCGTCTATCAGATTGCAATTTCCACAGGTCCAGGACCGGGTTTTGTCACCCAGAATTACAACTACAACAGCATCTATGTGGGCAACACATTTTCGGGGATCGACAATCTGACTTGGGTCCATGGCCGGCATACTCTGAAGTTCGGAGGGGAGTTCCGCCACGTTCAACTGAACCAGAATTACGGGGAACATGGAAAAGTTACGTTTTCCACCGTGGAGAACCTCGCCGCAAATCTCGTGAAGAGCGCCAGTTTGACTGGTGCTCTTCCGGTCAACGATCTGCGCAAGAACGACATCATCGGCTACGCCCAGGACGAATTCAAGATGTGGCCCAATCTCTCCCTCAACCTCGGCGTGCGGTACACCATTTTCCAGATATTCAATGAGGCGCACGGCAAGGCCGATCCCTTCGATTTCGACACCTGCGGGCCTCAGGGATTCTGCGGAGTGGGAGCCAGTTTCGGCCGGCAGAACTACGGCGATCTCGATCCGCGCGTGGCTTTCGTTTGGTCACCTGACAAGGGTGGGAAGACGCTCGTTCGCACCGGATTCGGAATCTATCACGAAGATGGCCAGCTGGACGATCAGAATCTGCCCGCCAAGAACGAAGTGCCTTCCTACTCAGTGAAAAGCATCAACAGCCTTCAGCTGACCTATCCGGTCAACTCGTATTTCACCGGATCCGGAACCATCTCGCCCAATGCCGAACAACGTGACCGCAAGGACTCCTATGTTGAGCAGTGGGACCTCTCCATTCAGCGGGAGTTGCCGGCGAACTTCGTGGGCACCCTCTCTTATCTGGGAAGCCATGGCGTGCATTTGCTGGAAACCAACGTGGTCAATCTCGTCGATCCGGCGACGGGGATTGCGCAATATCCGTCCTTTGCTCCGGCCATCGGGTGGCGGGGTTCAATCGGTATGAGCTCGTTCAACGGCCTCACTGTCTCGATGCGGCGACCGTTCACGAACGGGCTCCTCGTCACCGCAAATTACGCGTATTCCCACGAAATCGACAATGGCTCAAACGGCAGCGGCGATGGCGATGAGCTATCGCCGCAGAACGCAATGTGCCTGGCCTGTGATCGCGCCAGCGGCGCCTGGGATGCCCACCATGTGGTCAACGGTAACGCGGTCTATCAGCTCCCCTTCGGCATGGGCAAGCCGATGCTGAACGGGCGAGGCATTGCCAGCGCCATCGCGGGCAACTGGGAACTGACCACAACAGCGCTTGCTCGCACCGGCTTCCCGGTGAATGTGCTGATGCCCAGCAGCTACACCGCGCCAGATGGAAACTCCGGCACACAGCGTCCCGAACTGGTCCCCGGCGTCTCTCTCACTCCTCCCGGGGGCAAGACTGTCGCAGAGTGGATCAATCCCGCAGCGTTTGCTGCCCCGGCTGGAGAATTCGGCACCGTGCCGCGTAATCTCCTTCGCGGGCCGGGCACGTGGCAGATCGATCTCGGTTCCGGCAAGGCGATTCCCCTGGGGGAAAGCGGGCGGCTGGAATTCCGCGCGGAGTTCTACAACATCTTCAATCACCCGCAGCTGGGTCAGCCGCAGGCCACCTTCAACCCGTCGAACACCACGGGGTTCGGCAGCATCATCAGTACGGTGAACTTGAACACAAGCATCGTGTCGCCCATCACCCCGGTGGGGTCGGGAACGCCCCGCGAGATTCAGCTCGCTTTGCGATTTGAGTTCTGATGGCAACGGACCGCAGTGAGCGATTCCGATCTCAACTCCGGATTTGTAAAGGTGAGTGACAAATGAAGATCATGATTATCGAAGACGAAGTCAAAACTGCCAAGTTTCTCAAGAAAGGACTCAGCGAAGCCGGTTATGTCACCGACGTAGCAGCGGACGGTCTAGAAGGCCTCCACTTGGCTAAGGAAGTCGGTTTCGACCTCGTCATTCTCGACGTCATGCTTCCAGTGTTGGACGGGTGGCAGGTGCTTGCGCGCCTACGCGAGACCGAACAGAAGGTACTGGTGCTGGTGCTCACGGCGCGCGACGCTGTGCACGAACGCGTGCGTGGGTTCGAGTTGGGAGCCGACGACTACCTAGTAAAGCCGTTCGCATTCTCCGAACTCCTGGCCCGAGTGCGCTCGCTTTTGCGTCGCTCAACGTCGCGTCCGCAGGAGAGCCTGCGAATGGCCGACCTGGAGATCGATTTGCTACGCCACCGCGCGACGCGTGCCGGCCAGAGGCTCGAGCTCACTGCGAAGGAGTTCCTTTTGCTCACCCTGCTGGCACGGCGCGCCGGCGAGGTGCTATCGCGCACGTTGATCGCCGAGTCGGTCTGGGATATGAATTTCGACAGCGATACGAACGTCGTGGATGTGAATGTGCGCAGGTTGCGCAGCAAGGTCGACGACCCATTCCCCATAAAGCTGATTCACACAGTCCGCGGTGCCGGCTATGTCCTCGAAGCTGAATCGTAGCGCCTGGGTTGAGCTCCACCTGCGCAAGACCTTGGCGTTCCGGCTTTCGGCTGCCTACTCTCTAGCCGGTCTGATGCTGGTAATTCTGGCCACGGCTAGTCTCTACATCGCCCTGCGGACGGAACTGGACCGAAGCACAGAGCTGTTTCTTGCCGACAAGTTGAACGTGTTGGGCACGATGCTGCGAGAGAGACCTGACGACGAGAATGCGCTGCGCGAAGAAATTGAGCTCGAGTCTCAGGCCCGCCGGTACCAGCAGTTCTACATTCGCCTCCTCGATGAACATGGCGTGCCGATCATGATGACGCCCGGCATGGCCGGACAGTTGAATCTTGCGGAGCTCGCAGACCGAGCCCGCGGGCGTTCCGAGCGTTCGCTTGCGATGAGGGGCAGACGTGGGCAACCGTTCCTGGTGACTAGCGTTACGGTTGCCGTGGGCACGCCGCCGACTCACAGCGACACGGTTCAAATCGCCATCGACGTCTCGCAGGAAGAGGAACTGCTGGCGCGATATCGGCTCTGGTTCTGGGGCATTCTGCTGGCGACGTCGGTTCTTTTCCCGCTGCTAGGATACCGGATTGCGCGGCACGGCATTCGACCCGTCGAAGAGATCGCCACAATCGCGCGGAGAATCACGTCGACGAATCTGCGCGAACGGATCCTGTCGGAGGGCTATCCATCGGAACTTGCGTCGCTGGCCGGGACATTCAATGAAATGCTGGAACGGATTGAAGAATCTTTCGAGCGCATCTCCAGGTTCACGGCCGACATCGCGCACGATTTGCGTACACCGGTCAACAATATTCGTGGAGAAGCCGAAGTGGCGCTCGCGCACCCACGGACGGTCGACGAGTATCGTGAAGTGCTGGAATCTTCACTGGAAGAAGCAGTCCGGCTTTCCGAGCTGATCGGTGATCTCCTTTTCTTGGCCCGCGCGGAGAGACCCTTGACCGAATTGCATCGCGAGAGCGTGAACATCGGCGAGTTGCTGGCCACGGTTCGTGACTACTACGAAGCTTCAGCGACCGACGCAGGAATATCGCTCATCTTGAACGATGAGTCCGAGCCGATCAACGCGGAACTGGATCGTTCCCTGATGCTCCGGGCGGTGAGCAACCTGGTCTCGAACGCCATTGCACATACGCCGCAGGGAGGAACTGTGACGCTGGCCGCCATGAACGGTGACGCCGCGATGCGCATCGAGGTCTGCGACACCGGCGCCGGCATTCCCGCCGAGGCGCTGCCCAGAGTATTTGATCGCTTCTTCCGTGTTGATCCGTCGCGCTCCAAGGCTTCGGGTGGCACAGGGTTGGGCTTGGCCATCGTGCAGAGCATTCTGACGCTTCACGGCGGTAGCGCGGAGATCACGAGTCAGCTCGGCCGTGGAACCTGCGTTACGCTACGCATGCCGGCTCTCGCAACGCGATGACAAACTGCAATTCCCGCCTCATGCTGGTGTCCGTTGGCGAGTTTTTGGGGGCGATAAGTGCTCGTCGCCGTGGTTTACATCCCGTGGACCGGATAGTTCCTCTAAAACGCCGATGCATTGATCGATCCGATCAGCACGCGGGTCAATGGCAAATCGGAAACTGATCGCTCAAAGAGGCTCCGGAAGGTGATAGACGGTGTGCGCGCCGATCCGCCTACTCGTTGACACTCAACCGTGCAGCCTCGCCCCTGGTCCGTAAAGCCTCATACAATTGTGCTGGTCCCAGCAGCACGTCCTTCAACCCATTGCACACTTTCTGCGACTCTAGGGCCTGCTTGCTCATCGTGGAATGTGCTGCCAAAGCATCCACAATGGCGTTCAAGATGCCACTGGCCAGATCGGGCGAGTTGGAGAACTGCTCCTTTGTGTTGTTGCTGGCCTGTTGCACCAGCACGTCGGACTCCAGCAGTTTCCCCTTGATGTCTATTACGTTTTGCGTCGAGATGGCGCACGGGACTCAGAGTGCTCTCTCTGATCTCTTGCGCGGCGATTCGGGATTGCATCCGGCAACGAAGCCTTGGAGATCGCTTTTCCGCATCATCGTTCGACTAGGCGAATGCGATTGCGATGCCTGGACACTGTCCCGGATTGCTGGCCACTCTTCCATTGCCATGTCCGCCCGGTATGTCCATTCCAGCGAAGACGCTGTGATGAATGTGTTCTCGCGTTTTCCGATGCCGAAAGAGCTTCCTAGCAGCACACAGTAGATTCGAGGCGGGAACGACTGAAGAATAGCCGAAACGACAGCCACCCGCTACAGTGCATTATTTGACAGGGGGTGATGTTCTGTAAGTTACTGATTCTATGGTCGGGGCGCTCGGATTTGAACCGAGGACCCTCTGCTCCCAAAGCAGATGCGCTACCAGGCTGCGCTACGCCCCGACTGGCTCATTTGATTGTAACGCGGATCGGTATTTCTCTCCGGATGGTGATTCTGCCCGTGCACGTCGCGGGCCTGACCTCATAGATACCTAGGCCCTAGCGTCCATCGAGCAAGAAAAGCAGCCATATCACTAGGGCAACAGGGATAGCGAAGATCAGCCCCAGTGCCGTGACTAGTAGAAGCAGGAATGCCCAGTCTCGCCAGGTGTGGCGACGCGGCTCGCCCAAGTGGTGCTGCAGCAATTTGTAGTTGCGCCGGTTGGCCTTCCACGCAATGTCGAAAACGTCGCCCAACAATGGGATGGAACCGACCAACACGCCAATGCCGAGATTTGCCGCCATGCGCACCAGCGTCACATAGGGGACACCGCGCACCCAGGCAGCGAGAGGGATAATCAACGACAGCAGCCCAGCCAGCACGTCTCCCAGGCCAGGGACCAGACCGATAATCCCGTCGAGTCCGAAGCGGATGCCCGTTCCGGGAATCTTGAAGGCTTCGTCGAGCAGGACTTCCAACCGTTGGAGAGTGCGGTCACTAAAGAGCCACGCGCCATCGGTCCATCGGTCCGGGTGTTGTATGGAAAGCCTTGGCGGGGAATCCTGGCTTGCTGTCGACAGGTCAGCCGGGGGCGGGTTGAAGGTATTTCGGGGCATGAGCGGAGGGGTTCAAGCCGGGTCGTGACCCCTGAATCGATGCTACAATCAAAGGGTCACATGGCGGCTATAGTTCAGCGGCAGAACGCCTGACTGTGGCTCAGGATGTCGTGGGTTCGATCCCCACTAGCCGCCCCAATGCAGAATCCTACTATTCTGTTTAACTTACAAATTCAACGCGCTTCACGCGACGTTCACGAACCGGTTTGGCTTCTACTGCGTCCACCAGTATCCCGACCAAATGACCGTGACGGACAGTCGGTCCAATGTTCTGTGCTGGCAGTGTATTACTGATCCTGTGTCGGTTTGTGGGATTACCGGCTATTGCAGGCCGGCGGTCTTGGGAAGCGATGCGGAGGTCCAACCCCCGCCGAGCGCCTTTATCAGGAGCACGCTAGCATCCATGCGCCACCTCTGGATATCGAGCTCATTTCTCTCATTTGCTAGGGCGATGGTCTGTGCGGTAAGCACCTGGAGATACGGGTCGGCCCCCTCGCGGTAGCGATTGGACACCAGTTCGAGCGATTCGCGGGCAGACCCGGTGGCCTGTTGCTGCTGCTGCGCCTCGTGGTCGAGGATGCGCAACACGGCGAGGCTGTCCTCTACCTGCTGGAAGGCCGAGAGCACAGTCTGGCGATAGGAGGCTACCGACACATCGTAGGCGGCCCTGGCGACGTCGGAGGCAGCGCGGCGGCGGCCGGCGTCGAAAAGGGTTTCCGCCACTGATGGACCGACAGCCCATAGACGACTGGGCCAGGATTTCTTTCCCGATATCGATAGCGGCCAGTTCCAGTTCTACATGCGTGCCAGCGCAGGAACACGTGTGGAAGAAACGGCTCGTCACTGCGACCTGGTGGAGAAATCCATTCGCAGTGAGGTTCCGGCACAGAAGATCGACAGTATCTCCGACAACATCGGTTTGCCGCCATACGGAGAAGGAATGGAAACTCCCGGCACACTGACAAGCTGGATACGCAGGAAATTGCTCGCCAGGTCGTTCAGTTGCTGTTCCGACATTCCCTCGCCGGACAGTGAAAGCTGAAGTATGGGCACTGTGGAAGCCTCGAAATCCATAACCAGCGGAGGTGTTGCGCCAGTTGGCATGAGACGCACCACAGATTGCGCGCTGGCCGTGACCTGAGCGTTCGCGGTGTCAACATTCGCACCTGGCTGCAGAAAAATCTTGATCGGGGAACGGCCATTGATGGTTGTGGATTCAATGTGCTCGATATTGTCTACGGTAGTGGTGGCGCTGCGCTCGAAGAAGGTGGTAATCCGCCCTTCCATCTCTTCGGAATTGAGGCCTGTATAGCCCCCGGGCCACGGCGATGACAGGAATATTAATGCTAGGGAAGATATCAACAGCCGTGCTTAGAATCACTACCGGCGCCAGCACAAAGATAAGCAGGGCCAACGCCACAAAAGTATAAGGTCGATCAAGAGCAAGCCTGACAATCCACATCCGGTATTTCCCGGCTTTCGCAGCGAGCTCTATGGAGGACTTCGCGCGCTAACTAGGCGGTAAAATGCCGCATGGACGTGGGCACCCTGTTGGCGCGCCTTCACCGGAACTCTGCGTGTATTTTTCTTAGAATAGCGCCGCTCGAGTGTCCTGTCCAATCTCCCGATCGGGGACCGTGCGCTCAAGAGCGTGAGCAATCCGCGACCGAGCGCGTTTCCCTCAGACCACCAGAACGAACACCTTGATATCCACCCCATGATCGGAATGGGTTGCGGTTACAGGCCTTCGTATGTGCCGCATTCAATGCAAGATTTGGAACGCTATTCTTCTGTGAGAGACACCCGGTTCGCAAAGCAGGCGTCTTCAACGTCGCCTGACAGATGGTTGTATTTGAAAAATCCAAGATTACCCGGAATATCGACACGGTTTGAGCACGTTATACCGTAGGTGCACATGACGCAGGGAATGATGGTTCGCGCGGAGTTATCGAGAGAATCAATTCTTGATCCGCTCTGCAGTAACCGTGTGCATATGACACGTCGGCGGAATGGAGATTCTCTTCCACGTGGTTTATGGGGCCTACGCCACCGAGATGGCCGGGACCTCCAGCTCGTCCCGGAGCTTGCGCGATACCCGCCCGTCATTAACCGAACCACGCAGGCAGAAATCTCCAACTCGTTTTGGCTCAGTTTTGTTAAGCGGGTCAGTTCCTAAGGAGCCTTAAGTGCCATCGACCCGGAATTTATAAATCATGACTTTACAGATCGGTCGAGTCGAGTAATCTGGTTCCATGAGTGCACTTTTCATTTTGCCCGCGCTGGTCTCCCTCATTCTCGTGATTAAAGGGAGAGTCGAGATTGCGCTCCTGTGGGTCTATCTGCCAGCGCTGTTGCTCCTCCCGAACGGCTACGCATTTAACGTGCCTCACATGCCCGCAATCTCTGCTGCGCAGGGCGCGCTGATCCCGATCGGCGCCGTAGCATTGTATCGATTGGTGCGAAGTGGCGTTCCTTCGTTGTTAGACATCCTAATGGTCCTGTTCATGATCAGCCTGGGTATAAGCGAAATCACCCGTGAGCGTGTCACGAATGACGGCGTCTTCCTGACCTTTACAGCGTTTTTGTCCATCTTCCTAGCATATGTTACGGGACGAAAGATCATCGAGCCCGGTCTACGTGATGCCACTGTGAAACGGATTATCATTCTGATTCTTTTGATGGGGCCGCTGGGCTTCTACGAGTGGCGGATGGGACAGAGCATCTATGGCGTTGTAGGTCAAGAGTTTTTTCAAACGACTACTGTACAGTCGAGCGTTCAATTGCGGGCTGGGCGCGGACGAATGGCGGTTTCATTCAATGATGCTGAATTGGCGGGGATTGTCTTTGGAATGACTCTGGCTTTGAATTCATGGCTGTTCTATAGATCTAAGAGGCAGTCGAGCGACTCGCCGAAAGACGTTGCCGGCAGGTTGGAGAAGGCCCATCTTCCGGGCGTGCTGCTGCTCGGGTACCTATTGCTGACACAATCACGCGGCCCGCTCATCGGCATGGCCGCGGCAGCAGTGATTCTTCAGATTCCAAGATTCAAGAGTCGGAAACTGGCTACATGCGGTGTTGCATTGCTGCTGGCAACGGCTGCATATGGATCGTATCTTTACTTTCTTCGCTACACGAATGTTGCTGACCGACTTGCGCTGTCGGACGAGCGACGTGGAAGTGCAGTCTACAGGCGGCAAATGAACGAATTTTATCGGCCCATTGCGCAGGAAGGTGGCTGGTTCGGATGGGGATACCTGAGTCATCCCATCATTCCGGGAATGCCATCAATCGACAACGAATATTTACTGGTTGAGCTCTCCTACGGAAGGCTTGGATTCATTCTGTTTCTGCTTATCGGAGCTGAGACATTCAGACGCCTGATTGTGAATGTATGGAGTATGAAGGCACGTGAGGATACAGCCTTTGCGGTGAGCCTGCTAGGCGCGATGGCGGTGTTCTGGATTACGATTTACACGGTATATATGGGAGAACAATTGCCGCAAGTTGCATTTCTATTGATAGGCTGGAGTCAATCCATTGTACCGACATCCGCGGAGGCGAGTGCAATGGTAGAGGTTCCTGTGCATCCCAAATTCGCGTTCAAACGCGTATTCGGCTGAGGGTCTTAGAAGGAAGGCGCCTCTCGAAGATAAGTCCATTCCATAACGATGTATCCTCTGTGCTTCATGTGAACTCCATCGGAAGAGTATTCGGGATGCCCCAAGAGGGGATGATAGTAATCAATAAGCTTCCACTTATGCGCGGCGGCCAGCTGTGAAATCTGTAGATCTAGCATGCGAACCTTGTTTGAATAGTCAGTTTTGTCAGCAGGGTCGGAGCCGTGAAAGATAGGAGGAATTTCACAGAGTACTGGCTGTGCACCTGCTTGTATCGTATAGTTCCCGAGTGTTTGAAGATTATCTATTGTGGCAGAGGAATCGATTCCCAGTAAGATATCGTTCGTTCCGCCGAGGATCACGACCCGCTTATAGCGGTGTCCCTGGATCTGGGTAGGGAAGCGCGCAACCATCTGTGCGGTGGTGTTGCCGTAGGTGCCCAGGTTCGTTCTGGGGTATACCCACCCCTCGGTGAGGGAGTCTCCTAGAAATGCGATACTGGCCGGTGCCTTGATAAGGCAGTAGCCGACGGAAAGAAGTAACAAGAACAGGACGAAAAGCAGGAATGCAACACGTCCTTTTGCCGAAGACAACTTCTTCAAGCCTCGCTCCTCGTTGGGATCTTTACTGGACATATATAGTTTTCAACCTTACTTCCAGAGGAACTGGCTAGTGGCCAAGTTGAGCCTCCATATTCGACAAGTGTGCCAGGCATCATGGCGGGATCGTAGGTCCCGCCATTGAACTACTTACTTAGTTGCCAGATTGGATGTTGTCGAGTTGTGAAGGAAACCCGGCGTGGCCAGAGTTGCTTGACTCCCCACGGTGTAATCTAACGCGATGACCGAAAAAGGTGGAAGCACAACGGAGCGTGGGTTCGAAAGAGAGGTGGTCCTGACCGCAACGGTGGCGGGAGTCCGGTTTGTCGGGGTGCCAGTCGGCGCCTCGTTCATGTCGTTCAGTGATCCCGGCGCAAGCTCCCGCTGTGAAACCACTCCCTGAGGGGGATTTGTTCCGGTGAAACTTATCGTGTGATTGCTGGAAACATCCGTGTTGATCAATACCAGGGATCGGTGAGCCCCGTTCTCAAAACAGAATGCATACAGATAGGGAACGTTGTTAAGTTCCGGCATAGGCTTTACACCATTTGGTGAGCCAGTAAAGTTATAGGTTGGGTCGCCGGTAATCGGGCAAGAGTACATGGGGCCTATGATCGATTGGTTGACCAAGGACACTCCCAGGAATGAAGGCCGCACATTATTGGTTGCTCCCCCCATGTCGACGACGTTTCCCCAAAGCTTCGCGGTCTTATTGTCGGGAGCTGGATTCTTGTATTCAGTGAGTGCGAACAAAGACTGGGAGCCGATGCCGAAGTATTGCAAGTTCAGTAGAGGCTGCAGGGCCATCACTACGCCCTGCCCAGCTCCGGCGTTGATGAAGTCCAGATGTGTCTGATCGATACCACCGCCCGTTGTGTCCTGCCCCCACTCATAGATATTCACGTTGCACCGCGCCGTCCCGGATGCTCCGCAAGACGAGAGCGATTGATAGTCGTGAACGGATTGGTAGAAATTCTTGACATCGGATGGGTTGGTTACCGTTTCGTAGGGTTCGACGAACGCCGGCTGCCACAATGCGGCCTCCGTGCTGAAACTGCTTACTGTCGGGTAACTGTAGTCCTCGACTTCGATCGAATCGGGATGGGCTCTCTGAATCGCCTCGTCCATCGACCAAGAGACCGCGGTCTGAGCATTCATTACAAGATCAAACGAAGATGCAGAATAGTAGCTAACTGCGCGCATCGCGGCAAAGATGTCGCGAGCGCGCACGCTGTAGTCATAGTAGTACTCTGAGTTCGGTGTGTCTGGCCGGTAGGGAAGCGACTGTCCTCGAAAGGATCCCCAGTTCCAGCATTCGTTGCAGAAGGAAAGATGAATCTTATTGAATATGCTAGTCCAAGGTTCCGACTGGCCCAGGCCTACGCGTCGGTCACCGTATGTGGTTGTTGCAGGCGGGCTGGCGAGGAACTTAATTAGATTCTCAGCATCGGTTGTGGAGAAGGTCACAGGGACTTCAAGGTAGGGCTCAGCATTGAGTAACTTGCAGATGACAAGGTAATCTTCGAGTGAAAGACTCACAGCCCCTGCTCCGGTCGGTCCGACAAAGTACCCTGCGCCCCCGCTGGTAGGCGCATGCGCGTAGTCCGGTTGAGTCCAGTTGTTCATGTTTTCAGCATTCTGATTTACCCAGTACCGAAACATGCCAGTGTAACCTGTTGAGGGGCCATAGTAATTCTGCAGGGTTTCAACGACTTCATCGCGAAGAACAGTGGTGTTACTAGGATTGGTACCGATCTTTTCAAAACTGATGTTATCAAGATAGAGCGATCCGCCTGTGACACGAATTGCCACTTCGACGGGCCCCGGAGTCGTGGCAGCGGCTGATTCCGCCGCAGTACAGGTCCATTTATATTGTGCCCAGTGCGCAGCAAGCTCCGGCGTGTAGGTGCCACAGTTAAATCCACCTTGCGAAATACGGCGGATCGCCGCAGTCAGGAGCGGAGAGCCGGAAGCCGGCTTGGCCCAAAAAGAAAATTGGTAAGTGCCATTCATCAAGACAAAAATATCCTCGGTACTAGCACTGTCGAAGTAGGAGTCCACGGTCGCCGACGACCCGTGAGCCGTGGCATTCATGTTGAGAGCCTGGCTGCCGCAGGTATCGCAAAGGTCGGTGGTATCAGAAAGAAGCTGAGCGCCACCCCTCACGGTCCCCGCGACGCCGCCGCGGCTCTCCGACTCCCACCATGACTCTGGGGTTGGGTATACGGACTTGCTCATTATGATGACGTCGCCGACGTTGAACCGCGCATTGCATGGCGAGGAAACGCTAATCAACGGCGACACCCAGTTCGTTATTCCCGCTTCAGGATAGTTAGGCCCGGTATTGGACTCGATTGTCCCCTTGCATCCCATCTCAGCGCCGCCCGATTGCGATTCCACCACGGTGAAGGTTCCGCCTGCCCAGTAGTTCGGCGGCACCGTGTCGTATTTGTCCGGAATGGTAAAGGCGCTCGTACTTCCAGCGGACGTCAGGACCCAAATCTGCTGATCCAACAAGGGCTCAAATCCAGGGTTGGTGGAGCCTATCAGGTTCTTGAGAATCTGGCCGTTATCCCAATAGTCGATCGCTCCTATATTCAAGCCAATCCGGTTCGGACTCTTGCGCAGGATCGACCCGTCGTTCAGCGTCAATGTCTGCGCCGATCCGAAAACCGAAAAGACGGCTAAAAGAACAGCTGCAAGACCACCCGAAAGTTGTGCGGTAGCGCCTTTAATGCAAGACATCTTGCGAAACCTCTGATGGAATACGATGAAGAGCGGTACGGCTCACGGCTGGTGGGCGACCTGCGAAAGGCTGCCCACCGGTACGGCAAACTGATTGGCAGTTTAGCTGGAGACCTCGAAAATAGTGAACAGACCGGCGCGCTGGTTGCTGCCGGCAGGAACTGTAATTGCGCACTGCGTGCAAGGTGAACTGCAATCAAGCCGTTGTCACTGGCGGGATTCATCTGAGTAGCCGTTAGACCGAGGGATGACTAGTCGCAGCCTCTATCTGGTCTCGCAGTTCATAGTCTAAGGCTTCAAAGACACCGATGATACACCGAACGTATCAGTGGCATGTATTTCAGGTCAATCGGAATTGTGTGTCGCGTGGGCGGTCAGTCCAGTGCTCCAGAGACTATGAGTGCGAGCGTTGCGTGCTCGGTTCAGATATCGACATGAGCCCGACGATGGCCAAAATTTTTGAATACAAGCTGGTTCCGGAGAACTCAAAAGCTTTCAATATGTTACGCAAACAATGGTCATTACTGAGCTGCGGAATTAGGTGAATTGTCGATTATGTGTGCGCAGCACCATTGCAATTAGCGGCCTTCTGTGTTTTATTCAAACCATAGCACTGGTCACTTAGAACCGGTTCCCCCTTAGGGGATAACTAGAATTTGGGCGCTACTGTCCCTTCGGCCGCAGCATGGTCTTTGAGCTTGCGACTTCAGCGAAGGGCTCAGTTCGGATCCAAGATCCAGTTTTCTTTATGGATTCTGCTGTAGGCATTAAGCCTCCTCATGCTGTCCTTCCTGCCTTGCCAATAAAGAGAGTTTAAGTGTTGGGCTCAGTCATCCACCCTAGCTGTGGAATCTGGCTTGTTGTCGTGTCTTGTCTGGCGGCGTGCAAGATAGCCCGACGCTTCGATAACTCTCTCTAAAATTCACGCGGCAGTTGTCGCCAACGTGCGCAGTTGCACGAGGAGAGGATGGGTGTGTCTTGAGGACAAAGCGACACTTGGGACTGCTCGGCATGAGTAATTGTGAGGTACTGAAGCGCAAACGGGAAGTTTATAGCCTTGTTAAGGCTCCGCCACTCGCAAAAACCAAGTCTCAAATGCATAACTGCCCGAGGAACTGCGCTGATTCATATGTCGATCGGACTCACGTTCCGATAACGCGGACCGCCAGTTATAGAGCACCGTGGCAGGACATGTGCGAGGTAGTCCTCGGATTTTCGGTTGCAGCTCAATTGATGAATCTAGTTCTGTCCTTACTTCGTCGCCACGCCGCTAGGCAGTTTCGACCTCTTCTCCGGCCAAGGCCTGAAGTCGGTGAGCCGGTGGTTCCTGACTTTGTGCAGATGCCAACTTGGAAATCAGTACAAGTTATTGTACTGATTTACTTTAGTAATCATTCTAGAGAAACTTTGGTTGTATGTAGTCACCACTATTGGTTACCCTTGCCTTGTTACTACCGGCGCAGAGCTCTTCATATAACGGTGGTCTGAAGGGTGCTCTTCCTCGAAAGGCCGTCGTGCCGGGTCGACCATTTCCGGGAAACTCCGAATACGTAACTGGAACACTACCGCAAACATGCGGATTTCTTATGAAGGGCTTCCTGATCATGCCGATAGGGTCCCTCAAAGGTTGCCAAATGGTTAGGAGGATCATGGACCACTCCCACATGTTTGGTTGTGCAAGCGGACCTTGGAATTGCGATGCTACCCGTAGGAACGTTACCTCTTTCCCGACGGTAGTTACTAAGCTCTGCTCACGAGCCGCACTCTTGGGGGGCGTATTCCCCGATCGGGATCGCTCAATTCCCCGCGAGCACGCCAGCCAAATCTTACGAGAAAGTCGAAAGTCTGTTGCCTCACACGGGTCAGGGAGAGGGCATGTTCTGCCTAGATGGGCCGCGAAATCCTTGAGCGCGGCACCATGCAACATGCATACCGATCCCTGTATTCAACCGATATTCGCAGCTCGGAATCCGCAGCTGCACATTGAGGAGTTTGGACGATGAAGCAGATAACGGGGTCAATTTTCGCAATAATAGCATCGGTTTTTATGGCAT
>CAYNGB010000065.1:0-21057 GCA_964396795.1 uncultured Occallatibacter sp. | reverse complement strand
CCCAGCTTGTCCACCTCATCCAGCATGATCACCGGGTCGTTGGTTTCCGCCCGCCGAATGCTCTGGATGATCTGTCCCGGCAGCGCGCCGATGTAGGTACGCCGGTGACCGCGAATCTCCGCCTCATCGTGCATGCCTCCCAGCGAGACGCGCTGGAATTTGCGGCCTAGCGCGCGCGCAATTGACCGTCCCAGGCTGGTCTTGCCCACTCCCGGCGGCCCCACAAAGCACAGAATCGGCCCCTTCATGTCCGGTTTCAGCTCCAGCACGCTCAGATAGTCGAGAATGCGGTCCTTCACCTTCTTCAGTTCGTAATGGTCCTCGTCCAGAATCTGCTTGGCAAGGTTGATGTCGATCTTAGAGCCCGAGCTCTTGGCCCAGGGCAGCACCGCCAGCCACTCGATGTAGTTGCGCGTCAGCGAGTAATCGGCGGCCATGGGAGACATCCGCGACAGCCGCGTCAGCTCCTTCACGGCCTCTTTCTTCACGTCTTCCGGCATCCCCGCGGCATCAATCTTCTGGCGCAGCTCGTCGATCTCCCGCTGCCCCTCGTCCTGCTCGCCCAACTCCTTCTGGATGGCCTTCATCTGCTCGCGCAGATAGTAGTCCCGCTGCGACTGCTGCACCTGGTCCTGCACCTCGCTCTGGATCTTGGTGCGAAGCTGCTGCACCTCGATCTCCTTGGCTTGGTGCTTATTCAACAGCTCCAACCGCGCCAGCACGCTGGCTGTCTCAAGCAGTTGTTGCTTGTCATCGGTGGTGAGGAAAGGCAGCGACGAGGCCACAAAATCCACTAGCCGCCCCGGGTCCTCGATGTTCGCAGCGATGGTCCGCAACTCATCCGATAGCGTGGGCGACTCCGACACAATCTGCTGGAACTGGCCAATCACATTGCGCACAAGGGCTTCCACGCTGGCCGTCGACTCCGGATCGGAGTCCTCCAGCGTCTCCACCTCCGCAATCATGAACGGCTCGGTCTGCACGTAGCGCAGCAGCCGCACCCGCTCCACCCCCTCGGTGAAGACGAACCGGCTCTGGTTGGGCATGCGCACCACCTTGTGCACCGTGGCCAGGGTGCCCACATCGTGCAGGTCGGCTGGCTTGGGCGCGTCCAATCGGGGATCGAGCTGCGCCGTCACCACGATGGCGCGCTCCTCCCCCAGCGATTCGATCAGCTGAATCGAGCTTTCGCGTCCAACTGTAAGCGGTAGAACAGCATGCGGAAACAAAACGGTGTCCCGGACCGGCAAAACTGCGATCCTGCGCGCACCCGCGCTCTCTTTTCCTGTGGTCGTGCTCGGTGGCAATATCGATGGCTGGCTTGGCATTGAGTGTCCCTCTATCAACTTATCTTCACATTAGACCACGCAGAAATCGAAAAGTTGCAGAAATGTCTCTCCGCCCCTCCACTGCTCTTTTCCCCGTTCCGGGCTCACGACTCAATACGCGGACCGCGGACCAGGGTTCCGGAGACCGCCTTTCTTTCACAGGATCCTCCGTGGCGCTCCTTTGAGCAATGCCACGAAATCAGTCTGCCGGCGACAGGTGAAGGAAACACGGATGTTCAACAGGTGTATCGGCCAGGCCGAATGGAAAGTGAGCCCGCATCCAAACCAGGCAAGATAGAGGGGGCCGGGTTTCCCGCATCTTCCCGGTCAGTTGTGCTATGAAGAGGCTTCTTCGTCCTTGATCGCGGACTCGATCCGTTCCCACAGCTCTTCCTTCGGCTGCTGGATGGGGAACAACTGGCGCGCGGCCTCGGCAATGGTTTCCAGGTCGGCCAGCAGGGCGCGGCAAAGCGGGCAGATCTTCAGGTGGGGGTGATCGCCTGGTTTCTGCCCCGAGCCTATTAGTTCCGCAAGTTGAGCTTGGAACTCATGGCAATTCATTTGTTGGGGGTCCTTAGTCATCGCCGCTCTCCCCGGAGCGATGTTCGCAGTGCATCGCGCAGCTTGAGGCGTGCCTTATGCAGCTGCGACTTGCTGTTCCCAATTGAGCAATCGAGCATATCGGCAATTTCATTATGCTCGTACCCCTCAACGTCGTGCAGAACAAAGATGAGCCTGTACCCAGCCGGTAACGCGGCCACTGCCCGCTCCAGCGCCAGGCGGTCGATGGATCCGACCAGCGAAAGATCAGGGGCACCAAAGCTGCGTCCCGGCCCTTCATCGGGAACCGGTTCCATGGCTTCATCCAGAGACATCAGGTGCAGCCCTTTCTTGCGCAGGTGCATCAGTACCACGTTGATCGCCAGGCGATGCAGCCAGGTGGAAAAGGCCGAATCCCCGCGGAAGGTCGCGATCTTGCGATGCAACTGCAGAAAGGCTTCCTGAGTCAGATCCTCTGCCTCCGCCACATTGCCGACCATCCGGAGGCATAGTGAATAGATGCGCCTTTTGTGAAGCGAGTAGAGATGAGCGAAGGCCAGATGGTCTCCGGCCTGGGCACGAATCATCACTTCGTCGTCAATCGGACTGCCGGACACCCCTGGCGAAGCGGGGTCTGCGCTTGCAGTTACCGGGGTTAGTCCCCCGGTAGAGGCATCCTGCGGCTGTTTCGGAAACCTTGAATTGGGCAT
Organism: uncultured Occallatibacter sp.; assembly: GCA_964396795.1. Lineage (GTDB taxonomy): Bacteria > Acidobacteriota > Terriglobia > Terriglobales > Acidobacteriaceae > Telmatobacter. The sequence goes on along the minus strand of CAYNGB010000065.1, from coordinate 18,479 downwards.
GCGATTCCTTGGGGTCGGTTGTTCGGCAAGCCGGGAATTCTGCGTCGGTCTTCTTTCCTCGTTAGTATAAGGTGCAGTGGGTTGCGCTGATGGGCTTCGGCGTGAAAAGACCGGAGCGAGCCCTCGGCGAGTTTCTTCTTTGGATGCCGGTGTGCGAAGGTGTGTCTTGACTTTTTCAGGGAGACGATGGTCTTAAAGTCAAATCAGGCATGGGCGTACGGCCTTCAATGCAGAAACACCAGACTTCCGGTATGTCTGTTCGTCCTCGCGCTCGGGTTGAATGCAGGTGCATGGAGCCAATCGCCGCCCGCTGGGAGCTCGCCCGGCGCATCCGGCCCTGGGGCAGTACCGTCGCTTCCCGTACCCGACGTTGACTCTCTTTCGCAGTGGCAAGGCTTGCCGGTGCAGAGCATCTCGTTTGAAGGCGTTACCACCGAACGGCTGGCCCCGCTTCCCGACCATCTTGCCCAGGCCGTGGGCGCGCCCCTCAGCAGCGAAAACCTTGCCCTGAGCCTGCACCAGCTTTTCGCCACCGGGCTTTTCGAATCCGTTGAGGTGGACGGCACGCGCCAGGGCGCCGGAGTCGCGATCGTATTTCACGGGTCGCCGCGCAGCTTTATTGGAACCGTAACTGTGGATGGAGCCAAAGGCGCCACCATCAACACCCAGTTGCAGCGCGCCAGCCGCCTGTCGCCCGGGGCGCGTTTTACCCAGTCCCGGCTGGATCAGGCCGTGCAACTCGTGCGCCAGGCGCTAGCCGACAACGGATTTCACCAGCCCCTGATTACCCCTGAGCTGACTCCGCATCCCGAAGAGCAACTCGTCGACATCGCCTTCCATGTGGCCTCGGGTCCGCAGGCGCGTGTTGGGCCGGTGGAAGTGAGCGGAGACTCCGGCATGAGCGTGAACGACTTCCAGCGCCACGCTCATTTGCGCACCGGTGCCCGCGTGGATCACGACACTGTCAACCGCGCCCTCGCCGGCGTGCTCAAGGTCTACCAGAGCCAGAAGCGCCTGGAGGCCGAACTCAAGCTCGAAGAACAGCTCTACGCCGCGAACACCAACCACTCAAGCTTTCACTTCTCGGCCAATCGCGGACCCACGGTCAGGGTCGAAGTGGCAGGCGCAGGCATCAGCAAAGATCGGCTCAAGCGCGCCATTCCGGTCTTTGAAGAGGGCACCGTCGATGACGACTTGCTCAACGAGGGCAATCGGCGCCTGCGCGACTACTTCCAGCGCCTGGGCTACTTCGACGCCAAAGTCGATCACCAGTTGCAGACAACCCAGCCTGGGTCCCCAAACGGCCCCCAGACTGGAGAGGTGCTCATCGTCTTCACGGTGACCCTTGGACCTCGCCGCCGCGTGCAGCGCGTCTCGGTGGATGGGAACCATTACTTTGACTCTGCAACCCTGCGCCAGATGCTGAGCGTGCACGACGCCAGTCCTACCGACCGACACGGCGTATATAGCCAGGCACTTCTGGCCGCTGACGTCAGCGCCCTCGAAGCCGTCTACCAGAACAACGGCTTTTCCAAGGTGAAGGTTACCCCTGAAACCAGCATCGGCGAGACTCCTGCGCATGCTGAAGCCACGCCTGCGTCGCAAAATACAGGCAAACCGGCTCCCCTGATGGTCGTCTATCACATTGCAGAAGGCGAGCAGCAGCGCGTCGGGGCAGTGCGCCTGGAAGGCAACGACCACGTCGATACCTCCAAGTTGCTTCCCTTGCTTAACACTGCCGCAGGCCAATTGCTTTCCCCGCAGAACCTCGCCGGAGACCGGGATGCCCTGCTCACCGATTACCTGAGCCGCGGCTTCGATCAGGCGCGGGTTGAAGTCGAGCAGCAGCCGGACCCCGCCGATGCCGGCCAGGAGGATGTTGTCTTCCGCATCACAGAGGGCCGTCAGTTTTTTGTGCGCAAGGTTCTGATCACCGGCTTGCATTACACCCGCCCCGACACTGTGGCGAGGGCCATCACGCTGCATCCCGGCGACCCTCTTAACCAGTCCGCACTGCAGCAGACGCAGATGAATCTCTACGACTTTGCCCTCTTTAACGAAGTCGGTACGGCGGTTGAAAATCCCAATGGTGCCGAAGTCTACAAGACGGTGCTGCTACAAGCGACTGAAGCGCGGCGATGGACCTTCACCTACGGCCTCGGCTTCGAAGCTCAGACAGGAACCCCCCAAAACAACTGCAGAGGCATTGCCGCAACCGGCGTCAGTTGCAATCCCAACGGCAAGACCGGAATCAGCCCTCGCGTACTCGGCGCTCTCACCCGCAACAACCTCTTCGGCCGCGACCAATTGGCCTCTCTGCAAGGCACTTACGGCCTGTTGGAGCAAAAGATCGATCTTCTCTACCAGAATCCGCATTTCCACGGCAATCGCAACTTCGGCCTCACCTTCACAGGCGGATACGCTAACAGCCAGGACGTAACCACCTATGTGGCCTCGAAGCTCGACGCAGGAATTCGCTGGACTGAAAACTTCAACACGCCGAATTCATTCATTTCCAAGGCCAACACATTCGTGTATGAATTCGACTTCCGCCGTGTCAAGGTGGCCGCCAGCAGCTTGCAGGTTTTCCCTGACGAGATTTCGCTGCTGTCAGAGGCGGTGCGTGTGGGCGGTCCGGGCTTCAACTGGATTCGTGATACCCGCGACTCGCCTCTCGATGCCCATCGCGGAACCTATTCCAGTTTCCAGGAGTTCTTCTCTGATGGGGTCTTTGGCGCCCAGTCGCAATTCAATCGCCTCGATTTGTCCAACTCCAGTTTTTATAGTTTCGACAAGGAGCGCCTCGTCATCGCCCGCAATACCCGCTTCGGCCAGGAACGGGCCTTTGGCGCCCCTAAGGATAGCCTCATTCCGTTGCCGGAGCGGCTCTATGCCGGTGGACCAACCTCGTTGCGCGGCTTTTCAATCAACGCCGCCGGCCCTCGAGATCCTGAGACTGGCTTCCCCATTGGTGGGGCGGGCGCCCTGGTCAACAGCACAGAAGTTCGCTTGCCGCCGCCCGTGCTGCCACTGTTGGGCGATAGCGTAAGCGTGGTGCTCTTTCACGACATGGGCAACGTCTTCACCAGCGCCGGCGATGCCTGGGCCAGTGCACTGCGCATTCACCAGCCTGATCGCGATACCTGCAAAAACGCAGTCTCCACCTCCACCGATCCCAAGAGCCCAGATTTTTTGCCCACCGGCCCCAACACCTCCACCGGTCAGCAAGGCGTATGCAGTTTCAATTACTTCTCTCACGCCGCCGGCCTCGGTTTGCGCTACCATACGCCCGTCGGGCCGATTCGGCTGGATTTCAGCTATAACCTGAATCCGCCTATCTTCCCGGTCAATATCGACTACTCACTCTCCGCTCCCTATTCCGCGCCCCACGTGGGAGAAGCCAGTCACTTCAACTTCTTTTTTAGCCTGGGGCAAACATTCTGATGAACGCACCGCGCACATTCCGGTTCCCGATTCGTCTCGCTCTTGAATCGGTCTCGCTATGCCTGCCCTTTTTCGGCCTGGCGCAGGTGCATGCACAGGTGCCGCAGACTGCCAACGCAGTGGTCCTCGACCGCGTCGTAGCGGTGGTCAACAACCAGACTATCCTGGCCAGCGACCTCGACAACGAGATACAGCTTTCCGTGCTCGACCCCGGCGGTGTGAGCGATGTTGCGCTCACACCCCAGCGCGCTTTGCAGCAGTTGATCAGCCGCGCCATCATCCAGCAGCAGATTCGCGAGGAAGATGCTCAGGCTGCCGAGCCTTCTGCCGACGAGGTCGCAGCGCGCCTGGCCGAGATTCGCCGGGAACTGCCTGCCTGCGTCCACCAGAACTGCGCCTCGGACGCGGGATGGAAGGCCTTCCTTACCAACCACAGCCTCACCCCGCAGCGCGTCGAAATCTATCTCCGCTACCGCCTTGAGATCCTGCGCTTCATTGAGTTGCGTTTCCGCCAGGGCATACACATCTCGCAACAGGAGATTGAAGTCTATTACCGCAATACGCTGGTGCCGCAGTACGCGCCCGGTGAGCTGATCCCGTCTCTGGAACAGGTAGCCCCGCGCATCGAAGAGATTCTGTTGCAGCAGCAGGTGGACGTTCTCTTTGATGACTGGCTCGACAATCTGCGCAAGCAAGGCGAGATCGAAGTGCTGGACCCCGCTCTTGATACCGCCGCGAAACCTGCCCCTGGGGGAACAACCAGTCCACGAACGGGCAGTCCAGCAACTGCGCGTCCAGGAGCGGCAAGTCAATGAGTGAGTCTCAGAACATGCCTCCCGTTACGCCGCAGCCGTCCGATCCGCCTCCTCGGCGCCGTCTCCTTTGGATTGGAGCGGGCACGGTTATCCTGCTGGTCGCGTTCATCCTGTGCGCCTACTTCTGGGCAAGTTCGCCTCAATGTGAAAACCTGGTCCGCAAGCGACTCATCGCCCAAATTACATCCGTCACCGGCGGGCGCGTGGAAATTGCCTCCTTCCACTGGCGGCTGCTTTCACTCGAAGCCGACGCCGCTGGAATGGTGATTCACGGCCGGGAAGCACCGGGCGAAACTCCTTATGCCCAAGTCGACAGCATGCAGGTCAAGATCAGTGTGTTGGGTCTTTGGTCCCCGCGCATTCTGCTGCGCGACTTGGACATCGTTCACCCTGCCTTCCACCTCATCGTGTATCCCGACGGATCCACTAACCAACCCCAGCCGCCCAAACCCCGCAAACCCAAACAGCCCGCCCTCGACACCCTCTTCGACCTCAAGGCCAGTCATCTTGCCGTTGAGCAGGGTACTTTGGATTATGAGAATCGTGCCGCGGCTTTCGATTTTCAAAATCGTTTCAAACCTCTTGACCTTGTTGCCGACGATGTCTCCCTGCAACTTCAATATGTTCCCGCGGCAGGCAGGAATCCAGAGAGCTACCGGGTCGAGACCGGCGCTCGCGATCTGAGCCTCTCTCGCGGCGATGCCGCACATCCCATGCTTCAGCCGGTACAGGGCTACCTGCAGGCCACCATCGACCTCATGCGCGACGCAGCCTACCTTCGCTCGCTCCGCATCACGGCGCGCAGCAAGAATGTCTCTGACCGCACCTTGAGTGTTTCCGGCTCGCTGGTTGACTTTGCTCGTCCCCACTGGAACGCCAAAGCCCAAGGCGACCTGGACATGCGCCTGCTTGAGCCCGTCACCGGCTATCCCAACGCGCCCGAAGGCATCGCCCACATGGACCTGGCAACTCAAGGTTATGACGGCCAGTTTCGCGTCGATGGCACAGTGCACGTCGACGGCGGCGCCTACATCGCCCCCGGCGTAACGGCCCGGGGCATAAACCTGGATGCTCGCGTCCACGCCGACCCGGAGCAGTTGCTCATCACCTCTATCGTGGCTCGCCTCCATCCGGGCGGCACGCTTGAGGGCACGGTCGCGTTGGACCACTGGCTCGCCCCCATTCCCGGCGCCACTGTGCTGCGTGCCGCTGTTCCACCTGTCCACCATTCGGGCCAGGCTCGGAAACAGCCTCCGCAGCCGCCTGCCCCGGTTGCACCCGCGTCTGCCTCAGACACTCTCCCCGTAAACGGAAAAGTTACGGCACTGTTTAAAGACGTCACCCTGGACACGGTTCTCGACATGGTTGGCCAGCCGCCCTTCCAAAGACTTGGCCTCGACGCCCACCTGAACGGCCCGGCCACGGCTACCTGGATCAATGGCGACGACCGCACCCTTGTCGTGAGCGCTACGCTTAGCATGAGCGCCGGCAGTAGGCCTTCACCAATGGCTTCAGAAGCTCCCACGAGCGGCTCCATCGACGCCACCTACACCCAGCGTGACGGAGCCGTGGATGTGCGTACCCTGGACGTTGCAATGCCCGCCAGTCATATTCAGGCCCGCGGCCACCTGGGTGCCTATCCGCTCTCCAGTCCCTCTGCCCTTAGCATTGACTTCCACTCCCATAGCCTGGGCGAGTTCGACACCATCCTGCGCGGTTTGGGCCTCGCTCGCAACGGAAAATCGGGTTCCGCGGCCTTGCCCATTGCCCTGGGCGGCCAGGCGGACTTTCATGGCACATGGACCGGCTCGCTCGTCGATCCTCACATTGCCGGCAACGTCAAGGCCACCGACCTGTCCGTCGAGATTCCGCCCAACCCCAATGACCACTCTGCAAAGCCCCAGGTTGCACAGTGGGATACGGTGGATGCTGCGGGCAGCTATGCTGCAGACCACATCGCCATCGATCACGGCGAACTCCACCGCGGCCAGGCTGCCATCGACATTGAGGGAACCCTTTCCCCGGCCGAAATCGCGCCCACAGCGTCAAGCAACCGTCGCGGTGGAGGTGGTCGCGCAGGACCGCCGGCCGCAGGTCTTGGTCGCAGGCGTGATCAGCCGTCCTTCGATTCCAATTCACTGCTTCATCTGCGCCTTAGAGCCTCCAATGTCAGCCTGGCTGAGATGTTGCCTCTCATCGGCCAGGACCTGCCCATCACCGGCCAGCTCAACGCGCAAGTTGCGGCAGATGGGCCTCTCCATGCCCTGGATGGTTCAGGTTGGGTCGAGTTGGACCGGGGCTCCGCCTATGGAGAACCGTTGACCCGCATGCGGGCCCAGGGCAAGATCGTAGGACAGGTGGTGCGGCTCAGTTCCATCACCGCCAATAATCCGGCAGGAACTGTTTCCGCCTCCGGCAGCTACGATCTCCGCTCCCGGCAATTTCAAATCGATGCCAAAGGATCGGGCATCGACGTGGCCAAAATCGAGCGACTCCGGCAGTCCGGTGTCACTCTGGCTGGCAAGCTCAACTTCTCGTTGACTGGCTCAGGAACGCCGAGCGATCCTCATCTTGAGAGCCACGCATCTCTTGGCGGACTGACCCTGAGCGGCGAACAGGTGGGCGCAGTTGAGATCGCCGCCCACACCGCTAATCATGCCTTGACCTACGACCTCACCACGCGTTTTGAATCCGCCGCGCTCTCCGCGCACGGACAGACCTCGCTTGATGGCGACCATCTCACCCAGGCCACTCTCAATTTTTCTCAGTTCAATATCGACGCCCTGCTCAGGATGGCGCACATTCAGGGACTGACCGGTGAATCCGCGCTGGCTGGCACAATCCATGTCGAGGGGCCATTGGCCCATCTTGAGCAGTTGCGCGGCGATGCCCGCTTGCAGCAACTAGAGGTCACGCTGGTGGGCATTCATCTGCGCAGCGAAGGCGGCGTTCATGCCACCCTCGCCAATGCCCACATCCATCTCGATCCCCTCCACGTCACCGGCGAGCAGACTGACCTGCATGCACAGGGCGACCTGGCCATCAATGGCAAGCGTCAGCTCGACGTCGCTGCCAGCGGCTCAATCAATCTGAAGCTGGCCGAGACCCTCGACCCCGACCTCACCGCCGGTGGCATCACAACCTTCCAAGTGGAGGCACACGGCCCTCTCGACAACCCCGGCCTCAGTGGCCGCATCGACTTTCAGAACGCATCGCTGGCCCTCGAAGACCTGCCCAACAGTCTCAGCCAGCTGCATGGTTCGCTGGAGTTCAATCAGAACCGGCTCGAAGTCCGTTCGCTGACTGCAACCACCGGCGGCGGGCAGCTAAGCGTTTCCGGCTACCTGGCCTACCAGCGCGGCATCTTTGCCGACTTGTCCGTTACCGGCAAGGGAATTCGCATTCGTTATCCCCCCGGGGTCAGTTCGCTGGCTGACGCTACACTCCGCTTACAGGGGTCGCAAAACAGCCTTCTGCTTAGCGGTGGCGTGCTGCTCACGCGTTTCTCCGTCAGTCCTGACCTCGACATCGCCAACCTGACCACTCTGGCCGGCAAGGTGCAGCCCGTCGCCCCGCCCGACGCTCCTTCCAACCACATCCGCCTCGACGTGCGGATTCTCTCTTCGCCGCAGTTGAATTTCCAGAATGCCTATGCCAAGCTCGCCGGCGACGTGGACCTGCGCTTGCGCGGCACTCTGGCCACGCCTTCGCTGCTCGGCCGCATCTCCATCACCGAAGGCAGCGCCACCATCGCTGGAACCCGCTACGATCTGCAGCGCGGCGACATTACATTCACCAACCCCGTCCGCATCGAGCCTTCTCTTGACCTCAACGCCACTGCTCGTGTCGAGGACTACGACATCACACTCGGCCTGCACGGCACCCTCGACAAAATGGCGGTCAGCTACCGCAGCGATCCACCCCTGCCCGAAGCCGACGTGGTGGCTTTATTGGCTCTGGGACGCACCCAGAACGAGCGCGGCATTTACACCCAGCAGCAGGAACAGATCGCCAACAACCCCGCCACCGATGCCCTGCTCGGCGGAGCTCTCAACGCCACCGTCAGCAGCCGCGTGCAAAAGCTCTTTGGCGCTGGCTCGGTGAAGGTCGACCCCAGCTACCTGGGCGCGCTGGGCAATTCCACTACCCGCATCACCGTTGATGAGCAACTGGGCAGAAATCTCACTCTCACTTACGCCACCAACGTGAACACCACCGCGCAGCAGTTGCTGCAGGCTGAAATCGCCATCAACCGGCACGTATCCCTGTTGGTCACGCGCGACGAGTCGGGCGTGTTTTCCATGGTCATCAAGGCCACCCGCCGTTACCGCTAACACTAGCGGCCCTGCTCTTCATTTCTCGAAGGATGATTTCTCGCGCGCAACCTTTGCGGCTTTTCCCTGCATCGTATCGGCTGTCTTAAGTTCCGAAACTTTTCCTGAACTTGGGAGTCTATAGCGACGAGGATCGAGCCCCACGGGCGCGTCCGGGTAGTCAAGGTTCCAGCTCTAAGGCCTTTGAATACTGTGCAAATCGTGGGGCCGCATCTCAATGTTTTAAGGAGGAGTCAAAAATGACAAGGACGATGCGTCTTACACCAGGAACTGTCCTGGCGGTCATGCTCGCCGGATCCCTCCTTTGCCTTCCCCGCGTCTCAATGGCGGCAAGGAATTCCGGCGCAATCGCTGTGGGGCAGCAGGACAGCCCCGCGGCCAATGAGGCCGCGAAACGGCTGGATAAATCGCAGTTCAAAGATGTAAAGGTCAACGTGGAGAACGGCATTGCCACCTTGACCGGCAGTGTCAACCTTTATGAATACAAGGCCGACGCCGACAAGCGCGTACGCCATGCCAAGGGAGTGACAGCGGTGCGCAACCTCATCGAGGTCGGCGGCCCCACGGTTCCCGACAGCGAACTCCAGGCCAAACTGGTTGAGAAGCTCCAGTATGACCGCGTAGGTTACGGCAACGCCTTCAACGCTATCACCGTGAGCGTCGAAAACGGTGTTGTCACTCTGGCCGGCCATGCCCGCACTGATGTGGACAAGGACTCCGCCATGGCCCTGGTAAGCACCTATCCCGGCGTGAAGGACGTGATCGGCGAGATCGAGGTCGACCCTGTCTCCATGATGGACGACCGCACCCGGATGCAGGTTGCTCGTGCCGTATATGGCTACCCATCGCTCAACAAGTACGCTATCGACCCAGCCAACCCGATCCGCATCTCGGTGCAGAACGGCAACGTGGAGTTGTATGGCATGGTCGACTCACAGGCTGACAAGGAAACGGCCTTTCTGCGCGCCAACGGCGTCCCCGGCGTCTTCAGCGTGAAAAACTACCTGCAGGTCGCCAACCAGCCCGGCGAGGCGCAAAAGTAAACCGCAACCCCGCGGCCCATTTCTTCGCACCCGGGCGCCCCACCCATTCCGCGTTCTGTCGGGGTCCCCGCGGACAGGTCTTCGTCCGTGGGGTGACTCTTTGCGGAATGGGTGGGAAACCACAAATCTCAATCTGACTTTACGTGTATCTCGCTAACTCGCCGCAACCCCACGACATTCACACAACTGTAATCAAAGAGTCCGTTTTATTCCTTACACTTATCTAGCCATGCTCACTGACGCGCCCCTGTCGATTGACCGCAAAGAAGGCAAGACTCCCGATATCCTCATCTACGCTCTTTCCGGCCCCCTTACCCTGCGTAATATGTTCGAGTTCCAGTCGGAGCTACGCAGCACTCCGGCGCCGCGCGTCACCATCTTCGATCTCAGCGGCGTCCCCTACATGGATTCGGCAGGTATGGGCCTCTTGATGAATCACTACGTCCATTGCCAGACCCGGGGTGTGCGGCTCATCGTCGCCGGCTCCAACAGCCGTGTCCTTGACCTCTTTAAGATCACCAAGGTCGATACCGTCCTTCCCCTCGTCGCCACCGTCGAGCAAGCCGAAGCCGGCGCGTAAAGCACCGTGCATCTGGCACCGGCGCGATGCCCGAAGGCAGGAGTTTCGCCGCTCAACTGCGGGTTCACTCCGCCGTAAATCCCTCGTACTCGGTGCACAGCAAACGCACCGCAGGCTCGTCCTCAACAATCGCGGGATACCGGGGCAGCGGCTCCAGGAAAAAGTTGTCTATATCGTCATCGTTGACCGACGAAACTTCCCCGATCAGTCCCCTTCCATCCACCGCATAGAACGTGTGGTACAGATGCGGAGTGAGCGTGATCGACTCGCCCGGACCCAGGATTACCGCGCCTCCGGCTTCCACCTGGCGCTGTATTCCGTCGCAGGTCACCGTCACTACGCCTTCCGCAAGCCCGCCCTCTTCGCTCGAATTGTAGAGTTGCACCGCCAGGCGTCCTGTCCCTTTCCCGCCGCGGTTGATGATGTCTTCCGTCTTGCGTGCATGGTAGTGCATAGGAGTCACCTGGTTCTGGCCCACGAACATGATCTTCTCGGCATAGACCTTGGCCGCTTTGCCGCCGACCAGCCCGTTGCGCAGCGTAAACAGCGTCAGGCCCACCGCCGCAAAATTCCCTGAGTTGAAATCCGTCACATCCCAGCCCAGCTTCTGCGCGCGCAGCTCATCGGCTTCGCTGCCGCTCTGTTTCCAGTTATCCGGCGTCCATTTCGCGTACGGTGGCAGCATGAAGCGGTTCTCCGCAAAGAACGCTGCGGCTTCAGCAATGGACCGGTTGATTTCAGACCTTTTCATCGCGATTTCTTCCCTCCGTGGGACCACAGAACAAGCTACACCCGGCGTCGAAGAAGTCCAACTCCGCCGCCGGGCCAGCCGTACCCCGTCTCTGTGCGCCTGCGTTCCATTCTTGCCCCTTCCCAGCTCAATTACACTGCCAAATAGGGTTTGCAGATGCCAGGCATGTTGTCCAAGACGCGCACTACGCTGGAGATGATCAAGTGGGAGCACTCCATCTTCGCGCTCCCATTTGCCCTCACCGCCACCTTGCTCGCCGCCCGCGGCCTGCCTGCCTTGCGCACCCTGTTCTGGATTCTGGTGGCCATGGTCACAGCGCGCTCCTGCGCCATGGCCTTCAACCGCTGGGCCGACGCTGACCTCGACGCCGCTAATCCCCGTACCCGTGCCCGCGCCATTCCAGCCGGATTGCTCTCGCGCCAGTTCGTTCTCGGCTTCACTGTGGTCATGGCACTCGCATTCGTGATGGCTTCTGCCGAACTCAACCGGCTCACGCTTTACCTGTCGCCGATTGTGTTGCTGGTGCTGTTGGGCTATAGCTACATGAAGCGCCTCACGCGCTGGTCGCACCTGGTGTTGGGCCTCGCCCTGGGCCTGGCTCCCTCGGCGGCCTGGATTGCCGTGCGCGGCAGCCTCGACCCTCGCATTCTGGTGCTGACTGCTGCTGTAACGCTTTGGGCAGGCGGCTTCGATGTGCTCTACTCCTGCCAGGATTCTGAGCACGATCGCGCTGCCGGTTTGCACAGCTTGCCCCAGGCCGTCGGCATACCGGCTGCATTCCTGGCCGCGCGCCTGATGCACCTTGCCATGCTTGGCCTGCTGCTTTGGTTCGGGCTCCTCTTCCAGTTTGGCGTGGCTGGTTGGCTGGGTATCGCCGCTGCGGGCCTGCTGTTGGCCTACGAACACTCCCTGGTGTCGCCCCGCGACCTGCGCCGCCTCAACGCCGCATTCTTTACCATGAATGGCGTCATTGCCATGGTCTTCCTGGCTTTTGTGGCCACCGACCTATGGTTGCGGAGGTGAATCGTATGTCTTCTCAGCCCGGCTCAAAACATTCTTCCGGCGACCCGTGGTATGGTGCCGGAAAGCAGTCCACGCAGCAGGCCCCTGAAGCTTCAGCCCGCAGCCAGGCGCCAGCAGAAACGGCCACCGGCATGAAGATTGCCATCCAGGGAGAACCGGGTTCCTTCAGTCACGAAGCTGCCATTAAACTTGTCCCCGGCGCACAGATCGTCCCCATTGCGCTTTCAGCCGACGTCTTTGCGGCATTGGCCAAGGGAACTGTGGACTCCGCGGTCATCCCCATTGAGAACAGTCTGGCCGGCTCCGTCTCAGAGCACTTTGACCTGCTCCTGGCCCACGATGTGAAGGTGGAGCGGGAGACGCTGCTGCGTATCCGCCACAACCTCATCGCCGTCTCCGGATCGGCCATCGGCGACATTGATCGGGTGTTTTCCCATCCCGTCGCTCTGGCTCAGTGCCGGCGCTTTCTGGCCGCGCATCCCAAAATGGAGGCCTGCGCCTTCTACGACACTGCGGGGAGCGTGAAACAATTGGTCGAATTGCGTGACCGTCACGCCGCGGCCATCGCCAGCCAGGCAGCGGCTCACTTCTACGGTGCCAACATTCTCCAGGCCAATATCGAAGACAACCCTGAAAACTATACCCGCTTCTTCCTGGTGCGCCGTACCGCGGATTCCGTCATCGATGCCGCTTCCAACAAGATCAGCCTCGCGTTTTCGGTTGAAAACCGTCCCGGTACGCTGGTGGCCGCGCTCTCTGAGTTCTCCGCCATCGGCACCAACCTCACCAAAATCGAGTCCCGCCCCGTGCACGGCAAGCCATGGGAGTACATCTTCTATGTGGACTACCAGGTCCACTCGCCGGAAGACAGCGCGCGCGTGCTTCAGGCGCTCCATCCACATTGCGCCATGCTGAAAGAACTAGGGCGCTACAGGGAAGCTCGGCTATAGTCTCTCACCGGCCAAAGCCCACCCACGGAAGATGAAACTGTGCCCATCCATCGAGCGCCTTTTTGCTCGATGGGTGGGCGGCCACAAAGGCCAACCATCGGTCAATTCTCATCCTGTTTCTTATCCGGGGCTGCTCAAAAACGCGTCACGGAGGGAGCCCGGGGGCGGAAGCCCCCGGAATGGGTGCTAATTTTCAGGGCCTTTGGGGCCGGCCTTTGCTGCCTTCATGGGCCAGGAAGCAATTACATCTGTGGTCCTAGAAGTGATACGCCACGCCTACCGTGGGGTTGAAAACGTTGTACCACCTCTTGGTATCCAGAAGCGTATCGCCAAACATCGGCACCTTAGTTACAAAGCCCCTGTATTCCGTGCGAATGTCGAAGCTGGGGCTGATTTCATACGCAAATCCGGCGCCATACATTCCACCAATGCCCATCTCCTGCTTCACATCGATGTTCGTAGTGCCCGAATTGCGGATGGGAAGGAAGACCATCACACCCGGTCCTGCCTCGAGAAACGGATTGAACTTGCGGTAGGTGAAGCTGCGCACGTAGGCGGCGGAGATTTCCTGGTTACGGGTCAAGACGTTGTAGTTGTTAGTGTTGCTGATGATGTAACGGATGGTGTTCTGATAGGTAATGCCATAGTTGGCTTCCAGGGCGCTTGAGGGCGTGAGCATGAACCGGTAACTGGCCAATGCGCCTAGCCCATAGTTGGAGTGGACCTGAACGTCGGTAGATGACGCAATGAACGGCTCAATAATGGCCGTTCCGCTGAGACTGATATCCTGCCTGCTCTCCTGAGCGCGGCCTGCGGCCACACACACGGCCAGCAGGAATGCAATAAAGGCGATCTTCTTCATTCGGTCTGGAACCTCATGACTGCGCAACCATCCGGCTGGCAACCAGCTTATCGATTCCGGTGCTCCGGTCCGAACCGGGCCCCGCTCTCAGCATTGTAAATGGCCGGAACGGTTATCGGTGAAAAGGGGGTTGCCTCGGATTGATCTCAAACAATAGACGCAGCCGCAGACATTTAGGCGTCTTTGCTCCGCGCAACGCTCCCCCACCGGCTCTCCCGCACTGGGGCTTCGCACTCACCTGCGGCTCGAATCTGCTCCTGAGGCAAAGAAATTACGCTGTGCGCTCCACGTGGTAGTAGAACGGTGGCCCCTGCTCCTGCGCCATCGACCGCACGGTGCGCAGAAACGCGGTTGCCGCATAGGAGAGCGTGGCCTGCCGTCTGTGCACCAGCCGCAGCACCCGTTTCAACTCCAACTCGTCCACCTTCACCCGCACCAGGTCCCCGGTCTCTAACTCTCGTGCCACCGTGAGGTGCGGCACCAAGGCCACCCCGTTGCCCATAGCCACAAACCGCTTGATGGCTTCGATGGTGGGCAACTCGATGCCCATGTTCAAGGGTGTCCGGTAGCGCTGAAAGGTCTCAATCACCTTGCGCCGCAGCGGAGAAGTTACATGATGCGCAATAAAATTCTCCTTGCCCAGGTCGTTGATAGAGACGTGCCCAGCCCCGGCCAAGTGATGGCTCGGGCTCACGATTAGCGCCAGGCTGTCGCCATACACCGCAATGCTGCGAAAATGAGCAGGGTCGGGGCGGAACGAAATCACTCCCATCTCAAACGTGCGCAGGTTCAGTTCCTCCGGGATGCGGCTGGCCAGCATCCGGTGCACAATCACATTCACGTGCGGAAACTCCCGCCGGAACTGGTCAATGGCAGGCAGCAGGTACATGCAGGTGTATTCGTTGGCCGCCAGTTGCAGTTGCCCGCGCTCCAGGCTCTTTAGCTCGTCCAGGGCGCTGGCGGCCTCGCGGCGCAAGGCCAGCAGGCGCAGCGCATAGTCCCGCAGCAGGGTTCCGGCCGCAGTCAGCGACCCATCACGCGCCGCCCGGTCAAAGAGCGTTTCACCCACCGCAGCCTCAAGCTTGCGAATCACCTGGCTCACCGCCGGCTGGGTTCGATGCAGCCGCAGCGCCGCGCGCGAGAAGCTGCGTTCCTCCGCCACCGCCAGAAAAGTCTCCAGTTGATTCAGTTCCATCCCCACCCCCGAATATTCTCTAGCCCTTCATCTCTGTTCTCTGATCTCTGTTCTCTGATCTCTGCCTTATAAGCAATTCTAATCGACTCCCCAAAAAGAATAACTTTGCGTTATAGCACCCCGATGCGAGAAACTTGTAGCGTTGGCAAACGCTCCCCTTGGCAGGCTATTCAATGACTTCAGATCACGTAGTCTTCTTCGACACCACGTTGCGCGACGGCGAGCAGTCTCCCGGCTGCAGCATGACCACGCAGGAAAAGCTCACCATGGCTCACGCCCTTGAGGATCTGGGCGTAGACATCATTGAGGCCGGTTTCGCCATGGCCTCAGAGGGCGACTTCGCGGCCATCTCCACCATTACCCAGGCCATCCGCAAGCCCCGCATCGCCTCACTGGCCCGCGCCAAGAGCGAGGACATCGAGATGGCGGCGCGCGCCCTGCAATTTGCCGACCGCTCCCGCATCCACGTTTTTCTGGCCTCCAGCGACTTGCACCTCGAGTACAAGCTCAAAATCAGCCGCCAGCAGGCGCTCGACCTCACCGGTGAGTCCGTCCGCCTGGCCCGCTCGCTGGTGGACGATGTCGAGTTCTCACCCGAGGATGCCACCCGTTCCGAGCGCGACTACCTGGTCGAAATGGTGCGCATAGCCGTCGAAGCCGGCGCCACCACCATCAATATGCCCGACACCGTGGGCTACTCCACACCCGAGGAATACGCCCAGATGTTCCGCGAAGTCCGCGAACGTGTCCCGGCCATCGATGCCGAGGGCGTCGTGCTCTCCTCGCACTGCCACGACGACCTGGGTTTGGCCGTGGCCAACTCCCTCGCCGCCATCGATGCCGGCGCCCGCCAGGTGGAGTGCACCATCAACGGCATCGGCGAACGCGCCGGCAACGCGGCCCTCGAAGAGATTGCCGCCGCCCTCTACGTGCGCGCTGATCGCTATGGCGCTACCTCCAGCATCAAGCTTGAAAACCTCTATCCCGCCAGCCAGGTGCTGGGCCAGATCATCACCTTCAAGCCCTCGCCCAATAAAGCCGTAGTGGGCGCTAACGCCTTTGCGCACGAGTCTGGAATCCATCAGCACGGTATGCTCGCAAACCCGCTCTGCTATGAGATCATGACGCCCGCCCTGGTCGGCGTCGCCCATACGCATCTGGTGCTAGGCAAGCACTCCGGCCGCGCCGCCCTGCGCCATCGCCTCGAGCAACTCGGATTCACCCTCAGCCGCGAGGAACTGCAGCAGACTTATTACCGCTTTGTGGCCCTCGCCGATCGCAAGAAGAACATCTACGACCAGGACCTCATCGGCATCCTTCCCGATCTCATTCGCGAGCGTCGTCCTGAGCCGGTCTCTGAACTGGATTGAAGACGAGTGCTCCATCCCGTCGGCAAAGAGCAGGCAACTGACCACTGACCACTGCACTCTGGAGAAGCATGAAGCTGAAGATTCTCGTAGTCGCCGGCGACGGCATCGGCCCTGAAGTCACCAACGAAGCGGTCGCTGTCCTCAAGGAAACCGCCACATTGGGCGGTCACGAATTTACTTTCGCAGAGCGCCGCATCGGTGGCGTAGCCATAGTTCAGGACGGCACGCCCCTGCCCGCGGATACGCTTGCCGCCGCGCTGGACTCCGATGCCGTGCTGCTCGGCGCGGTGGGCGGCAACGAGTTCAATTCACTGCCTCCCGACAAACGTCCCGAGGCCGGCCTGCTCCAGATCCGCGCTGCCCTCGGCGGATTCGCCAACCTGCGCCCCGCCTTCGCATTCAAAGAACTCGCCGTCAACAGCCCGCTCCGCCCTGAAATTATCGACGGTGCCGACATTCTTTTTGTGCGCGAACTGCTCGGCGGCCTCTACTTTGGCCAGCCCCGCCAGTGGAATCGCGCGGGCGGCGAAGCCTGGAACACCATGCGCTACACCCGCGATGAAGTGGCGCGCGTGGCTCGCGTCGCTTTCCAGTTGGCCACTAAACGCCGCAACAAGCTCACTAGCGTCGACAAGGCCAATGTTCTCGAAGTGTCCCAACTCTGGCGCGCCACCGTGAACGAAGTGGCCGCAGAGTTTCCCGGCGTCACCGTGGAGCACCAATACGTCGACGCCATGTCCATGCACCTGATGAACCAGCCGCGCAACTACGACGTAGTCCTCACCGAGAATCTCTTCGGCGACATTCTCACTGACGAGTCCGCGGTCATCACCGGTTCGCTGGGCATGCTACCTTCGGCCACCATCGGCGGCAAGGTTAATCTCTATGAGCCTGTCCACGGCTCCGCTCCCGACATTGCTGGCAAAGGCCTGGCCAATCCGCTCGGCGCCATCCTCACCGCCGCGCTCATTCTGCGCCATTCCGCCGGCCTTGAAGCTGAAGCAGCGGCAGTTGAGATGTCTGTGCGCAAGGTGCTCGAACAAGGCTTCCGCACTCCTGACCTGGCTCGCAACAACCCTCAGGGTCTCACCGTACTTTCCACCACGCAGATGGGCGCCAAAGTCCGCGAAACCGTAAAAACTCAGCTAGTAAACGCATAACGATGGGTGCCCCAAGTCTCGCTTTTGAGACTTGGGAAAGGAAGAACAAGGTCCAGCTTTCGAGATCTTGGAGAACAAGAAAAATGGGTGCCCCATCCATGCCGCGTTTTTTTTGCGGAAGGGTAGGAAAACACGAAGCACCCTCGATCAAAGGTTTCAACCTGTGAGCTGTTACCTGTTAGCTGTTAGCTGTGAGCTGTGAGCTGTGAGCTGTGAGCTGTTACCTGTTAGCTGTTTCAAGGAGTTCAATGATTTCCGAACCAAAAACGCTATTTGAAAAAGTCTGGCAGCAGCACGTCGTCGTCGAGCCTCAGGGCGAGCCCACGTTGCTCTACATCGACCTTCAGTTGCTCCACGAGGTCACCTCGCCGCAGGCTTTTGAGGGCCTCCGTCTGGCCGGCCGCAAAGTCCGCCGTCCCGACCGCTCCATCGCCACCGTGGACCACAACGTGCCCACCACCATCGAGGGCCGCCTCCACATTGTCGATCAGATCGCGGCCACGCAAATCGCTACCCTGCGCGCCAACTGCGCCGAATTCGGCATCGAGCTCTACGACGTCGATTCGCGCGAACAGGGCATCGTGCACGTCATCGGCCCCGAGCTGGGCATCACCAAGCCGGGCATGACCATTGTCTGCGGCGATTCGCACACTTCCACCCATGGCGCTTTCGGAGCTCTGGCCTTCGGCATCGGCACCAGCGAAGTGGAGCATGTGCTTGCCACCCAGACCCTGCCGCAATCCAAGCCCAAAACCTTTCGCATATCCGTTGAAGGCGAACTGCCCCGCGGCGTCACTGCGAAGGACATCATCCTCGCCATCATCGGCCAGATCGGCACGGATGGAGCCACCGGCTGCGTGGTCGAATACGCCGGTTCCGCCATTCGCGCTCTTTCTGTGGAAGGCCGCATGACCGTCTGCAACATGAGCATCGAAGCCGGCGCGCGCGCAGG
>CAYNGB010000064.1:0-23404 GCA_964396795.1 uncultured Occallatibacter sp. | reverse complement strand
CTAGGGAAGGTTCACGTTACTTAAGGCGGGCTCGGCAACGGGCAGACTACGAAGGCGCGAGACTCGGCGAACATGCCGAAGGTCGCGCCTTTTTCAGTTGAACAGGCTGGAGATGGATTATCGGTACTTGCGCAGCACGCCCAGCACACGGCCCTGAATGGCGACCTGGGCGGCGGGTACGTATATGGGTTCCATTTCCACATTAGATGGCTGCAGGCGCACCATCTGCCCTTCAGGAAAGAAACGCTTCAAGGTGGTTTCGGCACCGTGGACCAGGGCCACCACGATCTCTCCCTGGCGAGCCGTCCGCGTGCGCTCTACCAGCACATAATCTCCGTTGATGATGTGTTCGTCGCGCATGGAGTCGCCCCGCACCTCGAGAGCGAACACGTCGCGGTTCCCGACCACGTCGTGGAGCGAGATGCTTTCAGGGATTTCGGAAGTCTCCACCGGCAACCCGGCGGCGATTCTGCCCGCGAGCGGAAGCCGGTCGCTGGAGCGGGTTCGGGCGCCTGGCGGCAGCACGTCGATCGAGCGGCTGCGGTTGTGGACGCGGTCCAGCAGCCCCTTCTTCTCGAGGTTGGTAATGTGCTTGTGCACGGTGGCCAGGCTTTTGAGCCCCATGCCGCGTGCAATTTCCTCAAACGAAGGGGAATAGCTATTGCGGGCCACGAATGACTCCAAAAAATCGAGAACCTCTTTTTGTCTTCGAGTGACTGCCATGGGCGCATTATAGCGAATAAAAAGCGAATTACGCCAATCTTTTTTTCTATTCGTCGACGGATGGGGCACGAGGAGAGCATCAGGCAAGCTGGAGAAGTAGATAAGAAGAGACTTCTGGTGTGTAGGGCGCTATCGAGATGGCCCCGCCCGGTCGATAAACCTGCTTTAGCCTGCCCTTCTGAACGTGGATGGGGGACAGTGCGGCGGAAAGCGAATGATTTCTCTGAAGAGGTATTTGGACAGCGCTGAATGCGGAAGCGGAAATCGCGGCGACGAGGAGGATCGAGGTACCGTCCAAGTGGTGATTGACGCCTATCGGTCGGCCTTGATCGAGATGGGCAATTGCAGCGTGGATGCCTGTCCGGCTCTGGGGCCGGATTTGAAGCAGAGCCTGACCGGGTTGGTGGAAAGACTCTTTGCGGACGTGAGCTCGGAGCTGGTCGCGTCCACACAGAGCCGCGCCCGGGAGCGACTGCAGGACTGGGGCAGGCGCACGGGCCGCCACTATCAGCAGAAGGCTGCAGAGGTGAAGGAACTGCTCCTGATGATGGCCCGCACCGCCGAGTCTGTCGGCGACCGCGATCTGCGCTGCGCACAACAGATGAACGAGGTGACTACACGCCTGAAATCCATTGCCAATCTCGAGGACGTAACCCAGATACGCGCCTCGATCGAGAGAAGCGCATCGGAGCTGAAGACCTCGATTGACCGGATGACCGCCGAAGGCAAAGCGGTGGTTCAGCAGCTTCAAGGGCAGGTCTCGGCCTATCAATCAAGATTGGAGGAAGCCGAATACATTGCGTCCTGCGATCTGCTGACGGGCCTGGGCAGCCGGCTGTGGGTGGAGGGTCAATTGCAAAAACGCATCGATGCCGCTCAAGCGTTTTGCGCTGTCATGATCGACATCGATGAATTCAAACGGGTGAACGATGATTATGGGCATGTGGTCGGTGACGAACTGTTGAAACAGTTTGCCGGGGAACTGCGCTCGGCATGCCGTTCCGGCGACATGATCGGCCGCTGGGGCGGTGACGAGTTTCTGGTGTTGTTCGAGGGCGGCATCAAAGACGCAGAGGCGCATGTCGAGCGGGTGCGAGCATGGGTTTGTGGGAACTACACAGTGCAGGGAAGGCGTGGATCGCTGAAGATCCGCGTGAACGCTTCGTTCGGTTTGGCCGAGCACGCCGTGGGCGAGACGCTAAGAGAGCTTCTCGACCAGGCGGATGCGCAGATGTATTTGCACAAGGGCGGTGCCAGGGCAAATCGAAAAGAGATGAACCGCTAGGGTCTGAAAGAGATCGAATAGCGCTCCAGGCTACCCCCAGGCCTGGGTTTCAAGCAGAATAGAGCTCCCGGAACCAGCGGACACACGCCGGTCACTCCGTTTTGGAACTTCGCAGTTCGCCACATCCATTTCAGGAATCGTCCCAGTGTATTTCTTGGTTCCAGCCTTGAGTTCCTTTCTATCGCGCAAGACAGTAGAGAGGAGCCACGGTTAGGGCACGTTAAGCCAACCGGCTCAGAAGTGGAAGCTGCCGGGCTTGACAGGCCGCCGTCGGCGCAGGGAAGGACCGCAATGAGGTTATTGATTGCCGAAGACGACAAGGCGCTGGGGCTATTCCTAAAGCGAGGCTTGGAGACCGAAGGGCATCGTGTTCGTGTGGCCTGCGATGGAGCCGCCGCAGTGGAAGCGTTTCGCGAGGAATTGCCCGACCTGACAATTCTGGATTTGAATATGCCCATCAAGGACGGAGAGCAGGTCCTGGATGAGGTTCGGAGGATAGACTCCGAGCTTCCTGTGCTGGTGCTGACAGCGCGCCAGGAAGTAGAAACGCGGGTGCGCTGCCTGGACCACGGGGCCGATGACCTGATGTTGAAACCCTTCAGCCTTTATGAACTGCGCGCGCGATGCCGCGCCTTGCTGCGCCGTAAGCGCGAGGCCAGGCTGCTGCTGCGTGCAGGCGACCTTGAGGTCAGCCGGTTGGATCACACGGCGTGCCGCGCAGGGCAGCCGGTGGAGCTAACGAACAAGGAGTTTGCCCTGCTTGAGCACTTGATGCTCAATCGCGGCCACTCGGTTTCGCGGGCGGAACTGCTGGATTCAGTGTGGAAGATGGAGCCGGCACAGACCACCAACATTGTGGATGTGTATGTAAATTACCTGCGCCGCAAGCTGCACGATCCAGCTCCGGGGAAACTGATTCGCACGGTACGAGGCCAGGGCTACACCGTTCCCCTGCAAAGCGAAATCGCACTCTGTATCGACGCGGCGCACACCGCGGCGGCAGTTGTGGCATCGTCGGTCGGTACCCTCGCCGAAGCACGATAGGCCTTTCCCACCAAAACTGTCCCAATTGAAGGAGAAAGCATATGCAACTCTTTACCGTCCCTGTCGTTCCTGTCGCTTCTCGGCTTCGGCCGCGCACCGCTCTGGTGGCCAGCGCCGATCCCAGCTTCCGCCAGCGGCTCAGCTACATTCTTACTGGCCTGCGTTGGCAGGTGCGCGAAGCTGAAGGCGGCGCCCAGGCCTGGGCTGAGGTCGCAGCTGGCGTTCCCGAGGCTGTGATCGTCGACTCCTGGCTCCCCGATCTCAATCGTGACGAGTTTCTGAAGGAGTTTCGCTCCAAGTTTCCCGATGTGGACTTGATGACCACGGGGAGTTCATCGACACATGAGAGCCCACGCGGACCCCATCGCCAGGAGCTTCTGTATGCGCTTCGGCGCAGCCAGGACACCGATACCGCGACTTGGAATGCCGCTCCCATGTTGAGCGGGACGGATGGCGGAGCCGACAACACCCTGGCAACGAAGCACGCAATTCCAGCCGTGTCTCATCCCGTTCCGAGATTGAAATCGGCGACCTCGGGCAAGACTACGGAGGAGATAATTTCCATCCCGCTTCTGGCACGTTCCGCCACTGCCGACGCCCTTGGGAAGACCAGCCAAGCCACGACGTGTGAGCGGATTCCCGAACTGGTGGGCAATGCGCACTGCATGTTTGAAGTCAGTCGTCGCATCCGCCTGGTGGCTGCGCGCACGACACCGGTGCTGATCGAGGGGCCGACAGGCTCCGGCAAAGAGATTGTGGCCGAAGCGTTGCACCGGCTTTCGGCCCGCAGCCGTAAGCCGTTTGTTGCCATCAACTGTGCGGCCATCCCCGAGGCGCTGTTGGAGGCCGAGTTGTTTGGCCACACGCGCGGAGCGTTCACCGGCGCCGTGCAGGGCCGCACCGGTCGCATTGAGGCCGCTGATGGAGGCACGCTGCTGCTGGACGAAATCGGAGAGATGCCATTGGCGCTGCAGTCAAAGTTGCTTCGTTTTGTAGAGACCGGTGAATTGCAACGTGTGGGCGACAACGAGACGGTGAAAGTGGATGTGCGCATTGTGGCGGCAACGCATTGTCCGCTGGCTCAGCGCACGCTCAGCGGCGGCTTCCGGCCCGATCTCTACTATCGCCTCGCGGTCTTCTTGATCCGCACTCCAGCCCTGGCCGATCACAGCGAGGATCTGCCCCTGCTGGTGGAGCACTTTCTCGAGAAGATGGGCCGCGACGCACCGGTCAAACGGATCGATACCGCAGCGCTGGCGAGGCTGGCGGCTCATCCCTGGCTGGGCAATGTACGCGAGCTGGAGCACGTATTGGAAAGAGCGGCGATCCTGGCTGGCGACGCGCCGCTGCTTACGGCGGCGGAGATTGACTTCGGATTGTCGGTCAATTGAGCGGCTTTTTGAAGGACTGAAGGAAACCGGCGTCGGAAGCCGGCAAAAACAGGCGGAGGGAGGCAGAAGGATGCAAATCGAGACGCGGCTGAGCGAGCAGATTGCGCGCTACATGGATCTGGCCACCACCGAAGTCAAGCTGACCGCAGCCAACATGGCCAATATCGATACGCCCGGCTACCAGGCTCTGGGCGTGGATTTCGAAGCGGAGATGCGTGGCGCTCTCAATACGGTCGACCAGGGGAGCGGACCGCGCCCGGTGCGCGTGAAGGCCGTGGATGGACTGATTGCGCGCCCGGATGGCAACGACGTCTCAATGGACCGCGAGAGCCTGAACCTGGCCGAGGCGCAGTTAAAGTTCAAGACCGGAGTAGCCCTGCTGCGCCAGGAGTACCAGCGCGAGCTGGACGCCATTCATGCCGACTCGAAGTAAAGGCGGGTGGAGAAGCGGCGAGAGAGGGGAACGGCGATGAATCTGTTTGCAATGATGGAAACTTCAGGATCGGCCATGCAAGCCGAACGCATGCGCGCCGAAGTGGTAGCGGCCAACATGGCGAATGCGGAGACGACGCGAACCTCGACCGGCGGGCCGTACCACCGCCAGCACGTGGTCTTTGCCGAGGATGGAGGCGATCCTGGATTTCTCGATTCGCTGAACGAGGCCTCGAGGACCGCTTCTGCAAACGGCGCAGCCTCTTTGCCAAGGCTGAACTCAAACTTGGGGGACGTGGCGGCACCTGGCGTACGGATTGCGCAGGTGGTCGAGGATACCGCTCCTCCGCTGAAGCGCTACGACCCCGGCCATCCCGACGCGGGGCCGGATGGATACGTGGCGTATCCGGACATTAATCCCCTCACAGAGATGGTGGACCTGATGGGGGCGACGCGTGCATACGGTCTGAACGGTTCTGCCGTGCAGGCGGAGAAGGGCATGATCTCGTCGGCGCTGGAGATTGCCAAGTCGTAGAGCGGCGGGCCAGCAGCGAAATGAGGCCGCAGGCTCGTCAATTAACGGACGCGGTCATTCGAAGAAACGAACTTCAGGGAGAGCAAATGCAAGCCGCAATCAACGCAATGAGCACCGCAACTTCAGCCACGGCCGGTCTCGGGGTTATCCCGGAAGGACTGAGACAAGGTGGAGGGCCGAGCCAGCCAGCGACACCCTTTGGCAGTCTGCTGACAGAAGCCGTGGGCCAGGTAAATGCTCTGGAGAGCCAGGCGCGCTCCGCCGTGGACGGGCTGATGACCGGCTCCGGAGTCGATGTGCACCAAGCGATGATTGCCACCCAGAAGGCCGATATGGCTTTTGAACTTGCGCTTGCGGTGCGGAACAAAGCGGTGCAGGCATACCAGAGCGTGATGGGCATGCAGTTCTAGAGCCACTGACGGCCTGGATTCTCGAGTTTCAGGAATCATCGGGCAGGTGTGCGGCAGCAGTTGATAAGGGAATCGGTTGGACGCGGAGATTATGGCCACGACGGGGGCACAGTTGGAGAGGAACAGGCCGGCCGCGGTTGGCGAGCGTCCACTGACTGCGGGACTGTCGACGCTCTGGACGCGGAGCCGGGTACTGTGGGCATCGATGCCACAGGCACAGCGCAACTGGACCTTGGTTGTGGTGGCACTGCTCGGGGCACTGGCGGGGGGATTGATGTGGTACGGCCTGCGCACCGACTGGCGCACCCTCTACGCGGGCCTCGATCCGGACGATGCGCGCCAGACCGGCCTGACCCTGACCCAGGCGCAGATCCCATTTGAAGTGATGGCCAACGGGACGGGAATAGAGGTTCCAGCAGCACAGTTGGAGAAGGCACGCCTGGCAACGGCCGCCAAGGGAGGGGTCAAGAGCGGGCGGATGGGGTTTGAGCTGTTCGACAAACCAAATTGGGTGGGTTCGGAATTCGACGAGCAAGTGAACTACCAGCGGGCCCTGGAGGGCGAGCTGGAGCACACGGTGGGTTCGCTTGCGGACGTCGAGTCAGCGCGCGTGCACCTGGTATTGCCGCACGACTCCCTCTTCCGCGACGAGGAGCGGCCAGCCAAGGCATCGGTGGTGTTAAAACTGCGCCACGCATCACTTGCCGATGGCGAGCCGGAGGCGATTCGCAACCTAGTCTCATCGGCCGTGGATGGATTGAGCGCCGAACGAGTGGTGTTGGTGGATGCGGCCGGCCACTTGCCCCTGGGACCGAAAACCCCCGAAGCCCTTCGCTTAAGCGCAGAGCAGGCTTTGGAAGAGAAACTGATCTCCACTTTGGAGCCGGTGACGGGCGCGGGCAACGTGCGAGCCTCGGTCACCCTGGACTACGATCCAGCCGCATCGGAGGAGACCGAAGAAACCTTCAATCCTGACAAAACGGTGACATTGTCGATGCAGCGCACCGAGCAGTCGAGCGGCCCACAGTCGGTGGCTGCGGGAGTTCCCGGCACGGCCTCGAATGCGCCCAACTCGCAGGCCCTGCCTGTATACCCCCGTCAGACGACTCCTCCGCAAAGCTCCAAGTCGGAATCCGGAACCTACGGCGTCTCGAAGACCGTGCGCCATGTGGTTGAGAACCCGGGGCGGGTGCGGAGATTGACGGCGGCAATTGTGGTCAATGACCGGGTGGTGCGGGCGGATGCCAAAGGCCTTTCCATCCAGTGGCAGCCGCGCTCGCCAGACGAACTGCACAACCTAACCGCCCTGGCGCAGGCTGCGGTGGGCTTCGATGGAGCGCGTGGGGACCTCGTGACGGTGCAGGACCTGGCCTTCGATGAGAATCGTGGTGCTCCTCCGGCCTCGCCGTTGAGCCAGTTGCTGAGCAGAACGGAAAACTCACCGGTGCTGGTCAAATACGCCACTCTGCTGCTGGGGCTGCTGGTGGTGCTGACCTTTGGAGTGCGTCCGGCGCTGCGCAAGGCCTCGATGGCAGCCGTAGAAGGAGGCAAAACTGGCAAGGGGAGCCGTCAATTGCCGGCTCACACCGTCGCGCCGCCCGCGTTGAATCCGCCAGAGCCACCGCCGCCTGACCCAGAACGGATACGGGCGCAGGAGATCTTCGAGCAGGTCTCCGATCACCTGAAACGCGAGCCGACGCAGAGCTCACGGCTACTGCAGAGTTGGATTCACTCCGAGTAGCGGCCTCGGGCAAGAACAAGAGAAACCTGGGAAGTCGAAGGGGTTAGCATCTTGGCGGAGCAGGGAAGCGAGACCGGGGCACCGAAGCTCCAGAACACGGCGGGCATCAGCGGGCTGCGCAAGGCTGCGGTCCTGCTGGTCGCCGTGGGCGAGAAGCTGGCCAAGGAGATTCTGCGCGCGCTGCCCGAGGCGGACGTGCAGCGGCTGACCGAGGAACTGGCTGATTTGCGCGGCATCACTCCTGAACTCACGGCCGAAATACTGGAAGAGTTCTGGCAGATGCTCGAGACCCAGAACTTCATGATCCACGGTG
The DNA here is from genome assembly GCA_964396795.1 of uncultured Occallatibacter sp. GTDB lineage: Bacteria > Acidobacteriota > Terriglobia > Terriglobales > Acidobacteriaceae > Telmatobacter. Next base: position 15,530 of record CAYNGB010000064.1, on the reverse strand, counting down.
GATTGGACTACGCCAGCCGACTGTTGGTGGACACTTTTGGCAAGGAGCGCGCCGACGACCTGCTGATGCTGGTGCGCCGCTCTCAGGAGGCCGCCCATGGGAACTTGGCCAAGCTGCAACGCACCGATCCGCAGCAACTGGGCAAGCTGCTGGACTCAGAACATCCGCAGACGATTGCCCTCGTACTGGCGCACCTCGATCCCAAGCGGGCTTCGATGGTGCTGGACAACTTGAGTGAGGAGCACAAGGTTGTCTCCATCCAGCGGCTGGCCGAGATGCGGCAGTTTTCGCCGGAAATGGCGCAAAAGGTAGCCCACATTCTGCACCGCCGTCTGGAAAGTGTGGGTGACACGGCGCGCAAGAGCTACTCCGGCTTCCGGGCGGTGGCGGACCTGATGAACCGGCTTCCGGCCGACGAATCGAAGAAGATTCTGGAGACTATCGAGGAAGGCCATCCTGAATTGGCCCTGAACATCCGCAATCTCATGTTCACGTTTGAGGACCTGGTGACTGTGCCTCCGGCGACCATCCGGGAAATAGTCTCCGGGGTGGACAAGCGCCAACTGGCCATGGCCTTGCGCGGGGCCAACGAGGAGTTGCGCGCGCAGATCTTCAAGGCAATGAGCTCCCGCGCCGTGGAGATGCTGAAAGAGGACATGGAAGTCTTGGGCCCGGTGCGATCACGCGAGGTGGCACAGGCGCAGCAGGAGATTTTGAACCTGGCCCGGCGGCTGGAGTCGGAAGGCAAGGTAGTCTTGAAACTCGAATCCGGCGACGAGATGTTGGCTTGAATGACAGGATGAGGTAGCAATTCAATCGTCCGCGGCGTGGCTCAGGTTGATTGGGAGATAGACTTCGTGGGGCGACGACGCGATCGCGTTAGCGAGAGGGGACCGACGATGAACGGGGCGAAGTCAGCGGTGGTCGAAGTTTTTCAATATCCTGCTGCTGGGCCGGAGGCGCCGTCCTGGATCGATCTAGGGGAAGAAATGCCGGAGGCTAAGGACGCTGCCAGAGCAGGGGTAAGGTCCTGCGCTTCCTCTCAAGGAAGCCTTGAAGACAACGCGCAAACTCGATTCGAGAGAAAGATGGCGGAAGAGTCGCGGCAGTGCTTTGCGGCAGGCCGGGAGCGGGGTTTGCAGGAAGGACGCCAGGTGGAGCGCGAGGCGCAGACAGCATCTCACGCGGCAGAGGAGAAGCAACGCGTGGGGCAGGTTGCTGGCTTGGTGGAGAGATTTGCCGAGGAACGCGACCGATTCATGGAGAAGGTAGAGCACGAAGTTGTGAAGCTGGCGCTGGCAGTGGCGGCGCGTATCCTGCGTCGCGAGGCGCAGATGGATCCGCTCTTGCTGACAGGAGCGGTGCGGGTGGCGTTGGGTCAGTTGTCGAAGACCACCGAGGTGCGCCTGCGTGTGCCCCAGCCAGAGCTGGACCTGTGGACCGAAGCCATTGCCTCGCTGCCCAACCTGGCCCTGAAGCCCACGGTGGCGCCCGGCGAGGAGATGAGAGTGGGCGACTGTGTGATCGAAACCGAACTGGGCTCGGTAGACCTGGGAATTCGCTCGCAGTTGGGCGAGATCGAGCGGGGGTTCTTCGATCGGGCAGGGAGCACTGCAACTGCGCGGGGCCAGGGCGGGCCTAATCAAAGTGAGTTAGAGGGGCGGAAGTGACAGCGCTCCTGGGGCGCTATGTTGCCCGCCTGCAACGCGGCCAGCCGTGGCGGTGGCGCGGGCAGGTGGTCGAGTCGCTGGGCCAGACAGTGGAGTCGGTAGGACCCATGGCTTCAGTGGGAGAATGCTGCGAGATTCTGGACCAATTCGGGCGCTCGCATCTGGCCGAGGTGATTGGGTTTCGCGGCTCCAACGTGCTGTCAATGCCCGTGGAGAGCACCGAGGGCATCCGCTATGGCGATACGGTGGTGGCCCTTGGGATGAGTCCCGAGGTAGAGGTCGGCCCGACATTGATGGGTAGGGTGCTGAACGGCGCGGGGGAGGCGATCGACCGGGGAAGGCCGATGGCCACCACGCAGGCAATGACTCTGGAGGGAGCAGTGCGTTCGCCGCTGGACCGGGCTCCCATTCGTGTTCCGTTGGGCACCGGCATTCGCACGCTGGATGGATTGCTGACGGTAGGAAGAGGCCAGCGGATCGGCATCTTCGGTGGCTCAGGAGTGGGCAAAAGCACGCTGATGGGCATGATGACCCGCAACACCGAGGCGGACGTGACGGTCGTAGGCCTGGTGGGCGAACGCGGTCGCGAGGTGGGCGAGTTTCTGGAGAACTCTCTGGGCGAAGAGGGCCGGGCGCGTTCCGTGGTGCTGGTTTCAACCTCCGATCAATCGCCCCTGATGCGCATGCGTGCGGCGCTTGCGGCTACCACGGTGGCGGAATACTTTGCCGCGGATGGTAAGCATGTTTTGCTGGTTCTGGATTCGCTGACCCGCTTTGCCATGGCGGCACGCGAGGTTGGCCTGGCCGCGGGGGAGCCAGCCACGGCGAAAGGGTACACACCCTCGGTCTTTGCGCGGTTGGCGCGGCTGGTGGAAAGGACCGGCCAATTCCGCATAGGCTCGATCACCGCGTTTTACACCGTGTTGATGGAAGGCGACGACCAGCAGGATCCATTGGTGGACGCGGTTCGCTCGCTGCTCGACGGGCATATCGTTCTCTCTCGCGCGCTGGCCGCAGAGGGCTGGTATCCGCCCATCGAGGTGCTAGACTCGATCAGCCGTTTGATGCCCGTGGTGACCGCACCGGAGCACCGCGAACAGGCCGCGCTGCTGCGGCGGCTGATGGCGGTGTATGCCCGCTCGGAAGACCTGGTACGCATAGGCGCCTACAAACCGGGCTCCGATCCGGACTTGGACCGAGCACTGCGGGCGCGCGGGGCGATGCGCTCGTTCATGACCCAGGGAGTGGACGAACGGCCAAGCTTGGCCGATTGCCTGCGGCGACTTGCGACCCTGGCGGCGGAGGTATAGCCGGTGGCCGTTTCACGCGCGCTGCGGCGCTTGCTCCAGATTCGGGAGCTGCAGGAAGAACAAAGCCGGCTGTCACTGGAATCAGCCCTGGGAGAGCTGCGTCGGCTGGAAAAGTGCCTCGCGACTGCCGTCGATCGGGATCGCCGGGGACGGCGACTGGTGGTGACCAGCGCGCGCACGGGCGAGTTGGCCGACCGGGTGTCAGGACTCGAAGAGACGGGCATCGGCATCCGTTCCGCCGCGCAACTTCGGTCCAGGATCGAGGCAGCGGAAGAAGATGCGGTTGAACTGCGGGAAGAGTTCCTCGCGCAGCGCGTAGAACGCCTGCAGGCCGAGACTCTGATTGAAGAGACCGAGGCGCGAGATGAAGTCGTGGCTGTCCGGCGCAGCCAGCAGGAGTTGGACGACTGGCACCGTGCGCACCTGCGCTGCGCGGGATCGGGGACAAAAACGGACGATCTCCAGTCGCCGGCCTCCGCCGCACAGATGTATCGCAATCTCTCGGCTCAGGACCCCGTGAAAAGTCTGCCGGTGAGGAAGCGTTAGGAAATATCGAGATTCATCGTAGGCCTTCCCAAAGAAAATCGAGAACATTCCCCTCCATTGTGACAATGCTCTAACCCACCAACACAGCCGTTTGGCACGCCGTCTGCTCTCAGACTGGGCATGATCGCCACGCATGGAGTCGATATCCCGGCTGTACCGTCACATCCAGGGCAAGGCTCGAATTCCGAAGCGATGCACGGCGCGAGTTCGGGCGCGGCAGTCTCCGGAGTCTCTTCGCTGTCTGCGCCGGCCGAGACCGGGAGTCCTGTTTCAAGATGGCAGACAGTACTGGCCTCGCTGGGAATGGTTGGAGATGCGGTGCAGGACGGAACAGCGACGGATTCGACCGCGGCATCCGCCGGCGCGGCACAGGCACTCTCAGGAGACAGAGTGCTGGAGAAGAGCGCGAGGCTACCTGGAAACGCGGCGGTGAAAGCTCTGGCGGCGACTCAGAGCAACACATCAACAGAGGGGAATCAAGCCACGCTGCTCACTTTGATTGCCCAGCCGGCTGCCGTATCGGCGAACGCTCCAGCGCAGGCGTTCGGAACGGACGCGGACAGCACGAAGACGAGCAACCAGGCCAAGACTCAGACGGTACAGGGTACGCATGCAACAGGCGCAGCCGATTTGCGCAAGGAAACTAAGAGGGGGAACGCCTTTGCCGGAACCTCGCAATTGGAAGCTGCTGTGTTTGCGGGGCCGACGCCGCAAGCTACGGTTCTTCCTGTGCCCCTACGCACTGGAACGGCGCTGGACTCAACGCCCGGTCAATTCGCGTTTGCATCCCAGGCAGAAGAGACGAATGGGGCAGCAGGTTCGCCCTCTTCCGCGGTCCAGGCTAAGACAGCAGCGACTTCGCCGGCCGCGGAAACACACACGGATCCATCCGTGGCTACATCCAAGATTTCGCACTTCGGGAATTCGCCCGTTGCCCAACTCGTCGCGGATGCAGAAGTGGACGAAGGCGCAGTCGATGCATCCGTAACACAGACCGGCCAGGGTGTTGGTCTACCACAGACTCAGGCTGCAAATAAGGAAACCGAGTCTTTACCCCTCCCTGCCCAGCCGAGACTGACGGCTTCATCGCCGGTATCCACCCTTTACTCCTCTTTGTATCCGATGGAGACTGCTGAGAATTTGCAGATCGATGCCGAGTCGTCTGTCTCAGGGTCCGCCTGCGTCATCGGCAAGGCCTCCCAGGCGGCAGTTGCGCGACCTGAGATGAGTGGCAGCGGCCACGAGGCGACAACGGAGACTACACATGTAGCGGCGGCTCAAACCGTCTCTGCTGCGAATGAGACGTTCAACTTGAGTGGGGCGCAGAATCTGTGTGAAGTCCAAGCCGGCGCGGCGAATGGAGGCAGTGGCGCTTCGTCGCCTTCTTCGGCGCAGGCAGTGAGCGCGGCGAGCACTTCGAAGGAGCCTTTTGCCACGATGGATGGTGTGAGTGGCGGGGCCGCTCCGACCTGGATTCACGCGGGGATACGCCAGGCCGAGGCAGGTTTTCAGGATCCTTCGCTGGGGTGGGTAGGAATACACGCGCAGGTGGACGGAAACGCGATTCATGCCACCGTGGTTCCCGGCTCAGCGGAAGCGGCGCAGTCCCTTGCCGGCCATCTCGCAGGATTGAATACCTATCTCGCCGACCACCACACGCCTGTAGAAACGCTGACGCTGGACTCGCCGGAGAACCGGTGGGGCGGGCAGGGAATGGAGCAAGGGACCGGGCAACAAGCAGGGCAGGGCGCAGGCCAAGGAGGTCCCCGTGGACAGGAGACGAGTTACAGTTCCGTCGCAACCGGCTCGTTGGGAGGGCTGGCGACAGACGGCGTGGACCTCACCACGTTGGCCACACCGCCGGGCGGCGTTTACATCTCAGTGATGGCCTGAGAGCGAAGCAGGGAATTGCACCATGGGCCGGCGCAACAACAACTGCTTCGAAACAGGGAAGCGCAAAGAAGGCAGGGAGGGGAAATGGGAACTGCAACAGGAATCTGGAATCACGCGGCGGTGGCGGGGCAGGCGCTACCCACCGCAAATCCTATGGTGAACTCGACGGGCAGTACGGACAGCAGCTCCGGCAGCGACTCGGCAACCATTTCGGCCAACGATTTTCTGACCTTGCTGGTGACCGAGATGCAGAATCAGGACCCTACGGCGAACACCGATCCCAATGAGTACATCAACCAACTGGTGAACGTGAACAGCCTGGAACAACTGATCTCAATCAACCAGAACCTGTCGACGGCACTGGGAAGTTCGGCCAGCGGCTCAGCCGTGAAGACGACCGCAGGTCCCGTGAGCGGGGCGGCTGCAACACAGCAAGTGGGAGCGGGAACAACCGCAGCAAGTATACGGGCGGCGCGCACTGCCGCGGCTCAATATGCTCCCGGGAATCTCGGCGTTCCCAAGGCGAACCCGGCGGCGCAACGCGTGGCGCAATCGCTTGGCGGCAAGCCGCACGCTACATAGATCGCGGGCGTCCGGCGGAAGGTCTCACCCATGCGCTCAACAGCTGGCCGCGCAGGCCCGCTCAAAACCAACGATGGATTCAGGAGGAAGACCAAGATGGCTAGCTTTTCAATTCCGCTCAGCGGCCTCAACGCAGACTCTACGGCATTAAATACCATCGCCAACAATCTGGCCAACATGAGCACGACGGCATATAAATCCCAGACAACCAACTTTTCCGATCTTTTTTATCAGGAGATCGGCACGTCGGGGTCGGGCAATGAAATCCAGGTAGGAGCGGGCGTCCAAGTGGCCTCAAACCAGACCGATTTTACGCAAGGGTCGTACAACACGAGCGGTATGACCTCCAACGACGTGGCGCTGGATGGTAACGGCTTCTTTGTGGTGAGCGACGGGAGCTCCAACCTTTACACGCGCAACGGCAGCTTTACGCAGGACGCCAGCGGCAACCTGGTCACGTCGAACGGGCTGCAAGTGATGGGCTACCCGGCCATAAACGGCGTAGTGAACACCAATGCTCCTTTGACGGCGATCAACATTCCGGTGATTGGGCAGGTGCAAAAGCCGCAAGCGAGCACCAGTTTCAACATGACGGCGAATCTGGATTGCACTTCACCCACAAACACCACCTTCCCGGCGTCGGTTGCTCTATTTGACTCGCTCGGTGAATCTCACGCGGCCACGATCACCTATACCCAGATGGGCAACAACACCTGGGGCTATTCAGTTGCGCTGCCGGCATCAGACTTCGCTTCGGGAGTGTCGACGCCGGTGACTGGCACCATGACCTTCGATTCCGGCGGCAATTTAATTTCCGTGACTCCAACGGGAGGAACCGCGACCGCGGTCGGAACCGGTACCGGTGATATCTCCTCTATCCCCCTGAGCTTCACCGGGCTCGCGGACGGCGCGGCCGACTTCACAAACCTGAGTTGGAATCTGCTAGGTTCCAATGGCACGCCCACAATCACCCAGGAGGACTCAGAATCCGTTGCGCCCGCGGCCCCCGCGAACGGTTATGCCGCCGGCGTCTACCAAAGCTTCACGATCGGCTCCGACGGAACTGTGACGGCGACCTACTCCAACGGACAGACGCAGGCCGTGGGCAGGCTGGCGCTGGCCAATGTAACCAATCCGCAGGGATTGTCGCTGCAAGGCAATGGAGACTATGCGACAACGCTGGCCAGCGGCACGGCATCAATCGGCCCATCAGGATCAGGCGGCCTGGGCACGATCCAGGATTCGGCGCTCGAGGAGTCGAACGTCAATATCTCGGCCGAGTTCTCGAACCTGATTATTGCCCAGCGCGCTTTCGAGGCCAATTCCAAGGCGGTGACCACGTTTGATACCGTGACCCAGGAAACCATCAACATGATTCATTAACAACATTGAAAACAAATAAGTTACGCGATTTATTAAGGAAAATCATTCAGGTAAATCAAACAAGTGAGGTAAATCGGGAATCGGTTTAGCGTCTTCTTAGCAATTTTCTCCGCTGTTTAAGCGCAGACAACCCTCAGAGACTCGATTCACTCTGAGGGTTGTCTCTTGCTAAAAGAACGCTAAAACTATCGGGACATGTGCCGGGCGTACACTCGGTCGACCACGCTCTGAGGGATACGCTTCGCGGAATTCTTCTTATCTGGGCCCCGGACTTAGATCGGTTGTTACGCCTTGCCAGTTATTTTGGCAAACCACCAGCGGAGGCCGACGAAGAGAAAACGCCAGTCCTGAAAGAACTCGGGCCGCTTGCCTTCAAAGGCGTGGCCGAGGAATTGGAAGAGCCAGCCGGCAATGAAGAGGCCGATCGCGAGCATCCAGAAGCGGGTGTGCCAGAAGATGAGCGGGGTAACGAGTACGCTGAGCGCGATCATGGGGATGCCGACGGTGTGGCAGGCGCGATTGACAGGGTTCTGGTGGCTGGTGGAATACTGGCGAACCCAACTATTCCAGCTTCGATTTCCGAGCACGGTACGCCTCCTGGTTCTGATCCGGCGCATTAAGGGTTTGCTTGTGGTCAATCGCCGGCCAAGACTCGCGCCGCAGAGGCTCGTGAAAAGTGATTTGATTTTCGCAGGATGGTCCAGAGCATGGCGGGGAATCCGACGATGGGTTTGAGAAGGAACTGCTTGCGCTGGGTTTCTGTCATGAGGCCGACGATGTGGCGATGCAAGATGATCTGCTGATACCAAGGGATGCTTGCGACCATGTGATGGGCCAGGTGGCAGGGCTGGCCCCACGGGCCGCCGCCCACCAGCAGTCCCCAAAAGCCGACGCCCATGCTGCGTGCTCCGCTGTTGTTCTCAAGCGGCATGAGGTTGTGCTCGGTGAACTGCCTGATGCGGTCCATATAAAAGCCAATGTGGGGCAGGAGAATGATCACGATGACGGTAAACAGCAGGCCGAAGAAGCGGTAAAGCATGAAGAGATAGAGGCCGTTATAGATGGCCGCAAAGAAGCCGGATTTGGCCGTGGAGAGAGTATAGGTCGGTGTACGATGCACGAAGAAATCTGTGTAGTTGAAGAAGCTGCCGAGGGGAAGGAAGTTGAGCCATAAGCGGTGTGGGAAGATGAAATTGAGAAATTCAGAGTCGTCCTCGGTACCGAATTTGGCGTGGTGGGCCATATGGCTTTCGGAGTAGTATTCGGGCTCGGCTGCTGCCAGGCGGCACATGTTGGTCGAAAGGAAACTAGCTGCACGGCTGAGCGGGCTCTTTCCGGGAAAAATAAGGTTGTGGGCTGCGCCCTCGTGCAGGGAGTAAATGCTGAGCGAGTACATGAGCCAACTGTGTACATTGCCTGTGAAGATGGCGGCGAGGATTAGGGCCCATTTGCCGGGAACGGCGCCGACGAACCAACGGGCGAGGGCGATCCAAACAAGCCAGTCAACCGCGAAAATGCTGCCGATGGCCGAGAGGCTGATGGCGACGTGAAAGCGCGGGTGAGCGCGGAACCACAAGTGGAGTTCACGGCCGCGAACCATGACCTGATGAACTTGCTCGGGATTGAGGTGCTCGAAGTCGTGCAATCTCGCGTATTCGCGGGCCATCGCGAACTCGTCGGGGTGGACCTTCATTGCCCCTCCACCTTGACGGGTTTAGATTGCACACGCCGAGGCCACATTCCGTGATTTGCGACAGGATGCAAGCCTGGGGTGCGGGCTTGAATTGTTCGCAGGACGCTAGTATAGCGCGGAACAGGATCGCCCGCAGAGGACGGCTGGACCCGGAGAATCGCCTCGCTGTGCCTTGATTTCGGGGCCAAGCGGTTTTGGCTCTGAACAGTTTCAGCGTCTTGTTGCCGTGCTGCGGTTGCACGGGCTCCTCTGCACTTTCGGTGCAAGCCGAAGTTTCATATACCGCCTGTGCTCTATCGACCTTTCGATCCCTAGCGACGATGTCGAGCCATCTCCTTGGAACAAGCGCTTTAGCGTCTCAAGTGGAGTGGCGGTGCAGGCTTCATCCCAATGGTCACTGCAACAGTCAACAGCCTTACAAGAACCGGCGAAGCCGTCTCCCCACCTCCCAACTCCACCGCGGCATGCTTTGGGCTAAGAACGCTTCTGAGTTTTCGGCCAAGCTAATCTGATAACTGCCTCCGATTGGGAAGGGGTACTCAGTTTAGCGTCTCACTCTTGGCGACGCCCTCCGAGCCCAGGCAGCAGTTGGGGCCTAAAATTGTTGCGAGTGGCGTTTGGATAAGAGGAACTGTGGCAAAGGGCATTTTCGTAGGGCTCTCGACGCTCGATGTGGTGTATGGCGTTGATGATTTTCCGTCGGCAAATTCGAAGGTAGTGGCTCGCAGTCAGGATGTCTTCATAGGCGGACCGGCCACAAATGCTTCGATCACGTTCGGTCACCTTGGCGGACAATCAACACTTGTGACTGCCGTTGGGCGCCACGGGTTGGCAAGAGTGATCATCAAGGAACTTCAGCGGTACTCGATCCAACTTATTGATCTCAACCCCGAATTTAACCAGGCACCGGTCATATCCTCGATCTCGGTCAACAAGACAGGAGAACGCAACATCGTATCAGCCAATGCGACCCGATTGACCGCGCAGCCAGCACAGATCAATGAGATGGCCCTCGCAGATGCCGCTGTTGTACTGGTTGATGGTCACTTCATGGATGCATGCCAAGCCTGGTCCAGAGCCGCACGAGCGCGAGGAATCCATGTTGTGCTGGATGGGGGGAGCTGGAAAGATGGCACCGACGAACTTCTAAAGAGCATCGACACGGCAATCTGCTCGGCGGATTACATGCCTACGGGCTGCTCGAACGAGGACGATGTTCTAGAGTATCTGCGGAGCTCTGGAGTAAAGAACATAGCGATCACCAATGGTCCTGAGCCAATTCGTTATGTTTCTGATAAAACCTCTGGGATCGTGCCAGTCCCCAAGGTAGAAGTCGTAGACACCATGGGAGCAGGGGACATCTTTCACGGAGCCTTCTGCTATTACGCTTCGACGAGAACCCCTTTCGTGGACGCTTTAAGAAGAGCAGCGTCGGTCGCTGCGGAGTCGTGCCGATTCAGGGGAACGAGAGAATGGATGGAATAGTCTGGCGCCGGGGATGTGCACTAATCACATTCTGGTTCACAGGTATTGTGACGATAACTTTGCCTGTAAGGATGCGGTATCCGGTACCGACTTAGACGATATTGACTACCAGTCAATTCTGTTCGACTCGCAGCCGGAAAGCAACGAAGTGTGCTACATCACAGAGCGGACATCCGATGGGTGGTACTGTCTTGTCCTGGAGAGCGACGATGGGAAAAAATGAACCTACGCCCTTCGCGACCGGAAATGTTTCGCGCCGCAGTTTTATCCGTACGACCGCAATTGGCACTGCGTCCTTGCCGTTCCTGGAAGTTTTTGATCAGGAAAATGCCTTCGCGGGAAGCGCCGATGCCAAGTCCCAGGTCTTCCGGGTGGACAACTGCCCGGTTCACGACGGCAGGAAGCGCCATGTCGGCATGGATGCCATGCTCCACCTGCTCTCCGCCACCGGCACCAAATTCTACAAGACCAGGCGGAACGGCACTTTGAGTGGCCCCCATGGCCTGATTGCCGCTGACGACGTGGTGATCCTCAAGGTCAATGCCCAGTGGAAATGCCGGGGGTGCACGAACACCGACATGCTGCGCGGCCTGATTCATCGCATCCTCCAGCACCCCGATGGCTTCAAGGGCGAGGTGGTGATCTTCGAGAACGGCCAGAACCGCCCCGCCGCTTTCGATGGCATCCACTCCGACACCAAGGAAACCGAATACGATCCCTTTCCGGAACTCGTCGGCAAAGTTATGGTCAACGCGGAGCAGCAGGATGTGACGACGATCAACTATCTTGTCGGGACCGTCTTCGCCGGCAAGCCGGTCAGTTCCTTCCTGATGGACCCGCATACAAACACCTGGATTGCCGACGACGACCACGCAACCAACGGATACCGCCGGGTTGGCAGACCGGGAACGCATTGCGTTTCCTATCCCTGTTTTACGACCGCCAACGGCAACCGTATCGAACTGAAGGAGGGACGCTGGACCGGCTCGACTTACACCCAGAATCTCAAGCTCATTCATTGCGCAGTGCTCAAAGACCACAGTGACGATATCGGAATGACCGGCGCGCTGAAGATTGTGTACGGCACGCTCTCCATGCAGGATGGCACGTCTGCCGAGCGCCACTATGTTGATCTCGGCTCGCAATGCGCCAAAATGTGGACCCAGGTGCGGGTCCCGGACCTCAACATCCTGGACTGCATTTGGGTCAGTTACGGTGCGATGACTGTCAATGGACAGAGTGTCAGTGGTTGCATCGGTTATCCACCCGGCCTCACAAGCCGCGAGAACATACTCCTGGCCGGTCACGATCCGGTGGCGATCGATTATCACGCGAACAAGCACATTCTGCTCCCGCTGGGAGGCGACAATGCCGCCAACCACGATCCCGATCACAACCCACGGCTGCTCAGCGTCTACAAGCAGGCGCAGGACACCATCAATGGTGCTGGCGGTATTCGTGGCCATAAAGTCCAGGGCGATGACCAAAACATCCAATTGATAACAGTCGACGCGCACAGCCAAGCCGCCGTTAAAGCGTGGGAGGCTTACGGATAACTTTGCTAAAAGCAGTCAAATCGGACGACACGCATCTGTAGGCTGGCGCAGGAACGGGATCCAAGCGGCCATGGAAACGTCGGGGCCAACGCCCCATGGGTGTATAGTCGGGCGATCATTGCAATGAGCGCACGGTACCCGAGGCCGGGATACGCTGATTTGTCTATAATCGGCCGAACTGCCGAAGACACCATCGCTTCTTCAGAAAGGTGCGTGTTTGATACTTGTCGAAGCTATCGCTGAGTGGCAACGAGAGGCGCAGGGCATCCAGCCACCATCGGGAACCGATCTCCTTCCCGCTGTGGGCGGTTTACCTGGACCTGCATTCTTTCCTGAGGGTTCAGGGCTCAGCCATCCGATCACGCTCGATGACCACAGACCTGCCATCATGGCTATCGGCCATAATTTTGGTTGTGCAGAATACCGTGATGAGATTCGATCTGCGGGGCGGGAAGACGACAAGGCCACTTGGCGCAACCTCGACGCGCTTCTGATTGAGGCTCGCGCTAAGCCCGCACAATGCTTCCGAACCAACCGGTTCATCGGTCAATTACCGGGAGGAGAGCAGGTCGGACGCTTTCTGCGAAGGCCCGATCCACTGTACGAACGGGCTTGTTGCGTTCTTCTGACAAAGCAGATTCGGTTTCTTCGCCCGACCACGATCCTGCTTCTGGGACCCGAAGTTGCCGTCCGTGTCTACCAGATCATTCCTGCACTCACTCCTTGGCGAAATGCCAAGAGATTTGTGGACATCGACCGCAGTTCCATCGGCCACTCGGTGCGGAACGTGGAAGTACCTGCAGCGGGAGTGAGGACCAACGTGGCCGCTCTACTTCATCCATCCTTCGGTGCTGCAAATCAGAGTCGCCGGATGAAGAACATGATGGTACCCCTGACCGAGGCAGAGATCATTCAGGCCGCGCTGAAGGTGTAAAGAGAAACTCATCCGCATGGAACTCCGGATATCGAGAGGTTACCCAACCCCTTGCCGGAGACAGTTCCTGAAGTACCAGTCACGGTTACAGTGTAGGTTCTTACCGTTGTGCCGGGATTATTGGCACCCCCGCATCGGTCTGGTTCGCTGTCCGTCAGTTCACTGTCTGCGTCAGGCCGCTGGATTTTACTGGGTTGTATTGTTCCATGTCAGCACAGCGACGGCAAAAGGGGTCAGCTTTAGGGTTGTACCGATCTCCCGAGTGACTCGCGGGTTGTCTTCTCCTGTTTGTTCGTCAACCACGGTAAGAGTGTAGGGAACACTTTGCGGCAGCGCCACCTCAGCCGGACTATTGCGCTTATTGATGAGTAGGAGCTTGCGCCCTTCGGCTGTGGCGAAGGCCTGCCCCTCGACTTGACTCCATTGGGGCAAGTTTGTTTCGACAAGTCGATCGCCGGAATGAAAGTTGTCCTTGATTATCTTCAGTATCCAGAACCTCGCATTTGGCTTGCCGCTCTCCCAGTCGACCATGGTAACGCTTCGAAATTGCGAAGGATATCCGTTGAGCTGCGACTCTCCGATGACATTAATGCCTTGCTTCGAGAGGCCGATAAAGAGGTAGGCATATAGAGCACCAGAAGCATTCCAGTAAAGAGGTGGAATATTGTCTGGATGCGCTTTGGCATCCTGCATGTCCAGAAAATCGGTGGGAAGAATGGTCCCGAGTTCATCCGTATCTGTCTTGGTCTCGGGCGATAGACGTTTGCGAATGACCTCTATATAGCGGACGTTGGTAAGGAACCGGTCAGCCTGATCAAAAAAAGTATATTGCCAATCATTAATGTCCTGGCGCGGCGAGGGGGTCGCATAAAAGTGATAGGAGATATAGTCCAGCGGTATGCCGGGCTTATGATGCGTGTGGTCAAGGAAGTATTCGAACCAGCGTGGCTCATCTTGCGGACCAGCGAGCGCGAGACCCATGAACTTTGATTCGGGGCTTACTTTGTGGATCGCACTAACGATCGCGTCGTATCGCTGCGTGTACTGCTCTGGAGTGGTATGGTGCTCACTGTCCGGTTCATTGAGTACCTCCCAGATGGGGAAGCTGTAGTGATAGCCGGAGGTGTGCAGCTTCCCATTCTCATCCGTAAAGCCGCCCCGGGTATACCAGCTCACAAGGCGTGCATAGTACTCGCCCAACTGCCTGCCCGAAGGATCATTGAGCTCGGTGCCCTGCGTGTAATTCCAGAACACTTGGTCAGGATCGGGCGGATACTTGACGGGCTGGCTGGTTTTGAAGAGCCACACCGGAATCGTGCTGAAGTTCATGATCGTGCTATGACCACTGGTAGCTTCCATAAAGTCTTTCATCATGGGATCGAGAAGCGAGAAATTCCATGAGGTAGAGTTCCCGGTGGGTGGCTCGAGTTCAGCAACACCAAGGCGCGGGTAAGGCAGCCATGGAACATAGCGTACGTAGTCGGCACCGAGCTGCTTGAGAGCTACAAAGGAACTGTCATGGAGAGGGGAGCCTCGGCGTAGCACCGGGAACGCACCTAACTGTAGAGTCGGAGTGGACTGCGAGATTGCGACGGATTTTCCCCAGTCGATGGAGATCGCTTCCGACCCTTGTTGTATAGCCTGAGCTGCGGCAAATAAGGGCATCAAGCATGCCGCGAACATGAAGACCGCTTTATAGTTTAGCCACAAGGTGGTGCTCCTTCGGGCTGTCCGGCAATTTGTACCAGTGGAATTGTCAGTGTAGCGCAGCGTAGTAGGCGAAGTTATCTGCAATGTCCTTTCGACCTGAATTGCCAGTCCAGCGGGTGCGGTCAATTGGAGATTGGATGAATCAGCCACCATCACGTAGAAGTTGTTGTAACCACCGGCAGACGTCGTGAATTGAGTGGGCGTTCCAGAGATGATTCCATCGCTCGAAAGGGTCAACCCGGGCGGCACGCTGCCTGAATTCGTCACAAAGCTAAAGGAGTATGGCGGCATCCCGCCGGACGCCTGGAGCGTAACCGAGGGGTAGGGCTCTCCCACCGCCGCAGGCGGCAAAGGAGACGGGGTGGTGATCTCGAGCTTTCCACCGATCACGAGGTTGAAGGATTGCTGGAAAGTGGCTTGCGTGGATTCTGAAGCCGAGACGGTAATCGCTCGGCTCGTCGCAGGGACACCAACTCTGGTTCCGCTGTAGCTCCGCTCAAAAACGCCCTCACTTTCTTATCGAACCGGCCAAAACCACCCTCAAATGCGACGAAATGGGCCATTTTTGAGGGGCCCCTGTTTACCATTAAGACAATGGATAGCTGACGGGCCAATCTATCAAGTGGTTGATTCTAAATAACCTAGTCGGCAGATTGGGCCGAGGGAGACCCCGGATATTGCTCATTTTGAGGGGGAGGGGGGTGGGTACCCTTCGGGTACAGACCGGGGGGATATCGTACGTTTTAGACCGGGCGCATCTCCGACACT
>CAYNGB010000063.1:0-23842 GCA_964396795.1 uncultured Occallatibacter sp. | reverse complement strand
AAGTGTCGGAGATGTGCCCGGTCTAAAATGTCGGTTAACTGCCCGGCCGTTCATGGGACGGGCCGGAGACATGCCTGCGAGATTGAAACGGATCGATAATGTGGAGGTTCGCCATACCTAGATTGTGCGCCTGCGAGGCTTAATTCTCGGCAAAAGCTCGGCGAGCTGAAGGGGATTCGTGGCTCGGCCTGAGCGCGATGGCAGCTCGGCCGAAAAGCCCGTGGAGCAGGAGGTTCGTGGTCTCCCACCCTTGAATCAAAAGACGATTCAAGGATGGGGCACCCGATTTCATGCTGAGTTGAGAGAGGGTGGTTGAGGGTTGTGGTTTCCCATGTCTCAAACGCGAGACATGGGGCACCCATTCTTGAATCTGTGGATTGAATTCCAACAACAAAGAGAGTTAGCCGCGGAGGAAGTCTTTGACTTTCTGGACGGTGACGTCGCGGGCAATGTCGGAGATGGCGTTGGTGAGGGGAATCTGTTTGGGGCAGGCCTCGACGCAGTTCTGCGCAAAACCGCACTCCTGAACACCGCCGTCGCCAGCCAGAGCCCGCAGGCGGTCTTCCTTGAAGACGTTGCCGGTGGGATGGTTGTTGAAGAGCTTGACCTGGGCAATGGTGGCGGCGCCGACGAAGTTGGTGTCCTCGTTGAACTGGGGGCAGACTTCCATGCAGCAGGTGCAGGAGATGCAGTTGGAGAGCGGGTAGTTCGCCTCCTGCTGCTGGGGGTAGACACGGGGGCCGGAGCCGAGATCATACGTGCCGTCGACCGGGACCCAGGCCTTGACGCGCATCAGGTTCTCAAAGAGGACGGAGCGGTCGACCTGGAGGTCGCGGACGAGGGGGAACTTGGAGAGCGGCTCGACGCGAATGGGCTGCTCGAGATTGTCGACGAGCGCGGAGCATGCCATCTTGGCCTTGCCGTTGATGCGCATGGCGCAGGAGCCGCAGATTTCCTCAAGGCAGTTGGAGTCGTAGGTGATGGGAGTGGTGGGGCGGCCGTCGGCGGTGACGGGGTTGGCCGCGATCTCCATCATGGCGGAGACGACATTCATGCCGGGACGCCACTCGAGCTCAAAGTTCTCCCAATAGGCGGGAGCATCGGGGCTGGCCTGGCGCTTGATTTCAAATCGAACGGTCTTGTTTGCCATGATTCCTTTCGTCGGGAAGCTCGGCGCGTCTTAACTGCTTCCCCCAGGGGCTAAAGCCCCAAGTCCTTAGCGTTCGGAATTCAGGGGCCTGAAGGCCCCTGCTCCCTCCGGTTCAAAAAACTCTCTAGAATTCAGGAGCCTGAAGCCCCTGGCCTCCGGTTCAAAAACTCTCTGGCACAGCGCTCACTTTGTTGCGTCGTAGCGGCGCGGACGCGGCTTGATGAATTGCGTGTCGACTTCCTCGAACTCGAAATGCGGACCGGCGATGTTTCCGGTGAAGCTGGCCTTGGTGGTCTTGAGAAACTTTTCGTCGTTGCGGTCGGGGAAGTCGGGCTTGTAGTGCGCGCCGCGGGACTCGTCGCGCAGCAGCGCTCCCTGGACCACGGTGCGAGAGAGTTCCAGCATGTTTTTCAACTGGCGGGCAAAGGCAAAGCTGGTGTTCGCCCACTGGCTCTTGTCGCTGAGGTTCACATTCTTGTAGCGGTCGAGGAGTTCGACGATCTTTTCGTCGGCCTGCTTGAGGCCCTTGTTGTAGCGGATGACGGTGGCGTGCTTGGTCATGGATTCGCCCAGTTCGCGCCACAGCTTGAAGGGGTTTTCTGTCCCGCTGGAAGAGAGCAGTTGCTGATTGAGTTCCGCCTGGCGGGCTAATTCAGCAGCGCGGCCGCCGTCGCCTTCAGGAACAGGCAGGTTCCTGGCATACTGCAGCGCGTTGGGACCGGAGCGGAAGCCGCCGAAGATGCAACTGACGAGGGAATTCGCACCGAGGCGATTGGCGCCGTGGTACTGGTACTCGCATTCACCGGCGGCAAAGATGCCGGGAATGTTGGTCATCTGGTCGAAGTCGACCCACAGGCCGCCCATGGTGTAGTGCATGCCGGGAAAAATCTTCATGGGTACGTCGCGGGGATCGTCGCCGACGAACTTCTCGTAGATTTCGAGGATGCCTTCGAGCTTGCGGTTGAGGGTTTCGCGGTCGATGTGGGTGAGGTCGAGGTAGACCATGGGCTGGCCGTCGATGCCCAGGCCCTCTTCATAGACGACTTTGTGAATGGCGCGGGTGGCCACATCGCGCGGGACGAGGTTGCCGTACTTGGGATACCACTCCTCAAGGAAGTAGAAGCGCTCGGACTCGGGAATCTGCTTGATGGGGCGCGGATCGCCGGGCTTGCGGGGCACCCAGACACGACCGCCCTCGCCGCGTGCAGACTCGGACATGAGGCGCAACTTGTCTTCACCGGGAATGGCGGTGGGATGAACCTGGACGAACTCGCCGTTGGCGTAGTAGGCGCCCTGCTGGAAGATGGCCGACTGCGCGGAGCCGGTGCAGACGACGGAGTTGGTGCTCTTGCCGAAGATGGCACCGATGCCGCCGGTGGCCAGGATGATGGCGTCGGCTAGGAAGGCGCGCAGCTCCATGGTGCGCAGGTTGAGGGCGGTAATGCCGCGGGAAATGCCCTTGGAGTCGAGGATGGCGGAGAGGAACTCCCAGCCCTCGTACTTCGTGACTTTGCCGTCGGCCTCGTAGCGGCGGACTTGCTCGTCGAGAGCGTAGAGCAACTGCTGGCCTGTGGTGGCCCCGGCAAAGGCGGTGCGGTTGTAAAGCGTGCCGCCGAAGCGGCGGAAGTCGAGCAGACCCTCGGGAGTGCGGTTGAAGGGCACGCCCATGCGGTCGAGCAGGTCGATGATGGCGGGCGCGGCTTCGCACATGGCCTTGACGGGGGTTTGATTGGCCAGGAAATCGCCGCCATAGATAGTGTCGTCGAAGTGCTTGTCGGTGGTGTCGCCCTCGCCTTTGAGGTTCTTGGCAGCGTTGATGCCGCCCTGCGCGCAGACGGAATGAGAGCGCTTGACGGGGACGATGGAGAAGAGGTCGACCGTGCCGCCCGCCTCAGCGATTTTGATGACTGCCGCGAGCCCGGCGAGTCCTCCGCCAACCACGATGATTCTGGGTGCTGCCATGGCCTTCCTTTGCAGTGAACAGTGGACAGTGAACAGTGAACAGTGAACAGTGGACAGTGAACAGTGAACAGCTAACAGTGAACAGTGGACAGTGAACAGTGAACAGCTAACAGTGAACGGCTAACAGTGAACAGTGAACGGCTATCGGCTTCCAGCCTTTCGCCGAGGCTAGGGGCGGCGATTTCTGTGACGGCCATGGAAGTTTCTGTCTGCCTTGGGGAATCTCTGAACAAGCTATCTGCCTTCCCTCAGGGGCTAAAGCCCGCCTTCATTTTGCTGCATTTGCGGCACGACTAAGGTCGTGCCCTTTCAAAACGTTGACTTATCCCAAGGCACCCTTGAGGAACACGTACTGCGGCGGTATGGATTCCGGGTGCAACTGCGTTGAGGTGAGGGGCACGATGTCGGGCGTGTTTTTGAAGTTGGGGCCGACGAAGGCCCAGATGCTGGCCAGGCCCATGACGGCGATCACGATGCCGAAGGCGACGCACGCGTAGCCGAAACGCTTGCGTGCGGTTTCGCCGGGAGTGATGCCCCACTTGGCGGCGAAGAGCCAGATGCCGTAAGAGAAATGCCAGCAGATGGCGATCATGGCGATGATGTAGACGGCGAGCATCCAGGGGTTCGCAAGCTCATGCTGTACCTTGGCGAAGGCGGCGCCGGGATTCTCAGGCAGGCTGATGCCCATGAAACGCTGGCGAAGAACATGCTGGCCGATGTAGAGGATGGCGATGAGGCCGGTGTAGCGCTGGGCTGTGTACATCCAATTGCCAGACCAGGGGTAGTACACAATGTTGGACTTGCCGCGCAGCCAGATATAGACGCCATAGAGGCCGTGATAGAGGATGGGCAGGAAGATGAAGGTCCACTCAAGGACGCGCACGAGGGGCAGGCTGTTGAGGAATTTAACCTGGGCACCGTAGGCGGCTGGGCCTTTGAGCGCCTCGAAGTTGGACAGCAAGTGCTCTAAAAGAAACGCGCCGATGGGGACGATGCCCAGCAGCGAGTGCAGCTTGCGCAGGAGGAAAGTGTATCCCTGGCCAGCGCGCAGCGGCTGCACGCCCGGGCGCAGCGTGGGCGCGGAAGGATGTTGAGCAGTTGCCATGCGGTCTTGGCTCCCTAAAAAGCTGTGGATCGAGGCGTTTCTCGTGGGGCGGAGAGAAAATTGCGTCGGGTTCCAACTGCATTATTCGATTCCGCAATGAGGACCGTCAAGGGCGCAGGGGCAGATTTGCGACGGGGTCAATATCCGTTGAACCATCAGGGTTTTAGCATCTGCAGAAGGGCCGCAAAGGCGCGGCCACGATGGCTGAGCGAGTGTTTAGTTTCAAGATCGAGCTCGGCCATAGTGCGGTCGAGTTCGGGCAGGAAGAAGAGAGGATCGTAACCGAAGCCTCCGGTGCCGCGAGGGCCCTCGAGGATGAGGCCTTCGACCGCGCCTTCGGCGGTGTCGACAGGCTGACCATCGCGTGCGGTTACCAGCACGCAGCGGTAGCGGGCGGTGCGCCGGGCTGCGGGCACAGCGGCCAGCCGCTGCAGCAGGACCATATTGTTCCAGACATCGGTGTTGTCGTTGGCGTCGGGGGAGTCGACCAGTCCGGCGTCGGCCGCAAAGCGGGCAGAGCGTACACCGGGGGCGCCGGAGAGAGCGTCGACCTCGAGGCCGGAGTCGTCGGCCAGAACCAGCTCGCCGGGTGCGAAGCGGGAATAATAGACGGCCTTGAGAGCGGCATTGGCGGCGAAGGTGGCGCCGTTTTCGTCGGGGGCGGGAATCTGCTTGAGTTTTGGCAGTGGCTCGATGGTTAGTGAGGATGCAGCCGCGGCGGTGCGGAAGTCACGCAGCTTGCCTTGACTGGTGGTGGCAATAAAGAGGCGGAAGGCCATGGGGAGAGTTTAACGGCTGGAGACCGAATCGGCCTGCGGGGCGGGTACGACGCGCGGTTGTGGACTTTGACAAGGGTATGGGTAGATGCTTAAGGTTCTTCCGTCTAGAAATTATTTCATTTGGGGAAATCCAAGGGAATTTCACGGCTTTTTTCAGGGTTGGTGGAGGGCTGCGATGAGGACCGAAAGCGCGATTCGTGACGGGATTCTGGGGATGCTTTTAGTAGCAGGAATTCCGATGATGCTGGCGGGGCAGGCGACGGCGGCGGCGAACGGGAAAGAAGTGGCAAAGACGACGGTGCAGGCGACTTCGACGGCCGGTGGGGCGGCAGCGGCGAACAGCCTGGAGCAGGCCTTCAAGCAGCCACCCGACAGCGCCAAGCCCCGCGTGTGGTGGCACTGGATGAGCGGCAACGTGACCGAGCCGGGCATCACGGCGGATCTGGAATGGATGCACCGGGTGGGCATTGCCGGGATGCAGATGTTCGACGGGGATATGGGAGCGCCGCTGTTTGTGGATAAGCCGGTGATATGGATGTCGCCGGAGTGGAAGTCGGCCTGGCGGCATGCGGCGGCCGAGGCCGATCGGCTGCATATGGAGATGGCGATGGCCGCGTCGGGCGGATGGAGCGAGACCGCCGGTCCCTGGGTGAAGCCGGAACAGGGGATGAAGAAGTATGTGTGGAGCGAGACAACGGTGCAAGGGCCGGGACACTTTAACGGGACATTGAACAAGCCTCCGGCCACAGTGGGGAAGTTTCAGGACCTGGCACCAGCGCCCGCGCGGGAGCAGCACCCGGATTTGACACTGCCGGGGGCGAAGCCGCAGCCTCCTATCGCCAAACAGCCGCTGACGCCGGAGATTTATGAGGATGCGGCCGTGGTGGCGTTCCCGGCTCCGGAAGAAGAAGCGGTGAGCAGCGCGCAGAAGCCGGAGATCACTTGCAGCTGCGGCGAGATCGATGGAGCGGTGTTGCAGGATGGATCGTTTGCCAAGGCAGTGGCGATTCCTTACTCAAAGGACGACCGGACGGCGTGGGTGCAGTTTGCGTATGGGCAGCCGCAGCCGGTGCAGGCAATCGTATTTGGAGGAGCGGCGGGAGTGCAGTTTGGCGGGCCGCCGGTTCCGACGGGCAGGATTGAGGCCAGCGATGATGGCGAGCAATGGCGGACCCTGGTGGAGATGCCCGGTGTACGTGGACCAGGTTCAGTGAATTTTGCGGTGCGGACTTATTCCATAGCGCCGGTGAAGGCGCGCTATTATCGGGTGTTTTTCAAAGCGCCGGCCCCAATTCCGGGCATGCCGGCGCCGGCGGGAGCGAACGCGAATCCGATGGTGCGGCTGACAGAGGTTGAGTTCCTGGCCAGCCCACGGGTGCACCGCTGGGAAGATAAGGCGAGCTTCGGCATTTACACGCCGAACAGCGATCCGGTGGGAGCCGAAGTACAGCCGGAAGAAGCCATCGATCCGGCGAAGGTGATTGACCTGACAGGGAAGATGCGGCCGGATGGCACTCTGGACTGGGATGCTCCGGCCGGCAAATGGATCGTGATGCGGCTGGGATACGGGTTGACGGGCGAGGTCAATCACCCGGCTACGCCCGCTGCCACGGGCCTGGAAGTGGACAAACTGAGCAAGAAGGACGTGCAGGCGTACGTGGAGGAGTATGTGAAGATGATCTCCGAAACCGCCGGGCCGTACTTTGGCAAGAGCTTCAGGTATTTCCTGATGGATAGCTGGGAGGCAGGGCAGGAGAACTGGACCGAAGAGATGATGCAGGAGTTTCAGCATCGTCGAGGCTACGCCATGACCAAGTATCTGCCGGTGCTGACGGGAAGGATTGTGGGCAGCCGGGCGGAGTCAGAGGCGTTTTTGTGGGATATTCGCCGCACCCAGGCCGACATGCTGGCGGAAAACCACTACGGCGTGGCGACGAAGTACTTCTCCAAATTTGGAGTGGGCTTGTATGCGGAAGCCATGGGAATCGGAATGCCGACGACGGGCGACGGACTGCTGAACAAGGCCAATGTCACCGTTCCGATGGGTGAGTTCTGGCCGCCACTGCCGGGGCAGAAGGGAATGCCGGCCTACGAGGCCGATACACGCGAGGCATCTTCGGCCGCGCACATTTATGGCAAGCCGATCGCGGCCACGGAGTCCTTTACCACGCGGCCAAACCTGGTGGCGTGGGGGCAAACGCCGTTCTATTTGAAGTCGCTGGCCGACCAGACCTTTGCGCGGGGCATCAACCGCATCATTTTTCACACCAGCGACCAGCAGCCGTTTGTTGACAACGCGCATAAGCCGGGCATGACGCTGGGCTATTTTGGCCAGCACTACAGCCGCAACATTACGTGGGCAGAGCAGGCAATTGCGTGGAACACGTACCTGGCGCGCTGCTCCTACCTGCTGCAGCAGGGAAAGCCGGTGAGCGACGTGGCGTATTTCTACGGAGAAGACGCGCCGTCCACGGTTCCATTCTGGAAGAAGATCGATCCGGCCCAGCCGGTACACCACGACTTCGACTGGGTGAACGCGGATGTGCTGCTGCATGGCGCAACCGCTACGCCGGGCCATTTGAGCCTGGCCAGCGGCATCAGTTATCGCCTGCTGGTTCTGCCCAACGACGAGAAACTGATTTCCGTGCCGCTGCTACGCCGCATTCATGCGCTGGTGCAACAGGGCGCGGTGTTGCTGGGACCGAAGCCTGAGGGTTCGCCCAGCCTCGGCGACGGCAAAAACGGCCAAGCGGAAGTGAGCAAGCTGGCTGACGATCTATGGGGCCAAGGAGACGCTGCCGCGAGCGGACACGCTTTTGGCAAGGGCAAGGTCTACGCAGGAAAGACGATTGAAGAAGTGCTGGCTGCCGAGGGCACGTTACCGGACTTTACATGGAGCGATCCGGAGAATGTGGGACCGGACACTACTTATCCGTTGCCCGTAGGTGACTCTGACGAGGATTTGCTCTTTATTCACCGTCACGATGCGGAACGGGAGATTTATTTTGCCGCCACCACGAAGCATCACAGCTTCGACGTGAAAGCAAGCTTCAGGGTGACGGGAAAGACGCCGAAGTTGTGGCATCCGGAGAGCGGGACAACCGAGCCGGTAAGCTACACCACAGAACATGGGCAAACCGTGGTGCCGCTGCACTTCGATGCGCAGGGCTCGGTGTTTGTTGTGTTCGAAGGGGCCGGGGCAGGATCAAAGACGGTTCCGGCAAGGGCGAAGACAGAGTTGGCGAGCGTGGACGGGGCGTGGAAGGTGACATTCCCAGCCGATCTGGGCGCGCCGGCTGAAGCAGAGTTCCCGACACTGGCTTCGTGGACTGAAAACAGCGACACGGGCGTGAAGTACTTCTCGGGGACGGCGACCTATCACAAGCAGGTCAACGCAGAGAAAGAGTGGTTCAAGCCCGGCGCACGCATGATACTGGACCTGGGCACGGTAGAGGAGATCGCCGAGGTTGAAGTGAACGGCAAACCGGTGGGCGGAATCCAGTGGAAGCCCCCATTTGTTGTGGATGTGACAGGAGCGCTGAAACCGGGTGCGAACGAGATCAGCGTGAAGGTCACCAACCTGTGGCCGAATC
The DNA here is from genome assembly GCA_964396795.1 of uncultured Occallatibacter sp. Taxonomy (GTDB): domain Bacteria; phylum Acidobacteriota; class Terriglobia; order Terriglobales; family Acidobacteriaceae; genus Telmatobacter. Next base: position 15,253 of record CAYNGB010000063.1, on the reverse strand, counting down.
GGATGATTGGGGATTTGCAACCGGGAGTGACAAAGACGTATACGTGGACTGACTTCAAGCCGTTCAAGGCGGATTCGCCGCTGATTGAGTCGGGATTGTTGGGGCCGGTGACGGTCTGGCGGAGTGAGGCTGGTTCACAAAGTAAGTGACGTTGGTGTCTGCAAGATATTTGCAGACTTATTTGCAGCGTGCGGGGTGGCGTTTGCCGAGGCGAACGCTACCCTGCCGCGTTGGTTAAGGGATGTGCCGATCACGAAATTTCAGGGGATCGGAGTATGGGCCAAGTTTGATTCAAGATGCAGTGAAGGAGAACGGAAAGTATGCGCTGGATCGCGTGTGGACTGTTGTTGGGGGCGGCGGTACTGCCGTTGATGGCGGCGCCTGCCGGGTTGGCTGTGGGGCCAACGGAATTGCGCGTGGACAATTTGAAGACCCCGCTGGGTATTGACGACCAGGCGCCTCTGTTCTCATGGCAGTTGCAGGACGCGGCACGCGGGGCGCGACAGACGGCCTACCAGGTGCAGGTGGCCTCGAGTGCGGAGTTGTTGCGGCAAGGCAAGGCTGACGTGTGGGACAGCGGACGGGTAGAGGGCGGACAGTCAGTCAACGTGCGGTACGCGGGGCCTGCGGCTGTGGCGAGTACACGCTACTTCTGGCGGGTGAAGGTGTGGGGTGCGACGGGCAAGGCGTATGCCGACAGCGAGACGAGCTGGTGGGAGACTGGCCTGCTGGCGCAGGATGGGTGGCGCGCGCAATGGATCGGCTACGAGACGCCCGAAGAGGCCGCGGTACGGAAGGCAGGGGCAATCTGGATAGCGAACCCGGACGCAAAAGCTCTGGACGCAGAGAAGAAGGATGAGCAGCACTATGCCTACCGCGCGACGGTGACGCTGGAGAAGCCGGTGCGCAGTGCGACGCTGTATGCGGCTGGGGATGACACGGTTTCGGCATGGGTCAACGGGAATCAAGTGCTGAAGGCCGACCCGCTGCCGGCGTGGAAACAGATGCCCTGGAAGAAGTATGTAAAGGCGGACGTGACGGGCAATCTGACTGAGGGCGATAACCTGATCGCCATTGAAGATGTGCACTACCTGGTGAATCCCAACGGAATGGCCATGCGCGACGCTCCGCCGCTGAGCGCGACCTTGTATGTGGAGTACAAGGACGGAACCACGGCAACTTTTGCCAGCGGAACGGACTGGCTTACGGCGATTCATCCGGCGAATGGCTGGATCGACAAGGGCTTCAACGACATGGATTTCAAGACGGCGGTGGCCTGGGTGCAGGCGGCGGACTCGGAGGACGATCCGCTGGGACGCCCGTGGATTCCCGACTCGGTGAAGTCGTTGCGGCGCACGTTTGACGTGAGCGCGCCGGTGAAGTCGGCACGGCTTTATGCGACGGCGTTGGGTGCGTACGAGATATTCCTGAACGGCAAGCGCGTAGGCGACGACGTAATGGCGCCGGGGTGGACGGACTATCGCGAACGGTTGAAATACCAGGTCTACGACGTGACGACGCAGTTGACGCAGGGAGCGAATGCGCTTGCAGCGCTGTTGGCTCCGGGGTGGTACTCGACTCCGTTGGAGTGGTTCCAGCAACCCAATAATTATGGAGAGGCACCACCGGCGCTGCGGGCCCAGTTGCGCATTGAGCACGCGGACGGCAGCGTGGAGTGGGTGACGACGGACGCGAAATGGAAGGCGGACACGGCCTACATTCTGCACGCGGAAATCTATGACGGCGAGAGCCAGGACGCGCGGCGCAAACAACCGGGCTGGGACACGGTAGGCTTTGCCGCGGACGGCTGGAAGAATGTGACGACGCTGGAGCCCAAGCCGATCAAGATCGACGCGCAGGACTATGCCTCGATTCGCGTGGAGCGGACAGTTGCGGCGGTGTCAGTGAGCGAGCCGAAGCCGGGCGTCTACGTGTATGACTTTGGGCAGAACCTCGCAGGCGTGGAGAGGCTGCGCGTGCAGGGGCCGGCGGGTACGGATGTACGGCTGCGGTTTGCGGAGATCCTGAACGATGACGGCACGCTCTACACCGACAACCTGCGCACTGCCAAGGCGACGGATCACTTCATCCTCGACGGCAAGGGCGTGGAGGAGTTCACGCCGCAATTCACCTTCCATGGCTTCAGGTATGCAGAGGTGACCGGACTGCCGAGCGCGCCGGGCAAGGAGGCTTTGACCGCGCTGGTGATCCATACCGATGCGCCGTTTGCCGCGCAACTGAAGACCGGCAGCACGATGATTAACAAGCTGTGGAGCAATATCGTATGGGGCCAACGTTCGAATTTTGTGGGCGTGCCGACGGATTGTCCGCAGCGCGATGAGCGGCTGGGATGGACAGCCGACGCGCAGGTGTTCTGGCGCACGGCCACGTACAACATGGACCTGGCGGCGTTCAGCCGGAAATACGCAGGAGACTTGCGCGGATCGCAGGCGGGTACACCGTACTACGGCATCTTCACACCGGGCACGGTGACGAGTGTCTCAGGCTCCGGCGCAGGATGGAGCGATGCGGGGGTAATTATTCCGTGGACCTCGTGGATACAGACCGGCGACACGAGCGTGATCGAACAGAACTGGGACGCGATGGAGAAGTATTTGAATGCTATCGATGCTGCGAACCCGGATGGGCTATGGATGCACGAGGCCGGGGGGCACTTTGGAGACTGGCTATCGCCTGAGGGAAAGACCGATTACTGGCTGATCTCGACGGCCTACTGGGCCTACGATGTGTCTCTGATGCGGCAGATGGCGCATGCGACAGGGCGCACGGAAGACGAAGCAAAATATGCAAAGCAGTTCGAGAAGATTCGCGCGGCGTTCGAAAAGAAGTTTGTCCATGAAGACGGATTTGTAGCCGGAGCGGACAACACTCCTTCGACGTTTGGACAGATCAACAATCCCGACGCCAAGAGCAAAGGGGGCGATACACAGACGGGGTACGTACTGGCGCTGCACATGAACCTGGTGCCGGAGAATCTGCGCGGAGCCGTGGCGCAAAGGCTGGCGGACAAGATCGAGGCCAACCACGGACTGCTGGCAACGGGCTTCCTGGGGACGCCATACCTGCTGGAAGAATTGACCAAGAGCGGGCATGAGAAGCTGGCTTACAAACTGCTGCTGAACACGGCCTATCCATCCTGGGGGTACCTGGTAGAGCGCGGGGCAACAACGACGTGGGAGCGGTGGAACGGCGATCAGATGAAGAACGATCCCAGCATGAACTCCTATAACCACTATGCTTATGGCGCGGTGGCCGATTGGATTTATCGCTATGCGGCGGGCGTGGACGCGACAGCGCTGGATGCGGGCTTCCACACCGTGGTGCTGCACCCGGCTTTCGATGCGCGCCTGGGCAGCGTGGAGTTTAGCTATCCATCAACGTACGGCGTGATTCGCTCAGACTGGACGGTGAGGGGAACTAACGCGGTGTGGCATGTAACAATTCCAGCGAATACGACGGGATGGCTGGGGTTGCATGGGAAAGATGCCGCGCGCTACAAACTGGAGGGCACGCCGCTGGCGGATAGTAAGCTGGCGAAGGCCACAACTCGCGGGGATGAAAGCGGCTTTGAGCTAGCCGCCGGAAGTTATAGCTTCAGCGTGAGCCTGGAGTAAGAATAAGCGGACGGACGGATCGAGAAAGACAGGAGAGTGAATCAACGTGGGTGCGAATCTGTTATTGGGAGTGTTTCTAAGCTGGATGGGCGGCTTGGCATCGGCCAGCTTTTACGTCCCGTTCCGCAAGGTGCGTGGCTGGTCATGGGAGACTTACTGGCTGGCCGCCGGCGTAATGAGCTGGATCGTCGCGCCCTGGTTTTTTGCGGGGGTGTTGACGAATGACCTGACGGGCGTGCTGCGGGGGACCTCGTCATCGACGCTTTTCTGGACGTTTCTCTTTGGCGTGCTGTGGGGGGTGGGAGGACTAACCTTCGGACTCACGATGCGCTACCTGGGCATGTCACTGGGCATGGCTGTGGCGATGGGCAACAACGCGGTGTTCGGCACGCTACTGCCGCCCATCTTTCACGGCCAGTTTGGGCAACTGCTGGCGCAGCGTTCGGGGATCGTCACCCTGATAGGCGTTGCGGTTTGCGCGCTGGGTATCGTGTTCGCGGGTGCGGCCGGAGTGTCAAAGGAGAGTGAACTCTCTCACGAGCAGAAGAAAGCCAGCATCAAGGAATTCAATCTGAAACTCGGACTGATGGTGGGTGTGTTTGCGGGCGTGATGAGCGCCTGCTTTGCCTTCGGCCTGGATGCCGCCACCCCTATCAACGAACTCACGGTAAGTCATGGAACGAGCACCGTGTGGCAGGGGCTGCCGGGGCTGGTGGTGATTGTGGCCGGCGGGTTCGTCACTAACTTTGTGTGGTGCCTAATCCTCAACTGGCGGAATCGCACGTTTGGCGAGTATCTGAAGATTCCCGCGCAGACCGGGCAGGCTGCGAGCGCGGCAAAGGCTCCAACGCTGTTCGGGAACTATTTCTTCTCTGCGCTGGCCGGCGGAATCTGGTACATGCAGTTCTTCTTTTACACCATGGGCCAATCGCAGATGGGCCGCTACAAGTTTTCAAGCTGGACGCTGCTGAATGCCAGCATCATCATCTTCAGTACCCTCTGGGGTATCGGGCTGAAGGAGTGGCGTGGTGTGAGTGTGCGCACCAAGCTGCTGCTGGCGCTGACGCTGGTGACGCTGGTCGGCTCGACGGTGATCGTGGGATACGGAAACTACTTACAGATGCGCTGAGTCGGGCCGCCAGGAAGGAAACAGGGCCGGAGTTCCATCGCGATGATGGGACTCCGGCCTTTTTGTTTGCGGTCGAGACGGATATCTGTGGCTCCCTACTGAATAACGGGAAGTTGAGGAGCATGCGCATTGGCCTCAACTTCCCCATTTTGTGAGGCTGCAAGGCGTTTTGGGGGCCGAAAACAGAGGAAAAGTGAGGGTTTCTGTTTACCGATGAGGAAGACTATCCGGTTCACACAGATAACGCCCTCGCCATTTATGTTTGTAGCCACGGGAGCGTGGGCATTGATGGATGGATGGTATCGGCTGTTTTATGGGACTAGGCCGTTTGACCGGCTGATGCTTGGCATGGATGCTGCGATTTTGGTTGTGAGCATAGCCGGAATAGTAATCGGCTGGCTTGCGTGGAAACGCTACGGACTCCGCAAACGCCAGAAAGCTCTAGCCGTGTTCCTGTCTCGCGGGCGCGATCTGCTCGCAAATCCTCCCTACGGAAGCGCAGACACGCCAGCTTGGACCGATGCCGTCGAATCATTTACCCGCGACGTTACTGCCTACCTTCAAAAGAAATCCCCACGCGCCGTAGGCTCGTTCCTTGAGACATTCGATATGCCTATGGCAACCAACGCAGGGGTTTTAATGGAAGTTCGCGTCGATTACGCCGTACTCAACCATCGGCTGAGAAACCTTATGCGCATCATGGAGAATGCAGAGGCTTATTTCTAATGAACCTCATCGACATAGCCCGCGAACTAGGGACCGAGGAAGAGTGCTTCGCCTTTCTCGAAAAGCAACGCTGGCCCGATGGTGTCCGTTGTGCCGTATGCGGCTGCAACCGCATCTCCAGAATCGAGCGCAAATCGAAGACAAAGAACGTTCGCAAAAATCTCTACCAGTGCCTAGAGCCTACCTGCAAACAGCAATTTAGCGTCACGTCAGGAACGATCTTCAACGATTCCCGTATTCCTCTGACGAAATGGTTTACCGCCATTACCCTCATCATGGACGCCAAGAAAGGCATCTCCGCTCTCCAACTCCAGCGGCATCTCGGACTTGGCTCCTATCAAACCGCTTGGCATATGTGCCACAGAATCCGCAAAGCGATGGAATCCAAAGACTCTGCGAACCTCACCGGAATCGTGGAAATGGACGAATCGTACTTAGGTGGGAAAATTCGCGGCAAGACTCAGCGGGAAGTGAAGAAACTAAAGCAGGTTGTCGTAGGCATAAAGCAGCGTGGCGGCAACGTTCGGCTCATTCACGCCCCCGACGCCAAGATAGAGACCTTGGCAGGGTATCTCAAGCAACACGTCAGCGCCGATGTTACGGCCATCATGACCGATGAACTACCAGCCTACCCAAAGGCGCTCCGGCTTTCAGGACATGATGAAGAAAAGCACTATACCGTCAACCACAGCGCCGAAATCTGGGTGGACGGGAATGTGACCACCAATAGTATCGAAAGCGCCTTCAGTTTATTCAAGCGCGGCATTGTGGGCAGTTTCCACCACGTCTCAGCCAAACACCTGCACCGCTACCTGAGTGAGTTTAACCACCGCTTCAACCGCCGCAAGATGCCTGCCCGGTTTACCGATCTCGTGACTCGTTCGGGTCAGACTTCACCGCTCCCTTATCGGGAACTGGTGGGACGGTAGGACGTTTGCGGGCTTCCTTCCGTTCCTCGGCCCGCGTAGTCGGTTTCTGAGCCAAAAGGTTCCCAACTATCGCCTCAAATTTATCCTTGTCTACGCCACTCATGGGGAAATTGTACCCCCGGAAGGGTGGTATCAGGCTGTATTGTGCTTGCGAGGGGAAGACCGCCATGCCAGATGACCTAATCACTGAACGCCAAGGCGACAGGATCATTAGTTTACTAGAGAACATTTTGAGGGAAATAAAGGAAATCAACCTTGCCGTGCGGTTTGACCTTCAAAGTGGCATAGAAGAGGCAAACAAGACGCTAGACAGCATTAAACGGGATATTGGGAAACTCAAGTGAAAGATTTGATGTCCCGTTAGTCGTAGCGTCTTAATGGTGCAAGTCATTCTCCATCGCTCGGAACAAAAACGCAACAATTGGACTGTATTTATGGGGAGGAAGCGTGGCAAAACTCGAACTAGAAGATGCAATGCTCATTCTCGGAGGTTGGCTCGATTCATCAACTAAATTGTTTGTTGAATCCTCGCTTCGCAGCGTGTCTGTTCGTTTTAATCCTTGCTCCGTTACGAAACTAGAAGCCGCAGGCTTTCTACTCGAATCTTCGAAGGGAGACGGACAATTGTCGATCAGCATAGGTGACGCTGACACCTCGCTCGCATATTGTGAGCCTCGGGAGTTTTCCACCAATGAAGAGTTCGCGGAACTACTCGCATCGTTACCTGAAGTTGATAAGTGTCGATCTGCGATTGGAATTTCTTTTGATGTTCGCGTGAAAGCACCTCAATTTGAAGACTTGCTAGTGCCGCTAGGGAAGGTGGTCCTTGTCGCTATCGGTGACTGATCCCCCCCCCTCCAGTTCTGTGTGGAGTGGATAGTCTTCCCGATGAGTACATAGGGTAAATTATTAAGCTGTTCATTGTATTAAGGTTAGTGGAAATATGACTCCTCCGAAAGGGGGTTTTGGAGGGGGAGGGGGGTGGGGGTCGCGGTGGTATAAATCGGTCACATCCCTGACCGCTGATTCCCTCATTTCCATTGTGCTGCCTCGGCGGGTTATTTTCTGCAAGCTGGCTTGGCATGGCGGGTGAGCGGGCGTGGCCACACAGCCATTCCACGATGAAACTGTGGAGCCAATGGACACGCGCCGAAGAGGAGTGTCTGTGACGGGGATGACATCTATCCCGCCCTAGCGGAGCTAGGACGGGGCACCCCGATTTGTGGTGGGGTTGGCGTAGGCCACCCGCCCTCCCTCGCGCACGCCTGCGCATTGGGCCTGGGCCATCTAAAGGTCTTCTTCTCGCAGCACGGAACGCGTGGGGTCGCTCGGGTCTACGTGAACCTTGACGGTTTCGCCTTTGTAGGAATTCGCCCAAGCCTTGGCATCATCTTCGTTAGCGAAATCACGGCTGCAATCACCCATCTGCTGCTCGGGATTGTTGTAGGTATATGTGAGCGTGGCCTTGTAGTAGGGCCTGTCACGAACGGCTAAAGAAGATATACCATTGCCCCCGGCGACAGTAACACTTACAGCGTCAATAACGGCAGAAACAGTCGGCCAGTTGCGGCCGCGAGTGCGCTTAACCAACGCCGCCACGACGTCCCAACAGATGGCCACAAGCATAATGGCCCCCACGACTAACGAGAATAAAATGATCTCGAAGCGGGTAATCGGGGCGCCACCGCCGCGCATGAGGATGCTAGCAATTAATGGAGTCATTGTTGAGCTCATCTACTTTCTTCCTCACTCAAGTCCTAGACCCTGCAGCGACTTACCAGGGTGCGTCAGGCGGGTGGCCGGCCCTAAAACCGCTTCAGTTTCACCCAACTTAGGTGCACCGTCCTAGCTTGGCTGGGGCGGGGTTGTCGGTCTTCTGGCCGCGTGCCGACCGTTGATAAGAGTTGCATGCCTTCGCGGAGACGGGCGGTCCATCTGGACTCAATCTCGACAGGACCTTCCGCGCCGGTTGCGCGGTGGCGGAAGCTGGACCACTGCCAGTCTTGCGGTCGCTCAACCAATCCACGCACCACTGGATTCCGATGGATGTAGCGCAGTTTCTCGATGTGCTTTTTTCAGTCCAGACATTGAAGTCATAGTAGCGCGCCGGCCAAAATGGTTCGGCGTTGCGCAGGGCCAGGGTGCGGGAGACGGACTGTTTCAGGGCCTGCAGAGCGGTTGCCAGTGGTTTGGTCTCCGGCTCGCTGACCGGCAGGTGGATGTGTTCGGGCATGACGACATAGCCGATCACGGAGAACCTGTACTGGGTCCGGGTCCGCTCCAGCGCGTGTTCGAAAACTGTTCGCGCCGAAGACGTATCGAGTTTGGGTTGACGCCGATAGCAACTGAAAGTGATGAAGTGCAGGTCCTTGGCTTGCTGGTATCGGCGCAGGTGTACTCCCCGGTCCCCAACTGCGAGGGACCGGGGGCACCCTCATTGTGGTTAGAGACCGGGGCCACCCGCCCTTTCCCATGTCTGAGAATCCAGACATGGGGCACCCAGATTCATGGTTGGTCAGGTTTGTGCTTTCCCATCCATTCCACATGGAACTGTGGAATGGATGGGCACCCTGATTGGTGGGCGTTCAAGGGAGGGTCACTCGACTTACTTGTTGGTCAGTGCTTCTACGCCGGGGAGCTTTTTGCCTTCGAGAAATTCGAGGCTGGCGCCGCCGCCGGTGGAGATGTGAGTGACCTGGTCAGCATAGCCGGCCTTGTTGATGGCAGAGACGGAGTCGCCGCCGCCGATGATGGAGATGGCTGCCTTGTTGGCTGCGACCGCCTTGGCGATGGCGTTGGTGCCTACAGCGAAACGCGGGAACTCAAAGACGCCGGCAGGACCGTTCCACACGATGGTGCGGGCGGTGGAGACCACGTCTTCAATGGCATCGATAGACTTGGGGCCGATGTCGAGACCTTGCCAGTCGGCGGGGAAGTCCACGGAGCAATCCCACGTTTGGGTCTTGGCGTCGGGCGCGAACTTATCGGCGAGGATGTTGTCGACGGGCAAGAGAAGCTTGACGCCCTTGGCCTTGGCCTTGTCGAGTGCGGCCTTGGCCATGTCGATCTTGTCTTCTTCGACGAGGCTCTTGCCGGTGGCGACGCCGAGAGCGCGCTGGAAGGTGTAAGCCATGCCGCCCACGATCACCAGGGTGTCGACCTTGTCGAGCAGGTTATCGATCACGTCGATTTTGCCGGAGATTTTGGAGCCGCCGATGATGGCCACGAAAGGCTTTTCGGGCGCTTCAAGAGCTTTGCCCAGGTAGGTGATTTCCTTTTCCATCAGCAGGCCGGCGACGGCGGGCTGGAGGAAGTGGGTGATGCCCTCGGTGGAGGCGTGGGCGCGATGCGCGGAGCCGAATGCGTCGTTGACGTAGAGATCGGCCAGCGAAGCCAGAGCCTTGGAAAAAGCAGGGTCGTTGGCCTCTTCCTCAGCGTGATAGCGCAGGTTTTCAAGCAGCAGCACCTGGCCGGATTCAAGCTGGCGGGCCATGGTGGTGGCAATTTCGCCGACGCAGTCGGGAGCGAAGGCAACGTTGACGCTCTCGCCCAGGCTCTTGTCAAGCAAGGCGCGCAGGCGGTCGACGACCGGGCGGAGGGAGTACTTGGGATTGGGTTTGCCCTTGGGCCGGCCCAGGTGAGAGGCCAGAATCACCTTGGCGTGGTGGCGGAGGGCGTACACGATGGTGGGCAGGGTGGCCACGATGCGCGTGTCGTCGGTGATGGTGGAGCCGTCTTCAGTGAGCGGCACATTGAAATCGACACGGATGAAGACCCGCTTGTTGGCCAGGTCGATGTCGCGAATGGTGAGCTTGGGCATGGGACTGAGCCTTCCTTGAAAATCAGTGAGCAGTGGACCGTGAACAGTGGACAGTGGTCAGTGCGTCAGAGTCACTGCCGGCCGATCAGGTGACGTTGGAGGTCCTGGGGATCACGGCGTCCATCTCGATTTCGACGCGCCATGCGGGGTTGAGCAATTGGGCCACGACGACCATGGTGGCGGCGGGCCGAACGTGAGAAAAGAACTCGCCGTGAACACGGCCGACAGCCTCCCAATCCTCGACGTGGGTCAGGTACATGCGGGTGCGCACAACGTCTTCAAAGATGGCGCCGGCCTCAGCCAGGGCCTCGGAGGCAATGGCGAAGATGCGGCGCGCCTGGCCTGCGGCATCCTCATTTTCAGCGCCGACGGGGCCGGTTCCGGACAAATGTACCTGATTGCCTGCACGCACGGCGCGAGAGAAGCCGATGATGGGCTCGTAAGGGGATCCGCCGCTGATGTTCTGGCGCATAACAGTGGGCAGTGAACAGTGAACAGGAGACAGGGGACAGTGGACAGAAGACCACGACTGATCACTGTCCCCTGTCCCCTATCTGCTGTTGTTAGAGACCCTTCTTTTCCAGGAAGCCGATGAGGTCGACGACGCGGCTGGAGTAGCCCCACTCGTTGTCGTACCAGCTCAGCACCTTGACGCTTTGGCCGACCACCTTGGTCAGCGGCGCGTCCACGATGGAGGAGAGCGGGTTGCCCTTGTAGTCGGAGCTGACCAGCAGGTTGGTGTCGTAGCCGAGGATGCCCTTCAGTGCGCCTTCAGAGGCGGTCTTGAAAGCAGCGTTCAGGGCTTCGGCGGTTACGGGCTTCTCAGCGATGAAGGTGAGGTCAACGATGGAAACGTTGGGGGTTGGGACGCGGATGGCGAAGCCGTCGAGCTTGCCGGCGGACTCAGGAATAACCAGCTTGAGAGCCTTGGCGGCGCCAGTCGAAGTGGGGATCATCGAGAGAGCGGCGGCACGGGCGCGGCGGAGGTCCTTGTGCGGGAAGTCGAGGATGACCTGATCATTAGTGTAGCTATGAATGGTGGTCATGATGCCGGAGACGATGCCGCATGTTTCAAGGATAACCTTGACGACGGGTGCAAGGCAGTTAGTGGTGCAGCTGGCGTTGGAAAGGACGTTGTGCTTGGCGGCGTCGTATTTATCCTGGTTGACACCGAGCACGATGGTCAGGTCCTCGTTGGAGGCGGGGGCGGAGATGATGACCTTCTTCACGGTCGCGCCCAGATGGGCCTTGGCCTTGGTGGCGTCGGTGAAGTGGCCGGTGGATTCAATGACGATCTGTGCGCCAACTTCTGCCCAGGGCAGCTTGGCGGGGTCGCGCTCGGCCCATACCTTGATCTTTTTGCCGTCGACCGAGATGAAGTCTGCGCCGGCGGTGATTTCGTTCTTCAAGTTGCCAAGAATCGAGTCGTACTTGAGCAGGTGGGCCAGAGTGGCCGGGCTGGTCAAGTCGTTGACGGCAACAAAATCAATTTCTGGATTGCCAAGCGCGGCGCGCAAAACGTTGCGGCCAATCCGGCCGAAGCCGTTGATGCCAACCTTTACTGCCATGTGTATTCTCCTTCGGAATCGATGAAACTGTGGTCTGAAACTTGTGGCGTTCGGCGGCTGAAATGTGCATCAGCAAGCAATTCCACCAAACCCATGATGCTAACACTCCTGCCATCGGGAACAAAATGACAGCACGTGAATTCTCGCTCCCATACGGAAAGGCGCTCAACGCTAGTTTGCCTTTAAGGATGCGAGACAGTATGTGATGGAGTGCACAGCATTTGCAGCACCCAACGCAAGTATGGTATCCCGGTATCACAATGCAGGTGCTGAAGGCGGCATGAGAAGACGTTCGAGACGTATTGCTAATCTTTCGGAATCCACAGGCAAAATTGGCCAGGAAATCCCTTTGAATCAACCGCGCCCGCTGGTGCCTTTGTATCCAGATACGCCCCCGGTGGAGGCTACGGCGCCTAAAGTGGCGCGACCGCCGGAGCAGACGCGGCGAGCCGCCGCGCAGCCGCGACCGCAGCGGCAGCCATGGACGGAGCCGGCCGGCCCGGGTCGCCTGGAAGTGGAAACGCAGCCGGAGCTGCCCTCCGTTGTTCCGCCGGAACCGGAGGAAGCTGAGCCATCTGCCCAGACTCCCAAGGGCTATGTGGTGCTGGCCATTGGGCTGCCTGGCTCGGGCAAGACCACGTGGTTTGGCCGTCGCGGTATCACCCCGCTCTCCAGCGACCTGCTGCGCAACATCCTCTTTGACGATGTGGAGGAACAGCGCTACCAGGGGCTGGTGTTTTCCACGCTGCGGTCTCTGCTGAGGGCGCGGCTGATTGCCCGCATGCCCTGGAACTACGTGGACGCGACCAATCTGTCGACCCACGAGCGGCGGCAGTGGATCAAGATGGCCAAAAGCTTTGGCTACGAGGTACAGGCGGTGTTCTTTGATGTGCCGCTGGATGTTTGCCTGGAGCGCAACCGGCAGCGCGATCGCTCAGTGAGCGAGGACATCATGCGCAAGATGGCCGAGAAGCTGAAACCACCGGCGTTTGAAGAGGGTTTTGCCAAGATCACCGTGGTGCGGGTGAAGACGGCGAGTTAGAGGCAAGATCGGCCGCACGGCAGGAGACTTCCCCATGAGCACTCCTACTACATCTGCGCCCAGCGTTGAGCCTTGGCTGCGCGGAACCCACACGGAAGTTCCGGCGGTGGGACGCGCGGTGCTGCACGCGCTGGACCTGGCGCTTGACGACCTTTCGAAATGGACGGCGGGACTGACGGACGCCGAGGTACACAGCCAGCCGCTGGGGCTGACTTCAGTGGCTTTCCACTTGCGCCATATCGCGCGCTCGACAGACCGCATTCTGACCTACGCCGAGGGCGGCCGGCTCACTGCCGAGCAACTGGCGGCGCTCAAGGCGGAGCGAAGCGGCGAGGAGTCGCTGGCGGCGCTGCTGGCGGAGGTGGAGGCGTCGTTTAGCAATGCGGCGGAGCGGGTGCGCGTGCTGGCCACGGCGAACTTTGAAATCGCGCGCAGCGTGGGCCGCACGCAGTTGCCGGCCAGCATTGGCGGGGCGCTGATTCACGTGGCGGACCATACGCAGCGGCACGTGGGGCAGGTGGTGACGACGGCCAAGGTGCTGAAGGCGCTGCGAAAATAGCCTGCTTATTCTTCGCCTACGAGGGATTCCAGGATGTGGCCCATTTTTTCGTGCTTGGTGCGCAGGTAGCCTGCAAAGCTCTCCTGGGGCGCGACTTCGGCGGAGACACGCTCGACGACGGCGATGCCCGCCGACTCCAGGGCGTCTACCTTCTCAGGATTGTTGGTGATGAGGCGGACGGCGGTGACGCCGAGTAGCTTCAACGTCTCCGCGGCCAACTCGTACTCACGGCAGTCCGCGGCGAAACCGAGCTCGACGTTCGCTTCTACGGTATCCATGCCCTGGTCCTGCAACTCATAGGCGCGGAGCTTGGCCATGAGGCCGATGCCGCGACCCTCCTGCTGCTCATAGAGCAGAATGCCAGCGCCGGCCTTGCCGATCAAGTCGAGAGCCAGTTCCAGTTGCAGACGGCAATCGCAACGCAGGGAACCAAAAACATCGCCGGTGAGGCATTGCGAGTGAATGCGCACCAGCGGCGGCGCGGCGTGGATGTCGCCCATGACCAGGGCGACGAGGTCCTCCGGATGGGTTCCATTCAGCGCCGGCGGCTCACAGTTGACCTGCGGTTCCGGCGGCGCACCCTCAAAGCCCATGATGCGGAAGTGGCCCCAGCGGGTGGGGAAATCCGCCTCGGCAATCTTCTTCACGCTGTCAGATCCCATAGTTCCATTCTACGTTGTGCCGGGTTGGGCGCTGCGGCTGCCGTCACAGACTGCGAGATGGAGCGGCAAAAGCAGGCAAATACCTTGGGGATTGGATGCCGGGGTCCATGGCGCGATACATTGATTGCGTGCCAGATATCAAGCTGATTCTTATCACCCTGCTGGTGAAGTTGGGCGTGGCTGCGGCAGTGGCCAGCGCCCTGGCACGGTCGCGCACCTTCCAGCGGCTGCTGTTTGCCGAGCGCCGCAGCCGGGGGCAGACGGCGGCCCTGGTGGCGTTTTTCCTGGTGCCGCTGACGCTTGGAGTGTGGGTGCGGACCACGGTGCCCAACTTCCTGGCTGCCGATATCTCCTTTGAAACCGTCATCTTGCTGGGCCTGCTGGTGGGGCCGGGGTGGGCCATGATGGGCGGCGCGGTGCTGGCTGGTCCCGCGCTCTACCACCATGAATACCTGGCCTTGCCTTTTAATGCGGCGCTGGGCCTAGCGGCGGGCCTGCTGGGACGGTTTGTGGAGAAGGAGGAGATCTGGTCGTTCACGCCTTTCATCGATCTGAGCCTCTATCGCTGGGTGCGGCGCAACCTGCGCAAACCGCGTATCGACCGCCAGATCATGATGCTGTTTCTGATTGCGGCCCTGGAGATAGTGCGCGAATGGGTGGCGCGCAATGTTCCCAGCAGGAACGGCCCGCGACGACTGTTTGCGCTGAATACAGGCGTATGGGGCTTGCAGGTGCTGGTGTGGCTATGCGCGCCGATGGTGGTGGGCATCGCGCTGAAGGTGTGGAACGCGCTTCGCATCGAGCTGAAGCTGGAAGAGCAGAAGCGCTTGCTGCTGGAGGCGAGGCTCGACGCATTGCAGCGCCAGATCAACCCCCACTTCCTGTTTAATACGCTGAACTCCATTGCTTCGCTGGTGCGCATGAATCCCGAGATGGCGCGGGAAATGACGGTGAAGCTCGCCAACATTTTGCGGGCCCTGCTGAAGGATCACGACACCTACGTTCCGCTGCGCGAGGAGTTGAGCTTTACCGACGATTACCTCGACATCGAGGTGGTGCGCTTTGGCGCCGACAAGCTGCGCGTGGAAAAGGAGATCGACCCGCGCACGCTGGAGGTGCTGGTTCCCAGCATCCTGCTGCAGCCGCTGATCGAAAACAGCATCAAGCACGGGCTGGAGCCGCG
>CAYNGB010000062.1:0-24311 GCA_964396795.1 uncultured Occallatibacter sp. | reverse complement strand
AAGGGTACCCACCCCCCTCCCCCCTCAAAAGCACCCTCCGGAGTGACCATTTTCAAGACAACTCGCCTGCAATGAACAGCTTGAGAATCTACCCTGTGTACTCATCGGTAAACAGTAAGGCCCGTTTTTGCCCTGTTTTTGGCCCCAAAACACCTCAAAACCAGCTCACAGAGGGACCATGGTTGGTGTATTCCGAACTCAAAAGGTCACAGTCACTCTGATTTCGCTCTGGGCTTGAAATAGGGTACAAGGCTCTTCGGTATTTCGCGGCAGGCACAATGCTTTTGATGTTCCTTGTGCCACTGGACTCTTTGCTCCACCGTAGCCTTTGGCGGCATCGGGTTGCGGGCGTGCCATTCACGATTCATAGGGCGAACCTCCTACCCGCGTTCCATCCTTGCGGCGTAGGTCTGCCGGACGAGGAGGGCCTCAAATCCTGAAAGTGAACCTACCGCGCGATGAGATACATTGCCCAGCTAAGCGCAACTGCCGATCCGACAAAGAGCACAAAGCAATAGATGCCGTAGCGCACCATGCGCCGCGGCGTCTCGCGCTGTGTAATGCCAAAGACGACGGACGCGCAGATCGCAAACACCACCACGGACGCAAAGTGAGAGGGATGGAGCATTAAATCTTTCTCCCTGTGCGCAGGTTGTGGGCGTCCACGGCAGAAATCACATTCAGCAGCCCCGCCACCACGATAAACCGTGTGCCATAGTCGGCCGTGGTCACCTGCACCGTGTCCGCGCCCAGACCCATCATCCGGCTCACTACGTAGAGCAGTCCATTGCCCAGATCGCCTGCCAGTCCGAGCATGGCCAGGATGTCGTGCGCGTTGGCATAGACCTTTCCCTGCATCGCGATGCCCAGGACAAACATCCCCAGGATCGAGACGGCCAGCAGTGCTCCCCGGCCCCACTTCCGGAGCAGAAAGTGCCCTGCGCCCGGCACCAGCCATCCGGCAATCAGTGGCAAATAGACAAATCCCGACTGAGCTTCCGGCGCCACCGCTACGGTCTTGTTTTCTGTTGCAACCATTTCTCTTCGACTATATCGCACCGAGGCGGAGGTCAGTTTCCGGTGGGAGTCATTCCGGCCTTCAGATCCTCACCAGCTCCGTCTGCACACGCCCTGTGACTCTCGCCTTGCCCGGAGCGGTAATCATATTCACTTCACTGCGCACGCCGAACTCGGGCAGATAAATCCCCGGCTCGACTGAGAAGCAGGTGTTGGGCAGCAGCAAGCGCTGGTCGTGGGTCTCCAGATTGTCGAGGTGCGCGCCCGGACCGTGCAGTTCCCGGGCAATGTTATGCCCCGTGCGGTGGGTGAAATACTGCCCCAGCCCCGCCGCACCAATCACCCCGCGCGCCGCATCGTCGGCCTCAAATCCGCGAATGGGCCGGCCCTCGGCAAAGGCTGTCTCGACGGCTTTGATCGCCGCGTCGCGCGCGTTGCGCACCGTTTCAAATATCAACTGCTCGTATTCGGCAGGCTCGCGCCCCACCACCGCAGTCCACGTAATGTCGTAGTAAATGCTATCCGGCGTATCCACCCGGCCCCAGATGTCAATAAGTACAAAGTCGCCCCTGCGAATGGGCGCGGAGTGTTCCAGGGTGGGTTCATAGTGAGAGTCGGAGCTGTGTGCCCCGACGCTCACATTGGGACCGTTCTCCCAGACCAGCCCCTCACGGCGCATCGCGTCGCTGAGCCAAACCATGAGGTCGAACTCAGACATCTCACCCCCGCCACCCCACGAAGGCCGCAGCCGCTGCTCAATCTCCCGCCACCCCTCGGCGAGAACCCCATCGATGGCCTGCTGCGCAAGGAAGTGGCTGCGCACCTGCTCCTCGGTGAGGACCGCCTCGAACTGACTGACCAGGTCAGCTGAGCTCACGACCTGCTTGCCCAGCCCGCGCACAAACTCCACCGTCCCGGCATCCGCCATAGAGACATACATAATGTCGTTGTTGGGTGAGTACTGCATGGCGACGCGTCGCGCATCGCCCAGCATCGCGTCCAGCCCCGCCGCCAGCTCCTGCCAACTGGAGTAGAGCCCCTTCGAGCCGGGCAGCGCATCCAGCCGTCCCTGCTCGACGCGGTGCACCAGCTTGCGCGGCTCTCCCTCGGCTGGCACATAGTAGTACCAGCGCCGCGTCACATGCGCCTTTGCGTCGAGGCCTAGAATGCGCTCGCCGATGGGATCACGATGATGATGGTCGTAAAACAGCCAGCCGTCATGGCCGGCTTCGCCGAGCGCTGCTTGAATTTCCTCTAGGTTCATACCGGCAATTTTACGCGGGCTATGCAAAGAGGGGCGACTGCGTGCAGCTACAGCGCCGCCAGTGCCTCTGTCTGGCCGGGGAAGAGTCCCGCATATTTAGTAATGCCCACCATGGTGAACACTTTGGTGAAGTGCGCCGATAGCCCGAAAGCATAGACCTTCTGCCCGGAGTTCGCAGCCTCGATCAGCATCTGGATCACCAGCGCGATGCCGCTTGAATTGATGTAGTCCACCTTTGTAAAGTCCAGCAGAACCAGCTTTGCGGTCTCTTTGGGCAAAGCCTGATAGCTGCCCAGAACAGCTTCTTTCGAGGTGCTGGCGATATCGCCCTCAAAGCGGAGTACCGTGACCGGGTGCCCGGCCGGGGAGGTAAGCTGATCAACGCGCGCCTTAGTTTCGCTCTGCACGATCTGGTGTCTCCGTTCTGTTGATGTTATTCCGCTACTTTGTCCAGGCGAATGACCAGCCGGACGTAGCTGCTTTTGCCGTTGGATCCCTTCACCCACTCTGCCTCGTCCACGAGTGCCTGAATCAAAAACATGCCCATGCCGCGGGGATCTTCCTCTCCATGAATCTTGCGGTCGATGTCGGGTTTCGGAGGTAGAGCCTTCAGTCCCTTGCCATCGTCGATAACCTTGACCTCCAGCTGGTCGTCGCCTGCGGAGAGCACGACGCCCACCGAGAGCCCCTCGTTGAGCCGGTTGCCGTGCTCGATGGCGTTAATGCACGCCTCGGCAACCGCGGTTTTCAGGTCGTCCACGCGGTCCTCGCGGAAACCCATCAGCTTGGCCACCGCTGCCGCTGTGCTCATGGCCACTTTCTCATAGCCGAGCCGCGAGGGCAGCCTTACCTCCACGCAGGTGGATTTCACGTTGGTCATGCTTGCTTCTCCGTCAACCGCGCTCCCCGGCACAACGCCAAAGCGGTCATATCGTCACCTTGCGGGCCACCCTGCGAAAATTCTTCCAAGGCGGTCCACAATGCACCGAGAATATCATCTGCCTTGTCTGCGTCGCACGTAGAAAACACATTTAGCAGTCTTTCCGAGCCGAATTCCTCTTCTCCCTTGAAGACTTCGGTGAGTCCGTCGGTATAGAAGAGCAACCTTGTACCCGGTGTGAACCCGTATTTCTCGCTGGAGTAGCGCATTCCCGGCAGCAGCCCAAGCGGTGTACCAGTGGACTCGAATTGTCTCAACTCGCCGCCCGGGGCCATGACGAACCCCGGATTGTGCCCGGCGTTCACCACTTCAAGATCTCCCGATTCGGGGTGGAGTCTAAGAAAGATCGCCGTTACATAGCGGCGTCGCGCTTCTTCGCCTTCGGCCCAGTGATGCTGGTTCATGCGTTCGGCCAACTCATCCAGCGGCAAACCGGTGATTGCGATGGCCCTGAAAGCGGCCCTGAAGCTGGTGGCCATGATCGCCGACGCCATACCTTTGCCGGCCACGTCGGCCACCGCCATCAGCAGGCTGCCGTTGGGCTGCTCCACAATGTCCAGGTAGTCGCCACCGACCTCATAGCAGGTGTCGGAGCGGAAGGCCACCGAGTAGCCTGCGATCGAGGGCAGGGTCTGCGGCAGTAGGGAGCGCTGAATATTGCGCGCCGCGTCCATGTCCTGCTGCACCCGCGCCCACTGCAGATTGCGTTCGTGGTTACGGGCATTTTCCAGGGCCACTGCGGCCTGCAGCGCCAACCCCTCAAGGAAGTCGGACTCGTAGAGCGTTAGCTCACGCCCGTCGGGAGCCGAGACCACCAGCTCCGTCATGCGCTTCCCCTCGCGGTCCTGCAGCGGGTAAGTGGTAAGAGCCGAGCCTAACCCATCGGCCGAGTCGGGCTCAGGCGCGTCGCCGTAGGAGAGCCCGGTTCCTGGAAACGTGGCGCCGGCCATCTCCAACTCGCGTACCACGATTCGCAGTACTTGTTCCAGAACTTCGTTTTCGCGAATCGTCGAGTGGACCTGCCGCGAAGCCTCAAGCAGCGCTTGCAGCCGCGCCACCTGTTGCTGCAGCTCAATCGTCTCCCCACTTCCCGGTAGCTGCACTCCAGCCGCCATCCCCCTGACCTCCGTGGAGTTTCAATGTACCATGGCCGCGGCGCTGCTGGCCCCGTCATATTTGCGCCAATAGTTGGACTTGTCTGCGATGGACCTCAATAATCGACAGGGGTTTCGGCGACGTCTCAGTGTTATGGGCGGACCATTCTCGCTATATCTCGGGTCTCCAGAATCCGCTTTCCACATCCTCGCCTGGCCACGGCCAGCATTGCCTGTCCAATCTCCCGCGTGGATAGAATCTGGTTTGGCAGTGCCCAGCGCAGCAAAGGAAACAGCGGCATGGCGACCTTGTAGAACACTCGGTACAGAGGTGTCTTCGATTGAATGCCGTCCATGGGCTCAATGAACCCCGGGCGAAACATATATGCATTCAGAGGCAGCCGCAGGAGAGCATTTTCCGTCCGGCCCTTCACTCGCGCCCACATAATGGGCCCCCGTTCTGATCTATCGGTACCGGAGCCCGACACATAAACAAACGTCATCTTTGGATGAATCCGGCTCAGAGTCGTTGCCGCAGCCAAGGCGAATCCGTACGTGATGCGCTCATAGTCAGCCTCCTTCATCCCGCTCGACGCGACGCCCAGGCAGAAGAAACAGGCGTCGAAGCCTGCTAGCTGGTCTTCTATGCCCGTATAGTCCAACAGATCGCGAAGCAATATCTCACGCAACTTTGGGTTGAGCGCGCCGGTTACGGTGCGACCCACTGTTACCGCCAAATCCACCTCAGGGTCTTGGAGGCACTCTCGCAGCACTCCCTGGCCCACCATCCCCGTTGCCCCAAACACAAGAACCTTCATCGCGGATGCCTTTCTGTCCAGTCATCACCAGCATACCCGCCTGTCTTCCGAGCCCTGGGTTGAAACAGCGGCCAGTCAATTCCGGCTTGCCCATTTCATTCCCAACCGTTATAAGTGAACATCCCCGGCCCAGCTCAACGCTTCTCGAAACGCTTCTACGAGGAACAACCGAATGCCAGATCAGAGAGCCGCGTGTCTGCTCACACTTGACATTGAACGCAAGGGCGACGTGGCCGTGGTCAAGTGCCACGGCAAATTAGTCTCAGACGTGTCTGCCGGCCTTTACGCCCGGGTCAGCCAGCTGATTCCAGGCAGCAAACACATCGTGTTGGACCTGTCGGATCTAACCCACATCGACAGCATGGGTCTCGGTGCACTGGTGCGGCTCTACGTTTCATCCAGATCCGCAGGTTGCAGTTTGGAGCTTATCAACCTGGGCAAACGGGTTCGGGAGTTGCTTGGCCTGACCCATCTTCTGTCGGTACTCACGGTGATCGGCGAACATGGAGGGATAATCAGGTTCTGACCGCGGGGCTGCGGGGCTTCTGTCTGAATTCAGTCCTGATCAACGGCTATGGACTGGGAGCGTATAGCCCCGCTGATTTATCCTTCCATCGATGCCGCACACCCTCTCCGTCGCGATGATCGCCATGAATGAGGAGGCAAATCTACCTCGCACCCTCGAGAGTGCCCGCTGGGCCGACGAGATCATCCTTGTCGATTCGGGCTCGCAAGACCGCACCATCGACATTGCCAGATACTTCGGGGCCAAGACCACCTACCATGCCTTCGGCGGTCACGGCGAACAGAAGAATGTGGCCCTCGACCTCTGCACTTCCGACTGGATCCTGTTGCTCGACGCCGATGAGGTGTTGACGCCCGCCCTCCAAGCAGAGATTCGCGAGATGCTTAGTGGCGAACCCGAATACGGCGCTTACTGGATTCCCCGGCTTAACCTCTACTTTGGCCGCTGGATGCGCCACGGGGGCTTTTATCCTGACCACAAGTTGCGCCTCTTCCGGCGCGGTTCAGCGCGGCTCAACGAGGGCGTAGGCCCGCATAGTACACCGCAATTCACGGGCCCTAAAGGCAAGCTTCGGAACGACATGCTCCACTATGCCTATCCCACCCTGGACATCTATCTGGAGCATATGAACCGCTACAGTTCCGAAATCGCCAAGCTGCTCCAGCAGCGGGGTCGCATCAGCAAGTCTCTTACCGCCTTCATATGGAACGTGGTCCTGAACCCTGCCGCGACTTTTGTCTACAACTACTTCTTCCGCCTGGGCTTTCTGGATGGCCGCGAAGGCCTGCTCCTGCACCTCAACCACTCCGTTTACATCCACTGGAAGTTCATCAAAGCCTGGCGGCTCGGGCTGGGGCAGGAATAGCCGCACACCCTTTGCGCGACCGCGCGAAAATATGTGCTCTTGTTCGCGTGTTGCATTCCGGCGTATTGCTAAATATGGCAGCTTGCCTGCCCGCGCTTGGCCAGATACTGCTGGTGATAATCCTCCGCGCGCCAGAAGGTCTGCGCAGGCTCAACCTTGGTGACGATTCGCTTGGGTCTGAATTGCCCCTCGGCGGTCAACTGCTGAATCTTGGCCTCGGCCTGCGCCCTTTGATACGGCGTGTGGAAGAAAATGGCCGAGCGATACTGTGTGCCCCAGTCGGGCCCTTGACGGTTCAGCGTTGTCGGGTCGTGCAGTGAGAAAAACGCATCCAGCAGCTGGCTGTAACTCACCTGCGACGGGTCGAAGTCCACTTCGACTACCTCGGCATGGCCGGTTTTGTCCGTGCACACATCCTGGTAGCAGGGCCGCTCCAACGAACCACCCTCGTAGCCCACCGCCGTCGACAAGACTCCGGGGATGGCGGCAAACGCAGCCTCAACGCCCCAGAAACACCCTGCCCCGAATGTAGCTTTTTCAATCCTCATGGCAATTAAGATACGCGGAAGCGGCTTTGGGTAACAAATTTGACGCCGCCTCTTTTCACCCTTCCATTAGCTGCGCTTCTTGCCGCCCGGCCGCTTCCCGCCTGGCCGTGGACCGGTACGCTTCGCTCCCCCCGGCTTGCCTTTGAAATTGGGTTTTGGCTTCCAGCCTGTCTTGCCTGCCGGGCGATGGCCTGCGCCCTCGGCCGCTCCGGCCCCATACGAGCGTCCTGCGGGCTTGCCAGGTTTGCTGCTGGGCCGTGCGCCGCCTGCGCGGGGTTTGCCCGTGCTGGTGGTAAAAGGCCGGCCCAGACCCGCCTCACCGCGAGGAGGCCGTGCTGCCCCGTAAGTCCCCGCGCCAGTGCGACCTGGGCCGCCGGAATGGCGTTCATCACTACCGGCCGGTCTGGGTCGATCAAACTTGGGGCGATCGAACCTGGGCCGGGCGGAGACTGGTCGCTCAGGGCGGGGCCGGGCGGACGTCGCACGTTCAAACCTGGGCCGCTCGGTGCTGGGGCGGCCCGTCGCCGGGCGACTGTAGGGCGGACGGGCTGAACCCGGCCTGCTCGTGCCGGGCTGCTCGGGTTCAATTGGATCAATCCGCAGTCCCGTGGGCTTTTTCCTGATATCTCCCTCGGTGGGATCGGGCGCATTGCGAGGCGGCGCTGCTGGGCGTCGGAAATCCGGACGATCGCCGCCGCCGGGCTTCTTCCATGCGGGCTTGGCTCCGTAGCTGCGGCCTGAGCCGGCATCTCTTTTCCACTCCGGACGCGCTGCTGGCCGAGCAGGCCGGTCGTCCTTCTTCCATGCTGGCCGGTCAGTTGGCTTGCCCGTCGGCCTGCCCGCGGGGGAACGAGAATCTTGACCTGTGGGGCGCGCGGACCGGAAGGGCTTATTTGCCCCAAATGCTCTTTGCGGCCTAAAGTCCCCGGCGCCCTCTGCCGGCGGACGCACTTCGGCCGGCTTAACGGGGCGCGGCCGGCTCGGCCGCGGGGCCATGGTCGGCAATTGGGCGTCCAAAACATTGCGGCGACGAACATCCTTTGCCTTGGGTGTACGAAGCTTGCCTTCGGCAGCACGCCGCAGCCCCGCCAGCTCATCCGGCGTCAGCTCGCGCAGGTCTCCCGGTTCCACATCCAACACCAGTGGGCCATAGCCCACACGGCGAATCTTTTCAACAAAGTGGCCGACCTCTTCAAACATCTTGCGCAATTCACGGTTGCGGCCCTCGATCAGCACCACCTCATACCAGGGATTGTCCCCTTGCCGCACCTGACGGATCCGCGCTGGAGCCGTGCGTACCCGCCCTTCGCCCGCTTTGCCGCGCTCAATCGATACTCCCCCGCGCAGAATCTCCAGTTCGCTCTCAGTGGGCTGGCCGCTTACCTTCACCAGGTAGGTTTTTTCTACGCCCGAAGCGGCCTTGGTCAGTTGGTTGGCCAGCTCGCCGTCGTTGGTCACGACCAGCAGTCCCTCGCTCAGATAGTCAAGCCGTCCGACCGGGTAGAGCCGCTCGCTCATTTTGGCAAAGAACTCCATCACCGTGCGCCGGCCTTCGGGGTCCTTTACCGTGGTCACGTAGCCCCGGGGCTTGTTCAGCATGAAGTAACGCAGGCGCTCAGAGCCATGCAGCAACTTGCCGTCCACGCGAATGTGGTCGCGCGCCCCATCGGCTTTGGTGCCCAGCTCTGTCACTACTTTGCCGTTCACCTGCACGCGTCCCGCTGTAATCATCTCTTCCGCGCTGCGGCGGCTGGCCACCCCGGCCCGCGCCAGAATCTTCTGCAATCTCTCGAGCTTCAGCGGCGGGCGCGGTTCTGTCTCTTCTTTCACTTCATCGACTCCTTCGCTCGCGACCTGAGGTGCTATTTCAGCTGTCTCTTCGCTCGCGGGAGTTGTGTCAGGCCCGTTGGATGGTGTGGGCTCGTTCAGTTCAGGTTCACTTGCAGGCTCGTTCGCTTCGGTCTGACTATCGTCAGTCATGGGGAATCTCGGTTTCTGCCTGCTCGGTTGGCAGAGGCTCGCCAGGCGCGGCCTCTGCGGTGGTGTCAACCACCTCAATCTCAGGTGAACTGGCGCCGGTTGCAGCCGCCACCGGTGGTAGGGGTTCGTGAACGGTTTCCCCGGCTAGTTCGTCGAGTGGTTCCTCGGTTGCATTCTCGTCCAGCTCCGGTCCAGCGTCCGGACCGCGCCGGTAGTCACCGTCCGCCTCTCCTGCCGCCTCGTCCAGTTCCATTGTGGCCATCTTCTCGAACTCATCCATCGAGGGCAATTCAGAGACATCATTCAGGCCAAAGCGGAGCAGGAACTCCCGCGTAGTCTTGTAGAGAATGGGCCGGCCTATCACCGGTTTGCGACCCGCGGTCGTAATGAGCTTGCGCGCCAGCAGGGAACCAAAGACGCCCGACGAATCCACACCACGAATTTCATTCACTTCCGGCGCGGTCACCGGTTGCTTGTAGGCGATCACAGCCAGCGTCTCCAGCGCAGGCAGAGACAGTTTCATCGCCGGCTTCAGACTCTTGATGAAGAGTCTCACCGCGTCGTGACACTCCGGCTTGGTGGCCATGCGGTAGCCGCCTGCAATCTCGCGAATCTCCACGCCTCGATTGTCGGCGGCATAGTTCGAGATCAGCTCGTCCAGCAGTTGGCGCAGAATTGCCTTCACTTCACGGTCGCGTTGGCGGGACTGCCGCCTGGCTTCAGCTTCGAGATCTGAGGGTACCTCAGCCGCTGTTGCAGGCTCCTGCACCTGCTCGGAGGTCTCACCATCCGCGACGGCGGGGACAACTTCAACAGCCGTTTCATCCTTGACTTGTGTAGCGGCCGGGGCGCACGCCTCACCCTCAGCCCCTGCGGTCTCCTCGGGGGGGGGCGTTTCCGGCCCTGGTGCTGCATAGACCGCCGGGGTCTGTTCCAACCCCAGGTACTCCAACCCCTCAGCCAACAAGGGGAGCGGCTCGGCAGCCTCCGCCGCAGCTTCAGCCGCTTGTTCAGCACGTTCAGCGGCTTGCTCCGCTTTCCACGCCAGGGCATCGGCGGCAAACAGGGCGGCGAGCTGCGTCAAAGTGACCGGCTCTTCCGCGGCATAAATGACAGCTTCCAGTTTTGCTTTAAGGCTCATTCGTCAATCGGTACCTCATGTATGGTACCGGATACGGCACAGCCCGCGCGCTCGCCTCGATCCACAAGCCGATGGAAACGGACCAAACTTCGGATTCCGCGTAGTTTGAGCAGATGGGCGTAATCTCAAGCGGCTGCAGGCTTTGTCTATGCCTGTTTTGCATGATTCGTCGCGTTGTAGCACGTTGAGTCCAATGCGATTGAGAATGGATTGGTGCTGAACAGCGTGGCTGGCGCCACGGATTCTCGACAACCGTTCTCATATTCAATTCTCCAAAATGCACAAACCGGTAAAGATCCGTCTGACCTGGGTCTAACATGCTCTGGTAACCCGTTCACGAAAACTGAGGAGCTATCGCTCTAAAAGAGGGTCGCGATGAAATCGGTGCCAGTTCTGGTTTTTCTCGTTGCGTCGGGGCTCGCGTTCGCGCAATCGCCACTGAGCGACATGACCGATTCACTAGGCTTGGCGCGGTTGAAGAATTATTCAGCAGCCCGCGTCTCGAGCGGCAACAAATACGTGGCTAGCAACGACGACAGCAAACGCATTATGCCGGGCGGGACTCTGGTTATGGCAGACCTGAAGGGGCCCGGCGTGGTGACTCACATCTGGCTCACGGTTGCGGACAACGAGTTCGGTTGGCCCCGTCTGCTGCGCATTCGCGTGTACTACGACGGCTACAAAACGCCCAGCGTAGATGCGCCGTTGGGTGACTTCTTTGGCGTAGGGCACGGATCAGAGCGCAACCTGAACTCCATCATGGTGCACGACAGCTCATTCGGGCGGGCGCGTAATAGCTACTGGCCCATGCCTTACCGCAAGTCGTGCCGTGTGACTGTGACCAACGAAGGGAACCGGCTGGTCCCGATGTTTTACTACCACGTGGACTACCGGAATTATGCTTCGTTGCCCGCGAACATTGGCTACTTCCACGCCTACTACCGGCAGGAACGCCCGGCACGAAAAGGCTACAACTACGAATTCCTGAACATTAAAGGAACCGGGCATTATGTCGGTACAGTGATGAGCGTGGTGCAGACGCAAGTCTCATGGTTTGGAGAAGGCGATGACCTCTTCTATGTGGACGGAGCGACCAAGCCACAGATTCAAGGCACAGGCAGCGAAGACTATTTCAACGATGCCTGGGGACTGCGCGATTCGGATGGCCCCTGGACGGGCACGCCCATTGCTGAAGGGGAACGCCTAGGCTCGCGCCTGACTGGATATCGCTGGCATGTTCCCGATCCAATTCCGTTCAAGAAGTCGATCTGGGCCGGAATCGAGCACGCGGGCTGGACTGCCAACCCCGACGGAACGGTGCGCTCGGGATTCGAGGAGCGCCCAGACTTCTTCTCCAGCGTCGCGTTCTGGTACCAGCGAGGCGTAAACGAGGTTCTGCCGGAGCCTCCTTATGGATATGAACGCCTGCCGTTTGGCAATGCAACACAGCTCGAAGTTCCGACTGTGATCAAAGATGTGACGGCAGAAAAGGGGAAGGCGCTGGTGCAAAAGGAGGTTGACTGGGCAAAGGATTTGCTGTTCCTCGATGCTGAGGGGCCTGGAGCAAAAATCAATATTCCACTGGATATCCCTGAGGATGGGCGGTACGAGTTGATCGGATTGATTGCGCAGGCGCCGGACTACGGCGATTACAAAGCTCTGCTCGACGATCAACCAATGAATCTGGATCCGCGCCAGGCCGCAACGTCGGAGGTCCCATTTCCCGGACCGGAGGTATTTTACAACTATCTGCCTGAGGTCTATGTAGCCAAGGATCGCGCATTGGGTATGGCGAAGCTTACCAAAGGACGACATACGCTGAGCTTCATTTGCGTTGGCAAAGACCCGCATTCACTCGGCTACAACTTCGGCATCAATGATGTGGTAATTGAAAAGGTTCAGGATATCAACGCCGAAGCGGCAGCGTCAGAGAGCGCGGAATCAGTTCCGCCCAAGGTTGCGTCCGGCACTGTGTATCGGGGCGAGCCACTCAGTTATTACTTGGCCAAGACCAATGCTGCTTCAGAAGATGAGAAGGTAAGCGCGCTGTATGCGGTCGGTCAGTTTGGTGCTGACGCTGCGCCGGCAGTTCAGAAGCTCAGTGCAGCGCTCGCTGACTCGTCCATCCGGGTACGCGCAGCGGCGGCAGCTTCTCTGGCCAAAGTTGACGCTGCAAATGCGTCTGCAGTCCCCGCGTTGATCAAGGCACTTTCTGATTTCGACCCCAAGGTGCGAAGCCTGGCGGCAGTGGCGCTAGGCGCGATCGGACCGGGCTCGGCAGCAGCGGTCCCGCAATTGATCGCGTGCCTGAATGACCCTGTTCCCTTCGTCCGGGCGCCCGCTGCAGATGCATTAGGCGCGATCGGCCCAGCCGCACGCGATGCCGTCGGCCCGCTCTCGAAACGACTACTGGTGAAAGACGAGCAAGCATTCGTCTTGCGCAGCATAGCGTACGCCTTGGGAGACATCGGCCCCGACGCTCGTTCCGCGCTGCCGTCACTTGAGGAAACATTAAAGACGGTACGCTCCAGCTATGCTGCGCAATCGGCGATTCTCAAAATCAAGGGTCAGCCGGTTCCGTCCTACTGAGTGGCACCTGTGGTGGCCGGGCTGTCCGCCAGTTTTTCCTTCTGCACCTTGGTAGCTTGCAGGATGTCGAGCACCTGATTCCAGAACGCGGACCCGCCCGAGACGAGGATGCCCGAAATGATCCAGCTAAGCCAACTTGCCTTGTTAAACCAGTCAAAGGGTTTGGCCAATGGGATATTAAGGGGATTCAGACCGCTGAGCGCGGTGACCAGCATACCGCTGACAACCGCGATCGTCTGGATGGCGGCCGCGTAACGGGCTGCGCTCCAACCGGTTAACGTGGGGCCCACCCACTGTTTGACTGTTTCGGTGACGCGTTCTGACGCCACGCTCAATCCGACCATCTGGGTAAAGAACAGTGTCAATGCATTCATAGGATCGGTTCCCATGTTCCCTCCACATCTTGCACTTTGCGAATTCACCTGGACCCGCCAAGGGATCTGTAGGGCGACGCTTTCATGACGAAAATGCCATGTAGCATCTTCGGCTTCGTCGAAACTTATTCGGAAAATGCAATTGCAGCGTCGAAGCAGGAAGCCCTGTTAATTTGCGGGAGCTGGCAGAGGTAAAAGATTCTTAACGGGGAAGGGTCTCCTGTCTCCGAGGCGTGGCAAGAAGCCTAACAGATGCAACGATTTGCGCAAGTGACTTGTGCATTATTAGGGAAGTGGTAACGGAGTAACCACCGCGCGTAGCTGTCCGAATTGGTCGCTCGCGGCGATCAGCTTTCGAGATACTCCCAGAAGCTGTCAGCCAGATCGGCTCCGTGTTCGTTTGCCATACGGCGGGTGGCTCGCTCCACCTCTTCGATGAGCCCGTGGAGGTAGTCGCGGGATCGGGAGATTGCCACCACTCCGAGGGTGGCCGACTGCCACACCACAGCCTCGTCCAGCTCTGCAACAGAAACGTTGAAGCTTTGGCGTAGCTGGTCTTTGAGCGAGCGCACCACCTGGCGGCGGTCCTTGAGCGACTGGGCGTGCTCAATGCGGAGTTCGAGGGTGAGCTGAGCGACGGGCATGGCGTCACGCATCTGTTAGCGGAGAGAGCTTGGTTGGTTGTTAATTCTATCCCCAATCGAGAGCCGGTTTGACAAGAACTTATTGATTCCATGGCTGGAAAGCCATGAAACCCGACCGCGACAGACCGGCTTAGTGCAGCAGCGCAAAGGCAACAAGGGTCTCGCCAGCTTGCCCGGACTCTCCTGCTGGTTCTATTTCATTGAGCAGCCGCGCTTCGAGCTCGTGTGGAACGGGCATTTCGCAGGAGGCAATCTCGGCATCACCGGCGCCTTTGAAACAAAGTTCGCAACAGCCCAGGGCGTCGCCGGCGCCCATGCGGACAGGCGGGCCAAAGACACGACAGGTCATGGGCCGCCACTCATACACGTCACAGAGGCCAGTAGATAGGTCAAGAGCGGGACACGGCGCCTGGTTGGCAAAGTCTTCGAAGCGCTCCTGATCCTGCTCGGATGTGCCGATCAACCCCGTGGCCTGATCGCCGGGAAAGGTGGGCAGGTGTTCATCGAGCCAGGCACGGGCACGCAACTCGATGACCTCGGCCAGGGCGGGTTGCCTGGCCCGCAGCGTTTGCATTCCGGTGCGCAGGCGGAGGGTGTCGAGGGCGTTGATAGCAAAGGCTCCATGGCAGCATTGCGTGCAGCCCGGCCGGCAAACGAGCCAATCTCCCGAACGCCGCTTCGCCTCGGCAAACGCCGCATCCACAATCTGCACCAATTTGGTATCGCCTGCGGGCAGATCCATGCGAACAAGCATAGTCCGTAAGCCTGTTTGCGCATGCGGAGTTGTGAAAATTCAAGTTACTTTCTCTTGCTAACGGAGCTGCGTTGCGCTACCTTTTCGGCGGAGGTCTCCATGGTCGAATCCCGCAGCACCATTATGCCTGCCTTGCGATATCACAATGCCCCCGCAGCAATAGATTGGCTCTGCAATGTCATTGGTTTTGAGCGCCACGCCGTATACGCCAATCCGGATGGAACCATCGCACACGCAGAACTAACACTGGGCGGCGGCATGATCATGCTTGGTTCCTGCAAAGACGACGAGTATGGGCGCGGTTTCACGCCGCCCGGCAAACTGGATGGCAAGGAGACGCGCAGCGCCTACATTGTGGTTCCCAATGCCGACGAGGTGTACGCCCGCGCCCAGGCCGCAGAAGCAGTGATAGCGCGTCCCATCGAAGACATGCCCTACGGCAGCCGCGAGTTCACGGTGAAAGACCCCGAAGGCCACTCGTGGAGCGTGGGTACCTACGATCCGTGGGCAGCGCATGAGCAAGAAGCGACCGGTTAGTCGAGGTCGAGAATCTTGCCGGGATTCATGCGGTTGTCGGGGTCGAAGGTGCGTTTGAGAGTGCGCATCACCTCAAGGGCCTCGCCGTGTTCGGCCTTCAGGTATTTCTTTTTGATGAAGCCGACGCCATGCTCACCAGTGCAGGTGCCGCCGACGGCCAGGGCGCGCTCGACAAGACGGGCCGCGAAGGCTTCTGCCTCGCCCTTCTGTCCCGTTTCCACCAGGCACTGCACATGGAAGTTGCCGTCGCCAACATGGCCCACAATGGTTGCTGGAAAACTGACTTGCTCAAGGTCGGCGCGGGCGGCCACCAGGCACTCAGCCAGTTGTGAGATGGGCACGCACACGTCGGTGGTGAGCAAGTCAGCGCTGGGCTTGATCGCGCGCGTGGCGTAGTAGACGTCGTGTCGCGCCTTCCATAGGCGCTCGCGTCCTGCGGATGTGGTTTGCCAGTCGAATCCCAGGCCGCCGTTTTCTTGGGCGAGCTGCTCTGTCAAGCGTGCAGTCTCATCCACCAAGGCCTGGTTCATGCCGTGGAACTCCATGAGCAGGGTGGGACTCACAGCCAGTTCCAGTTTGGAGTAGCGGTTCACGGCATCCACCTGGCGATCGTCCATGAACTCGATACGGGCGGGGCTGAGACCGAGTTGAATAGCCTCAATGACGGTGCGCACTGCCCCTTCGACGGTGGCGAATGCACAAACCGCGACTCCCATCGCTTCCGGTAGCGGGTGCAGCCGCACCGTAACTTCAGTGATGACTCCCAGCGTACCTTCAGCCCCTACGAAAAGGCGGGTCAGGTCGTAGCCAGCACTTGATTTTCGTGCGCGAGTGCCGGTGTGAATGATGCGTCCGTCGGCCAGCACCACGGTCAGGCCCAGAACATTTTCGCGCATGGTGCCGTAGCGGACTGCGGTCGTTCCCGAGGCGCGCGTAGAAGCCATGCCGCCGATGGTGGCGTCGGCACCCGGATCGATAAAGAACGTAAGGCCGGTGTTGTCGAGGGCCTTGATGAGTTGCAGGCGGGTGACTCCCGCCTCGACCGTGGCGTCAAGATCTTCGGCGCTGATGCGCAACACGCGGTTCATCTGGCTCATGTCCACACAGATGCCGCCGCGGAGCGCGTGTACATGGCCTTCAAGGGATGTACCCGCACCGAACGGCACCACCGGCAGACTGTGACGCGCGCTCACACCAAGAATCTGGCTCACTTCCAGGGTGTTATGAGGGAAACAGACAAGGTCTGGCAGTCCTGGCGGATGGGTACTTTCACCGTGACTGTGATGCTCGCGCACTGCAAGCCCAGCGGTGACGCGCGCCCCAAGAATGGCGTGCAGTTCAACGTGTGCCGCCTCGATTGCAGAATGCTTTGAGACCTGGCTTGCCATACGGCTCCTTGCCTGTGAAGGCAATCATAAACGCGCCGAGGGCGAGCGTGAAGGATGACCGGGCAGT
This sequence comes from uncultured Occallatibacter sp., assembly GCA_964396795.1. GTDB lineage: Bacteria > Acidobacteriota > Terriglobia > Terriglobales > Acidobacteriaceae > Telmatobacter. Next base: position 7,765 of record CAYNGB010000062.1, on the reverse strand, counting down.
CGGCGGTGGGATATAGTCGCGTTGTGCTGTAAGAGGAGGTCTCAGTATGGCAAAACGATTCCCCGTTTGCCTGACGATGTTGGCCCTGCTGGCCACGGCGGGCTATGCACAACAGGGCAGGTTGCTGGTGGCGCAGAAGGGCGACCGGAGTCTGGCCATTGTCGACCCCGCGGCGGGCAAGGTAGTTACGTCGGTCGCCGAAAACGGCGTCACGGGCCACGAGGTTGTTGCGTCGCCCGATGGGCGGCTGGCCTTTGTGCCCATCTATGGCGACTCCGGCGTGGGACAGCCAGGAACCGACGGGCAAATCATGGTGGTGATCGACATTACCCAGCAAAGGGTGGTGGGGACCGTCGATTTCGGACACCCGGTGCGGCCCCACATGCCCATTTTCGGACCGAAGAATGGGCTACTTTACGTGACCACCGAGTTAGATCACACTGTGACCATCATCGATCCGAAGACGCTGAAGATTCTGGGCTCGATTCCCACCGGCCAGCCGGAGAGCCACATGCTGGCCATCTCGCACGATGGCCGGCGCGGGTATACGGCCAACGTCGGACCGGGCACGGTCTCAGTGCTGGACATGGACGCGCGCAAGACGATCAAAGTGATTCCCATTTCCAGCAATACGCAACGTATCTCCATTTCGAAGGACGACCGGTGGGTGTTTACCGCCGACCAGACCAAGCCGCGCCTGGTGGTGATTGATACGGCGACTAATACAGTGTCCAAGTGGGTGCAGATGGCCGGGACAGGCTACGGAAGCGCGCCCACGCCGGATGGTCGCTGGCTGCTGGTGGCTCTGCCGGACGTGAACAAGGTAGGGGTGATCGACCTGGAGACGATGAAGCAGGAGCGCACCATCGATGTACCGGCCTATCCGCAGGAGACGCTGGTGAACCCTGATGGAAAGACGGCGTATGTTTCCTGCATGTCTGCCGACCAGGTGGCGGAGATCGACCTGACAAGTTGGAAGGTGAAGCGCGTGATCTCTACCGGCAAAAGAACGGACGGGCTGGCCTGGGCAAAGGTGCAATGAGTGCGATCCAGCGGAACCAGAGTTGGTGTATCCGAAGGCACATCTCCCAAGTCGACGCGACCATCAGGGAGCGGTGACCCTGTTCAGAATTCAACAGAACGCAATAACTCTGGTTTCGCTCGAGCTTGCTGCTCTCCTAGCCAATCTCGCGGTCCCAGTTTTCAAGCGTCTTCTTGAACTCCAACATGAATTTGCCGGAGTCGGCCCCGTCGATGAGGCGGTGGTCAAATCCGAGACAGAAATATTGCACTGAGCGGATCGCGATCGCGTCATTGCCCGCGGCATCGGTCACTACCACCGGCTCCTTGCGCAGCCCGCCAATAGCCAGAATGGCGGACTCGGGCTGATTGATGATCGGCGTGCCGAACTCCCCTCCGAACACACCGGAGTTGGTGAGTGTGAATGTAGAACCCTGGACCTCATCGGGCATCAGTTTTTTGGTGCGGGCGCGGTTGGCCAGGTCGTGGATGGCGCCGGCGAGGCTGAGGAAGTTGCGCGCTTCCGACTCCTTGACTACGGGCACGATCAAGCCCCATTCAAGCGCCACTGCAATACCCAGGTTGATGTGGTCGTGGTAGTGGATCGCACTGTCGATCAGTGATGCGTTGAGGATGGGGAATCTTCGCAGCGCATCCACAGCGGCTGCGGCGATGAAGGGCATGTAAGTCAGCTTGATGCCGTGGCGCTGCTCAAAGCCGGCGCGCTCCCTCTCGCGCAGGCGGGCAATACGGGTCATGTCCACCTTGTAAACCGAGTGGACGTGGGGGCTGATGCGCTTGCTCTCCAGCATGCGCTGGGCAATGATGGTGCGCATCTTGGTCAGTGGAACCACCTCGCCGCTCATTTGCGGGAGAGGCACTTGCGGTGCGGCTGACTGCGAACGCGCAGCAGGAGCTTCAGGAGCCACACTGCCGGGACCATGCTGGCTCAGGTGGCGGAGGATGTCTTCCTTGTTGATGCGGCCGTGAGAGCCGGAGCCCGCAATCTGACTGAGGTCCAGCTTGTTCTCCTTCGCCATGCGGCGCACCAGCGGCGAGGAGTGAATGCGCCAGCCTTCTGCCTGCGGCGGCGTCACTTGTACCGGCAGCGACTCCTGCAATATGGCTGGCTGGGGGTCCAGCGCGGAGGTGGTCGCTACACCGGCGCCGCCAATGATCGCGACAACCGTATTGACCTCGACCGTGGCGCCCGCGGGTACCTTGATCTCCCTGAGTATGCCAGCAACGGGAGCAGGAATCTCGGCGTCCACCTTGTCCGTGGAGATTTCAAAAAGCGGCTCGTCTTTCTCGACCCTGTCGCCGGCCTTCTTGAGCCACTTGGTGATTGTGCCTTCAAAGATGGACTCGCCTAATTGAGGCATCACAATTTCAATAGCGTCTGCAGCCGGCGTGGCCAACTGTGGCACGGCTGATTGTAGCTTCGACGGGACCTGCTCTGCGGCCGACCTCGCCTCAGGTGCGGGAGTTGGCGTGGTTGCGGTGGCAGCTGGCCCTGAAGCGCTCACTCCACCGATCACAGCAACTACCGTGTTCACCTCGACCGTCGCGCCTTCGGGGACCTTGATCTCGCTGAGCACACCCGCAACAGGCGAGGGAATTTCAGCATCGACCTTGTCGGTGGAGATTTCAAAAAGCGGCTCGTCCTTCTCTACTCTGTCGCCGGCTTTCTTGAGCCACTTTGTGATGGTGCCCTCAAAGATCGACTCGCCCATCTGGGGCATGATGACGTCGGTTGCCATGAATCGTTCTCTCCGCGTTGCGGGACTGGGATGCGCGTCTGGGTCCTGCCGGATTATAAATCGCGGCCTGCTGCAGCCGGGCGGGATTGTGCTGAAGGTGCAGCTCAAGCACGGACTGGCCGCTCGGTTACGCCCCGGAGATGCTCGACCTCAGCCGGAACCTGAAGTGGTGTGTCTTGTGCAGGCGCGGGCGATGCGGCCTGCGCGCGCAGTCTCGCCAGGCTCTCAACCGCCAGCACCTGATGGCCAAACACCAAACCGAACTGGCGCGCCGCCTGATGGGCGATGGCTTCGAGGCCAGGCAAACTCTCACGGCCCCCGACCTCTCTCTCCAGACTCGTGACGGCGTGGTCGGTGATGCCGCATGGAATGATCAGTTGGAAGTCGCGCAGATCGGTAGTGACATTGAAAGCAAACCCGTGGGATGTGATGCCCCGCGAGACATGAATGCCGATGGCGCCGATCTTCCTTTCGGGTTCGACGTTCTGTTTTGACGTCGTGTCGCTGCTCTTGTCCAAAGGGCTGCTGCCCGCGGGGCACCACACCCCGGTGAGGCCGGGAATGCGCCCGGCGCGTACGCCGAAGACACCGCAGAGGCGAATCAGCGCCTCCTCCATCAAGCGCACAAAGTCCACGGGTCCGAGGCGGCCGCCGGTTGGGTTGTGCAAGCTGCGCAGGTCAAAGATGGGATAGCCGACCAGTTGCCCCGGCCCATGATAAGTAACGTCTCCGCCGCGATTGATCTCGTGGATAGTAACGCCACGGCGGGTCAGCTGCTCTTCGGAAGCGAGGATGTTGGAACGGTGGGCGTTGCGCCCCAGCGTAAGCACCGGCGGATGTTCGAGCAGAAGCAACACGTTTTCGACACGGCCCTGGAGGCGCATCTCGGCCACTTCTGCCTGCAGCCGCAATGCTTCTGGGTAGCCCACGCGCCCGAGATAGAGATATTGAATCATCGCAACTTTGATTGTAGCCACCCTCTCTGTACGTTCATTGGAGCAGCCTTCATTCCTCAAGCCGCGCCGCAAACAGTCTTGCAAACACGATCCGATGTTCCCAAGCAACCAGCAGCCAAAGGAGCGTGGCAAACGCTCCCATTCCGATACCGCTTGGATTCATCAGGAGGTGAAACATGAGGATGTTGAACAGCACCGGACCCAGCAGTGTTAATCCAAGCCCCACAAACCGGTTCACCAGAAACAACATCCCTGAGACAACCATAATCGCGCCCACCACGTAAAAATAGTGTGCGGCAATCAGGGCGGCACTGAACTGTCCAGCCACCCCTGTCGGCATGGCCCCCATGGGAATGAAATTCAAAAACATATTCGAACCGAAGACCAGGAACATCAGGCCCAGCAAATAGCGCGCGATCATCGCAACAATTTTCATTGCGCTCTCCTTTTGAATTGAGGTGAATTCCGGGACGAATCTGAGCTGGCGCACAACTCCCTGAAGGAGGAGGAAATCTCTCTCCGCAAATAATCGATGGTCAAGGATTAGCCGACGATTCAAATGGTCTCAGACGGCGTGTCATTCGCTGATCTTCAGCACCCATGACGGTTGGTGCATTAGATCGTCGGGAAGGCGCGGAAGGTCGATTGCGGCGCCGCCGGGGATTGGCTTGAACTTGAGCGGCTCAGCGAACCCAAGAAGGCTTACCGATTTGACGCCGGTCACATCTTTGAGCAGGAAAGTGGAGCCGGGCCAGCGCGGCAGAATGGCAAAGACAGTGCCATTTTTGGCGGTAAAGAAAGCCTCGATCGCTGCCTTCCCTGGTTCGGGCTGGGACGCCAGTTTCGACACGTCATAGACAGTCTGAAATTCGGAGTTGTACTGGACGGTTGGGACTTCTCCCGCGCTCCACTGCCGGGTTTCTTTCCAGGGCCGGGTGCCGTAGATTGCCTCGCCGTTCACCTTGAGCCATGCGCCGATCTGATGCAATCGGTCCTGCATGATAACGGGAATGGTGCCGTCGGCTGCGGGTCCAATATCGAGCAGTAGATTGCCGCCGCGGCTCACGATGTCCACCAGCATGATGACCAGTTCGCGGGGAGTGTGGTAATCCTCCAGACGTTCGGCGCGGTTGTAGCCGTAGCTATAACCCATGCCGCGGCTCTCTTCCCAGGGATGATCCATGCCGCTCATTCCGGCGGTGTACTCGGTGGTCCAATAGCCGCCATGCTTGTGGCGGGTGTCGCTGCCCCAACGATCGTTGATCACCACCTCGTCCTTGACCGGAGACTCGTTGAACAGCCAAGTCAGCAGTTCGGGACTGTGCCAGTCGCTCGAAGGCAGGTCCCACTCGCCGTCGCTGAAGATGATGGATGGCTTGAGCTGAGTCACCATGTCTTTGAACTGAGGAAACATGTGGTCGTGGATGTAGCGTGGCTTGTCACTCAGCCACAAGGGGTTATACCACTCATAAAGAGAGTAGTAGTAGCCCATGCGCAGGCCCTTGCGGCGCACAGCATCTCCCAGGTCACCCGCCAGATTGCGCTGGGGGCCGATCTCGGTGGCGTTCCAGGGTCGGCCCCAGGTGGCCGAAGCTTCCTTGCTGGGCCACAAAGCAAAGCCCTCATGGTGCTTCGAGGTCAGCACCACATACTTGGCTCCCGAGTCGGCGAAGACCCTTGCCCATTGATCCGGATCGAAGAGCTGGGCGCGAAACTGGAGCGCGAAGTTCTGGTAGGGATAGTCGGCACCAAACTGCTTCTGGTGATAGGCCCAGGTGCCAGTCTCGATTTCGCTGGCCTTGGAATCGTCGCGGCCCTGCGTCATCTGGTGCCAATACCACTCGGCGTAGGCCAGCTTCCCGGGAATCACCGGCGCATAGGCGGGGACCGAATAGACGCCCCAGTGAATGAAGATACCGAACTTGGCGTCGCTGAACCAGGCGGGCGTGGGCCGTTTGTCGATGGAGTCCCAGGTGGGCACGTAGGTCTGGGCGTTGAGCGGAGCGAGCACAAGAAGAAAGAGAAACAGGCGCTTCATGCAATGCCTCCTTCAATCGAAGAGAAATGATCGCATAGCGTTGTGGCGGGGAGCAGAACAAGTTCGTTCGCGATACACTAGCGACTGGCAGGAGGACCGGGCGGTCGCTGCCGGGGCTCGCGCGCAAGCGCTCGGCGCCGGGGGAGGAAAGTCCGAACTCCGCAGGGCAGTGTGCCGGATAACGTCCGGGACGTGAGCTGGAAGGCTCGCGGACGGCCAGTGCCACAGAAAAGATACCGCCTCGGCTACCCCGCTTCTCAAGAGAAGCGGGCCACCCTGCGCCAGCTTGCTGGCGCGGCGCCGGGGTAAGGGTGAAAAGGTGCGGTAAGAGCGCACCGCTCCGACTGTAAAGCCGGAGGCAGGGTAAACCCCACACGGAGCAAGACCAAATAGGGAGGGAAGCCGCCGCCAAGAGTCAGGCGGGGTTGCGTATCGGCCCGATGCGCCCAGGCGGCTCGAGCAATTGCCGGAACCTCCGGGTAGGTCGCTGATGAGTGTCCGCGGCAACGCGGCGCCTAGAGGAATGACCGCACACGACAGAATTCGGCTTACAGGTCCTTTTGCCGAATCAACGACAGCGCCGGCCGGCGAGAAGCCTGCCGGCGCTGACCATTTTCAGAGACCCTTCGGCCGGGTAGGTCCGGTACCATCAAGGCATGTTACGCGTGAAGCTGCTGGAGCAAGGCGCCCGGCTGCCGGTGGTGGCGCACCCCGGCGAAGACCTGGGCTACGACCTGTTTGCGCTGGAGGATACGGTGCTGCGACCGCGAGCTACGGTGCGGGTGAGAACAGGCATTGCCGTGGAGGCGCGGCACCCCGAAACCGATGCGCCACTGGGGCTGCTGGTGCGGGACCGCTCGTCGATGGCGGCACGGGGTCTGGCGACCACGGCCGGAGTGATCGACGCGGGCTATCGCGGCGAGATCCAGATATTGATGACAAACCTGGGCGAGGCCACCGTGGAGTTGAAGGCTGGGGAAAAGATTGCGCAGATGATTCCCGTGCCTGTGCTGACCGGACTCGTCAAAGAGATGGAAACACTGGAAGAGTCGGCGCGGGCGGAGAAGGGATTTGGGAGCTCGGGGCGGTGAGACAGCTGCCAGCTCACAGCATTCAGTTTCCAGCGAAGCAGGGAGTCGGGAGCCGTGACCACGCATCCACCCAAGGATCACACTGAACTCGGTCAAGCCGCGGCGCGGATGTTTAGCGTCAACGACCGCATGAACCAAGTTCTCATCGAGCACCTTGACCCTGCCGCATGGACAGCCAAAGCTCCCGGTAAGACCCGTACCATTGCGGCGATCTTCACCCACATGCACAACGTCCGCACCAAGTGGATACGGCTCACCGCGCCTCACCTGAAGGTTCCCTTGCAGCTCAATCGCGCGCACTGTACGCCGGAGCAGGCCCGCACAGGATTGGCCGAGAGCGCCGCCCGGTGCGCGGAGATGCTGGGTGAGGCGCTCGGTGGTCCTGGTGGCCGCATCGAGGAGTTTCACAGAGACAGCTTGGCTCGGCCTTGGCCGGTGGGCGTGGAAATGCTGTGCTACATGGTTGCTCACGAAGCCCACCATCGCGGGCAGGTGTGTATGCTGGCGCATCAACTCGGATTCCCTTTGCCGTACAAGGCGTCAGACGGAATGTGGAACTGGGAAAAGCTGTGGAGAGAGTAACCAGCCTTGTGGCCGCAGTTGTCGATCAATCTGTCTGGCGTCAAATTCAGTCACTTTCCTTGTCGAAACTCGCCAAAATCACGCCCAAAAACGGCAAAAAGAGGCGTTTTTGAGGCACTTCTGTTTACCATTAAGATAATGGGGTGACTAGCAGGCACATCCATCATGTTATTGATTCAACATGGCTTACCTTTTCTACGGGACCGAAATCGCCCCCGGATATCGCCCATTTCTGGGGGGAGGGGGGAGGGGGGGGTACGGACCGGTACAGACCGGGGGGATATCGTACGTTTTAGACCGGGCGCATCTCCGACACTG
>CAYNGB010000061.1:410-25156 GCA_964396795.1 uncultured Occallatibacter sp. | reverse complement strand
CTCTGGGCCCGCATTGTCTTCGACTTTCTCCTCGCCCACCGGCTCCGCACCATCAACCGCGGACATTTGCTCGGCGCGCTTATCCCGCTTTATCTCGCATGGGTTGCAAGCCACATCAACATCACCACCTCCGGCACCACCCCCGAATGCCATATCGAGGCCGTCGCCGCAGCCTTCGAGACCGACAAACCCTACCTGGTCTCACGCTGGCGATGGCCAGATCGGTTCAATCCATGAGTACCCCCAAATCAAACCCGTTGCCGGTTAGCAGCAAGAGAGTCGATTCAAGGAGTGAATCCTATGCAAAACATTCTTGCCATGCTCCAAACAGGCCAAGACGAGACTTTGCAGCCCTTGTATGCCGAAAACGCCTCTATCTGGCACCATATGTCCGAAGCGCTTTATCAGTCGCTCTACCGCGTCCTCTCGCTGCTCGTCGCCATCCTGCCTGGTATCTTGGCCTTCATTGTTGCCCTGGCCGTATTTACTCTGATTGGCATGGCTGTTTCCGCGCTGTTGCGGCGAGGGCTGACCGCGGCCCGGTTTGATGATCACCTCGCACGCAATCGCGGCGACATCGACTGGGCGCCATCTACTTCCCCCACCGCGCTGATCGCCCGGATCTCCTTCTGGGCCAGCGTCCTGCTCGGGCTCCTCATCGGCATCTCAGCCTTCGACGCCTCTTACGCAACGACCACAACCCTGCCCAGTTCGCTCCTGCCCTACCTTACCCGCGTCGTAGGGGCCGTCTTTCTGCTCATCGCCGGCACTCTCATCGCGCGGTTCCTGGCCCGTTCTGTCCTCATCGGAGCCGTTAATCAGCAACTCCAATACGCGCGGTTCCTGTCGCTCGGTATCAAGTGGCTGGTCCTCGTGCTTACCGCCGCCATGGTCCTCGACCACCTCCAGATGGGCGGCAACATCGTTGCGCTGGCCTTCGGCATCCTCTTCGGCGGCATCGTCCTCACCCTCGCTCTCGCCGTGGGTCTTGGCTCCCGCGACCTCGTGAGTCGTTCGCTTGAAAGCCACGCCGAACATTCCGGCGAGCGCAGCGCCACACCTCCAACCACTTCAACCACCGGCCCCGCCGATTCAATCCGGCATTTTTGAGAACTTCGTCTTGTTCTGGAACCGCGCATAAAGGCTTACATTCGACTATCTCGGAACTTCATCTCCGCGCTTGACCTGACAACCGGGGCCAGCGTATGTTTGCGGCGTGAACTTCCCCAGAAGCAGCGGAATTTTGTTGCATTGCACTTGTCTTCCAGGCCGCTTTGGCATCGGCGATTTTGGGCCATGTGCCTACGAGTTCGCCGACTTCCTGCGCGCTGCCGGACAGAAGTTGTGGCAGGTGCTGCCACTGAATCCCACGGGATACGGCGATTCTCCCTATCAATGCTTTTCCGCTTTTGCCGGCAATCCGCTGTTGCTGAGTCTTGAGTGCCTGCGGGATCAGGGACTGCTCCAGGAATCGGACCTCGTTCAGGCGCCGCCTTTTCCGGAAGACTCTGTCGACTTTGAGGCGACAAATCAGTTCAAGAGACCGCTATTGTTGCGGGCGGCACAGGCGTTCTTTGCGGATGCGTCGCGCGCGGATCGCGCGGCCTTCGACCGTTTTTGTGAAAGCGTCAGTCCCTGGCTCGACGACTTCGCACTCTTCATGGCCCTGAAGGACGGACACAACGGTACGGCCTGGACGACATGGGACGCCGAGATCCGCCAACGGGACCCGCGTGCCGTCAGCGAGTGGACGCTCCGGCTTGCGCCCCAGTTGAACGCCATTAAATACTGGCAATTCGAGTTTTTCCGCCAGTGGGAAGAGCTCAGGGCCTATTGCCGGCAGCGCGAAATCCGCCTGATGGGCGACATCCCCATCTACGTCGCGCATGACAGCGCGGATGTCTGGGCCAACCCGGAACTTTTCTATCTCGACGATGGGGGCAATCCGACCGTAATTTCTGGCGTACCGCCGGACTACTTCAGCGCCACGGGGCAGCTTTGGGGTAATCCAATCTATCGATGGGACGTGCTGGAGGCCGACGGGTTCAGGTGGTGGATTGAGCGTTTCCGCGCCTCGCTTGCCCTCTTTGATCTGGTGCGGCTCGATCATTTCCGTGGATTCGAATCTTACTGGGAGGTTACGGCCGGAGAGGCTACCGCCATGCACGGGCGATGGGTCAAGGCGCCAGGGAACGGGCTTCTGTCGACGCTGCAGGACGAATTTGGAGAACTGCCGATTGTGGCCGAGAACCTGGGAGTAATCACACCGCCGGTAGAGGAGCTGCGAAAGAAGTTTGGCCTTCCGGGAATGAGCATCCTGCAGTTTGCGTTCGGGACGGACCCGCAGGGACCATCCTTTCGCCCTCACAATTACAGCCACGACTTGGTCGCCTTTAGCGGCAGCCACGACAACGACACGACAGTTGGCTGGTGGACAAGTGCGGGCGCGGCCGATAGCACCCGAACCCTGGAGGATATTCGTAAAGAGCGCGAATTTGCGCGCGCCTATCTCAATTTTGATGACGATGCGGAGATCAACTGGATCATGATCCGCGCTTTGGAGGCCTCCGTCGCCGATGTTGTGATTATTCCGTTGCAGGATGTGCTGGGACTGGGCGGTTCAGCGCGCATGAATCTTCCTGGCACGGTGAGCGGAAACTGGAAATGGCGTTATCGTCCAGGCGAATTGAGCGGAGAATTGAGCAGCAGACTGCGTTCCTTGACTGCGCTTTACGGCCGCGATTGCAGTTCTTCAAATGCCATCGAGGATAACTATCACCGCTGAGTGGTTTATTTCTCAAGAAGAGGCCAGCCTGCACTATGCGGAAAACGTCCCGTGAATTCGAGAATCGCATCTTAGCAAAACCCGCGCGAGCTCTTTGTGAATCCACAAGATGAATGCTTTGGGTTTTGCTAATACCATCGATCCTGCCCGGAGAATGACATGTGAAATCAATTACTCTGGTGCGGGTATATTTTGGGAGTCGGGCCTGAGTGTTGCACCTCGTCACACAGCCCGCCTTGCGCCCGGCTGCATCAACGACGCTAGTAGCACCGCTACAATCCCGACCAGAAACACGCCGTCAAACGTCCCCGCCCCGCCAATCGACGCAACTGGCGCGCCCAGCCCCTGAATCTTGCCTAAATTCATCAGGTCCGCGCCGATGAGTGTACCCATGCTTCCCCCAACGTAGGCGAGCGGCCCCGCTTGCCGCCAGGACAACAGCAGCGCGCAGACCACGGCGACAATCGGAGGGATGAAGATCGGGAGCGTGATTCCGACTCCGCGCACCGGCTGCGCCAGCTGGTGGGTTACGAGCGCCACCGCTGCCACGGCAAGCGCAGACTTCACCACAAGCCGGTTCTTAAGCGCCAAATAAAGCGACAAAAGGATCGGAATGAGCGCTCCGCCTACGTTGATGGCCAGCACTGTCTCTGGCCAATGATGCACCACTGGCACTACATACCGCATCCCGTGGTGGTGCACGACCGTTCCTGAGATCACCTTCTCCGGTGGAAACTCGGCCAACGGAATGTTGATCGAGCTACCCAACAGCGTGAACAACAGAATCCACATTGCATACCGCGGCGAAATCCCCATCCGTTCGTACGCATAGTGCAGAATCCTGAATTCGACAAGCACAACCAGAAGAGAGAAGAGGAGAAACATGGCCAGGAGGAAAGGCCATTCCACGGGAAAGTAGTGCATTCCGGAAGGTTGCATCGGGCTCCATCTATTTCAACGGTGTTTTCGAAGATAGTGTAAAAGCCTCCCCCGTCTGCGGGATTGTGGATGCATCCCCAATGCAGGTTCTGTATTCGCGACGGGCGCCTATGGTTGTAGCTCGGCGGGACTGACCTCGGCAGCGGTTCGTGTAAATGTAAACTGCAGAATCCAAACGCTTGAAACGGCCTGACCATCCACTTGCGCAGGTTTGAACCTCCAGTGCTGCCCTGCTTGCAGCGCCACCTTGGCGAAGTACTTACTTGGTCCCGACGAGTCGAGCGTTGCACTCGAAACACTACCGTTTAGATCGACCGTGACGCGTACTCGCACATCGACCTTGCCGTGAATGGACTTATAAGCGCTTGCCAGTACGTCGGGCGGAACTTGCTCAGCGACCGCGCCTTTTACCACTACACCTTTGGAGGTTAGAACCCCTTGAGCCGGAGGCGGAGTTGGGAGCGCAGCGATCGCGGGTACATGTTGTTCTCCGGGTGGCAGCGATGGCCGATTGTGGCGATTCCACAGTTGGAAAGTAGCGATTACTGCAAACACGACAAGTACAGCGGCGACGAGCACGGTTACAAGGAGTTTGGTTGGGAAAGTTCTTCCAGGTGTGCTTACCGGGTCCGCGAGTAACCGGTCAGGTTCGAGATGAGCCCTGACATCGCTGAGGGTGTATCGGCGCAGGGGGGCGGACTGGAGACATCCATGCGCAATATCGGAAAAGGGCAGCGGAACGGATTGTGGTACCACCGGTTCGCTATTTGTTGATCGGTCCCAAACCGGTGGATGTTGAGTCAGGGCTTCGACCAAGGTGATGCCGAGCGACCAGATGTCTGTGCCTGGCAGAAGTACCTCGGTGGCGCGTTCCGGTGCGTCATAAACACTGAGTTTCGAGAGGTGTTTGCCATACTTGCCCGCAAATTCAATGCTGTCCACGGAAAGCTTTAACTGATTTTCGACGACCATGATATTTGATGGCCTGAGACGACCATGCACGAATCCTCTCTGGTGAAGATAGGAAAGCGCGTCGAGGACCGGATCGAGCATCTCTCTCGCCTCGGTGGGCGTGAGCGGGCGCTCGGGAAGAATCTGGGAGAGATCTTCTTCGGCGTATTCAGTCACGGCGTAGAGCAGTGGGTCATTGTCGATCTGACAGCGTCCGGCATGAATCAGGTTCATCAGGTGAGGATGAGACAGGGTCGCTGTAGCCGCCCAGACAGCCAGGCAGGCTTCTGACTCCAAGGGAGCAGCCGGAAAGAGCTTAATGGCGGCTTTCTGGGTTCGATCGCCCAGCAGTTCTGTGAGGAAGACGCCGCTCCCCTCAGAGCCGCCCAACCATTGAAGGAGAGTAAACCTTCCGTCGATGACCCGGCCTACCCAATCACTGCGAATTGCCGCTGTTTTCATCGCGTAAACGATTTTACTCGAGGACACCAGGAACAACGTGTGAGAGTCTGGATTTGGGTCAACAAGATCGACGATCTCAAAGATCAGCGGGCGAAGTCATGAACGCAAGTATTTGAGCTTGCCGCAAAGCTGAAAGCCCCTTATGGCGCCTAGTTTACGATTGATGGGACCACGACCTGCCTGACGTTTTTGCCTTGCCGAATTGACACGACCGCACCTGCAAAGATGAGGTGATCCGACAAAAACTGCTCCATTGCTTCGAACATGGCCTGCGCATTCTCCCCATAGAGGATGAGAGTGATGCTCTCTGGAGTGACCACGCGACTGCCGGTGTTCCCGAGTTTTGCTGCTGAAAGAATCGTGAATATCTGTTCCAGCACAGCCTCTGCGTCGCGTGTGCCATATCTGCTTCCCGGCCGAGGGCCAAATGCCAACTCAATTAGCACCGCTCCGGCCGGTTCCGCAGTCAAAGCGCTCACGTCCACACTTGCACTGGGAAAGGCTTTCATTGTTTCCCTCGCGCTCGCCATTCTGGCTTCCGCTTCGGCGGCGTCCTCAGCTCTTCCCAGATGGTTAAGGGAAGTAATTTCGTATCCGAGGTTTTCGATAATCAACTCGTAGTCCGGGTTTGGCTGCTTCTGGCGTTCTGCATAGCTTCTTCGCAGCCATTCCACAGCCTCGGCATCATTCCCGGCATCTTGCAGGATTTGGCCCTTCGATCCGTATGCGGAGGCGACCTTGGGATTGTTTTCCTTGTTGAGCATTTCAATCGCTCTATCGATTAGCTGTAACGCTTGCTCAAAATCGCGTGTACGCCGGTGGCAATTTGCGATATTGTTCAAGAGCATCGCAACTCGGATTGGTGAAGTACCGGGTGACTTTTCCCGGACCTCCAATGCGCGCCGGTAGTAATCCAATGCTTCAGAGTTGCGCCCTTGTTCAGCGTAGAGGACGCCTAGGTTGACCCACGCCGCGGTGGCCGATTCCAGATGGGCCTTTGCCAGGTGGATATCAGCGGCCTCTTTGTAGAGTTCCTCGGCCTCACCGGGGGAACTCTTCCGTAACGCATTGCCCAATCCAATCAGGACTTCGTTGAGAGTGGGCTCCTGAGGATAGTCGCGAAGGATTTTCAACGCTGCTCGCAATGGAATAGCCGCTTGATCCTTCAAGCCACAATATGAGTAACAATGACCCTCGCGAGAAAGCATGTGCGCGACTCCGATGGGTTCATTCATTTCCAACTTGTTTTGAACCGCCCCCTCACAGAAAGGGATTGCTCGCCGGTATTCATGCAAGTCCATCAGCAAGGCCGACATCAACTCGGGGTAAAGATTCTTTTGCGGGAGATCGGCGTTCGACACCCGGTCCACCACCGCCATCGCCTCTTGGCGCTCGTTAGCTGCATCATCCGGTCGGTTCTCTTTCTCACGAAGGAGTGTCAATGAACAACGTCCGAGCGCACGAAATCCATCCGCTTCATCGACTGGCATCTCGTCCGTGAGTCGAAGAGCAATCTCAATCAGCTTGTTGGCCGCAGAAAAGTTTCCGCGATGTTGTGCCTCGATGCCTTGGAAGAGAAAGGCAAATACCTTGGCTTCAAGTGGGATTTCATAGGCGGCTGTCATTTGACATTCATCGATCTCAGACGTCTTGTGGCTTGGAATAGAAGTTAACACACTCACTCAAGAGTAGCCCGCCCCTCGACCAGAGCCAGAAACCGGGGCCAGGGAACGATGCGGAACCGCAGCCTTGTTTCCAATCTCGGTATATATGTCTATGCTGCCGGCGCCATCTTCCTTGGCCTCCTCGGTCTGGCTTCGGGCGACTTCGCCACCACATGGCAGCGTGTCGGCCCGAGCGTGCTTTTCCGCGAGCTGCTCGCCTATTTCACGGCCTTGATCGAGTTCGCCACCGGACTCGCCCTCCTCTACCGCTGAACTGCTCGCGCAGGGATGCGGTGGATCATATTCGCTCCGCATAAACTATTCGCTCCACCGGCGTTGAGGCGAACTGACGTCTGGTTGGTCCAATGTATCTGTGCGCCAACTCGTCATAGCCGACGTCCTCTATGACCCGCCATCCATAATCCCGGAGAAACGCCGGACAATCCTCAGGCTCCATCCCCAACAGCCAAAGCCCGGTGGTAACAAATCGTCTGTATCCACTTTCTCATCCGAAGAGTTTTTCACCGGTCAGGAAGCTCTTCCGGACATAGGTGAAGGTGAGGCGGCTGCCCGATGTTGCCCGGGCGAGCCAATCGAAGGTCGCACGCACGCCTTGTTCTGTTAGGTATTGAGTGACTGCTTCCCACACGAAGAATGTCAGCTTGTCCGCAGAGTATCCTTGTGATGCCAATATCGCGCCTAAGTCGTCGCAGTCAAAGTCCACGGCGATCAGCTTGATATTCGCGGGAATTGTCCCCAGCGCATTGCGCAGCCGCTTCTTTTTTGCCTCAATGTTCTCGTGCCGGTCCATCTCCCACATCGGAAGGCCGATGAGCGCCGGAAGTCGAAAGGGGCGCGTGTCAAATCCTGCGCCCAGGCTCACCATCGCTTCAACTTCATTCCGGTCTGCGGCAACCTTGTCATCGATGTAACGCTTCCTGCACAAAAGGCCACCCCAGATTCCGGGGTCACTCTTCTCGCTCATACCTATGAGCCAATCTCTCATCCAGTGCAACCTAAGTAAGCGAACGAACGCTCTCGCTGGAAACGGCAGTACTTGGGCGGCCCGCCCATCGTCAATGACGCGCTGCGATCTTGGAAAGGATTGCTCGACCGCAACAAGCACTGTCGGCATGATTCCTGTGCTTGCGGCAGCTTTTGACATGTGCAAGATGATAACGGGAATTGTGGAAATGTGTTTCGTCTGAGACGCCTAGCGCAGTTCCGGAGAGGCGCGGGACGGACTCGCAGGGTGCGAAGAAATCCACTTCAAGCGGATAGACGAACTCAGAGAGAGGCGCTGTTTCTTAAGGATATGAATCCGGATATCGTGTTCGGCGGAATGAAGCAGCAAGTCTGTCGACGCAGTTTTGGGCAGACAAGAGTAAAACCAGCGCGCCCAGAGAGCGGCTCGTGCATCTGGATTACCCCTTCAGCGGCGCAGGCCTAGCACTTTGGATGGGGGTTCTTGAACGCAACCTCGATCGGCAGCCAATCTGACAGGCGCTTCGCGTCTACTTCAGCATCTCCGGCTTGGCTGGTGAGCGATGACCTGGCAATGGCCACGGATATCTTTACTTTTCCTTTAATGCAGTAGGCTCCAACGAGTGTGGTTAACCCTTTGTTTGCTACATCCATATAGCTCGCGGGAAGAGTGCCCTCCGCGCCATGGATATCGACCGGGGGCAAAATCATCTGATCCATGATAGGCCGGTCTTTCGCAACTCCCGAAGAGTCGAATCGCACCACGAGGCTAGCTCTGTTCTCGAGCGCGTCAGGATTTGCCGTGTACTTGATGGCCGGAATAGTGATGCCCGTCGGATTCGGTTTGGCAGCCTGCGTGTCAAACGCAATATGGTAAGGAGCGCCCTGCCACTTGGGCGTAGCAGGGACGCTGGAAGCCTTGTCCCCCTGGTTTCCGCATCCGACCAAAAGCGCCAATCCCCCAATAGCAACTATGATGCCGTTTCTCAAGTCATCCTCCTCGTTCCTATGTGACGACGCGCCAGAATACCACTCCTATGCCTCACTGGCACAATGATCAGGAGGAGTGGTAGCCTCTACGGTCGGAACCGCGCTGGTCGCATTGAGGTGGCGTGCTCCCCCATGGCAGGTTTGTGAGGTACAGTGGCAGGTGTGGCTGCCGCCGGCTGTGTACGATGAGAACCGGACCCTGCCGCTCAGCAGCCGTCAAGTTGAATTGAGGACTGAATGAACGATAAGCCCTATCGCCCGCAGGAAGACATCGTGACGTTAATGAAGCAGTTCGACCAGCCGGTAAAGGAATCTCCCGAGCTTCCTGACCCGGCTACGCGTCTGCTGCGTGCGCGGCTGGTTTTTGAAGAGGCGCTGGAGTTCGTCAAAGGCTGTGGTTGCACGGTCACGATGACAATGCCCAGAAAGGACGGCGAAGAGCAGGCCCCAATTATTGACAGCATTGCTGTGGTTCCCGACCCCAACGGCAACCCCGACTTCGCGGAATATGTGGACGGGTGTATCGACCAGCTTGTCGTCACATATGGAGCACTGAACGCCGCGGGCGTGAAAGCGCAGCCTGCCTGGGATGAAGTGCAGCGCAGCAACATGAGCAAGGCCTGGCCACACTGCAGCGTGTGCGACGCAGTGCTGGAGCGGGGATCTGGCCCTGAGCTGGTTCACCCGGAAAACGGCAACGCCCATCGTGAGGATTGGCACACGGTTTTGAAGGTGCATAAGCGCCCAGACGGCAAGTTCATCAAGTCGCCGACCTACTCGCCGGCGGATCTGAAGCGCGTGATTGCGGATCAGATTCAGCAGGCCAAAGGGGCTTGAGTCTGTGCATGAGCGACAAGGGGAACGGAATCTTGCAGGGCGGCGCTGGGATGGCGCCCGCTTGTTAAGCGCACAGGCGACTATCTGGACTGGTCGGGAGCCCAGGCATTATTTCGCATTGGAACTGGCGCGACGCAAATCGGCTGCGAGGGGGCAGGATGCGCAGTCGGCGGTTCTGCCGCAGTGCGTCTTTCCTACGGCAACCGTGAGGGCATGGAACTCATTGAAGAGGCGCGCATAGTTGCGGACGGGATCGGATGCAAAAGCGTCACGGGTGAGCTGAACCAGTGCGTCATATCCTTTGCGGGTGCGACCGGGCGTGGGGGTGAGAAGGCGATGGCGCTCGGCGATGCGGCGCAGGTACTCGTCAGCTACGGGAACCGGGTGACGGAGAGCGTAGAGGAGGATGGCGTCGGCGGTCTCGGGGCCCACTCCCGGGAGAGCCAGCAGGCGTCTGCGAAGGGCGGCGGTAGGGGTTACGGCCAGGGCATCGAGGGAGCCGGCGAATTCCGCATCGAGCATGTCGATGAACGCCTTGAGGGCGGGCGCTTTGCGGGTGTGAAAGCCGGAAGGACGGATGAGTTGCTCCAAATCAGGGAGCGAGAGGGCGCGCAGGCCATCGAGGTTGAGGGCTCCGACGGCGCGCAGATTCTGGAGCGATCGCTCGACTGCCTTCCATGCGGTGTTTTGGGTGAGATAGGCACCGAGAATCACTTCAAAGGGCGTGTGTGCTGGCCACCAGTGCTGCGGGCCGTAGGCGAGCGCCAGCTGATGATGCATGCGGCGGAGGCGCTGGGCCGAGTCGAGGCGCTGTCCGGACTTCACGGCAGGGATCTTTCCTGGGGCGGGGATTGCAACTGAATCTTCCACTCCAGAATGCGGGCGCGTGCGGCGGCGGCTTCAGCCTGGGGCACGTGGCCGGCATCTTGCAGGCTGATCGAGAGGGCAGTGTGGGCCAGCGGGTCCTGAGGAGTGAGCGCCACGAGTGCGAGGGCAGCAGCTATGGATTGCTCGAGACACCCGGCGTCTCGCAGAGCGCGGATGAGGCCGTGATGTGCTTCGTAATAAGCCGGGTCGGCGGCGATGGCGGCGCGAAAGGCCCGGGCCGCTTGAGTAGCGGAGCCGGCGGCAAGCAGATCAAGCCCGCGCTGGGAGAGGGTTTCGGCAATTGGAGCGCTGGGCTGGGTCACTTGAGTCTTTTGGGGTCACAACGACAGTCTTTAGGATATAGGCTAAGGCGCGAATCTGACATGGGCGCGACAGACACCAGGAAGGCCGTTATGAAAAGTCATACCGAGTATTTGGTTTTTGAAACCAAGAAACGCCGCGAGATGGTGCATATTACCGACCAGGTAGAAGAGATTGTAAAGCGTAGCGGGGTGAAGGACGGGCTCTGCTTTGTTTCGCCGATGCATATTACCGCGGCGATCTATGTGAACGACCTGGAGAACGGGCTGATTGAAGACATCGGCAAGTGGCTGGAAGAGCTGGCCCCGGCGCGACCAGACTACAAGCATCATTTGACTGGCGAAGACAACGCGGATGCGCATCTGAAGTCTCTCTTGCTGCACCACGAGACGACCCTGCCAGTGACTGCAGGGCGGCTGGACCTGGGGACGTGGCAGCGGGTGTTCTATGCAGAGTTCGACGGCAGGCGGCGGAAGCGTGTGATTGTGAAAGTGCTGGGGGTGGAGTAGGGGAATCTAGTCGGCAAGCCGGTGTCTTAGTCGTCTGTGATCTTGCGCCACTTGCCTATTGGAGCGGGAGGGGCAAGCGCGGAGAAGTCGATCCGGGTACGAGGCAGAATGACTAGGTCTACGCGACGATTTTCGGCGCGTCCGGCGGCTGTGGAATTGGCAGCGACAGGGTGGAACTCCGCATAGCCTGCGGCGGAGAGCCTGTCGGGGGAAATGGCGCGCAGGTCGAGGAAGAGCCGGGCAATGCGCGTGGCGCGGGCCGAAGAGAGCTCCCAGTTTGAGTCGAACTCCGCATTGTGAATGGGGACGTTGTCCGTGTGGCCCTCAACGCGCACATCGTATGCGGAACCGGCGAGAGAGTTGGCGATCTTGCGCAGGCTGTTGAGGGTCTCGGGACGCGGATCCGCAGAGCCGGAGTTAAAAAAGCCGGCTTCGCGCAGGCTGATGACCAACCCGTCTCTTCCCATTTGAATGGAAACTGAGTGTTGGGCAATCTGGTTTGATAGCGTGTGCTCCAGTTCGCGGCGGATCTGGTTCAGATCGTCCCGAACCTTCCCGGGTGACAGCACATCTTCCGCCATGACGCTATTTAGCGGGAGCCCGGCTTCTCCGGATGCCGGCGGGCGGCCGGGGACGCCGGAGAGAATACCGAGCGACTGGAAGGCTGTGTCGATGGCGACAGTCACCTGGGTCTGCTTCTTTTGATCGGCTTTGGCGAAGGCATACAGAACCACGAAGAAGGCAAAGAGAAGGGTGATGAAGTCGGCATAGGAGACCAGCCACCGTTCTTGACTCACGCGGCTGCGGTGAACCCTGGGATTCATGCCGCGCGCTCCACATTCTGGTGACTGGAATCGGTGAGGAAGCCTGATAGCTTGACCTCGATCATGCGGGGGTTCATGCCTTCGAGAATGGAGATCACGCCTTCCAGCATCATCTCGCGGCGTTGGTGATCTTCGCGCTGCAGGATGCGCATCTTTCCCGCAAAAGGCAGAAAAAAGAGGTTGGCGATGCCGACCCCGTAGATGGTGGCCACGAAAGCGACGGCAATGCCGCGGCCCACTTCCTGTATGTTGTCGAGATGCTGCATCACCTGAATGAGACCCAGAACCGCACCGAGAATGCCGATGGTGGGGGAGAAGCCGCCCGCGGATTCAAAGACTGCGGGAAGGCGTTCCTCAATCTCAGAAGCGGAATCGAGGCTGACGCGCATGATCTTGCGCAATTCGGCAGGCTCAGTTCCGTCAACCGCCAGCATAACGGCCTGTCTAAGGAACGGGTCCTGGATGGCCTGGAGATCGGCGTCGAGAGAAACGACGCCGTTATGGCGGGCCTTGTTGGCAAAGCTGATCAGAAGACGGATGAGCTGGTCGTTGTGCCTGCTGGGCGCAACAAAGACCAGCGCCATGCGGCGGAAAGCTGCGGCAACGGTGGAGAGGGGAAACTGCAGCAGAACCGCGCCCATGGTGCCTCCAAACACGATGAGCGCTGCGGTAGGCTGCAGGATCTGACCCAGGTTCCCGCCTTCGATCAGCAGCCCTGCAATAATCCCGGCAACCGCCAGGAAAGCTCCGACGATGCTCGCTTTGTCCATCGAGTGCTCCTCCTTTGGAGGGAACGGTGTGCGTGGACGAACCAGCCAGTCAGCCGTTGCGGCCTGGGGCTGGCTTCGCATCCGGCGCGGAGAGATGGGGCTGGCCGGAGACTTCGAGGCTGGCCAGAGATGCGAGCCTTTGCAGATCGCCAACGGGCAGGCGGCGGGCCACCGTGGCCAGAAGACGGGCGCGGTAGGCCAGCACTCGCTCCACCACCACCGCAGGTTCTTCGCGCACCATCAGCTTCTCCCCATTAATAAGGGTGAGCATGGTGTCTGGCGAAGCCTCGGCCGACTTGATGAGATCGCTATTCAGCACCATGGGGCTGCCGTTGAGTCTGGTGAGTTCGATCATCGACGTGCAACTCCTTCAAGATGGTTATCGGCCGAGTGGGAGAAAGATTAAAAGATTAGAAACGGCGGTAGAACAGTGTCCCAGTGAGGACAAAAATGCAAAGGCATAAAGTCGCCGGGGGAGACGCCGAAGAAGGGGCCAGATGCAGCGGCAACATTTCCGGCAGCAGCAACCCAGGGCCTCATAAAACAATGGGAGCATGCACTCGGGAAGGGCCGCAAATCCATGCATCCAACAAGGAGAAACCCATGTCCCTGGGTGTGTTGAATAACATCTCTGCAGTCTACGCGCAGAACAATCTGAACCAGACGCAAGCGAGTTTGAGCAAGACTTTGCAGCAGTTGTCCTCTGGTTCGCGCATCAACTCCGGGGCGGATGACGCAGCCGGTCTGGCCCTTGCCAATGGCTTGCAGGCATCTTCAACCGCGCTGTCACAGTCGGCAGCGAACGCTTCAGAAGGCGTTGACATGCTTCAGGTGGCGGACGGAGCTCTTTCACAGGTGACCACTCTGCTCAACCGCGCGGTAACGCTGGCGACCGAGGCTTCGAACGGCACCTTGAGCGGCGACCAGGTGACGGCAGCCAATGCCGAGTACACCAAGATCCTGGGTGAAATCGACAAGATCAACACCAATACCGAATACAACGGGATTGCGGTGTTCGGCGCCACGGCAGCCACCGTGTATACCTCTGACGGCACTCTGTCCCAGTCGAATGACGCCACCATTGGCGCAACTGTGGGTTCTTCTGCGGACCTTGGACTGACGACCGCCGGATTCACCGACGCAGGGACTGCGCAGACCGAGCTTGGACTGATTACCACTGCGATCAAGACCGTGGCCACGGACCGCGGCACGGCGGGCGCGGACATTAACACCCTGCAAGCGGTTTCGAATGTGATGAGCACAGAAAGCACCAACACGCTTGCGGCTGAGAACGACGTAACAGCAACCGATTACGGTCAGGCGACTTCGGACATGTCGAAGTATCAGATTCTGAGCCAAACCGGCATTGCCGCCCTGTCGCAGGCCAACCAATCGCAGCAGTTAATTACCAAACTGCTCCAGTAAGTCAGGGGGCATCCACGTGGAACAGGAGCGGAGCGGGGGAGGCGGATCAGAACCGGCTTCCCCGTTTGCATTGCGGGGAGCCGCGCTTTCATTTTGGAGTTTCCTAATTTTCCCCGGCGCGGCTTGGTCCTTCATCTGATCATGAAATGCACGAGAGGAAGCGTATGGGTACTGTCGGTTTGAGTTTTGGCTCCGCCACCAGCGGCCAGGGCTTCGATGTGACGACCACGGTGAATCAGATCGTGACCAACCTGCAGGCGGTGGAGACGCCCTGGAAGACCCAATTGACCAGCCTGCAGAGCAAGGACACGGCTCTCTCCAGCCTGGGCACGCAAATCTCCACTCTTTCGACCGATCTGCAAAGCCTGACCGACTTCAGCGGCACGCTGGCTTACAAGACCGGGTCCAGTTCAGACCCCAATGTGCTGAACCTGTCTTCGGCCAGCGCGACGGCGGTTGCCGGCACGCATACCATCACCGTGCAGAACCTCGCCCAGACATCGAGCGCAGCGTCCGATGCGGTAGGCGCCTCGGATGTGCTTACGGGCGGCATCACATTCAAAGTGGGAACAGGAGATTGGCAAACAGTCAACGTAGGCGACGGCAACAGTGCGGCGACACTTTCCGGGCTCTCTGCGGCGATCAATGCTGCGGACCCGGGCGTAACAGCGAGCGTATTGACCAATTCTGACGGTACGGTGCGGCTCTCGCTGGTTAGCGGAACAAGTGGCTCCGCCGGACAGATCACGATCGCGGACTCGACCAGCAATCCCGGCAGCCCGACGACGCTGGCGGACTCGACTAGTGCCGATACAAACACGGGTTTGGGGCTCGCTACGATTCAAAATGGTGCGGACGCTACGTTGACCGTAGACGGAGTTACGCTCACCAGCGCTTCGAACACGGTGACCAACGCCGTCCCGGGAGTAACTTTTCAACTGCTCTCGACAGGCAGTTCCAGCTCCGGTTCCACCCCGGAGAGCGTGCAGGTGGTGATCGCTAACGATACCTCAAGCATCGAATCCGCGATCACCACTTTCGTGAATGACTACAACACCACGATGAAGGCCATCAATACACAGGAGGGAAAGGATTCGTCGGGCAATCCGGAGCCATTGTACGGTGCGTCGGTTCTGGCGCAGTTGCAGGAGGGATTGCAGTCGGCAGTGAGTACGGTCTTTGGCTCGAATACGATTAACTCGCTCATCTCCCTGGGCATCACGGCCAGTGCAAGTGACGACGGAACGATCACTCTCGACAGCGACACGCTGAGCAATGCGCTGAACAGCAACTTCGACCAGGTTGTGCAACTCTTCCAAGCCACGGGCAGCTTCGGGTCGACGTTCACCAATACATTGGACAGCCTGGGCAACAGCAGCGCCACTGGAGGCGCGATCAGCCTGGCCCTGAGCGAGGACAGCAGCCAGGAGACGACGCTGAACGACGACGTCTCAAAGCAGGAGGCGCTGATTGCCACGCAGAAGGCGAGCCTGACTACAGAACTGAATGCAGCTAACCAGGTGCTGCAGTCCATTCCGGAGCAGATCCAGGAAATCAACCAGATGTATAGCGCAATCACCGGATACAGTTCGGCCCAGAACGGATAGGAGCTTCAGAATGGATCAGTACCAGACTTGCACGCTGGAGGGAGCTTCCGGCGTAGAGCTCACAATCGCGCTCTACGGCGGAATCATCCGCTTCATGTATCACGCCATCGATGCGGTCGAGCGCGGAGACAGCAGCCAGCGCCGCGCCGCGGTCAAGCGCGCCCTGGACATCGTGATTCATCTGCAGGCAACCCTGAACATGGACATTGGCGGAAAGCCGGCAGAGGCGCTGGCTGAGTTTTATGTGGCCATGTTCGCGCTCATGCTGCAAGGCTCGCAGGCCAACTCCAGAGAGAAGTTCGAGCAGGTGATCGCGTGTGTGAGAAATGTGCGTGGCGCTTGGCGGGAGGCGGCCATGGATGGCAATTCCATTGGCGCTACGCCTCAGCCGGTCGTTATGCCCGCGCGCAGGCAATCCGGTTTCGACGGCGCAAGGGATGCCGCGGCTGGTTCCAACTGGACAGCCTGAGCAGGCTATCCAGCCACAGTCAGCTCTTCTTCCAACTGCTGTTTCTGATAGAGACCGGCATAGTAGCCGTCCAGGGCGAGTAACTCCTCGTGGCGGCCGATTTCAACAATCCTCCCATGGTCGAGCACCGCGATCTGATCTGCATTGCGCACCGTGGAGACGCGGTGAGAGATGAGGATGGTGGTTGCGGCCGCGGTGTAAGTGCGCAGGCCGCCCAGGATGCGTTCTTCAGTGTAAGTGTCAACACTGGCCAGGGCGTCATCGAGGATGAGGACGGCGGGGCGGCGCAGCAGGGCGCGGGCAATGGCCGCACGCTGTTTCTGTCCGCCGGAGAGGGTGACTCCGCGCTCGCCAACCATGGTTTCAAAGCCCTGCGGGAACTCCTCGAACTCGCGCCGGATATGCGCGGCCTCGGCTGCCTCGAGTAAATCTTCGGGGCTGGCATGAGGTGCGCCGAAGGCCAAGTTTTCGCGAATCGTCTCGCTGAAGAGAAATGTTTCCTGGGGAACCATGCCGATGTTGCGTCGCAACACAGCCAGAGGAAATTCGTTCACTGGACGGCCATCGATCAGCAGCGATCCCAGGGGTGCCTCATAGAGCCGCGGAAGCAGGTTGACCAGGGTGGTCTTGCCCGAGCCGGTGGGACCGACAATGGCCAGGCTTGACCCGGCGGGGACGGTCAGGGAGACGTTGTGCAATACCGGTGTGTCGCCGTAACTGAAGCTCAGATCGCGGAACTCGATGTCGCCATGGAGCACGGCATCAGCGGGAATCGCAGGATCGGCGGCGCTGTCGTCGATTGCTGGTCGGGCCTGCAGCAGCTCGTCGATGCGTTTGACTGAAGCTGTGCCGCGCTGAAAGATATTAACCACCCAACCCACCGCGATGATGGGCCAGATGAGCAAGATCATGTAGGTGTTGAAGGCCACGAACTCGCCGGGCGTGATGCGATGAGCGACCACCAGGTGTCCCCCGGCTAGCAGGGTGATCACCATGGAGACGCCGAGGATGAACTCGAGTGTGGGCCATAGCATGCCCATCAGTTGAACCAGACGCTGGGCGCGGCTGATGTAGCGGCGGTTGAGGCCTTCGAACAGCGTGATCTGCGACTCCTCGCGGGCAAACGCGCGCACTAGGCGGGCGCCGGAGTAGTTTTCCTGGGCCTGCGAAGATATCTCAGAGAAGCTCTCCTGGATCCGTTCGAAGCGGTCGTGAATCCTGCGGCCGAGATATTGGACAAGAATGCTGGCCAGGGGCGCGGGGGCCAATGCGACCAGGGTGAGGTAGGGGCTGATGTGAAGCAGGAAGAATAAGGCGCCGACGGTGAAGAACACGGTATTGGCGCTATACATGAGGGCCGGGCCCAGGAGCATGCGTACGGCATTCAGGTCGTTGGTAAGCCGGGCCATGATGTCGCCGGTGCGATAGCGCTGGTAGAAGCCCGAGTCCTGTCCTTCAAGGTTGCGGAAGAGGTCGTTGCGCAGGTCGAGCTCAATATCGCGCGAGATGCCAATAAGAATCCAGCGCTGTGCGTAGAGAAAGACGCCCTTGACCAGGGCAATCGCGATGAGCAGGCCGGCGAAGAGCAGAATGCGGCGCCGGGTCACGCCGTTGTCGAGCCCGTCGATGGCCGCCTGCAGAACCTTGGGAAACAGAACCCAGACGGCATTGGTGGCGATGCAGGAGAGAGTGCCCCACACGTATCCCCAGCGGTAGCGGCGCATGTATCCGAAGAGCGGGGCCATATCGCGAAGCATTTCTCTATTGTACGGGGAGAGCGGTGCGCGGAGAACAGGGTGTGGCAAGCGGCGCTGGAGACACGCTTTATGTGGGGGTGCGCAGCAGCAGGTACCCTCCGGCAAGGCCGAAGAGCACGTCGGGGCTCCACGCGGCCAGTGCGGCGGGCAGGTAATTCACATTGCCCATGGCGCCGAAGAGTCCATCAATGACCCAGTAGGCAAGAGCCACGGAAATGGCCACGGCAATGCCGGTCAGAGAGCCGCGCCGGCCCATCGAGAGAGCGAAAGGAATGGCCAGTACGGCCATGACGATGGCGATGAGCGGGTAGGCGAGCTTGTGCCACAGCGCTACGCGCAGGCGCATTGTGTCAAAACCGCTTTGGCCCAGGTCCCGGATATAGCTCCGGAGTTGGCCGAAGTTCATCTCCTGCGATTGCAGGTTCTCCTTTTTAAAGTAGCCGGGATCTTCGTGAATCTCGGCGAAGCCTGTTTGTTTGAACTCCTGATAGGAGCCTTCAGTCACATTGGCGCCGGTGAAGTCGCGTTGCCAACCTTGCTGGAAGACCCATGAATTGGAATCCGTGTTCCAAAAGGCGCGAGTGGCAAAGATGCGGCGCGAAAGCGCAAAGGTAGCAGGGTCAAACTCGAAGACTGAGAGATTGGCAAACTCGTTGCGGTCGGGATCGAAGAACTGGTAATAGAAGATGCGGCCGGGCTCACCTGGGTGCGGCTGGCCGAAGATCCACTTCTGCTCAGGGTGAAGAAATGTCTGTGGAGGACGGCCCTTGATGGTGCTGCGCAAGGCTTCCTGCCTGCGGTTGGCCTGGGGCAGGTAAAACTCGTCGAAGAGAAACAGGCCGACAGCGAGGACTGCGGCGATCGAGACAACGGGGATCACCAGGCGATAGAGGCTGATGCCGGTGGCCTTCATGGCGACAATCTCGCTGTTGCGATTGAGTACACCGAAGGTGACCAGCACGGCGATCAGGACTGCCAGCGGGGTGATGGTGTAGAGCATGCTGGGTGTCAGGTTGACGAGGTATTCGCCGACCGTCGTGAGGGCGATACGGTTGCGCAGAATGTCACCCACCAGCTCAAAGAATGTGAAGAGCAGAAGGAGCATCACAAAGCTGGCCAGCACCAGGAAGAAGGTGAGTAGAAACTCGCGCATGACGTATTCGTCGAGAATGCGGGGGAAGGCATTGCGCGAGCCAACCCGCGCCGCCCGCGGCTGTAGCCTTTCCAAAAGGGCGGAGAAGTGCTTTCCGTTGGTTTTTGCAGCTGAATTCAGGCTAGGAGTTTTGGAGAACCATCCCGTAATGGCTCCCAACATGGTGTCGCCGCGGGCCATCTGCCAGAGCAGAAAGACGCCGGCCGCGGCGAAGAGCAGGTTGGCCAGCCACACGCCGGCGAAGGCAGGAATCTTGTCTTGGCGGCTGAGCGCAATGCCGGTGTAAGAAAGGATGTAGTAGAGGCAAACCAGCAGAAGAGTAAAGACAAAGCCCGAGCTTTTGCCGCCCCGCCGCGAAGACACGCCGAGAGGAACACCGATCAGCATCAGCACCAGGCAGGCGGCAGGATAAGAGAAGCGGCTCTCCAACTCAATTTGGAAGCGCTTGGGACCGTGGCCTTGTGTGCGGGCGTAAAGCAGATTCATGGGCAGTGCGTAAATAGCAGTGTCGAGGCGGCCTAGATGCACGTCATTCTGCTGGCTGAGAGTGAGCGGCAGATCGGTGGTGGCAAAAGTAGAGATGTTGTAGGTTTGAGGCTGCCCGGCCACGGTCTGGTGCTGCGAGCTGTTACGCAACCGCATCAGCAGTTCCTGCGGAGTGTCGCTGGCGACGGTGGCGGAGGCAGCGGTGGTGATGATGGGGTTGTTGTGATCGGTGACGTCTGCCATGAAGACTTGGCGCCAGTTGGCTGCGCCGGTTCCGGCAACGACGTCCTGCACGTAGAGCACCTTGTCCTTAAAGTCCTCATAGAAGACGCGGGGCTGGATCTGGTAGGAGGCTTGAGAAGTGGCCAGAGTCTGCTCCATGTCAAGAATGGCCTGATTGGCACGGGGGGCGACAAAGAGCGAATTGACGAGGCCGAGCAGCGTGCCGACGACGGCCACAATGGAAGCGACGCGTACGAAGTAGCCGATGCCCAGGCCCGAGGCCCGCATGGCGATGATCTCGCTGTCAGAAGCCAGGCGGCTCAGACCCAGCAGGATGCCCACAAGGACCGCCATGGGAATGGTGACTTTAAAGGTGTTGGGTAGGGTGAAGAGAAAAATCTCCGCCATACTGGTCAGCGTGGAACTGTTGCGGACCACCGTTTCAAGAATGGTGGGCAAGTCGCGCATGAAGAGAATGAAGGTGAAAAGCGCGCAGCCGATGAGCGTGTGGGAGAGAATCTCGCCGAGAATGTAGCGGGTCAGGATGCGCACGAAAAGGCCCTGGAGTTAGTCTATCCTGCCGCTGCGCCCGTAATGAGATCGGGGCGCCATCGGCGGAGGCGGAGGCTGTTGGAGAGCACGCTCACCGAGCTCAGAGCCATGGCGGCGGCGGCTACCCAAGGGCTGAGCAGAATGTGGAAGGCGGGGTAGAGCGCGCCCGCGGCCAGGGGAATGCCAATCACGTTGTAGGCTGCCGCCCAGATCAAGTTCTGGCGCATGATCTGCACGGTGGAGCGGGCCAGGTGGAGGGCGGCGGGAATGGCAGCGGGCTGGGCGCGCAGTAGAAGCACGTCCCCGGCTTCCTGAGCCAGGTCGGCGCCGGTGCCCATGGCGATGCCTGCGTCAGCCTGGGCCAGTGCGCCGGCGTCGTTGATGCCGTCGCCTACCATGGCCACCTTCAGACCGCCGCGCTGCAAGGCGCGAATGCGGGCCAGCTTGCCTGCAGGATCCAGCCCCGACTCAACCTCGGAGATTCCCGCCTGTTGGGCAATCGGCGCGGCGGCTGCGGCGGTGTCGCCGGTAAGCATAATGACGCGCAGGCCCGCTTTGCGCAGAGAGGCCACCGCGGCGGCAGCGTCGGGACGCAATGCGTCGCGGGCATCGAAGGCTCCCGCGGGCTGACCGTCGATGGCCATCCAAAGCCGCGTGACACCCGGTTTGACTGGCGGAACCGTGTCGGCGAGGCGAACGGAGGACTCGCGGAAGAATATCTCGTTACCGATGCGGCAGTCGCGATCCTCGACTCTCGCGGTCAATCCCCGGCCGGGCAAGATCTGGACGTTCTCAGCCGGAGCCCAGGTAATGCCGCGTCCGCGTGCGTGATCCACGATGGCGTGAGCTAGAGGGTGGTTCGATCGTTCCTCCGCTGCTGCCGCCATGCGTAGCAGGTCGTCTTCCTTGAATCCCGGGATGGTATGAATTCTGGATAGAACGGGGCGGCCTACGGTGAGGGTACCGGTCTTATCCAGCAGGATCACATCCAGGTGGGAGAGCCGCTCCAGCGCCTCACCGCCTTTGAAGAGCACGCCAAGTTGCGCACCGCGGCCCACGGCGACGGTGAGCGCGGCTGGTACTGCGAGGCCCATGGCACAGGGGCAGGCGATCACCAATACCGAAACGGTGGTGGCTAAAGCCAATTGCAGGGAATTCGTTGTAATGAGCCAGACGAGAAAGGTAAGGAGGGCCAGGGCCAGCACCAGAGGCACAAAAATGGAACTGGCGCGATCGGCGAGGCGCTCCATGGGGGCCCGCGAGGACTGAGCCTGCTGGACCATGCGCGTGAGCTGGGCCAGAACCGTGGCTTCGCCCAGCGACTGGGCGCGGCAAACCACAGCGCCGTCGTAGTTGAGCGAACCGGCAAGGACGCGGCCACCCGGGTCGCGCGGCAGGGGAACCGACTCGCCGGTGAGCATAGACTCGTCTACGGTAGTGCGGCCTTCAAGAATTTCAGCATCGACAGGGAAGCGCTCGCCGGGCAGGACCAGCACACTATCGCCGGGTTGGATTTCGTCGAGAGGAACAACCGACTCAGCGCCGTTGCGGATGCGGCGGGCGGTGACGGGGCGCAGGCGGCTGAGAGAGTCGAGTGCAGCCAGGGCACGACGCTTAGCGCGGGCCTCGAGGGCCTTGCCCAGCAGCAGAAATCCGATGATCAGCAGTACTGCGTCGTAGTAAACCTGTCGCCCGTCGGCCGGCCAGATGGTGGCATAGGCGGAGTAGGCAAAGGCCACACCGGTGCCGAGGCTTACCAGGGTGTTCATGTTCGTGGAGCCATGGCGCAGGCCGTGAGCGGCGTTGGCATATATGCCGCGGGCGGCCCAGATCATGAGGACCGTGGTGAGCACCAGTAAGGACCAGCGCAGCAGATCGGGCGGCGCGGCATAGAGCCACGGTAGAAATCGCATTAGAACGTGGTCGAACCCGCTCATGGTGGTACCGAGAGGCATGGCGAGCAACATGGCCGCGGCACCCGCAGCCAGTGTGGTCCACGCTTTCAGTTCGGCGGCATCGGCGAGAGCGTCGCCTCGGGATGCGGCTTCGAGGGCGTCGGGGCGAGGTAGCACTGCGTCGTATCCGGCTGAGCGAACGGCCTCAACCAGCGCGTCGGGAGTGGCAATGGCCGGATCGAACTCGATGCTGGCGCTGTTGGCTATCAGGTCCACGTGCGCGGACTGGACCCCCGGCGTGGAACGCAAAGCGCCTTCCACATGATGCTGACAGGAGGCGCAGGTCATGCCGAGCACGGGCAGCGTCAGCAATTCTGTCGTAGGAGTGGTCACGAAGCCGCTATTGCTCCAGATGTGAGGTATAACCGGCTTTGGCCAGAGCGGCTATGGCGAGATCGATGGATGCGGAGGTGGAGGGGCCATTGAGCCGCGCCGCACCTAAGCGAACCTCCTCCACCTGGATCCCCTCGGCCGAGCCCAAAGCCTGGGTGACTCGCCGGATGCAGGAGGCGCAGTGCATGCCATCGATTCGCAGAGTGAATTCCACCATCTTTCCCCCTTCACTCCTTTTGATGATACCTCCCCTCAAACGATGCACCTGCGGCGCGTGGCGCGATGTGGTGCGATAGAGGCTGCTTATGCGATGCTCGGGGCGGCGCACTATCGTAGATAAGGAGCTATGACAATGGAGAATCATGGATAGAGAGTTTCCTGAAGCGCCGCTATTGGGCGTAGGTGCTGTAGTTGAGAATGAGGGCCGTGTGTTGCTGGTGCGGCGTGGGAACGAACCTTCGAAAGGGGATTGGTCGCTGCCCGGGGGACTGCTGGAGGTGGGGGAAGCATTGCCGGATGGCGTGGTTCGCGAGGTGCGGGAAGAGACCGGCCTGATAGTCGAACCGGTGGAACTGATCGAACTACTGGATCGCATTCATCGTGACGGCGAGCGGGTTCGCTACCATTACGTGATTGCGGACTACCTGTGCCGGGTGGTGGGGGGGACGTTACAGGTAGGCTCCGATGCGGATGCTGCGCGGTGGGTGGAGCGGGCGGAGTGGAATAGCCACAGTGCCCTGGCGCTCGACCCGGTGACGGTGCGGGTGATGGAAACAGGCTGGCAGCGGGCGCAGGCCCTTGAGGCGAAGGCACGGGAGGGCAAGTGAGGGGTTACCGAAAGCTGAATTGGGTTGTGGGCGCGGTGTTGGCGCTGGCGGCGATTACCGCGGCGTGGTTCTGGGCACGGCCGGTTCGGTTTTTCAATGCCATGACCGAACTTCGCATGCGCCTTTCCGGCGTGCAGAGCCTCTCGGCGACGGTGGCCGGAATTCGCATGCACTACTACGCGCTCGGACCGGCGGATGGGCCGGTGGTGGTGCTGGTACATGGACTGGGCGGGCGCGCGGAGGACTGGCGCAACCTGGCACCCTACTTCGCCAGGGCCGGCTATAGGGTGTATTTGCCCGACCTGCCCGGATACGGCCAGAGCGCCCGGCCTGCGGATTTTTCCTATTCTGTGCCCGATGAGGCTGGGGTGGTGGTGGGGTTCTTTGACGCCCTGGGATTGAAGCAGGTGGACCTGGGCGGGTGGTCGATGGGCGGCTGGATCGTGCAGCGCGTTGCGGCGGAGCACCCGAAGCGGGTGCAGCGGCTGATGCTCTTCGACAGCGCGGGCATCTTCGCGAGGCCGGCGTGGGATACGCGGCTGTTCACTCCCACTTCGGCGGGGGAACTGGACCAGCTGGATGCGCTGCTGATGGCGCACCCGCCGAGGGTGCCGGGCTTTGTCGCCAGCGACATCCTGCGCCATGCCAGGAGGAATGCGTGGGTGATCCATCGGGCGCTGGCGTCGATGCTAACGGGGCGCGACGCTACGGACGGTCTCTTGCCGGGGTTGAAGATGCCGGTACTGATTGTGTGGGGCGCGGAAGACCGCATCACGCCACTCAGCCAAGGCGAGAGGATCCATCAGCTCGTACCGCAATCGGAACTGGATGTGATCGCGGGCTGCGGTCACCTGGCGCCGGTACAGTGTGCTGCGCAAATGGCGCCGAAGGTGGTGGAGTTTGTGAACAGGGAACAGTGAACAGGGAACAGTGAACAGAGAACAGTGAACAGTGAACAGAGAACAGTGAACAGGGAACAGTGAACAGGGAACAGTGAACAGAGAACAGTGAACAGGGAACAGTGAACAGAGAACAGTGAACAGGGAACAGTGAACAG
>CAYNGB010000061.1:0-310 GCA_964396795.1 uncultured Occallatibacter sp. | reverse complement strand
AGAACAGTGAACAGAGAACAGAGAACAGTGAACAGAGAACAGTGAACAGAGAACAGTGAGCAGTGAACAGAGGCTTCGGATACGGCATTTTCTGAGGTTTCAAGGCAATTTGGGGGCAGAAACAGGGGAAAATCGGGACTTTCTGTTTACCGATGAGTACATAGGTCTATTTTACAAATTATTCATTCCTTTAGTGTTACGTGAACTTTGGCTCCTCCGGAGGTGGGTTTTGGAGGGGGAGGGGGGTGGGGGTACAGACGGTACAGACCGGGGGGATATCGTACGTTTTAGACCGGGCGCATCTCCGACA
>CAYNGB010000060.1:0-25983 GCA_964396795.1 uncultured Occallatibacter sp. | reverse complement strand
CGCACAATCGAAATGAGGGAATGAGCGGTCAGGGATGTCACCGGTTTATACCGTGAAGGGTACCCACCCCCTCCCCCCTCCAAAGCCCGCTTTTGGGGCGCCACGTTTCCAGTAACCTAAATGCAATGAACAGCTTGGAAATTACACCTATGTACTCATCGGTAAACAGAACTACTCAATTTTCTGCCGTTTTCAGCCCCAAAACAGCTAAAAACTCTAGAAAACAGTGTCCTCGGAGCCACTTTCCTCCGTGACCGCTTCCGGCGAAGCACAGAATCACTTGGTCGGACCGTTACTGAATCTCCGGCTTGCCGTCACGCAGCCGTGCGATGCCAAGCGGATTCGCATCCTGCAACTCCGGCGGAAGCATCGCATCCGGGAAACCCTGAAAGCAGACAGGGCGCGCAAAGCGGTAAATCGCCAGTGAGCCGACCGAAGTAAAGCGCGGGTCCGACGTTGATGGATACGGTCCACCGTGAACCATGGCGTGGGTCACTTCGACGCCCGTAGGGAAGGCGTTGAAGATCAGGCGCCCGGCCTTCTGTTCGAGGATGTGAATCAGCTCGCGGTTGGCCGCGAGGTCCTCTTCGTCGCCGAACAGCGTAGCGGTCAGGTGTCCGTCCAGTGCGGCAGCGGCGCGCAGAAAGTCCTTCGGTTTGCCGCAGTGGACCAACAGCGTGTCCGGGCCAAAGATCTCATCCGCGAGCGACGGGTCCGCCAGCAGCTTGTCCAGCTTGGCTTCAAAGAGCGCGGCCCTGGCAGAGAATGCGGAAGTATGCTCCGGCTCCTTCGAATGGGCTGAAAGCGTCGCCTGCGATGCCCGAGCCTGGGTTGCGCGGCTGTATTCGCGAGCGATTCCGGCTGTGAGCAGGGTGAAGGAACCGGAGAGATCCACCTGTCCGGCCAGTTCCAGCGTGAAGTCGCCCGTTTCCTCCGTATCGGGGACAAGGACAATGCCCGGCTTGGTGCAGAACTGGCCCGCGCCCAGTGTGAACGATGCGAAGAGGCTCTTGGCCAAAGCGCCCGCACCTTTGCGCAGTGCTCCCGGCAGCACGAAGACCGGGTTTCCGCTGGACATCTCGGTGAAGCAGGGGATGGGATGGGGACGGGCAGCGGCCAGGTCCATCAGCGCGCGGCCTGCGCGGAGCGAGCCGGTAAACGCCACAGCGCAGACAAGCGGATGCTGCACCAGTGCTGTTCCCGCCTCCAGTCCCCGGTCGAAGAGCAGGGAGAAGACGCCGGGGTGCAGGCCCTCCGCAGCAATGGCCTCAGAGAGAATCTGTGCGGCGAGCTCGCTTGTCCCAGGGTGCGCGGGGTGGGCCTTGACCACCACGGGACAGCCTGCAGCAAGCGCGGACGCGGTGTCTCCCCCTGCAACGGAGAAAGCGAGCGGGAAGTTGCTGGCTCCGAAGACGACAACCGGGCCGAGAGGCCGCAACATTGAGCGAAGATCGGGGCGCGGCTGGGGCTGGCGCTCGGGCAGTGCGGGATCAATGCGGGCCTGCACCCAGGATCCCTCTTCCACCACCCCGGCAAACATGCGCAACTGCCCGGCAGTGCGACCCACCTCCCCCAGCAGGCGGGGCATGGGCAATGCAGTTTCAAGATGCGCCCGTTCGGCCAGTTCCTGGCGATGGACTTCGAAACCATCAGCGACGCGACGGAGGAATGCCGCTCGCGCTTTGCCGCTGGTTTGGGAGTAGGGGGTGAAAGCTTCGGCGGCAAGCCGGACGGCGCGGTCGACTTCCTCCGGGGTGGCGGAGTGGAAGGCGGGCTGCAGGGTCGCTCCGGTCTGAGGGTTGGCGGCCTGAAATCCCGCGCCCGTCGAAGAGCCGCGGTAATTGCCAATGAAAGAGAGTCCGGTAAGTTCCATGTCAGTTGGAATTATC
The DNA here is from genome assembly GCA_964396795.1 of uncultured Occallatibacter sp. Lineage (GTDB taxonomy): Bacteria > Acidobacteriota > Terriglobia > Terriglobales > Acidobacteriaceae > Telmatobacter. Next base: position 24,094 of record CAYNGB010000060.1, on the reverse strand, counting down.
GAACATCGGGGCAAGGCGGTTAAGCAGGGGACCGAAGTATTACTCAGCGCGCACAGAATTGGTGAGGGAACCGATTCCTTCCACCGTGATTGTGACGGTTTCGCCGGGCTTGAGCCAGCGCTTGGGAGTGCGGCCGAGGCCGACGCCGGAGGGCGTTCCCGTGGAGACAATGTCGCCGGGCAGCAGCGGTGTGATGGAAGAGAGGTGCTCGATCAGGTCGGGCACTTTGAAGATCAGTTCGCGGGTGTTCGAACTTTGATGGACAATGCCGTCGATTGTGAGGGCGATGGCAAGCTGATGGGGGTCGGCAATTTCATCGGCGGTGACGATGGCCGGGCCGAGCGGGCAGAAGGTCGGAAAGCTCTTGGCCATCGACCATTGCGAAGTGGCGAACTGGACATCGCGCGCGCTGACATCGTTGACGATGGTGTAGCCGTAAACGTGCTCGCGCCAGGAGGCGGCGGGTATGCGAAAGCCGCCCTTGCCGATAACGAAGGCCAACTCAGCCTCGTAGTCGGGCTCGGTGGAGTTGCAGGGCAGGATGATCTGTTCGCCGGGGCCGATAATGGCGCTGGACAGCTTGAAGAAGACTACCGGCACCGTAGGAATAGCCATGCCCGACTCCCGGGCGTGGTCGCGATAGTTGAGGCCGATGGCGAAAACACGAGGCGGATCAGAGAGCGGCGCGTGGAGCCGGATCTTGTCCGCCGCGATCAACGGGCCCGTGGGTGGGATGGCAAGTCCGGCGGCGATCACGGCGCGTGCATTCGCATAGCCGTGTGCGGCCAGGTCGACCACCGAGTTGTCATCGCGCAAAACTCCGGGACGGATGCGACCATCGGACGCGGAGAAAGATACGAGTCTCATGGAAAAGTGATTCCTTTTTGCGCAACTTCGCTTTGCGCTGCTTCAAGGATAGCGAGTGTGGCGTCGTCGGTGGTGAGAGCGCGAGTGATTACCGCATCGATGACGGCGGCGAAGGCGGCCATGTGTGGACCGACAGGGAGTTGGCGCGCGCCCAGCGAGATCGTTTCGAGTTCGCAATAGACGGGAATCCGCGTTTGCAGTGCGGGGTTGCGCCAGCTGGAGAGCCGGACTCCCACCGGGCCGTGGCGTACGATGCCTAGGTCGCGCTCGGGGCTGGTGATAAAGCGCAGGAACTCCCACGCCAGTTCCTTGTTTTGCGATCCGGAGCCCATGGCCAGTGCCCAAAACACCGAGAGCGAGACAGCCTTGCATCCCTCGTCCGCGGGGATGGGTGCAATCGCCATCTTGCTACCGAGAGCATCTTCGACGAGGCCGGAACGCGTGGCAAACCCAAACCAGTTGACCATCATGGCCACCTCGCCGGAGAGGAAGACGTCGCCGGATTGCGTGGAGTCAAGCTGTGGCGAACGCGGATGGCAGAGCGCGTGATCACGAACTACACGGCGGTAGAAATCGAGCGCCGCGACCACCTTTGGGGTAACGAGTACGGGTTGCCCCGCGGAGTCAAGAAGCTCGCCGCCGCGGCTCCAAACCTGAAGGGCAAAGTCGTAGAGAGTGTTGTGCCCGTCAGGGAAGGCGGCAAAGACAGTGCCGTAGAGGTTGGCGTCCGGATTGGTGAAGAAGCGGGCCGTCTCTTCGAAGTGCCGCCAGTTGGTGGGCGGAGCGAGTTCGCGACCGAATTGAGCGCGAAAGGCGGCGCGATGGCCCGGATCGGCGAAGAGATCGCTTCGATAGACGAGGCACTCAGGGCCGTCGTGCCAGGGAAGCGAGGAGAGCCGCCCGCCGAACTGGAGGGGACGCACAAGTGAGCGTGCCCAACCATTGGGCCAATCGGGAATCGGAAGCCGTTCCTGCCAGGGCTGCAGATCTTCGAGCGCGCCGGTAGCCATGCCCTCGGCCAGCCAGTCGGTCACCAGCAGTGCCAGATCAAAGCGGCCTTTGCGGAGACCATCGGCAGCGATGGTGCCATGGTAGAGTTCGTGAATTCCGGTCGGGACCAGTCCAACGCGTGCGCCTGGATGCAGTGCCTCGAAGAGCTGCGCCTCTTCGCCGAGAGCATTTTCAAAATCCGCATAGTCGCGGAGAGCGATGCGTAACGTGCTCACCTTGCCTCCGCCAGCGCCATGGTAGATCGTTTCATTGGGCAGCCGCAGTATACACGCGGGCGGCAGCATGGACGATACTGGAGAGCGGAAGCATAAGGAGAGTGCGATGGCGCTGCTGCACGAGGACAGGCTTTTCCCGGCGGAGGAAGGAACGCGGGCGATTGCAAAGCGGTTGTATGAAGGAATCCGGGGACTGCCCCTGGTGAGCCCGCACGGACACACGCAGGCAGGGTGGTTTGCGCGCAACCAGCCGTTCCCCGACCCGGTGGCTTTGTTCGTGCAGCCGGATCACTACGTCTTCCGCATGCTGTACAGCCAGGGAATTTCATTTGACGAACTGGAGATCGGAAGCAAGCCAATTGCCGAGCCGCGCAAGGTGTGGCGCATCTTTGCGAGCCACTATCACCTGTTTCGCGGCACGCCTACGCGGCTGTGGCTGGACTTTGCCTTCCAGGAACTTTTTGGCATGACCGAGCGCCTGTCGGCGGCCACGGCGGACATGTATTACGAGGCGATCGAGAGCAAGCTCGCGACGAAGGAGTTTCTGCCGCGCGCGCTGTACGAGCGTTTCAATATGGAGGTGCTGGCAACCACGGATTCGCCACTCGACTCCCTGGCGGACCATGCTGCAATACGCGCTTCGGGATGGAAGGGAAGAATCGTGCCCACGTTTCGACCCGACTCGGTTGTCGACCCGGATTTTGCAGGCTTCCGAAAGAATGTAGATACGCTGGGCGCTTTGACCGGCGAGGACACGGCAACCTGGCGAGGCTATCTGCGCGCGCTGGCAGCACGACGGCAGTTCTTCAAGACACTGGGCGGGACGGCGACGGATCACGGCCATCCCACTGCGCAAACCGCGGACATGGCTGAAGCGGAGGCGGAGTGGCTGTTTGGCAAGGTGCTGGCCGGGGAAGCCGATGCCGCGCAGCAGGAGCAGTTCCGGGCGCAGATGCTCACCGAAATGGCGCGCATGAGCCTGGAAGACGGGCTGGTGATGCAGATTCATCCCGGCTCGGTGCGCAACCACAACGCGCAGATCTTTGCGCGCTACGGGCGCGACATGGGCGCCGATATTCCGCAGCCCACTGGCTATGTAGAAGCGCTGCGGCCGCTGCTGAATCGCTTCGGCAATGAGACGGCGTTAACCATCATTCTGTTTACGCTGGACGAGACGGCATACAGCAGGGAACTCGCGCCGCTGGCGGGGCACTATCCATGCTTGAAGCTGGGTCCGCCGTGGTGGTTCTTCGACAGCCCGGAGGGGATGCGGCGCTTCCGCGAACAGGTGACGGAAACAGCAGGCTTCTACAACACCGTGGGATTCAACGACGACACGCGGGCGTTCCTCTCGATTCCAGCACGACACGACGTGGCGCGGAGGATGGATGCAGGGTTCCTGGCGCGACTGGTGGCGGAGCATCGCATCGAGGAAGATGAAGCCGTGGAACTGGCGCACGAACTGACAACGGGGCTGGTAAAGAAGGCCTACAAGCTTTAGCGCGTTTCGTCCCAGGTCTTGACCGCATTGCCCGGACTTACTTTGCTGGATGCATTTCCGCTCGCACCTTTGCCAGCACTTGCAGATAGGCACGCGCGGCTTCGGTGATGGTCTCCGGGGTTCCGCGGTCGATGGCGGCTAGGTTCACCAGGTCGCTGCCCACGCCAAGGGCGCGTGCACCGGCGCGGAAAAAGCTCTCCGCGGTTTGCAGGGTGACGCCGCCAGTAGGAATGAGTTTGAGGAACGGGAAAGGCGCAAGCAGAGCCTTCAGATAGCTGGCGCCGCCCACCGCAGAGCACGGAAATATCTTTACGTAGTCCGCGCCGGCATTCCAGGCAGTGATCACCTCAGAGGGCGTGAGCGCACCGGGAATGGCGACCTTGCCGAGGGCACGCGTCCGGTTCACCACTTCGGGATGGAAACTGGGGCTGACCACGAACTCCGCGCCGGCGTCGATGGTAGATTCTGCTTCCTCGGCGGTAGTGACTGTGCCCGAGCCGAGCATCAACTGCCCGCCATACTCGCGCTTCAGCTCGCGCAGCAGGTCGACAGCGCCGGGAACCGTCATGGTGACTTCAACAACCGAGACGCCGCCGGCAAGCATGGCCTGCACCATGGCGTGGGCCTGGCCTGCATTGTGGGCGCGCAACACGGGAATCAGGCCGACGCGTTCAATGATTTGCTGTGTGGTTTCAGGCATGTTCTCCTCTATCGTGCAATGCGTGCCGAGCCGCCTTTGATGACGCGTTCCACTTCAGCCAATGTGGCCATGCTGGTGTCGCCCGGAGTAGTCATGGCCAGAGCCCCGTGGGCCACGCCGCAACGCACAGCCCACTCGATGGGCTTGGCTGCGAGCAGACCATAGATGAGGCCGGAGGCAAAGCTGTCGCCGCCACCCACTCGGTCGTAAATGTCGACGTCGCGTTGGGCTACGTGGACGATCTGGTCCTGGTAGAGCGCAATTGCGCCCCAGGCGTTGCGGCTCGCTGTGTGCGCGGTGCGCAGGGTAGTGGCAATGAGCTTCAAGTTTGGATACGCCGCCGCGACTTCGCGCAGCATAGCCTCATAACTCGCGATCGGTAACTCGGCAAAGTCCTCGCCGACACCTTTGATCTCCACGCCCAACATGGCGGAGAAGTCCTCTTCGTTGCCAAGCAGCAGGTCGACTTTGCGGACCAGCGCGCGGTTCACCTCCTGCGCCTTGGCCTTGCCGCCAATGCTCTTCCAAAGAGAGGCGCGGTAGTTCAAATCATAGGAGACAGGCGTTGAATGACGGCGCGCGGCGTCCATGGCCCCAGCGGCCACTGCCGCAGTGGAGTCAGATAGTGCGGCGAAGATGCCGCCGGTATGAAACCAGCGCGCGCCATTGTTGATGCCGAAGAGAGTCTCCCAATCGAAGTCGCCGGGCAGAAGCTGGCTGATGGCAGTGTGGCCGCGATCAGAGCATCCGGCTGCCGCGCGCAGGCCGAAGCCACGCTCGGTGAAGTTGAGGCCGTTACGCACAGTTCGTCCCACACCATCGTCGGGAACCCACCTGAGGAGCGATGTATCGACACCGCCTTGCAGGATTAGGTCCTCTACCAGGCGGCCCACGGGGTTGTCCGCGAGCGCTGTGGCAATGGCGGTGCGAAGGCCGAAGCAGCGGCGCAGGCCGCGTGCCACGTTATACTCGCCGCCGCCCTCCCATACCTGAAAATGGCGTGTGGTGTGAATGCGGCCCTCGCCCGGATCGAGACGCAGCATCACTTCGCCGAGACTAAGGCAATCCCAGCGGCGGTTGGTGTCGGGGATCAGTAGTGGGTCCATAAGTCGTCGTCCATCGTCCACTGAAACTGTATCGCATTGCGCGGCAGAGCGGCGATGACTGGCCGGCCAAATTAAATCCGTCGTGCGTGGTAAATTTCTTGGGGCGGCCCAAGACCAGTTCGCTGGTCAGCGGAGCGAAACGCAGGCAGCAGGGATGGGGCGGCTGAGCAATGAAGATTACGCGCGCATCTGTGAACATCACATCGCCAGGACGCAACTTCGTGACCCTGAAGATTGAGACCGGCGAGGGCATCTATGGGCTGGGAGACGGCACGCTGAACGGGCGCGAGCTGGCCGTAGCCAGCTATCTCAGCGACCACGTGATTCCCTGCATCATCGGCCGCCACCCATTTGAGATCGAGGACATCTGGCAGTATCTCTATCGCGGAGCCTACTGGCGGCGGGGGCCTGTCACGATGGCGGCGATTGGCGCCGTGGACCTTGCGCTGTGGGACATCAAGGGCAAAGCGCTTAATACGCCGGTGTACAACCTGCTGGGCGGCAAATGCCGCAAGGGTGTGCTGGCGTATGCCCACGCCAACGGCAAAGACATCGACCACGCACTGGAAGATGTGGCCCGGCAACGAGAGATGGGCTACAAGGCCATTCGGGTACAGAGCGGAATTCCGGGGCTGGCGGCGACCTATGGAATTGCCAAAAGTGGGGAGAAATACGAACCTGCCGAGCGCGGACTGCCCTCTGAATATGAGTGGGCCACCGAGCCCTATCTGCGCCACGTGCCAAGGCTGTTCGCGCGGGTGCGCGACGTGTTCGGCGAGGAGATGCACCTGCTCCACGACTGCCACCACCGGCTCACGCCGATTGAAGCTGCGCGATTGGGCAAGGAACTGGAGCCCTTTCACCTTTTCTGGCTTGAGGACCCGACGCCGGCTGAGTTGCAGCAGGGATTCAAGGTCATCCGCGAACACACCACCACACCCATCGCGGTGGGCGAGGTCTTTAACAGCATCTGGGATGCCCATGATCTGATCCGTAACCAGTGGATCGACTACATCCGCATGACGCCATCGCACGCAGGCGGATTGACGCACTTGAAGAGGGTGGCGGATTTTGGCGCGCTCTATCATGTGCGCACAGGTTGCCACGGGGCCACAGATATGTCGCCGGTGTGCATGGCTGCGGCGCTGCACTTTGATACGGCAATTCATAACTTCGGCATCCAGGAACACATGCAGCCCAACGAGCAGACGGACGCAGTCTTTCCGCATCACTACACGTTCAAGCATGGGATGCTGGATGCGGGCGATGCGCCCGGACTGGGCGTAGACCTCGACGAGGCTCTGGCGGCAAAATATCCATACCAGAGGGCGTATCTGCCCATAAACCGCAAGCTTGACGGCACTTTGACCGACTGGTAGCCAGGCAATGCGGCGGGGGAGAGACCGGGAATGACGGATGTAAATCGCAAGGCGCTGGCGGGGTTGATGCGTATGATGATTACCCTGCCGTTGCTGGTCTTTCTGCCCGCCTGGACGCTGCATTACTGGCAGGCGTGGCTCTGCATGATCAGCTTCTTTGTGCCGGTAACCATCATCACCGTAGTTCTGATGAAAACCGACCCGGAATTACTTGAACGGAGGGTGAAAGTAGCGGAGAAAGAAAAAGGCCAAAAAGTCATTCAATCGTTCGGCGTGGTCGCGTTCGTAGCCATGTTTGTTGTTCCTGCGCTGGATCATCGCTTCCGGTGGTCGCAGGTCCCGGCGTGGGTGGCGATTGCCGGTGATGTACTCGTTGTACTTGGATTCGTATTCGTCTACCTTGTGTTCAAAGAGAATTCCTTCACCTCGGGAGTGATCGAAGTTGCAGCCGGGCAGAAGCTGGTTACCTCAGGACCGTATGCGCTGGTTCGCCACCCGATGTATCTTGGGTCACTGGTGATGCTTATGGGAATACCGCTGGGTCTCGGCTCATTGTGGGGGTTGCTGACCGTGTTCACCATGGCCTTGGTCATAATTTTGAGGCTGTTGCAAGAGGAGACGTTTCTAATTGGGCATCTGGCGGGGTATGGGGAATATCGGGAGCGCGTGAAGTACCGCCTGGTACCCCTGGTCTGGTAGGCAAGGCTGAACGCCGCTCCCGCATTCAGACGTGAAAGCCCGTAATGGAGGCAAGGATCGCACAGCAACGCAAATTGCGAATGGGAATGGTGGGCGGAGGCCCGGGAGCATTTATTGGCCCTGTGCACCGCATTGCGGCCGAGCTGGATGGCAGGATCGAGCTTGTAGCCGGAGCATTTTCTCAGTCGGCAGAGCGCTCGCGGGCAGCCGGGGAGTCCTACCGGATCGAGCCGGAACGGGCCTATGCGAACTACCGGACGATGCTTAAGGCGGAAAGAAATCGTCCCGACGCCATCGATTTTGTATCCATCGTTACACCCAATCATCTCCACCTGCCCGTCGCGGAGGCGGCGCTCGAAGCCGGTTTCCCAGTGATGAGCGACAAGCCGGCCACGGCCACCTACGCCGAGGCAATCACTCTGGAGCGGGCGGTGCAAAGGTCCGGCTTGCCCTACGGATTGACGCACACCTACGCGGGTTATGCGCTGGTGCGCGAGGCGCGCACGCTCTGTGCCGCCGGGAAGCTTGGAAAGATTCGCAAGTTTGTTGTGGAATACCTGCAAGGCTGGTTAAGCCGTCCTTTGGACGCCACCACGGCGGGCAAAAAGCAGGCGGAGTGGCGCACTGATCCGGCGCTGAACGGCCCGGGCGGATGCATTGGCGATATCGGCGTGCATGCTTTTCATCTGCTGGAGTACGTGACCGGCCTCGAAGTAACCAGCCTGCATGCCTCGCTGCGTTCGGTGGTGCAGGGACGGCTGGTGGACGATGATTGCACTGTCCTGGTGAACGTGAACAATGGCGCCAGCGGCGTGCTGATGGCCTCGCAGGTGGCTGCGGGTGAAGCGAACGGGCTGCGCCTGCGCGTCTATGGCGAGGCCGGGTCGCTGGACTGGCGGCAGGAAGACCCGAACCGGCTGAGGATCAAGTGGCTTGACGGGCCGGAAGAGATTCGTCATGCCGCCGGGCACTACCTGGGGCACGACGCGCGTGCAGTGACGCGCCTGCCCATAGGCCATCCCGAGGGCTACCTGGAAGCGTTTGCGGTACTGTATCGCGAGTTTGCCGATGGCTTGACGGCATGGCAACAAGAAGAGCCGAATCCCATGCCGAGGACGCTGCCTGGAATTACTGCCGGAGTGCGTGGGATGCGGTTCATCGACCGCGCCATTGAGAGCAGCCGGAGCAAGGGCTGGATTGATTTTTAGACGGACGAGTTGCGCTTGAAGGAGTAGGGACATGAAGACGATCATGGGGCCGGGAATCTTCCTGGCGCAGTTTGCCGACGATAAGGCGCCCTTCAACAGCCTGGACGGGATCGCGCATTGGGCGGCGGAAATGGGGTTTGTCGGGGTACAGATTCCAAGCTGGGATAGCCGCCTGTTCGACTTGAAACTGGGCGCGGAAAGCAAGACCTATTGCGACGACATCCTGGGGGAACTGCACCAGGCGGGACTCGCCCTGACCGAGCTTTCCACCCACCTGCAAGGACAACTTGTCGCCAGCAATCCGGCCTTCGATGTCCTGCTGGAAGGCTTTGCGCCGGCAGAGTTGGCGGGCGACCCCAAGGCGCGGCAGGCCTGGGCCGTGCAGCAAATGGAATGGGCGGCGAAGGCCAGCCGCAACCTGGGACTGAAAGCGCATGCCACTTTTTCAGGCGCGCTGGCGTGGCCCTATTTCTACCCCTGGCCACAACGGCCGGCGGGGCTCATCGACGAGGCGTTCGCTGAACTTGGCCGGAGGTGGCTCCCCATCCTGCAAGCCTTTGACGAAGCGGGCGTGGATGTCTGCTTCGAACTGCACCCTGGCGAGGACCTGCATGATGGCGTCACCTTTGAGCGCTTCCTGAAGGTGGTAGACGATCATCCGCGCGCTAACATTCTCTACGATCCCAGCCACATGGTCCTGCAGCAGTTGGACTATCTGGCCTTTCTTGACATCTACCACGACCGCATCCGCGCCTTCCATGTGAAAGACGCCGAATTCCGGCCCAGTGGGCGAAGCGGCGTCTACGGCGGCTATCAGGATTGGATCGACAGGCCGGGCCGCTTCCGTTCGCTGGGCGATGGCCAGGTGGATTTCCGCTCCATCTTCAGCAAGATGGCACAATACGATTTTCCAGGCTGGGCGGTGCTGGAGTGGGAGTGCTGCCTGAAGCACCCCAAGGCAGGCGCGACGGAAGGTGCGGCACTCATTCGCCAGTGGATTATCCGCGTTACAGACCGGGCTTTCGACGACTTTGCGGGCTCCGGAACAGACGAGGAACGGAATAGAAGGATTCTGGGGCTGGTGGAAAAACCGGAGCCGGAACCAGAGCCAGATCCGGGACCGGGTGGGACCTCCGAGCCGGCGGCTGAGCAATCCAAATCGGAGCCCATTGCGGAAGCCAGCCCTGACGCTGAATCGAAAACGGGGACTGAGTTGAAAGCGGATGCTGCCGCACCGGAGCCTGTGTCCTAGCCGGTGCTGGATGCGGCGCGTGCGACGGGATGTTCAACCGGATTCAGCGGCGGCGAGACGGTCGCTGTGTAACCGTAGTCAGTTTGCCGGTGACCGCATACTTTCGATGCTCCACAGGCGAGGAGAGTACGAGGCTGGTGACTGGGTTGCCGTAGGGCAGTAGTGCCTCGATCAGTGCTTCAAGGTTGGCCATATTTGTGGTGGTGACCTTGAGCAGAAAATCGTCCCCGCCGGTCAGGTGGTGGCATTCGCGGACTTCTTCCAGGGTCTGCACATATTCGAGCAGGCGGTGATAATTCTGCCCGCCGCAACTCATGCGGATGAAAGCCATCACCTCAAGGCCGAGCGCCTCGCGGTCGATGGCGACCGTAAAGCCGCGCAGAATTCCAGTCTCTTCCATCTGCCTGAGCCTCTCGGCCGTGGCCGTGGGCGAAAGGCCAATGCGCCGGCCCAGCTCCGCCAGGCTGAGGCGCGCGTTGTCCTGTAGCTCGTCCAGCAGCTTTCTGCCGTAGATATCCAGCAGCGTAGTGGAATCCATTGCCATGATTCGCAATCATAGGTGAATCCACCCTCTAAGCCAAGCTCTCACGCGTAATCGTACTGGACCCGAATCGGCGGCAGGCCTAGCATCGGTCACATGGAAACTGTGATTCTAAGCGGCCAGCCTCTCACGCTGGCGCAGATTGAGGCGGTATCGCTCCAGGCTTGCCCGGTTGCAATCGACGGTGGCGCTCTGACGCGGGTAGCCGAAGGGCGGGCGTGGATCGAGCAGATTCTGGCGGCGGGCCAGTCGGTCTATGGCGTGAACACCGGGTTCGGCAAGCTGTCAGACGTGCGGATTCCCGCGGAGAAGTTGACCGAGTTGCAAATCAATCTGGTCCGCAGCCATGCAGGCGGGGTTGGCCAGCCACTGTCTGAAGGTGAATCGAGGGCCATGCTGCTGCTGCGCGCCAATGTTCTGGCCAAGGGATTCAGCGGCGTTCGGACTGAACTGCCGGAACTGCTGGTGGCGCTTCTGAATGCCGGGGTACACCCGGTGATTCCAGAAAAGGGTTCCGTAGGAGCCAGCGGCGACCTCGCTCCATTGGCCCATGTGGCGTTGGTGGTGATTGGCGAGGGTGAGGCGTTTTACAAGGGCGAGCGCATAAGCGGAGGCGAAGCTCTGCGGCGCGCTGGGCTGCTGCCGCTGCAGTTGGCCGCCAAGGAAGGCCTCGCCTTGCTGAACGGAACGCAGGCGATGACCGCCGTTGGTGCACTGGCGGTGGCGCGCGCTCAGCGCCTGGTGCAGTTGGCCGACGTTGCAGGCGCCATGTCGCTGGAAGCACTGATGGGCACGCCCGCGGCCTTCGACCCGCGCATCCACCAGGCCCGGCCTCATGCCGGCCAGATTGCCGCGGCTGCCCACTTGATGCGGTTGCTTGCGGATTCTGAGATTCGCGAGTCGCATCGGGTGCGGGATTCACGGGTGCAGGATGCATATTGCCTGCGCTGCATGCCGCAAGTACACGGCGCCGTGCGCGATGTGCTGGCCCACGTGGCGTCCGTGTTGGAGGTTGAGGCCGGCTCGGCTACGGATAATCCCCTGGTATTCCCGCGACCCTCCTCCAAAGATCTCAACCACGGAGTCGTTTCGGGAGGAAATTTTCACGGGGCGCCGCTGGCCTACGCATTCGACTACGCGGCCCTGGCGCTCACCGATCTGGCGGGAATTACGGAGCGGCGCATCGACCGGCTGTTGAATCCCGACATCAACGAGGGGCTGCCGGCCTTTCTCTCCAACGACCCGGGGCTGTCGTCGGGATTCATGATTGCGCAGATTGTAGCGGCGGCGCTTATCAACGAGTGCCAGGTGCTCTCCCACCCGGCTTCCACGGGCAGCATTCCCACCGACGGAGGCAAGGAGGACCACGTCTCAATGGGCATGACCGGGGCGCTGAAACTGCGCCAGATCGTGGAGAACGCCGAGCGCGTGGTGGCCATCGAGCTGATGTGCGCGGCGCAAGGGTTGGAGTTCCGCAGGCCGCTTAAGGCGGGGCTGCAGATTGAGCAGGCACATACAGCTGTGCGCGGCGTGGTCTCCCGCCTCGACCGGGACCGCGTGCTGGCGCCGGATATCGATGCGCTGTCTGCGGCGGTGAGGGCGGGAAACTTCAACGCTTGGTGCGAGTAGCCCCCCGCTGCGAACGGGCGGAAACTGGTGAAGAAATTCATACTTTTCTGGGGAGTCGCAATGTAGCACCTCCGTTTACCATGAAGGACAGATGCCGGAGGGCAGTCCAACATGAAGCTTTTCCGCACCAAAGGCGGCTCGTTTGTCGAAGAGGATGGTCAGTATTTCAGCATCGGCAGGCCTTTCTGGGACTCTCTGTTGGCGCGAGAGAAACTGCCTGAACTTTTGACCACGTTGATTGCTGCCCAGGAGCCGACCCAGGAGTTTTATTCGTCCGAGTTGCTTGCACCTATCGGCAAACAGGAGGTGTGGGCCGCAGGCGTGACCTACACTCGCAGCCGGGGGGCGCGGATGGAGGAAGCAAAAAACGCCGGCGGAGGTGACTTCTACGATCGCGTGTATTCGGCCGAGAGGCCGGAGTTATTTTTCAAATCCACCGCGGCTCGTACCGTGGGCACGGGCGGCAAGGTGAGGATTCGGGCCGATGCGCATTGGTCGGTGCCCGAACCTGAACTGACGTTGGTCATCAGTCCCGGAGGAAAAATCAACGGCTACACCATCGGCAACGATATGAGTTCGCGGGACATCGAGGGCGAGAACCCGCTCTATCTGCCGCAGGCCAAGGTGTACAACGGCAGTTGCGCACTCGGGCCGGGGATTCTGGTGAGCGCGACTCCCTTGCCGCACTCGACCGAAATCATGCTTGAGATTCTTCGCCATGATCGGGTTGAGTTTTCGGGCTCGGTGGGATTGGCGGAGTTGAAACGCGATACACAAACGTTGATCGATTATCTCTTCCGCGAAAACTCATTCCCGCACGGATGTTTCCTGATGACGGGTACGGGGATCGTGCCGTCCCCGACCTTCACGTTGCAGAGCGGCGACCGGATTCGCATCACCATCGAGCCAATAGGGACGTTGGAGAACGAGGTAGCCTGAGGGAAACCCTCTAACCTATTTGCATCAATGTTGGGTGCCCAAGGTCTCGATTTTGAGACCTGGGAAGCCACAAATCACCGCAGCGAACTTATACGGTCAGGGTATTAGGCAAGATGCTGCTTCAGAAATGCAAGTGCGCGGCTACGCGCCAGGGCCGCTGATTCAGGGTGATAGGCGGAACGCATCTCGCAGTTGAAGCCGTGCCCCGCGTCCTGGTACCAGTGAATCTCCACCTCAGGATGTGCCGTGCTGACCTTGGCCACTTGCTCGGCGGGAATGTGCGTATCCAGCTTGCCGAAGTGCAACTGCACCGGAGCCTTTGGCGATTCGGACGCAAAGTTCCCGATGCCGCCCGCGTAGTAGCCCACGGCCGCATCCGGATCGAGCCGTGCCGCGCTTAACCATGCCAGCAGGCCCCCATAGCAGTAGCCGATTACGCCTGCCTTCTTGCCCGTCTGCTGGCGCACAAAGGCAAGGGCCGCCTCCACATCCTTGAGCGCCGTGGAGACGTCCAATTTTTGCATGAGGGCCATTCCTCTTTGCCTGTCCTCACCCTCGTAGGTGAGTTCGACGCCCTTCTCTACGCGATCGAACAGCGCCGGTGCAACAGCCAGAAAGCCGTCCCTGGCGTATCCATCAGCGACCGACCGGATGTGTTTGTTGACGCCAAAGATCTCCTGGATCACGACCAATCCTGCAATGGGCGCACCCGCAGGGCGGGCAACATACACATCCAGCTCATGGCCGTCAGCGGCCTTCACCATCTCGGATTCACTCATGATTCACCTCGGGGATTGAATTCGAAATCAGCCTCTCGCACACTCTATTCTTCGATGCTCATTGCGCGTCGCGCACACAGCGGAAACCAACCCCGCCGGAGCGGTCGTAGGACGGCGCCATCAGCAGCACCTTGCTGTGTTCATCGTTGCGGTATGCCTGGGGGAAATACCAGATGGAACCCTGCGGCTGGTAATATTCGCCGCCCCGCACAATGGCCGCGCGAGTATGTTCGTCGGTGAACTCCTCGGTCCATTGCCACACGTTGCCCACCATGTCCATTACGCCATAAGGACTGGCTCCCTGGGGATGCGCATCGACCGGGTCAGGGCCGCGCATCGATCGGCTTGTGTCCGGGGTGGGCACATTAGCCGCGTTCCATTGGTCGCCCCATGGATAGGCGCGCGCGTCAGTGCCTTGCGCGGCAAACTGCCATTCCCATTCGTGGGGCAGTCGCTTGCCCGCCCATTGCGCATAGGCCCGCGCATCCTCCAGCGCCACCCAGGTGACCGGCCTGTTGTCCCATCCCTGCGGATAGGTTCCACCCTTCCAGTCATGCAGAAAGTTGAGCTTGTCCGTCGGTACGTAGTGCGTGGCATCCAGAAACTGCTTGAACTCTGCGTTGGTCACGGGAAACTTATCAATGAAGAATGGATTGACTGCCATCTCTTGCTCATGAAAACGGCGCGGTGAGTCTTCCCACGGATATTGCACATCGACGCCAGGGTCGCTTTCGCCTTCGATCTCTGTGCCGCGAACCCTGAAAACAAACGCGCCGCCGGGAATTCGCACCATACCCGCAGGCGCTTCAGCCGCGGGTTTGGTGGGCGGAATTGCCACGATAGATTGCGGCAGAACGGTCCATTCATGGGAATAGCTTGCCAGTGGGGTTTTGGTCATCGCGCCCATGCGTTGCATCAGGGTCTTGATCGCATCCCCAGGTTCGTTGGGAGTGGCCAGAATGGCGCCGTATCCGTCCCCTTCAATGTTGAAGCTCAACACAGACCATGCCCCATCGGTCTCCGGCTTCAATTCCACGCCGTGGTAAAGGTCGAAGTAGCGCATTCCTGGTGTAAGCGGCACATCCATCTGCCGCCCGCCAATGTCGTAGCGGACGCGGTTCACAATGGTCCACAGAGTCTCGTGGTCTAACGGCCAGCGGCTGGCATACACGCCATAGTTGTGCATGGGATAAAGCGGCTCCCACTCGGGGCTGACCAGGAACGGCGCTGTTCCGCGCTCGATGGCCGCCACACGGCGCGTAGCCTCCGCATCGCGGGGAGTGATGCCGTTCCAGATGCCCCAGATATTCTCCCAGCTTTCCCAGCCCACTCCGTTGAAGAAGGCATATTGCAGGTCATTGGCCTTATCCATGTTCCAGCGGTCGCTGATGTTCACCATGTGGCGGGTTTCAAGCCACTTGTAACGGTCGACCTCGGGGATAAACGGAAAATTGTACTGACCCCAGGTCAGCACGTTCCAACTGAGAGCCTCGTCGCTGGGACCGCCTTCGGGTTCAAAGGCCAGCGGATGGCCTGACTGGTCTGCGGCCAGCGAGAAACCAAGCGGCACACCATCCTGCGTGTCGCCGTTGATGCCATCGGCGTCGATCTGCTTCATCAGCGCGGCAATGGCCTGCGGCCAGTTCTCCGAGGGCTGGTGGGTTCCCTCGTCCCACATCATCATGGGGAAGAGCACGCGTACGCCGCGGCGGTGAAAGTCAGCGACCAATTGCCGCACGCCCTCAACGCCGCCGGGCATGGACTGGACCATTTCAAGCTGATTGCGGTCGTCGATTCCCATGTTCGGATAGGTAGACCAGATCAGCACCGCGTCGATGCCGCCGTAACGCTTTTCAAGATCGTCAAGATAGCGGTCCACCGTGTAATGACCGGTCGAGGGCGAGTAGAAGTAGCGGTCGTGAACCATCATCTGCGGCTGAATAAAGCTGGACTGTGTCCAGCGAAGGGCTGGCAGTTCATAGCGAGCGGGATCGTAGGTGATGCGAATACGGCGCTCCGCGCGCCAATGTTGCAGGTCGCTGATCCAGCGATCATGCATGAAGGGCGGGCAACCGGCCGTCGGACCTTCCCAGGCATTGTGCAAGTTCATGCAGACGGGCGGCGGGATCTGCTGGTCGCGGGGCGCAAACTGGGTGTCCTGCGCACTCGCGCCGAGAGCCATCGCTCCGGCAAGAATTCCCAGGCATGTGGTGCGAATCATTGAGCTCATTTCCTCTACCTCAACTTGCTGCAGGCTCGATAAATAGGGCAATAGACTGATTCTCTGCGCTGGCTATCCGGCTTGGGCAAACAGTGCATCCACTTCCGCCCGCGATGGCATGGAGGCCTGTGCGCCGTGTCGGGTAACAGAAATAGCCGCCGCGGCAGAGGCGAAGCGGGCCGCCGTCCATGGATCGAGGCCTTCAATAAGCGCCACGGCGAAAGCGGCGTTGAAGCAGTCGCCGGCGCCCACGGTGTCCACCGCTTGCACGCGGAAAGGCTTGACCCAGGCCGCTTCGTCACCTGCCACGGCAACATAGGCGCCATCGGAGCCGCGCTTCAGCGCCACGCCTTTGAGCCCTCGCGCCAGCAACTCTCGCGCTGCGGCCTTCGGAGGCATTGCGCCGCCAACATAGAACGCCGCTTCAGTATCGTTGGGGGTGAACCACGCAACCTCCTGCCAAACCTCCCTGGCGATGGGCGCGGCCGGAGCTGGATCAAGAATCACTGGCACGCCGGCTTCCGCGCACACTGCGAGAGTGCGGTTCACCGTCTCCATCGGCAATTCCAATTGGCATAACACGATGGCTGCAGAGCGGAGCAGCGCGGCTTGGCGGTCGATCGATTCCGGCTCGACTTTGCCGTTGGCGCCGGGAACCGCGACGATGGCATTTTCGCCCTTCTCCGCCAACAGGATCGACGCTACGCCGGAAGGTCCGGAAACACGCGCCACGGCTGCCGTTTCCACACCCGCAGCAGCCAGGTTGTCGAGAAGTGCCTGGCCAAAGACATCTTCGCCCACAGCTCCGACCATGTGGACGGGGTAACCAAGCCGGGCTACGGCTACGGCCTGGTTGGCCCCTTTGCCGCCGGGAGTGGTGTCAAAGCCGGTGCCGATGAGCGACTGGCCTGAAAGAGGAATGCGCGGCGTCCGCGCCACGAGATCCATATTGATGCTGCCAACCACGACGATGGGCTTACGTTCGATCGACATTTCTGTTGCTCCGTAAAGTGGTAAAGCGTAGAAGGCGTCGATGGCGTTTTTCCAGAGCGGGCCGATGGCGGCTGGCGATGCAGTGACCAGGCGTCCGCTTACTGCTTTGCCGCCTTCACCGCCTCAGTGATAGCCGGAACCACCTCGAAAAGGTCGCCGACGATGCCGTAGTCGGCCACTTCGAAGATGGGTGCGTCCGGGTCTTTGTTAATGGCCACCACACACTGGGAGCCCTTGATGCCCACCAGGTGCTGGATGGCTCCGGAAATTCCCACGGCCACATAAAGTTTGGGCGAGACAGTCTGGCCGGAACTGCCCACCTGGCGCTCCAGGGGCAGCCAGCCGTTGTCGCAGATGGGGCGTGAGGCAGCCAGCTCAGCGCCCAGTGCCGCTGCCAGTTCTTCTACGACGGAAAGGTTCTCCGCGCCTTTAATGCCGCGGCCGACGCTCACGATGAGCTGCGCCGAACCCAGGTCAACGGTCTGCGTCGATCCGCGGAATGGCTTACCGGGGCGGGTGCGAATCTGTGCCGCCTCGATGATGGGTGTAAGGAGCTCGATTTGCGCCGAGCCTGCCTGGACAGTATCGGCGCGGAAGGCGCCCGATTGAACTGAGATGAAGCAAGGACCGCCGCCAGTGTGGCGATAAGTTCCATTGAGGCGGCCCTGCATCAGTTGGCGGAAAAACGTCGGCCCCTCGCCGATCCCGGTTACGTCGCCGATCAGGACCTGATCCAAGCGTGCGGCAAGCGCTGGGGTGTAGTCACGCACCTGGTAGGAGTGCGGAAAGAGCACATAACTCGGCTGCTCGGTCCGAACCAGTTGCTCCAGCGCCAAAGTAAACCCATCGGGAGAGTAAGCAGACAGCAGCGGGTGCTCCACGCGAATCACTTTGGCGAGTGCTTTGCCGGCTAGTTCTGTTGCGAGGGATTCGGTTTGCGCGCCAGGGATGGTTGCTGCGACGGGAAGCCCCAACTGGGCGCCCAGGCTTTGCGCCGCTGCAAGGGCCTCCCAACTGATGCGGCTGATGCGGGCTTCTCGCTGCTCAATCACAACCAGGATGCTGCTCATAGGATGCGGGCCTCGAACTTCAGCTTTTCTACGAGTGTCGCGGCGGTTTCTTTCACCGTGCCGGAAAGGATCTGCGTGGATTTCTGTTTCTGCGGCAGCGCAATGCGTTCCAATAGCGCGGACGAGGCCACCGGGGCAGCAAGTTCAGCCGCCGACAACGTGCGCACTTCCTTGGTACGGGCGCGCTTGATGCCCATAAGCGTGGCGTAACGTAGCTTGCTGCCGCCGGACTGCATCGAGAGCACCGCAGGAATAGGCAGCTCGATATCCTGGAACCAGCCTTCTTCAAGCTCGCGCTTCACGGTGAGTCCTGCATCGGTCTTCTCCACGTGGAGAATGAGCGAGGCATGGGGCAGGCCCAGCAACTCAGCGAGGATTACCCCGGTCTGGCCGTAGCCCAAATCGTCGGACTGCAGGCCGGTAAGCAGCAGGTCGGGATTCTCAGGCTTGATGGCTGCGGCCAGCAGGCGCGCCACACCGAGAGCGTCGCGATCACCCAGGTCGTCGCACGCAATATGAATGGCCCTGTCCGCGCCCTTGGCCAGTGCTTCGCGGATAGTCGTGCCCGCTCGTTCCGGCCCGGCGCTGAGCACCACGACTTCGCCCCCGTGCTTCTCCTTCAATTGCAGAGCTTCTTCGAGCGCGTACGCGTCGGACTCGTTCATGGCCCACTGAATGTTGGCTTCTTCAATCCATTTGCCCCCGGCGTCGATGTGGATCGGGGCATCGCGCTCCGGGACTTGTTTGATGGCGACAATGATTTTCATGCTGAAATGCTCCAGATCATCTTAACCGGCGTCATTGGGCAGGGCACGCGCCGTCAATTGCGCGATATCGAGCAACTGTGGTGCAGCCTCGCCCGTGGCTGCGAAGGCATCGCGGAACATGCTGTTGCAGAACGGGCAGGCTGTCCCTACGGTGGAGGCTCCCGTGGCGGCCAGCTCCGCCGCGCGCACGTGGCTTACCCGCTCGCCTTTCTCCTCGCCGAGGAAGGCCAAGCCGCCGCCGGCTCCGCAACAAAAACTGCGTTCATGCGAGCGCGGCGCTTCAATCAGTTCTCCAGCGTGCGCCACCACGGTGCGCGGCTGGTCGTAGACATTGCGATAGCGGCCCAGGTAGCACGGGTCGTGATAAACAATCTTTTCCTGCTCCTTAACGCGCGGCAGTTGGTTCACATAGCGAGCCAGAAACTCGCTGTGATGCTCCACGGGAGGTGGTGTGCCGAACTCGCTCCAGTCTTCCTGAATGGTGCGCACGCAATGCGGGCAAATGGTGACGATTCTTTTCACTTTGGATTGGCTGAGTATCTCGAGATTCGCCTCGGCCAGTTGCTGGAAGAGGAGATCGTTGCCCAGGCGTCGGACCGGATCACCGGTGCATTTTTCCTTGCGCAGCACGCCGTAGCTGGCCCCAAGGTAGTTCATCACGCGAGCGAAGTCGGCAACGATCTCGCGGCCCTTGGGGTCGTAGCCGCCCATGCAGCCGAGCCACAGGCAATACTCTTGCGAGCCGTCAAAAATGGGCAGCCCCTGCTTCTGGATAAACTTGTCGCGATCGCCGGCCGGTAAGCCCAGGGCGTTGGAACCGCGTTCGAGGGCCAGAAAGAGCCGGGAGCCATAATCGCTTTCCCACGCGCCGGTGTTGACCGCACCGCGGCGAAGGCCAACGAGAATCGGCAGGTGCTCAATGCCGACGGGGCACTGGAACTCACACGCGCCGCAGGTGGTGCACTGGAAGGGCGCTTCCTGCGGATTGTATTTGCCGATGAGGGGCTCGGCGGACGATGGGCCGTACTCATTGAGGTAGCCGCGCAGGCCGAGAACGATCTCTTTAGGGTTGAGCAGCTTTCCGGTGTTGGCGGCGGGGCAATGCTCCGTGCAACGTCCACACTCCACGCACGAGTAGGCCTGAAGGCTCACCAGCCGCGTGAGATCGGTACCGGCAACGAGGCCAAAATCTTCATCGCCGGCGAGGGGAGGAATGTGGCTGAAGCCGCCTCGGGAAAGAAAGACAGTAGCGGGGCTAAGCAGCAGGTGAAGATGCTTGGTGTGGGGAATGACGGGCAAAAACGTGAGCAGGGCCAGCGTATGCAGCCACCAGAGGGCGCGCGCCGCGGGGCTGGCGTCCGTCACAAAGAACGCTGCCAGATAAGTGGCCATCAGGACAAAGATCAGCAAGGCAATAAAGCCGGATTCCCACGAAAGCTTTTGACCGAGCCACCGGGGACGGACGAGGAAGCGGCGCACGAAGAGGCCGAGAATACCCGCAGCGCAGGCCACGGCAAAGGTCGCGGCAATGTAGGAATAGGCGCGCCCAGCAAGGCTCGATGGGGACAGAAAGCCGATGCCGAGGCCCACCGCGCAGTGGTTGAGCGTGACCAGGGCAAAGGCGCAGAACGCCCAGAAGACAAATGCGTGCGCAATGCCCGGCAGAGGCCGCTGGCGAATCACTTTAGCCTGGCACAGCACTTCCCAGAAGAAGTCCCACATGCGGCGGCCAAGCGGGAAAAGACGGAAATCGGCGTCTTTTTTAGATTGCAGGATCTTGCGCAGCACAATGGAGAAACGACGCCAGAAGAGCGTGATCGAGAGCAGAACCAGCCCGGCAAAAAGAGCCCGCTCCCACGGGGAGAAGTGCTGCGGCTCGGCCAGCGTGGCGGAGAGGAGAATCATAAGCGAACGAACTCACAATACACGATGGGGGTGTGGAACGTCGCGCGGGCATGGGCCGAAAGAGCGCAACGCTGCGCCGCACAGAATGCAAGTCGGCAGCGCGAATATCGTAGCTTGTCTACAGATATCCGCATGTATACTGCGACAGCCCCTGGAGGTGGCAAGAGTATGCGCATGTTGCTTACGGCTAGTATGGATGTCGAGGTTGCGAACGCGGCGGTAAAGGACGGAACGCTGGGATCGAAAGTGCAGCAGATCCTGGCTGACATGAAACCGGAGGCCGCTTATTTCGCGGCGAAAGACGGCAAACGCACCGCATTTGTTGTGTTCGATATGACCGATTCGTCCCAGTTGCCGGCCATTGCAGAGCCGTGGTTCTTGGCGTTTAACGCGAGCATCAGCGTTGAACCAACCATGACACCGGCAGACCTTGCGGCAGGCGGCGCCGGGTTTGCGAACGCCATCAATAAATATGGCAAGGGTTGAACCATCTGAGTTGAACCCTGAACCCACTAACAGTGATTGAAGTCTCCCCACTCCCCCAGGGGAATTCAGCCGCTGGGAACCGACGCCAAATCAGCAGCGAACAATCTTAGGCGAGACGATGCCCTTGGTCGCATTGCGGGTGTCGATGACCAACTGCGCCTGCGCGACGATGGCGGGATAGTCGTAGCTGCTGTGGTCGGTCACAATCACCACGGCATCGAAGCGCGCGAGGTTTTCCAGGGGCGTGTTGGTCATGTTCAGGGCGTAATGGCGGCCCTGGCCCACCTTGGGGAAGTAGGGGTCGTTATAGGAAACGGCGGCGCCTTTGGCGCGCAGCAGTTCGATGATGGTGAGGGAGGGTGATTCGCGCAGGTCGTCGATGTCGCGCTTGTAGGCCAGGCCCAGGACGAGGACCTTCGATCCTTTAATCGACTTGGAGTGCTGGTTGAGCGCAGAGGCCACCTGCTCGATCACGAAGTAGGGCATGTTGGTGTTGACTTCGCCGGCCAACTCGATGAAACGAGTACGGAAGTCGAATTGTTTCGCCTTCCACGATAGATAGAACGGGTCGATAGGAATGCAGTGGCCTCCGAGGCCGGGGCCGGGATAGAAGGCCTGGAACCCGAAGGGCTTGGTACGGGCGGCGTCAATCACTTCGTGAATATCGATGCCCATGCGCATGCAGAGTTGTTTGAGTTCGTTGACCATGGCGATATTGACGCACCGATAGATGTTCTCAAGCAGCTTGGTCATCTCGGCGACGGCGGGGCTGCTGACGCGAACGACGCGCCTGAAGATGGTTCCGTAAAGAGTGGCGGCCAACTCGGCGGCAGCGGGCCCGCAGCCCCCCACCACCTTGGGGATGTCGTGGCGGGAAACAGTGTCGTTGCCCGGGTCTTCGCGCTCGGGCGAGAAGGCGACATGGATACCGGATTGCTCAACAGTGCGGGCAACCTTCAGGCCCAGCGGATTGCCTTTTTCGAGCAGCGGAACAACAACTTCATTGGTCGTGCCGGGATAAGTGGTGCTTTCAAGCACGATCAGCTGGCCTTCGCGGAGGTGGGGAGCGATAGCCTCCACGGTGCCGGTGATAAAGCTGAGGTCGGGCTCGTGATATTCGTTGAGGGGCGTGGGTACGCAGATCAGGACCGCATCCATCTGCGCGATTTCAGAGTAGTCGGCGGTGGCGCGGAAGCCTGAGCGCTGCGCCTGCTGAATCATCGCGGGAAGAATGCGGACGATGTAAGAGTTGCCGGCATTGAGCGCCGCAACTTTGTCTGGGGCGATGTCAAAGCCGGTGACGTGGAAGCGCTCGCCGCTGAAGAGCAGCGCCAGGGGCAGTCCCACATACCCCATTCCGACGATGCCCACGCGGGCCTCACGGGATTCAACTCTTTGCTTCAGATCGGTCAGCGTGTGTGGCGAGGTGGCAGTCATGTTCTCGATTGTAAGTCGCCGGTGAGCGAAAAGTCTGGATCACATCCATTCAAGGCGGGGCTCCAGTATCCTGAGATGTGCGGCCTGCATCGCGGCGGACCGGAAATGCAGAGGTACGCCAGGCGCAGCAGCGGGTTAGGCATCGAGGAGGATTTCGTGGCCAAGTATCTGGTAACTGGAGTAGCGGGATTTATCGGGCGTTCGATTGCGGCGGCATTATTGGCGCGTGGCGAAACTGTGCGTGGCGTCGATAACTTCATAACCGGGAAGCGGGCTAACCTCGTAGGGCTTGAGGCGATGGAGTTTATTGAGGGTGACCTGACCGATCCAGCCGTCTGCGCCAGGGCCTGCGCGGGCATCGAATTCGTATTCCACGAGGCCGCGCTGGCCTCTGTCCCGCGTTCGGTGGCCGATCCGGTGGGCACCAATCTGAACTGCGTCACGGCCACGTTGAACGTGCTTGTGGCTGCGCGCGAGGCTGGGGTGCGACGGGTGGTGTATGCAGGGTCCTCGTCGGCCTATGGCGACACGCCCACACTGCCCAAGCAGGAGTCGATGCTGCCGAACCCGATCTCGCCCTATGCCGTAGCCAAGCTGGCCGGGGAGCATTACATGCGATGCTTCACGCGGGTGTATGGGCTGGAGACCGTGGTGCTCCGCTACTTCAATGTCTTTGGACCCTATCAGGACCCGACGTCGCACTATTCAGGAGTGTTGGCTATCTTCTGCCGCCGGATGCTTGCCGGTGAACAGCCTACGATTTTTGGAGACGGCGAGCAGAGCCGGGACTTCACCTACATCGACAATGTGGTTCATGCCAACCTGTTGGCTGCCGCCGCGCCTGCCGATAAGGTGTCTGGACAGATGATGAATATGGCGACAAGCACGCGGATCACGCTGAACCAGACCTTCAGGATCCTCTGTGAACTGACCGGCTACAGTGGCGAACCGGCTTATGCGCCGTCGCGCGCCGGGGACATCCGCGATTCGCTGGCCGACATCAGGCTTGCGGGCGAGCTTCTCGGCTACAAGCCGATCGTGGACTTCCGCACGGGACTGCAGCGTACGGTGGAGTGGTACAGGCTGGGCGGTGAAGCGGATTAGCTCGCGAGCCTGCTACTACAAGTTGTAGATCGTAAATCCCGGAGGGAGCAGGGGGTTTTACAGGCTGCGTCTACGGCCACCCACCGCAGAGGATTATGCCCGGGTAGCGCACACTGGCTATAGGCGGAATCCAGATTGACTCAAACCTCCACGGCACTACTCACCCTGATCGAAACTCGCAATTCGGCGTTCGGCGCCTTCCAGGAGCGAGCCGAAACACCAGAGAATCGTTGAACGGCCGGGCAGTTAACCGACATTTTAGACCGGGCACATCTCCGACACTTT
>CAYNGB010000059.1:0-26168 GCA_964396795.1 uncultured Occallatibacter sp. | reverse complement strand
AAACGTACGATATCCCCCCGGTCTGTACCGTCTATACCCCACCCCCCCTCCCCCTCAAAAACCCACCTCCGGAGGGGCCAAAGTTCAAGTAACACTAAAGGAATGAATAAGTTGTAAAATTGACCTATGTACTCATCGGTAAACAGAAAGTCCCAATTTTCCCCTGTTTCTGCCCCGAAACACCTGAAAATCGCTCTGGAAACTGGCAAAGTTGGGTCTTCAGCCGTGCCGCAGAAGCCGCGGGCAAGCACTCGGCTTTGGCTCCTGCGGAAGAGCGCATTCCAGAGAGACGCTCGCCCGTCATCAATTCCATTCCCGGTACAATGGAAGGGTGAGCAAACTTTCCCCACCCACGGCTCCCACCGTGGGCTTTATTTCTTTAGGCTGTCCCAAAAACCTCGTCGATTCCGAGGTCATGATGGGCCTGCTGGACCGCGCCGGCGCGCGGCTCACTTCCCGTCCGGAAGAGGCCGAAATCCTCGTCGTCAACACCTGCAGCTTCATCGACACAGCTAAACAGGAGTCCGTCGACACCATCCTTGAAATGGCCCGCCACAAGACTTCCGGCTCGGCCCGCAAGCTCATCGTCGCCGGTTGCCTGGTCGAGCGCTATCGCGACGAGATCCGCAAGAGCATCCCCGAAGTTGATGCCGTCGTTGGCACCGGCGAACTCGAAGCGATCCTCGAAGCTGCCGGCCTCTCCATACCGGCCTCCGCAGCCGTGTCGCCCTTCAACATCCTCACCAGCGCCCCGGCCGCCGATTCCCGCCCCGGCCGCGAATCCCTATCCGGAACGCACAAGGGAAAAAATCAGGAGTCAAGGCCCGAAGGCGATGCCCGCGAACAGCAAGGCCGCTTCCGCCGCGACGATTGGCAAGGTGCCGTGCATCTGCTGCCCACCTATCTTTACGACGAATCCACGCCCCGCTTCCTCACCACACCCAAGTCTTCCGCCTACATCAAGATCGCCGAAGGCTGCGACCACCCGTGCACCTTCTGCGTCATCCCCAACCTCCGCGGCAAGTTCCGTTCTCGCCGCTTCGAGTCCGTCGTTGCCGAGGCACAACAACTTGTCGCCCGCGGCGTCAGTGAGATCACTCTCATCGGTCAGGACACCACCTGCTACGGCGAGGACCTGGGCATCAAAGACGGCCTCGCCTCCCTGCTCGATGCTCTTGCCGCAATCGAAGGCCTGCGCTGGCTCCGCTTCCTCTATGCCTACCCCAACCGCGTCACCGGCCGCCTGCTCGACACCATCGCCCGTCACGACAACATCTGCAAGTATCTCGACGTCCCTCTGCAACACGCTTCGCCTCAGGTGCTCAAGACAATGAAGCGGGGCGCCGGCGCGGAACTTTTCTTGAAGACTCTGGACAAGGTTCGTTCGGCGGTCCCGGGAATCGCGCTCCGTACCTCCTTCATCGTCGGCTTTCCCGGCGAGTCGCTCCGCGACTTTGAGATTTTGGAGGAGTTCATTGGCGAAGCCAGGTTCGACTGGCTCGGTGTCTTCAGCTACTCCGACGAAGAAGGCTCCGGCGCATTCTCGCTCGACGCCAAGGTCCCCCACCGTACCATCGAGTCCCGCAAGCGCCGGCTGATGAAGCTGCAGCAATCCATCAGCAAGCGCGCCAAGCAGCAGTGGATCGGCCGCGAGTTAGTCCTGCTGGCCGAGGGCGAAAGCGACGAAACCCCGCTTTTGTGGGAGGGCCGTACCCAGTTCCATGCTCCCGAAATCGACGGCAAGGTCTACATCAATGATTTCGGCAATCTTGAAACACTTGAACCCGGTCGCTTTTACAATGCCGTCATTACTGAAGCCCACGAGTACGACGTAGTGGCACGCGTCGTCTCCGGTCCGCTTTGAGCTGACTTTTTGCTAGGTTGAGCCCTGAGCGCCAATGCCGGCTTCTTCGCCGACATTTGCGCTCAGGGCTCAACTTCTCCTCAGCCCTTCATGTGGGAATCCCCTCCCCGACGCGGTACGATAAAGTTGAACCGGTACCTAGAAGGCAGAAACAAGTTGGATGCCCGCTAAAAAAAAATCCGCTAAACTCCTCCGCTGCCCCACTTGCGGCATGCTGGTCCGCCCCACCGACGAAGACTTCCCATTCTGTTCAGATCGCTGCCGCAAGATTGATCTGGGCAAGTGGGCCTCCGGCGTCTACAAGATCAGTTCGCCGATCCTTGATCCTGAAGTCCTGGAAGACCTCGGCGGTCTCGGTGGCGGTCGCGGCAAAGACCAAAACAGCGATGAATAACCCCGTCGGTGGCCACAAGACTTTCTGGGCATGGACCGTCGCCACGTTCTTTGGTGCTGGCTTCGGCAAGCCTGGTCCCGGCACCTGGGGCTCTATTGCCGCCGTCCTGCTTTGGGCCGCCTACGCTGGGCTTGCTCAACCTGCGCCACAGACCTTGCTCATCGCTCTGCTTGCCGGCATCGCCGCCGCCATTGCTCTCGGTATTCCCGCCGCCACCATTGTCGCCCGCGAGAGTGGCCGTCACGACCCACAGTTCGTAGTCATCGACGAGGTGGCCGGCCAGTGGATCGCCCTGGTCGGTAGCCGCCCAGACTGGCGTCATGCCCTTCTCGCTCTGATCCTCTTTCGTCTCTTCGACATCACCAAGCCCTTTCCCGCTCGCCAACTCGAAAGCCTTCCTGAAGGCTGGGGCATCGTGCTCGATGATGTGGCTGCCGGGCTGTATGCTTTGGGTGTAGCGTGGTTGCTACACTTTCTGCTTCATCGGTGGATCTGATATGCCCCGCACCCGTACGCAATCCGCGCTTGAAGATACTCTCCCATCGCCGCGTATCGATGACGTTCTTCCCGCCGCCGCTCTGCCCCTGGGTGAGGTGGAACTTACCGGTGCCTATCTCGGTCCGCATGCTTTCGGTCCGCCGGCTGTGATGGTTGGAGTTCATCCCGCCCACGTGCTGATGAGCCGCCCCGGCCGCCTCGCTTTCCGCGTCCCCGAGAAGGCCACCACCAGTCTCATTGAGGTTCGCACCCCCGCCGGCGTCAGCAACGCTGCGCCCCTGCGCGTGGCCCGCGAACTTTCCAGCGGTCTGCACCCGGTCACCAGCCCTGCCGTGAGCCGCTCCGGCATGATCTACGCCACCATCTCCGGCCAGCGCGGCAAGCAGACTCCGGTCTCCGTGGTACGCGTGAGCCCCGATGGCCGCGGTACGCCATTTGTCACCGGCATCCTGAATTCAACTGGCCTGACATTCAGCCCCGATGGCGACCTCTTTGTGACCTCCCGTGCCGAAGGTAACGTCTACCGCATCGACGGAGCAGGCGAATCCACCCTCTTCGCCGAGGGCATGGGTACGGCCACGGGCGCTGTATTCGATCGTGACGGCAATCTCTTTGTCGGCGACCGCAGCGGCACCATCTTCAAAATCGATCCCCAGCGCAAGATCTTTGTCTACGCCACGCTGGAGCCCAGCATCTCCGCCTACCACCTGGCCGTCAACCAGGAAGGCATCCTCTTCGTCACTGGCCCCACGCTCTCCTCCAACGACGCCATCTGGGCTGTCGACACCCACGGCGACGCCCGCCCTTGGTACCGCGGCTTGGGCCGGCCCCAGGGCCTGGCACTCTCAAAGGACGGAGATGTCTACGTGGCTGCATGCCTTCATGGCCTGCGCGGGCTGGTTCGAGTGACTGCGGCGGGCGAGGCCACCCTGGTCCTTAACGGAGCCAACATCGTAGGAGTAGCTTTCTCCCCGCTCGGCACTACCATCTTGGCCACCAACGAGTCGGTTTATGATGTGGACTTGGGTGTGGAAGGATTGAATCTGTTTTGAGCTGCTCGCTACTGGCTCCTGACCTCTTCATTTGGGGGTCGGGGTTTTGTGGCCACCAAGCCAAGTCGTCACCGCCCACAACATCGTAGCCAAAAACTAGAGGCTAACGCATTTTAGGAAATGACATATCCGAAGCCACATCACTCAAGTCGGCGCGACCAGCAGGGAGCGCCGACCCCGTACGATTTCGACAAAAACACTGTATTTTCTAAAATGCCGTAGGAGCTGGAAGCCGCCTTTATGAAATCCGAGATCATTGCTGTCGGCTCCGAGATGCTTACCCCTTTCCGGCAGGACACTAACTCCCTCTACCTGACCGAAAAGCTCAACGAAATCGGCGTGACCGTCGCCTTCAAAACCATCGTCGGAGACCGCCGCAAAGATTTGGTCAGCGCTATTCGCACGGCCCTCGGGCGCACTGACATCCTCATCGTAATGGGTGGCCTTGGCCCCACCGAGGATGACCTCACGCGTGAGGCGGTGGCAGAGGCTCTTTCGCTCGCCCTGCGCCGCGACGCATCGCAAGTGGCCGCCCTGCATGCCCGCGCCGCCACCTGGCGCATCCCCATGCCCGACAATAACCTCAAGCAAGCCGACATTCTCGTGGGCGCGGTTATACTGCCCAACCCCAACGGCAGCGCACCAGGCCAGTGGCTCGATACCACATTCTCCGGCTATCGCAAGCTGATCATGCTCATTCCCGGCCCGCCCAACGAGTGCCGCCCGCTCTTTGATACCGAGTGCCTGTCGCGCCTGGGCGCTGTGCTGCCTGCCCGCTTCATCGCCAAGCGCATTCTTCGCGCGGCCATGATTCCAGAGTCCCAGGCTGACAAGCTGCTCGCTCCTATCTACACCACCTACACCGACGTCGAAACCACCATCCTGGCCCACATGGGCGACATTCAACTTACCTTGCTTTGCTCCAAATCAAGCCTCGAAGCCGCCAAGCAGCGCGTCGACGAGCTCGCCGGCCGCATGGAAGAGGCCCTCGACGACTGGCTTTACTCCTCTGAAGGGGAATCGCTCGAGCAAATCGTCCTTTATTACCTTGGCCTGCGTCAGTCCACTCTTGCCGTCGCCGAAAGCTGCACTGGGGGCATGGTTTCGCAGCGCATCACCGCTGTTCCCGGCAGCTCCCGCTCATTCCTCGGCGGCGTGGTCGTGTATTCCAACGAGTTGAAGACCGCCTTTGCCGACGTCCCGCCCGCACTCATTGAGCGTTATGGCGCCGTCTCCTCTGAAGTGGCCACAGCGCTTGCCGAAGGCATTCGCAAGCGCACCGGCGCCACCCTCGGCCTCGCCATCACCGGCATCGCCGGCCCCACTGGCGGCACCGAAGACAAGCCCGTGGGCCTGGTTCATTTTGCGGTCTCAGATGGCCAGAAAACCGACACCATCGAGCGCAACTTTCGCGGCGCCCGCGACCGCGTTCGCGAGTGGGCCACGCAGCAGGCCCTCGACCTCATTCGCCGGAGGCTGATGTAGGGCCGATCGGTTCTCGTCCGCTTTCCTCCGAATTGTTTGGCGCAAAATTTAGAAACTATGGGATTATTTTCTTTAGCCCTTGCTCCCAACCTTTAGTTTTCCCCTTTCCCGAGGTGCCCCAATGATGAATCAGACACGCGTATCCCCTCTGGCTTTCGTTGCCGCTTTCTTAGTTATCTCTACGCTCGCGCTTGCGGCACAGGCCCCTTCTTCTACAGCAAAGCGAAAGGTTAACTCGGCGACTGATTTGCCCCGCTTCAGTTATCCAGTCAGTGGTCCGCCAAGCGCTCTGCTGCTGGCCGATGACACCACGTTCAACGCCTTCGCGATGAAGGTCATGCATGACGATGACTCGGTGTTAAACGGCTACGACATTGAAGACAAGGCAACCCTGCGTGATCTCTATTCCCTGAAAGTGGATGTGCAGGTGCTCACCCGCGACGACAAGGGCGCATTGTCGACTCTTAAGACTCTCCAGGCTCTGCAGGAAAAGCCGGAAGCACAGGCCACATTTGGAATGCTCACTTACCCGATAATCGAAGCTCGCGTAGCCTCGCAATCCGCCTCCGGTGACGCGTATGAGAAGGCATTTCAGAGCCGATTTAAGGCTCGGGTTGATTCCCTTCAGTGGCGCCTCGTTCAGGACACCGTTAAGGCGGAGAAGGGCAGCTTTGAGTTTGCAACGAAGGACTTCGTTATCGGCGATGTGAAGGAATCCATTGACCCGGCGGCGCTGAAGTCGGGCACCATCGACATGGCCGCGGCGGAGACGCTCATCTCCGACCGCTTTTTTATTGCCATTGCACTGCCCCTTAAAAACCTGGCTCTTCCCGTTCTGACGGCATATGTCGCGGAGCACAACGTATTGAAGCCCGACATCTGGGAGGCCCGCGAAGTGACCCTGACTGCGGACCAGAAGTTGACGCCTGTCCGCATCGGCATCTGGGATTCGGGGGTGGACACATCGCTGTTTCCAGATCAGCTCTTCACCGATCCGGATCCGGGCGGGCACAGCCCTCATGGTCTTGCCTACGATATGCACGGAGAGCTCTACAACGGCGATCTGCAACCGTTGACTCCGGAGCAGAAAGAACTCTATCCGAAGGTGCTCGGCCTGGCTCAGGGAGTGAACGACCTCATGAGCGCCATCGACTCGCCTGCCGCCTCTGAAGCCAAGAAGACCATTGCGTCCATGTCTCCCGATCAGGTAGCCCCCTTCATGAAGCAGATGAGCTTCCTGAGTCAATGGATGCACGGGACCCACGTGGCCGGAATCGCGACCCGCGGCAACCCGGCAGCGCGCATTGTTGTGGCGCAGTTCAACGATTCTCTGGCGAATATCCCTTTCCCCCCGACGGTCGAGTGGGCCAACAAATTCAAAGCGGACTTCCAGCAGATCGGCGATTACTTCCGCACCAACAACGTGCGCGTGGTGAATTTGAGCTGGGCCGATAACGTATCTGAGATCGAGCAGTGGCTGACCAAAACCAGCGCTGAAAAAGACCCAGCAGCGCGAAAGCAGGCTGCCGCCACCATCTATTCCATCTGGCGCGAGGCCATCGAGAACGCCATGCGTAGCGCGCCCAACACGCTCTTTGTCTGCGCCGCGGGCAACTCTGACAGCAATGCCGGATTTACCGAGGATGTCCCGGCGGCGCTTCATTTGCCCAACTTGATTACGGTGGGAGCGGTCGACCAGGCCGGCGAAGAGACCTCCTTCACAAGCTATGGACAGACAGTCGTCGTCGACGCAGATGGATTCCAGGTGGAAAGTTATGTCCCAGGCGGGACACGGATCAAGTTCTCAGGCACTTCGATGGCCTCGCCAAATGTAGTCAACCTTGCGGCCAAGTTGATCGCTCTGGATTCTTCGCTCACTCCCGAGAAGACCATCGCTCTGATCAAGCAAGGAGCCGAAAAAAGTGCCGACGGTCGTCGCAATCTCATCAATCCCAAGGCTACTGTGGCGCTGTTAATGCAGCAAAGGACGCCGAACAACTCGAGATAGCTCCCCTTGAGTTTTAAAGTCTCCACGCGGATCCTCGGTTGAGCGTCACCTTGGTGGCTGCTCCACAGCGGCGGGCCAGACTTTTGCCACCACCACGCTGACCACAACAGTGATCACGAAGGCGGCAAGTTGCGGATGGGCCGGCCAAATTGCTTTAGCAAAGCCAAAGAACCACGCGCCGACGCCAGCCGCAGTGGCGATCAGAGTCGCCGCTAGAGTGCTGCTCATAGAGGCTTTCATGCAATCAAATATCCCTCAGGATCAGTTATACGGTGAATGTCTCAGTTTCGTTCCCTCTAATCTACTTTGTTGCACCACGTTTTCGGTTGGCGGTTGCGCTGATAGATCTACCATTCACCAATTTTTAAAACTTGATCCGCAAGACCCGATTCTTTCGGTGGAAGTCTTATGTCCCAGTCACTTTCACGGTCAGACCCAATACACCGTACCTGTGGAAAGATAAGCTGCGTCACTGCTCGAATCCAACCGGCATTGACGCGCTCCGGCCCACTCTGCAAAACTGACCGCAATGCAATACAGTGGAAGGGTTGAATACGCTGGGCAACGGAAGATCCGCGCCCACAACACACTTCGTTATCGATTTGCGCATTGGCCTATTTGGATTTGGGTTTTTTTTCTGACCCCGGGCCCACTCACCTTCAGTCTCTTTGCACGCGGCTTCGGTTGGGCCAATACGATCTGGCTCGCTGCCGTACTCATCGGTACCGGCACGGCTGGCTTGTACGCCCAGTTGCCCGGTGTGGAACCGTGTCCCTACATCTTGCGCTTCGATGAGGACAAGCCCAATCCGCTCTATCGTAAAGTCTGCTACACCTTCGCCTGGAACGCGGTTTTCAATTTCGCCATGCTGAATCTTGCCGGCCTCCTCTTCGCCGCCATCACCGGCGTGTGGGCCATGAAGCAGCTCTACCATTACGCCTATTTCCCTTTGTGCGCGCTGATTCTACTGCTCGGTGCATTCGGCAAACTGCCCCGCGTTGGCCCCTCGACCAAGAGAGAAGGTTCGGAACGTCGTTACTTCTACGGCTCTGTCTGGGCCGTCACCATCGCACAAACTGTGCTACTGATTCTGTGGAAGACCATGCCACAGGCCCTGTCCCAGTCGCGCACCGGCAGTGTGATTAAACTCCTGGTTTACGTTGCGGCCCTCGGGTTCATGGGCCTGCTGGCGTGGCGAGGCATCTTGCCTCGAACCCGCCCCATCGTTGCCGGCGAGATGATGGTCGACTGAAGGCCGCGCCACGGCGTACGCTTCAGCCCGCGGAGTCGCTCCCTTCGCCTTACCTGCTAAACTCTCAGTCGTCATGCTCCTTGCAAGCCTGTTGATTGTGGTCGCCGCTTATCTGCTCGGATCCATCCCCACCGGATACCTGCTGGTACGCCTGTTTCTGCACCAGGACATTCGCACCATCGGCAGCGGCAACATCGGAGCAACGAACGTTCTCCGCTCGGGCCGCAAAGGCCTGGGCGCCGCCACATTTTTCCTTGACATGCTCAAGGGCTGTTCCGCTGTTTGGCTCGGAGGACTGATGGGCGCACTGCTCATGCCCGCCACTCCCATGCGCAGCGCCCAGGCCCTCGCCGCGCTGTTCGCCGTCCTCGGACACATGTTTCCCGTCTGGCTTCACTTTCGCGGCGGCAAGGGTGTAGCCACCGGTTTCGGAGTCTTCCTGGTGGCTGCTCCCTGGGCCGCGCTGGCAGCCATCAGCGTCTTCTTCCTTGTGCTCGCGGCCAGCCGCTACGTTTCGCTGGCCTCCATCCTTGGCTCGGCCAGTTTCCCCGTCTTTGCCTGGTTCCTCGTCAACGGCGACAAGCCCGTTCTCTTCATCGCCGTGCAGGCAGCTGTCGCCCTGCTCATCATTGCCAAACACCACCAAAATGTGCGCCGCCTGCTCGACGGCACAGAAAACCGCTTTGGAGCCAGGAAACTCGCATGAGCCGCATCGTCGTTCTCGGTTCAGGGGCTTGGGGAACCGCCATTGCCCTTTCGCTCGACCGCCGCGGCGGCCATCAGATTACGCTATGGTCACACAGCCCGGAG
The DNA here is from genome assembly GCA_964396795.1 of uncultured Occallatibacter sp. Lineage (GTDB taxonomy): Bacteria > Acidobacteriota > Terriglobia > Terriglobales > Acidobacteriaceae > Telmatobacter. The sequence continues at coordinate 16,805 of CAYNGB010000059.1, read as the reverse complement.
GAGGCGCGTCAGATTAACGACGCCGGTGAAAACACACTCTTTCTTCCCGGCTTCCCCATCCCGAAATCCATCTGCGTCACCGGTGACAACGGAGCGTTGGCCGACGCCCAAATTGCTATCTCCGTCGTTCCTTCTGAGTTCCTGCGGCCCACCATTGCCCGCATCAATCAGCACCTGCACGCCGGCCAAATCATTGTCAGCGCGACGAAAGGCGTGGAGAATAATACCTTCCGGCGCATGACTGAGGTCGTCACCGAGAGCCTTTCGCAGACCTGCGACACGCTTCCCGTCGGCGCGCTCAGCGGCCCCAGCTTTGCTCTTGAAGTTGCGCAGGGCCAGCCCACTGCCGTTACAGTCGCCTTCGACGATCCAGCCGTCGCAGCGCACATTCAGCAGGAGTTCTCCTCGGAGACTCTCCGCCTCTACACATCCAAGGACGTCATCGGCGTCGAGTTGGGCGGCGCACTCAAGAACGTCATCGCCATTGCCGCCGGCATCGCTGCGGGAGTTGGCTTAGGCCATAACTCCGCCGCCGCACTCATGACCCGCGGCATCGCTGAAATCACCCGCCTCGCTGTAGCCTGCGGCGGCCGGCGCGAAACGCTCGGAGGCCTCTCTGGGATCGGGGACCTGGTGCTGACTTGCACCGGATCGCTCAGCCGCAACCGGACGGTTGGACAGGCTTTGGGCCAGGGACGCAAACTGCCGGAGATTCTTGAGAGTCTGGGCGGCAAAGTTGCGGAAGGAGTGCGCACGACGCGGGCTGCACTTGGGCTGTCCCGGCGGCACAACATAGAAATGCCGATTACGGAACAGATGGAGTTGATTCTGAACGAGGGGAAAGACCCGCGCGAAGCCATCAGAGAGTTGATGCTGCGGCCGGGGAAAGGTGAGCAGTAGAGGGTCACTGCTTCACAGTCCACTTCAGTATCTTATTGAAGGGCGGCGATGGGGCCAGCCTTTCACGCAATCGCCCGGCCAGAGATGGGCACGGAGATTCCTCCGCAGCAGACAGGAGCCGTGTGTCCTCTCGCTCACGGTTCATGTGGGGGGATGCTCGCGTGCTCCTTCAATTGATACTGCGGGATCGTTTCCGCCCTCCTGGATGTTTTTGGCTAATCGCTCAGAAACTCTTTGATTTGACTGGCAAGCAGGGCGTGGGCTGAGCGCAGGCCGAGGTGGCCGTGTCCTTTGAGTTCGGCAATTGAGGCTTTGGGAAGCGAGTACGAGAGTGCAGTGACGGCATTCTGAAATGGATGTTTGGGGCTCCGGGTTCCGCGGACGAGGAGCGTAGGGCACTTGATGGCGGCATACATCTCGACGTCTGAAGCGATAGCGTCCATGGCTTCGAGTTCGCGCGGCCACGCTGACATGAGCGAGGAGAGCCGTGACCAGGCAGCAGTGTCACGCATGGTTTCGACGTGATCGAGCGGAAGGCGGATGAACTCCTTCAACCCGATCTCAAGTGCCTCGTCGAAACGACCGTCACGCATGGCGTGGCAGTAAGGAGCGAGGTTCTTGCCGGCGATGAGTCCGTGCAGCGGTAGCGGAGGCTCATAGACGACTAGCCGCGGCACCCTGGTGAGCATGGCCGCGCCGAGGCAGCAGATGGCGCCATAGGAGTGTCCGACGAGGGCGGCGTCGCGGCCCGCGAAAGAGAGCACTGACAGCACGTCATCGTATTCACGGTCGATGCAGTAGGGGGCGTTGCCGAATTCGCTGAGGCCATGGCCGCGACGATCCATAAGATAGCAGGTGTAGTCCTGTTCAAGGTGGCGGGCCACGGCGAGCCAATCGAGACCCTGAGAGAGACTGCCGTGCACGAAGACGATGGGAGGACCGAAACCGAGGCGCGTGACTCCAATGCGCGTGTTGTCGGCAGAGTAGACATAATCGTGAACGGCTTCGTACGAGTTTAGGTGCGCGGCTTTCAATTCTCTCCCGGAGATAACGGCGTGATCATGTGAGTGACGATGAGTAAAGATCATGCTGCGTGAAACGGCAGCGTACGCGCTGGAGATGATGTGGTCACATGCGCGGAGCTACACTGCGGCGCCGGCCCTCTCAGCAACCTGACCCATAGAGGCAAAGATTATCTTTTCCGCCGTCGCATCCTCGTCTCCGCTGGAAGAGATCATCAGGTCGTAGAGGTGCGGGTTGTTCCAGCACTTGCCAAAATACTGCTGAAGATACCTGGCGCGTTCTTCATCTGCCTTGCGAAGGCGCTCCTCTACATTGACCCTGGGATCGAGACGCTGACGAAGGCGAAGGATCCGCTCGCGATAAGGCGCGTAGACAAAGACGTGGTAAACGTCCTTGTGGTTCTGGAGGATGCACTGTGCACCGCGACCGACGATGACGCAGTTGCCTGCGGACCAGGCTTCCTTGACAACCTTTTCAGTGATCTTGACCATTTCGTCGGCGTCAAAAACGGAGCCCTCCGTGAGTTCAAATCCGGCGGCGAGGGCAGCTCCGCGCATGGCATGTTGATTGAGGCGATGCAACCATGACTCGACGTGCTCGTCGTAGTGGATGACCTGCCCAGGGTCCACGTGAGCCGCATAGGCGATGGCATCGATGATGTCGCGGTCGAGGAGCTTCCAGCCGAGCCTTTTTGCTATGGTCTCGGCGATTCTGCCTCCGCCACTCCCAAACTCTCTGTTTACGGTCAGTACGCGGTAGTTCATAGATGGACCTTTCGAACACAGCAATAGCAAAGCGATGCGACAGTCACGCCGTGCCTCCGTGGGACGGATGCGCTTCCAGCAGGATTGCAAGCGCGGAATCGAGATGCGCGAGGGCTCCTTCGCGAGTGATTCGATATGCTCGCGGATAGGTAATCAGCATGACGATCAAGCCATGAGTGACGGCCAGAATCTGATGTAGGCGTTCCTCGACGAGTTCGTCGGAACTTCCCGGCGGCAGCGCAAGACCGAGAGTATGCCGAATGTAGGCGATGACGGGCTCAGCGGTCGCAGTGCGCGCGGACTCCGTCTTCTGGTCGGAGATGCGGGCGAGGAATGTAAAGCGATAGTGGTGCGGATTCGCTGCGGCCAGGCGCACGAAATCGCAGAGTGCGCGTCGCACGCGCTCTTTTGGATCGGGAAGGTGATCAAATTTCGTAGAGAGCCCGGCAGTGAACTGCTTGTAGATCGCGTTGCAGAGATGGCGGACAAGAGATTCCTTGTCAGGGAAATGGCGGTACATGGCCATCTGGGAACAACCGACTTCCTGCGCGATGCTGCGGACGGAGACATTCTCGTAGCCGGATTCGCGGAAAAGGCGATTGGCAGTCTCGAGGAGCCGGCGGCGCAGGTCGTCACCAGCCTTGAACTTGCCCCGCGGCTTTTGTGAAGTGACAGAGGGCATTTCGCTCCTCCCAGCCAGCCGAGCCATTGAATCAAGTCGGCCGAGTCTGCGTTCAACGTATACATAGTTTACAGCGCATACACGGAATGATCAAGCCGCGCGTGGACGTGGCCCGGTCGCCGCAGAGCAATTGAACGCGCGCCACTCCAGCGGACGCCCTGAGCTTTCCGCTGCCTACACCTTCAGCAAATTTCTGGATCAGTCGTCCAACATCCGCGAAGAGGTCAACCCGCTCAATCCTGCGCTACATGAGGGAGTTCGTTGCTGAAATGGTCTGACTACTTATCACCTGTGAGATCGAACTCGCCGCTTATCAAAGCGTGTATGAAGCAGTCAGCAAGAAGGATTAATCAGCGCAAATCACTGATTTAGAGGTTGATTTTGGCGGGCGGTAAAGTTAGGGAACGTGCGAGGAAGTGCTTTAGATTGGCTGCCCCGCTCGTAGCAATTCCGCGGCGCGGACTGCATAAGCCTTGTTGTCTTTAGACGCTGTGTAGCGGCCCGCCGGAATTCCCTTCACCAGTCCTTCTTCACACAGACCCAGAAATGCTCCACGCGGGCAGCCCTTCTTTCGTGCCGTCGGGCTGGTCGGATATAGCCTCTGCATTGCGTTTTCCCAACGAGCGACAGGATCGACGCCCGCCGCGGAACTTCCCCGGGCCGCCATCAGTGCCGCTTCTCCGTATCGATTTGCCATCCTGGAACCTCGCGTATCTCGAACCGATTCTACGGCAATCGCAGGATGCCCCACATTGAAGTCACCTGTTCCGACGCTGTTGATTGCGAATCATCTTCCGGACGCCCTCATACAAGGCCGGGATGCCTCGACGATACAGACGAGTACCCCCAGACTGATATCTGGTTCTTGCACGCCCGGTCTGAGGAAGCACTTCGGGCAAGCGCACCGAAACGGAACAAGCGCAAGCACCGCCGAGTGCCCTCCATAGTGTCCAATCTCCCCGTACCCCTATGGGCAGAGGAGCTGGAGTACTTCCTCCCTGAGATATGGGACCCATGGAGCGACATGGGCCTCGACATGAAGGAATTCGAGGAGGAGCGAAAGGCCAAGTCCCACGATTGTTTCCTACGCAGGAACGTCATCTTCGCCAGCCGGGCCTTGATCACCCTTTGAAGCATGGTGACCGAACCATCCTCGCCGGCACCGCCGAGTACCCCTCCAAGGAGTTCCCCTCGTACCCCTATGGATAAAGGAGTCGAGCCACTTCGCGCCAGAAGTATGAGCCCTTGAAGCTACATGGGAGGGTTTGGTGCAGGATTTGTTGGTGCTTTTGGTTCAAGAGTGCAACTTTGATGGAATGGCGCCCGAACGCAGACTGAACCATAATCGTCATCTCAAACGACCATTCGGCGTCGTATGCTGACCAACAATGTCGATGCGGCGTAATCCGGGCTGATCGGCAGTTAGGAGATGTCGTGTTGGGAATTTTTCACGAACGAACTGCGTGTTCCTGCTCGGAGGATAGCGTTAACTGGAGTTGGCCCTTCACCCGCGCTCACGAACGCTATCACGACCTAACGGTCACGACCGTGACCTGCCTGAAGCATCCCTGGTCTGTGCGACTGTACGACCCTGACCACATGAGATTCGTGAAGGCCGCTGAGGAACGCAGGATCGTACGTCGGTTCGATCAAGGTCAGCTAACGAAGGCGCAAGGCTTAATGGTAGGCCTGTAAGTTTCTGCCGCTCCGCCATCCTCGCCTTCACCGCCGAATACCCGCCAAAGTCTCCAATTGCCTGCCGAGAAAGTGTGCGCGGGACATTTGTGGGGAGTATATGCCACTCGGATCAAACGGCGATGGGAGCGACATTGCCGTTCCGAGTTGTTTGTGGGCAACCCTTCCGTTACTCCGGAGTTACTGACGAGTAGACGGTGACACGACCGGAACCCATGAATTCAGCCAGAAGTCGCGATGAGTGCCTCGGCGATGACGTACTCACCGACACGGCCGGTCCATGGCGGAGGAGATGAGCGGAGTGTTGAGCGTGATGTCGCGGGTCAACTGGGTCAGGGCGCTCACCTAAACGGGTACCACCTCGCTGTAGGCGGGGACCAGCAAGACACCGTCGAAAGTAAGGGCATCAGGTAGATATTGTGCCAGCATAATACTCTGATGCGCCTGGCGGTCAGGGGCTCGTTTCCCCGACGCGTCAGGCGCTTTAGACTGATGTAGCGGAGGTGCCTTGAGAGCATCGAAAAGGTGATGGTTTCGACTAGAAAGCTGGCAATTTCAAGTGTATTATTTGGCCGACGCATTTTATGCGCGCAATTCGTTGTCTCCAATAGGATGCGGCTTCGATTCATGAAAGGCCAAGGCCGTTATGTACGCATTGGGGCGAGTTTTCGCATTCCTCTTATTGTCCGCGTTTTGCTTCTGCGCCTGCAAGGCGGGAACGCCAGCACCAACCCAACTAACAACCATCAATGGCGCCCAGGGGGGCAGGATCGTCTATGGCGGGGTGGCCGCCGCCACCACGCAGGGAGCAGCCTTGAGTAAGCTGCTGGGGATGGTACACACCAGTTGCGGCGAGAAGCCGCAGATTGGAAGGGTCTTCCAATTTACCGGCACCAATTCAGTCGGGGTGTTCTTCACGGTGACCGACCATCCGGAGGGGAACCAACTGCTGGCGGGGATGGTGATTGCCACAGCTACCGGGCCCAACCAGGTGGAAGGAGCCATGCTGTACGACTACGCGGCGCGCTTCAGCACCACGGTGAACCCGCTGCTGCAGCAACTGAGCGGCGTCTGGCATCCGGGGACGGCGGCACCGGCGGCTGCGGGGTCCCAGGGCGGAGCGAGCACGGCCGCGGCAAATGCTGCCCCGGCCGCGGGTTCGCCAGCCGGGATGCACTCGGTCACGCTTCCCGACAGCACGGCCAGCGTGAGCATTCCAGCCGGGTGGACTGTCGATCCACAGAGCGGCGGTGGGACCATGCTCATTCACGGCACGCACGGGGAGGTGGTGATCCTCGGCAATATGTTTCTGGCGGTGGACCCCAGCGCGTTGAAGGGGCCCGTGAAGCCTCTCAAGGGGCAGATTGTCTACCCGAGCAACGTCGACCCGGTGAAGTCATTCGCGGATCTCATCCAGCAATTCCGCAAGTCGAACAACATGGGCCCCGCTCCGATTCAGATCCAGAGCGCTGAACAAGTTGCGCCACCGTCAGGAGCGGAGTTCCAGGGCGAGCGTTGCGCTCAGGCAACAGGCCAGGTGAATCCCGACGGCAAGGGCATGCAGGGCATGTTCAGGGTGATCTGTGTGACCCCAGGACAATTCGGGGACTTCAGCTTCCTTGACTACGTAGCCGAGTTCCCTACTTCCGAAGCCGGTCAGGGGAATGCGATGGCGGCGGCAATCATGAACAGCTTCAATGAGAACATGGCACTGGTATCGCAGCGAGCCGCAGCGGAGGCCGCACCCCACATCGCTCAACTGAAGCAGGTGGATGCTCAACAACGGGCGGCAAACCAGGCCTTCACGGCGAATGCCATCAACAACATTCACGCCATTGGCGCGGCAGCTACGGCACGGATGAACGCCACCGAGGCCGCCAACAGCGCCGAACAAGCCAACTGGGAAGCCGGCCAGAATGCCAATGCCCGGAACGCGCAGGGATTCAGCAACTACCTGCTGGATCAGACGGTCGTGCAGAACAACTACACCGGTGCCCACGGTACGCAATGGAACTCGGCCGCGGATGCAATGGTAAAAGCGAGCCCAAACAAATACTCGTACGTGAACACGCCCAATTACATTCCGGGGACGGACTACTGAACGTCAACGAGGTCATAGCTGTTGGGGGTAGCGTCATCGTCAGTGGCGCCGACGGGCTGCAAGACAACTTTCAGCGCCCCGTCGTGTCTGCAACCTTATGATCCAAGGAAGGAGAGCGACCATGTCCCTTTCACGACGCGATCTAATGAGCGAAGCGCCGATTCTCGGTCTTCTTGCCGCAATGGCGCCTGAACTTAGCACGGCACGTGCGGAGGTTCCTCAGGTCTCAATTGAGGATGCCCCGCACGACTCCTATAGTTTCTGGAATGGGTTCTTCGATTCAGTGAATCCAGACATTCAAAGCTCAGGCCAAAAGGCAGCTACGCGCGGGCCCACGGATCAGTTGCCCGATCCTGGCGTTCAGACGCAGTATCTGCATTACAAGAGTGACGAAAAGAAACTGCGCTATGCCACTGAGATCGGCAAGGAAGAGTTGCTCGATCATGAGGGCGACGTGGCGGTGGGTATCTCGCTTTCGCAGTACCGGCCCGCAATCGGCAGCACCACAGCCGGCGATCACGCAGCTCAACTCCGCCTCGATACCACACAGATCTACCCCTTCAGGAATCTGCTGTCACCGCTAGCATGGACGTCGATCGCCTCTGTGATATCGGAAAAGGGGGGCTACGTTTCGCTCGACCACTTGGGTCTCAAGACAGACCAAGCGGCGCAGGGAACGAGCAAGATTCTGCTCACAAAGGGCGCTGGCAAGATAGCTGTTAACATATCGAGAGCTCCACAGACTTCCATGTTCGTGAAGGCGCTCAATGTCATCACTCAGGGGCTAAAAACTGCGGCGCCATTGGTTTCACTGCCTGCCATCAGCGTGCAGGCCCTGAGCGCTTTTACGCAAACAATGAGCTACTGGGAAGATCGCACACGATTTATCATGGCAGGCAATCTGACCTCTGCCGTAGCTACCCGGCCGGCGCTGGACGATCCGAAACGCGGGAATCCCTATGTCGGCCTGATCTCGGGCGACTACCTGATGTTCGCGCAACAGCATGCCGACACGCTGACCAAGGAGATGGGAAATCTTGACCTGGTGCAGGGTTACCTGGTGCGTAAAGATGCCGATCAAAATTTGCCATTACAGAAACGCGCGATGAGCGCTGTTCCCGATGTTTCGTACTTTTCCATACGTGTCAGTGTGAAGGCACTCGACTCGTCGTCCTCGGACTAACCGCAAGGCCACTGTTAAGGTGAGCATTTAGATCAACAGCTTTCATTGGCAGTTCCAGGAGAGATCGGATTAGCGCCAATCGGGAGGGGCGGAGGAGCGGCGTTCAGCTGGGTACCAGCTAGAAAGAATCACAACCTTCAACTCAAAAATACGTCTTGATTCTTTAGGGAGTAGCGGGAATTATACTTTCGGCAGTTTCTTTGATGAGGCGCATATGAAAGTGCAAGTTGCGGCTCTTTCGGCGTGTTTATGCCTGTTCTCTGGAGTGCAGGCTTCGCCGCAGACGCAACGGGCACTACTCATCGGCATCAATACCTACCAGCCCGAAGGAACCCAGGCACAACATCCCGCCGGGTGCACCTATGGCCGATGTGAGATAAATCACTTTGAGAACTTGGACGGCGCGGTCAACGATGCGCAGGCCATGGCCGATCTTCTCACCAATCCGAAATTCGGCTTTCCAGCGAACCAAGTGGTCTTGCTCACTAATCCGGCGCCGCCTCGACCGCAGCCTGGAGTTATGGTGCTGCCCGCTGCACAGACCGATCGCGACGGCATCCTTGCCGCGATGCAGAAGTATCTTGTGGATGTGCCACGGCCAGGCGACACCGTAGTTTTTTATGATGCCAGCCACGGCTCCCTGCGCGTAAATTCGAAGGGCACCAAGCTCACCGTGCTGGTAAATGGCAAATATGTGCACGCAGACAGCACGCTGGTTCCCGCCAATGCCTACAAGGGCGGTTACGATGTGCGTGACCGCGAGATGACCCGCATCTTCAATGCGGCGCTGGACAAGGGCATTCACCTTACAGTGATCTTTGACAGTTGCCACAGCGGCGGCATCAGCCGCGGTATCGGCCCCAGGTACCGTGCGCGCACTCTGGCCTATGATCCCCGAGACATTGCGGAAGCTCCCGACACGCGTGCCGATGGGCAGCCGCAGCCCGCGCCCACCGAGCGCAAGGACAATCCGGCGCTGGTGTTTTCCGCTGCGCAACAGGATCAGGCGGCGCAGGAAATGCCTCTGACGGACAAAGTAACCGAGCCGCATGGAGCGTTTACCGCGGCACTGATAGAGGCGCTCCTGGCCTTGCCCGCCGATTCGCCGGCCTCCATCGTTTATCAGCGCGTGAAGGCCGTGCTCGAGGGCAGCGGGATCTCCGGCCAGGAGCCTGATTTGGACGCCGAGACCGCGCGGAGGCAGGAACCACTTTTTGGAGGAACGGCTGCGAGCACAGGAAAGGTACGCGCCGCGGCGCTTCAAACCGACGAGGACGGCAATGTGTGGATGGACATTGGCCGTGTTTCCGGCATTGGCGTCGGCAGCGAATTCACATCGATGGTTTTGGACGACAGGGGGCAGAGCGTCAAACTTCGCGTGACAGAGCTCGAGGGCATCGCGCGTTCGACAACCACCGTCATCGGCCCGCCCGGCGCCAAGGTAGCTCCCGGAGATGTTTTTGAGCTGACGAAATGGATTCCGGCGGAGTCGGCGGCGTTGCGCGTCTGGAATTGGCCCGCCAATCTTGGTGATGACGAGATTCTTGCCGTCGTAGCGCAGATCCGCGCCGCAGGAATTGCTTTCGTCTCCGATCCAGCCGAGGAGCCGTGGACGCACATCCTCTGCTGGGACGGCACAAATTGGACGCTCGAACAAGCCGGTTCGCATTCCCCCACCGCAGTCGGCACGCAGCTAACGGCGGATGCGTTGAAGAAGCATCTCCCTGCCGGCGCCAGGCTGTGGGTCAACCTTCCACCGCCGCGTGAGCTGACCGCGAAGCTTTTGCCGGCCGATGGCAACAGTGCGGTTCAAAAATCGCCCGATCTTCCCCACGCCGACTACGCACTCACCGGAACGTTGACCAGCGATGGTCCGGCGTATGCATGGTTCCACAAAAGCGAACTTTCCGCCGGTCCACCTGCATCTGTTCCGGCGGATCACAGCCCGGGCTGCTCCTCCACATCGCAGTATCCAGTGCGCAGCGACTGGGTTCTGGTTGCCGACGCGAGCGGTCTAGACGAGGGAGGTAAGGCGCTGAACAAGTCTGCAGGTTTGCTGGCCAAAGTCCACGGCTGGCTTGAGCTGGCAGAAAGCCCCGCTGACGCATCCACGGCCGACTACTACACACTGGCCATGGTGCACGCATCTGACGAATCGCCGATAACAGCCGAGCAGCCCGCACGCCAGGGCGAAGTGCTGAAGATGGCCTTGCGCTCCGAGGATCGCGTCATCGAGAAGCGCTGGGTCTACATTCTGGACATTGATTGCCATGGCAAGGGCTCACTGCTCTATCCGCTTGACTACGCGGAAAACCAGTTTCCCAGCGCGGCTGACAACAGCCGTCAGTTTGTGCTGCCGGGTGCGCGCACCCTGCGCATTGGCCCGCCTTATGGCGTGGATACGCTCATTCTGCTGAGCACCGCGCAGCCCCTTCCCGATCCCTACGCGCTGAATTTCGAAGGCGCGTCCACGCGTGGAGCGAAGGCTATGGAATCGCCTCTCGAAAGGCTCCTGACGTCGACTAGTAGTGGAACCCGTGGCCTTTCTGGCGAAATACCCACTAACTGGGGCATATCGCTGACAACGATTCGCAGTATTCCAAAGGACACAACCATGTGAACGCAATGCGCTACTGCGTCAGTCAACAACTCGCATAGCGGGGTCTCGGATCTTTTTAAGGAGAACGACCATGTCCATTTCCAGACGCGCTTTTGTTACCGATGCCTCAGCCCTCGGCCTGCTTGTGGCGTTGCTGCCCGAACTTGCGGCCGTGCAAAGTGCCGCTCCGCAGTCCGCTACTGAGGATACGCCGCACGACTCTTACGATTTCTGGAATGGGTTCTTCGACTCCGTGAATCCATACAGCCGCAACTATGGACAGAAGGCTGCCTTGAGAGGGCCGAAAGATCAGCTTCCTGATCCGAACGCGGAAACGCAGTATCTGCACTATAAGAGCGACACGAAGAGACTGCGCTATGCCACCGATATTGGAAAAGAGGAATTGCTGGACCACGGCGGCGATGTGGCCGTAAGCATTGTTCTCTCGCAATACCATCCCGGCAACGGCACCAGCGAAGCCAAGGTGCGAGCAGCGCAGCTTCGCGTGGATACTACCCAGATATATCCTTACATGAACATCATCGCTCCACTGGCGTGGACGGCCATTGCATCGCTGACGCCAGACAAGGCCGGCAAGGTTTCGCTCGATCAGTTGGGATTCAGAAACCCGCAGGCAACACAGGGCACCAGCAAGATACTCCTTACGCAAGGCACGGGAAAACTGGCCGTGAATGTTTCAAAGGCTGCAACCACTTCAGTGTTTGTAAAGGCGCTCAATGTAATGATGCAGGGAGCAAAGGTGATCGCCCCCTTGGTTACCTTGCCGGCAATCAGCGTACCGGCACTTAACGCTTTTACCCAAGTGCTCAGTTATTGGGAAGATCGCACCCGGTTCATTATGGCTGGCAACCTGACTACCGCTGTTGCCACTCAGCAGGCGTTTATCGATCCCGATAGGGAAGATCACTATCTGGGGTTGCTCTCCGGCGACTACCTGATGGTTCCACAGGAACATACGGAAGAGTTAGCCAAGGAACTGCCCGATCTGGATCTGGTGCAGGGTTACCTGGTGCGTAAGGATGCGGATTCGAATCTGCCGCTGCCAGCACGCGCGGAGAGCGCCGTCCCTGGCATCACGTACGCTTCAATGCGAGTGAGTGTGCAGCCTCTCGAAGCCTCATCCACGGGCAAACCAGCTGGCTCGAAGGGAAGCACCGAAGCTTCTGAAAGCGATCGCAAAAAGTCACATGGCAGCGGCAAATCACAAAAAGTCGTCAAGAAAGATTGTGACCAACATATTTCCCCATGCCCGAAAGAATGAGCCGGCAGAAGAGGCTGGCTTGGCACCAACCTTGAACCACGAAGAGGAAACATGAGGCCGATGGGGGGATGATGATGAAAGACTGGAAGCGATTCGGACTACTTGCATTGGGTTTTTTGACTATTTTTGTCATGCCTGCTCGTGCATCCGCGGCGGGGACGAAGATTGACTTTTCTTCGCTCGATCCCAACCAACTCTACAGATTGTCGGGCACACTTTACCTCCCGAAAGACGCTTCGAGTCCGGTTCCTGCAATCGTTTTGATTCACGGATCGACGGGAATCGACCGGCGCGGCGTGCTTTATCGCCAACCGCTCCTCGATGCGGGAATTGGGATTTTCGAAGTCGACTTCAAGACGGGGATTTTCAAGGGCACTACGGACCGGCCAAACCCCAACTCTTTTCTGCCGATGGCTTTCGCGGCGCTAAAGGAAATGCGAAAACTACCCTCCGTCGATCCCAACCGCATCGGCATTATGGGTTTTTCTTTGGGCGGCAACATAGCCCTGAGAACAGCCATGGAGACCAATGTTAGACATTGGATGGGAGATGAAAAGGGATTCGTTGCGTTTGCTATGTTCTACCCGGTGTGCAACCACTTCACAAAAGAGTTTGAAGAGAGCGGCAGCAAGCTGACCGGCGGTCCGATGATCATCTTTTACGGAACCGAGGACTCTTACGGCGAGGGCAAGGCCGTTCCGGAACTCAAAAGCCTGCTCGCGAAAAAATACAATTTCCAACTGATCACGGTTGAATATGCGGGTAGTACGCACGGTTTCAACCTCAATGGACCCGAAATGAACTTATTCGATCCGGCCGCCAAAGGGATGAGAGCCCACATAAGATGGGACCCCGAGGCAACGAATGATTCGGTAACCAAAGTGGTGGCATTCCTGCGTGAGCATTTGGTTGCAAGATGATCGATGCCGGTTCATGGCTGCGACGAGGGAACAGTAAGACCGACTTACTCATGACGCGTCAACCCTGCGAACGGAAGGTGAAAGATGCATTTGGCGCAGAACGTTCGAGTGATTGCATGTCTGGGCTTTGGGCTACTTGCGGTTACGGTGGCCAATTCGCAGAGTTCGCCGGTACTTGATCAGATCACCCAGCATGAACAAGTGCTCGCGGAAGCGCGGGCGGCTCGACGCGTGAGCGATGAAGGATTTGAGCTGATTGTGCTTGGCTATCTATACAGGCAAGCAGGGCAGATGCAAAAGGCGCTGAATTACCTCAACGAGGCCTTGTCGATTGAACAGAATGCGGGTAACCAGGCCGCCCAGGCAATGGCGCAGAACACCATGGGCCGGGTGTACAGCGACCTCGGCCAGCAGCACCACGCATTGGCGCTGTTCGACCAGACGTTGTCCATTTGGCACAACCTGGGGATTCGGCAAGCGGAAGCCAGCACGCTGACCAATATCGGCAGGGCTTGTAACGACCTGGGTCGGCGGGAAGAGGCGCTGAAGGACCTGAACGAGGCGCTGACGATCTGGCACGACGTAGACAGTGGGCAGCGTGGGGGGCGAATGCTCGACAGGAAGGACATGCTGCGTAACCTGAGGCAGCTGAAGGCTCTCAGAGAACTGAGCGAAGCGCTGCCGGCGAACCTGAAGGAGGCGGGCGGCCGCGCCGGCGAGGCGAACACGCTGGACAATCTGGGAGAAACATACTCCGCCATGGGACGGGAGCAGGAGGCCTTTAATTATTTCAATCAGGCGCTCGCCAAGTGGCGCGACGTGGGAGAGCAGGGCGGCGAGGCGCTGACCTTGAACAGCATGGGCAGAGCGTACGCCGACCTGGGGCAGAAGCAGAAGTCCCTTCAAGCTTTTAACCAGGCGCTGTCGATGTCGCGCACGATCGGCAACCGGCAGGCCGAAGCGCTCACCCTGAACAACACAGGGCGCCTGTATCGTGATCTGGGGCAACAGCAGACGGCTATGGACTACTACAACCAAGCGTTGCCTGTCTGGCGCGAAACAGGAAATCGCATCGGTGAGGGGATGGCTCTCAACGATATCGGCAGGGCCTATGCCGACATGGGTCAGCCGCAAAAGGCACTGGAATACAGCGAGCAGGCGTTGCCGATCTGGCGCGAGACTGGGACCCGGCGCGGCGAAGCGATGACGCTGAACAACATGGGCCGGGATTATTCCAACCTGGGAGAAACAGACAAGGCCCTGGAATATGACAGCGAGGCGCTGCCCATCTGGCATGAAGTCGAGGACCGGCGCGGCGAAGCGCTGGCGATGATGACCATCGGCTGGGCATACTCGGCGCGGAAGGAGCCAGAAAAGGCGCTGGCGAGCGAACTGGCGGCTTTGTCTTTGGCGACGGCCGCGGGCGATCCGGAGATTCAAGGCGGAATTGAAACCACGCTGATGATCGGCTTGCGCGACCAGCATCGCCCCGAGGACGCGATCTTCTTTGGGATGGAAGCGGTGAGCGCTTACGAACAGATTCGCAATAACATTTCAGGGATGGATAAGGATCTGCAATCTGGATTTGCGCAATCGAAGTCGATGACCTATCGCGTGCTTGCGGAGCTTCTGATTGAGGCCGATCGGCTCGGCGGAGCCGAAGAGATTCTCGACCTGCTCAAGGAACAGGAGTTGAGGGACATTGTGCGCAGCGCCGCTCCTGATGGCGCGGCCAAAATTGAAACATTGAAGCTCACTGCCGCACAGCGGAAGGCGCAGAGCGACATGACGGATTTGGAAAAGAAGGCGCTGGCCTTTGAGCAACTCAGTGTTGAGGCGGCAAGCTTGCAGATCAAAGCGGCGCGCACCCCCGAGGAGGACGCTCGACTGAAGAAACTGATCGCAGGCATGGACGAAGAAAACTCAGCGATACTGGAGTACTTCAACGGGACCATCTATCCGGATCTGGAGGGGAAGTCGGACGCCTCTCAAGCAGCTGGAGTCTCGCGCGACGATCATTCCGTGCAGAGTTATCTGCAAAACACGCTGACAAAACTGGGACCGCATGTGCTGGGTATCCGGCTCTTGCTAGGAAAGGATCACGCCTATGAAATCGTAGTCACTTCCGGCGCGCGAAAGAAGTTCGAACTGCAAGCCACCCCTGCCGAGTTACGCGGCAAGGCACTGGAAGTGCTCAAGGTTTTGGGCTTACGCAACTCCGATCCAAAGCCACAGTTGGCTCAACTCTATGGCATGATGGTGGCTCCCCTGGAAGATGAATTGAAGACCTTAAACATGTCTTCTGAAGCAGGGGACCGCGTCCCGACCCTGCTCTGGTCCTTGGACGATGTGCTGCGCTACCTGCCGATGGGCGCGCTTTACGATGGCCACCATTACATGGTCGAGCGCTACAACAACGTCCTCTTCACGCCCGAGAGCTACGGACATATGACGGATTCACCGCTCACAGACGGATCTAAACGCAGCGTATTGGCAATGGGTTTGTCAAAGAGTTACGGCGGCCTGCCGCCGCTTCCCGGCGTGATGCCGGAGTTGGATGCGGTGGTCCACGATCCCGCGGTGCCTGAATCGCATGGCCCAATGGAGGGAAGGTTGCTGCCAGACGAACAGTTCACACTGGCTGCATTGAAGACAGAGCTGGGCTCCGGCAAAAGTTTCTCCGTGGTGCATATTGCCAGCCATTTTGTGGTGGAAGCGGTCAATGGCGAAGAGCCGTTTCTGATGCTGGGCGGAGAAAACAACGGAGACACGAGGGGATACGAGTGGAACCTCTCAGATTTAGAGAATTCCCTGGTTGCCTTTCACGGTACAAGGCTTCTGACGCTCTCGGCTTGCAGCACGGCGAAAGACTATACGTCGAGGAACGGCCTGGAAATGGACAGTCTTGGCATGGTTGCGCAGCAGAAGGGTGCCGAAGCCGTAATGGCCACGCTGTGGGACGTAAATGACGCCAGTACCAGCCGTATCATGAGCGACTTCTATTCGAGATGGGTAAAGCATCCCGACGATGGCAAAGCGGAGGCATTGCGCCAGGCGCAGATCGCATTCCTGCGTGGGTCTTCCGCGTCGCCGGGCGCTGAAAGCAACCGCGGCCTTCAAGTAGAACTAGAGCCAACGTCCGCGGCGCATGATGCCGGTTATTCTCATCCGTATTACTGGGCGCCCTTCGTTCTGATTGGAAACTACCAGTAGCGTCGCCAAGGTCAAAGTCTCGGTGGCGTTCCAAGCTAATGACGGACAATCTGGAAACTAGCCCTCACTTGGCGAGAACAGAGCAACGCACTCATCCAGCCTAATTCGCGAAATGGCTTTCGGGTTCAGGGCGGATCGTGAGCGGTGAGTGGGCAATCCGGACATAACCACACCGATTTCGGGGTTCTGTCCGGATTGACGGTTACCCCCAATACCCCCTACGTGGCGGATGCACGTTCGAGGGGTACCCCAAAACATACCCCCGGAAATTCGGGGCTGTCAGCGAGCTGAAACGCACTTCTGCGAACCAACCCTTCAATAAAATCAATGTTTTATGGGAATTATCGGAGACTGCTGCGGCCCTTAGCGAACCATTTAGAACGAATGATTGGCTGCCCCCCAGGGATTCGAACCCCGATATGCTGCTCCAGAGGCAGCTGTCC
>CAYNGB010000058.1:0-26649 GCA_964396795.1 uncultured Occallatibacter sp. | reverse complement strand
TCGGAGATGTGCCCGGTCTAAAATGTCGGTTAACTGCCCGGCCGTTCAAGACCGGGCACATGTCGGACACATTGAACCGGATCGATAACCTGGAGGTTGGCCATACCTAAATTCTGCGCTTTTGGGGCCAAATTATCGGCAAAAGCAGGCGCGGCGAGCTTACTGGGGAGTGATGATGCCGCCTACTGCGTGACGGCGGGGCAGCAGGATGCCGCGATGATCCACTTCGGCGGCAGGCTCACCGTGGTGATCGAGCGAGGGGAGGGTCGCCCGCTCGGTCAATGCCCCGCCGCAAGCGGGACACCAGTCCGCGACCGTCTCTTTCGCTAGCACTGCATGGCATTGGGTGCAGATTCGCTCCATGCTGCAAGTGTATCTGAAGGATAAGCAGGCTAGTATCAGGCGGCGGGCTTGACCTGGCGAGCGATTTCCGGGCTCCGTTGCAGGGCCGGTACACTAGGGATATGTACCCTCCAGTTCGCCTAGTGGCGATCGACATGGACGGCACGCTGCTGCCGACTTTGAGCCAGAGCATCAGCCGTCGCAACGCAGAGGCGCTGAAGGCCGCGCAGGAGGCCGGTATCACAGTGGCCATTGCCACCGGCAGGCGCACGGCTTACACCGCTCCGCTGCTGGACGGACTTGGCCTGCGAGCGGATACACCGCTGATTACGTCCAATGGTGCAGTGACCCGGACCCTGGGTGGTGATCCGATGGACCGCAGACACCTGGAAGCGCGAACGGCGCGCGGGCTGTGTGGATTGCTGCGAAGTTTTGGTGCCATGGTTTTTACGTTTGACCGGCTGGGCCGCGGCGAACTGATTGTGGAGGACCTGGAACAGGCGCACGGGCGGATTGCGATGTGGGTCGAGGCCAACCGCAACGCCATCGAGGTAGTGAAACCCCTGGAGAAAGCGCTACAGGATGGCGACGATCCCATTCAGGGGATGGTGTGCGGCGGGCTGAGCAAGATGAAGGATGCTGAAGAGGCGCTCAAGCGCAGCGAATGGAACGGCGCGTGCGAGTGCGTGCGGACCGAGTATTCGGGGCGCGACCTGTCGATTTTGGATTTGTTGCCGCCGGGAGTCTCGAAGGGTTCGGCGCTGGAGCGATTGGCCACGCGGTTGGGCATCGGCCGCAAGGAGACGATGGCCATCGGAGACAACTGGAACGACGTGGACATGCTGGAGTGGGCCGGACAAGGCGTGCTGATGGGCAATGCCGCGCTGGAACTACGCACCATGGCCAAGATGCGCGGGTGGAAGCAGGCGCTGGGCAACGATGAGGACGGCGTGGCAGCGGTGCTGGAAACAGCCGTGGCGCGGCGCGCGTCAGTTAAAGTTTGACGGATCAGCGAAACGAGAAATGACTTTGCGGAGACGCGCGATATTCGTTTTGGCAATTGGCACCCTGTTGGGGCTGGCTCCACTGGGGCAGGCGGCCGAGCGCGTGTCTCTGAGCAATGGGTTTGAGATGCACTGTAACCACCATGCGCAGGTGGAGGGCCGCGTTCGTCTCTACCTGGGCGCTGGCGAGGACAGCTACATTGATATGCGCCCCGAGGAGATTGCAAGTTTCGAACAGGTTCCAGACCCGCCGGTGGAATTGGCAGCGCCCGGCAGGCCGGAGCCGCATGAGGACGCGAAGTTAAGCCCGGCGGACCTGCATGAATTGCTGACCGTAGCCGGCCAGTCGCGCAACCTGGACGTGGATCTGCTGGCCAGCCTGGTGAAGGCCGAAAGCGGCGGCAACGCGAGGGCAGTGAGCCGCGCCGGCGCACGGGGCCTGATGCAATTGATGCCCCAGACTGCGGCCGGACTGGGCGTGAGCGACAGCTTCAAGCCGGACCAGAATGTGCGTGGAGGGTCAGCGTATCTTGACGCGCTGCTGATCAACTATCACGAGAACCTGGCCCTGGCCCTGGCCGCCTATAACGCCGGGCCGCGGGCGGTAGATAAATATCACGGCATACCGCCCTACCGTGAGACGCAGGCGTACGTGGCGCGCGTAATTCATGAGTTCAACCGGCGCGTGCTGGCGCGGGAGGCGTTGGCGCGGCGGGCAGGCACGCCCACTGCGGCCCTGCGTACGCTGCCGGCAAATTAGACCTATCGCTGCGCCGGACTTGGGTGTGGTTCCTAAAAGATTCGCGACAAATCCGGGTGACTCGGGCCGCAGGAGTGGTTGCCGGGGCAAAGCGCGAATCGCTATTCTTCTTCCGTGCCCAACACACTTGTTGAATGCGTTCCCAATTTCTCAGAGGGCCGCGATGCGGCCAAGGTCGATGCCATTGTCGAAGCCATGAAGATTCCGGGCGTGTATCTTCTGGACCGCGAAATGGATGCGGACCACAACCGCTCGGTGATCACGCTGGTAGGCGAGCGGGAAGCGATTGAGGAAGCTGCGATTCGCGGGGTTGGGAAGGCGGCGGAACTGATCGACCTGACCCGGCACGAGGGCGCGCACCCGCGCATGGGTGCGGCCGATGTGATTCCTTTCATCCCCATTGAGGGCGTGAACCTGGAAGACTGCGTGGCCATGGCCAAACATGTTGGAGCTGAAATCTGGAAGCGATTCCAGATTCCCGTCTATCTCTACGAGGCCGCAGCGACAAGGCCCGAGCGGCAGAATCTTGAGAATATCCGGCGCGGCCAGTTTGAAGGAATTCGCGACGAAATTGCCACCAACCCCGCGCGCATGCCGGATTTTGGCGAGGCGCGGGTGCATCCGACAGCCGGAGCGACGGTGGTGGGCGCACGCAAATTTCTGGTGGCCTACAACATTTTTCTGAACACAGCCGACGTCAGTATCGCCAAGAAGATTGCCAAGGCGGTGCGTTTTTCATCCGGGGGCCTGCGCTTTGTGAAGGCGGCGGGATTCCTGGTGCGCGGCATGGCACAGGTTTCAATGAACCTGACCGACTTTGAGCAGACTCCGATTCACCGCGTGTTCGAATTTGTGAAACGGGAGGCGGCACGCTACGGCGTTGTTCCGGTGTCGAGCGAGATCGTGGGACTGATTCCAAAGCAAGCCTTAGAACAGGCCGCGGAATGGTACCTGCAAGTGGAGAGCTTCGATTCCTCGCTCATCCTGGAAAACCGGCTGGCCGCGGTGATGAGCGGCAAGATGGCCGTGGGCGGCTTGCGCGCGGGAATCGAGCCATTTATCGAACAACTGGCCGCTGCTACAGCCACTCCGGGAGGAGGCAGCGCCGCCGCCGCAAGCGGTGCGATGGCAGCCGGCCTGGCGGGGATGGTTGCGTCGATGTCGCGCGGCAAGAAAGCCCACGTGGAGCACGAGAGCCAACTGAGCGAAGCGATTTCAAGGCTTACGCAACTTCGCGAACAACTGAAGCAAGCGATCGACGCCGATGCCGAAGCTTACAACGTGGTGATGAAGGCTTACAAAGCGGCGAAGGAATCCGCGGATGGAGGCCGGGCGATCGACGCCGCGCTCGAAGAGGCGACCAGTGTGCCGCTGGGAGTGGCGGAACGAGTTGTGGAGGTAAAGGAGATTGCCGCGAGGTTGAAGCCGATCACCAATCCGAATATGAGCTCCGACTTGACGACCGCGATTGCCCTGGCAAAGGCAGCCCTGGAAGGAGCGCTGGCAAACGTCGAAATCAACGTGGACTCGATCAAGCCGAACTCGCCGGAGAGCGAGGCTTTCGTCAGCCAGACGCGGGAGCTTGTGGAACGGCTGAAAGCGCGAGGTTGATGCAGGACAATCCGCAGGCTGAATGTATGCATCCAGATTCACCCACCAACCGTCGCCAGTTTCTGAGCGGAGCTGCCCTTGCAGCCGCGGCTCTAGCGGCGCCGTTGAAGGCGTGGGTGCAAACCGGGCATGCCAATTCCCTCCCCTTCTCTGACAATGCTGCCAAGGCCGACTATCGCATTGAGATTGCGGAGATCGAGTGGGAGCTTTCACCACACAAAAAGGTTCGCACCACGGCGTATGACGGGCAGATTCCCGGCAGGCTGCTGCGCTTGACTGAAGGCAAGCCGGTGACCATCGAGATTGTGAATCGCCTGGACCGTGCGGAGATCGTTCACTGGCACGGTCAGTGGATTCCGGTTGCCGCGGACGGCGCGATGGAAGAAGGTTCGCCCATGATTGCCGCGGGCGGTCAGACGCGGATCACTTTTACGCCGAAGCCGTCCGGTCTCCACTGGTACCACACGCATGTCCCTGCCCGTCGCAACCTGAAGCTCGGCCTCTACAGCGGGCAGTTTGGACTGCTCGAAGTGGAACCGCGCACGAACCCGGCTCGCTACGATCAGGAGCATTTTCTTGTCCTGCACGATTGGGAGCCCTACTTCTCGTCAAGCGACGACGGCTCGCAAATGGTCCAATACGTGTGCGGCTCGATCAACGGGCGAATGCTGGGATACGACAGCCCGGTCAAAGTGAATGAAGGCCAACGGGTGCTGTTCCACATCCTGAACGCCAGCGCTACTGAAGCACACTGGCTGGTGCTCCCTGGACATCACTTCCAGGTGATAGCGATGGATGGCAGCCCGGTAGCCAACGAGGCCAAGGTGGAAAGCCTACGGCTGGGTCCGGCTGAGCGGATCAGCGCAGTGGTTGCCATGGATACGCCCGGCGTCTGGATTCTGGGCGAGGCGCGCACCGCGTTTCGCAACACAGGCATGGGAACGGTCATCGAATACGCCGGTCGAGCGGGCAAGCCGCAATGGACGGCGCCAACGAAACTGCAATGGGATTATCGCGCGTTCGGAGATGCGGTTCCCGTAATCCGCAAGCCGGATGTGACCGTGCCGCTGGTCTTTACCTCGCGATTCCAAGGTCACGGCGCGCTGGATCGGTGGATGGTCAACGGCAAATCGTTCCCCGATACCGACCCGATTATTTTGAAAGAGGGTCTGCGCCACCGGCTCGTCTTCGACAACCGCAGCATGGACGACCACCCGGTGCATATTCACCGGCACAACTTTGAACTGGTTTCAATTCAAGGCGGTGCCATGAGCGGAGTTCATAAAGACGTGGTGATCGTTGAGGCGAAGACCAAAGTGGAAGCCGATCTAGTGGCAACCAATCCTGGCAATACTCTCTTTCACTGCCACCAACAGGACCACATGGACTCTGGCTTCATGGCGCTGTTTGTGTACGCATGAGCTGCCACCGAGAGCCAGTTCTGAGATTCGCGCATTGCGATGAAGGCCGCCTGTCGCGCGAGGGGAAAAGTTGCCGCTTCAGTCCGGCCAAGCTGATAACCTTGAGACATGAAATTCGGAGTCTTGGTCTTTCCTGGATCCAACTGCGACCACGATACTTACCATGTGATTGCTGAAGTCGCCCACCAGCCTGTGACCTTTCTTTGGCATGACTCAGACGATTTGGCTGGAGTGGATGCCGTGCTTGTGCCGGGCGGATTTGCCTACGGCGACTACCTGCGCACCGGGGCCATCGCACGGTTTTCACCGGTGATGCAGGCCGTGAAGCAGTTTGCAGCCGGAGGCGGGCTCGTACTGGGCATCTGCAACGGATTCCAGATTCTGACCGAGGCCGGGCTGCTACCCGGCGCGCTGATGCGCAATGCGGGTCTGAAATACATTTGCAAGCAGGTTCATCTGCGGGTGGAAACGACGAATAGCCCCTTCACCAGCCAACTGACCAAGGGCGAAGTTCTGCAGCTTCCCATCGGACACATGGAGGGCAATTATTTTTGCGAGCCGGATGAACTGCGGCGCCTGGAATCAGAGGATCGAGTTGCGTTCCGTTATGCCACAGCGGAGGGCGAGATTACCGGGGAAGCAAATCCCAATGGTTCGCTGAGCAACATTGCGGGCATCCTGAACGAAGGAAGAAACGTGCTGGGAATGATGCCCCATCCGGACCGGTCAAGCGAAAAGCTGCTTGGCTCGGAGGACGGCTGGAAGATCTTTGCATCCATGGTGGAGGCGCTGGCGGCGCATTGAAGCTGGAATTCAAAGACCATGAAAGTGAGAGCGCATGATTGACATCCATACGCACCTCATTTATGGGGTGGACGATGGGTCGCCCGATCTGCAGACGTCTCTGTCGATGGCACAGGAGGCGGCAAGCGATGGCGTGACACACATGGTCTGCTCTCCCCACGCCAGCGACGCGTATCCCTACCAGGCTGCAGTGATTGAAGAGCGATTTGCGGAGTTGCGCGAAGAACTCAAGGATGTCGTCCAGTTAAGCCTGGGGTGCGACTTCCACATGAATGCGAGCAACATCATGGAGGCGATCGAGAACCCACTGCGCTACTCGATCAATGGCAAGGGCTACCTGCTGATCGAATTTCCGGATATGGTGATCGCGCCACAGTTGCACGAGGCCATGCGGCGCCTGCAGGCGGTTGGGTACACCTTGATCATCACCCACCCGGAGCGCAATCCGGTGCTGCAAAGACATCCGGAGATGCTGGCCGACTGGATACGGGATGGAAGCCTGGTCCAAGTCACATCGGGGTCGCTGTATGGCCGCTTCGGCAGGACGGCTGAGTCCTTTGCCAACGCATTGCTGAAGCGGAACTGGATCCATTTTCTTGCCAGCGATGCGCATCATCCCGAGTGGAGGCCGCCGCACTTGAAGAAGGGATACGAGTACGTGACTTACCATGCCGGAGAAGAGACAGCACACCGGCTTTACGTCACCAATCCATTGGCTGCCGTGGAGGGAGCAAAATGGCCGGTCCAACCGGAACCCGTAGGCCTGTGGGACAATGAACCGCTGAAGTTCGACGCCAGACCCCATGGCAAGAGTCGCAATCCGCATGCCAACGGACCCGGCAAGGGCGGAGAAAAGACTGAGGGCAAGGGCTTTTGGAGCCGGCTGTTCGGGAAATAAACGGAGACCTCGCGCAGAGCTAGAGCCCGAGCCCGCCATCCACGACCAGGGTTTGGCCAGTGACAAAGCCCGAACCCGCCGCAAAATAGAGCACGGCTTCTGCCACATCCTTCCCTGTGCCGTTGCGTTGCATTGGAGTTCTGGCCGCAAAGCGGGAGGCTTCAGCGGATTTGCTCTCATCCATCTCAATCCAGCCGGGCGCTACGCAATTCACACTTACTTCAGGGGCAAACGACTTGGCCATGGCCTGCGTGAGCATATGCAGGGCGGCCTTTGACGCGCAGTAGTGAGCGTGTCCGGCCCAGGCGTGAATTCCGCCCAGAGAGCCGATGTTCACAATTCTTCCCTTCGACGCGCGTAGATGAACCAACGCCTCCCGGGCCACGAGAAAAGGGCCACGCGCATTGGTTTCGAAGGCTGCATCCCATTGGTCGAGGCTGATTCCATCAAGCGGAGCAGACTCAAAGATCGCGGCGTTATTTACCAGCAGGTCCAGCCGCCCGTGAAATGCGACTGTCGCGGCGATGACCTTGTGCACCGAGACCTCAGAGCGCACATCGCATTCGACGGCCTGGGCGCGGCGACCAAGATCGGCGATATCTTTTGAGGTTTGCGTGGCATCGAGCCAAGAGGCCCGGTAGGTGATGGTTACATCGGCCCCGGCGCGAGCCAGCGCCAAGGCGATTTCGCGGCCGATGCGTCGCGCACCCCCGGTGACCAGTGCCGATTTGCCGCTGAGGGTTTGGGTTGACATCAAAGACTTATCTTCGAAATCCACGGTGCCGGGCGCCAATAGGCCGGTGAGATTCTACTGCGGCTGGGGCTGACCCGCGCCGGGCTGCGTGTCATTTTGTTTGGCGGACTCAGCCGGCTTGTCCTTGGCAGCATCCTTGCTCGCGTCCCCACTCTTGTCCTTATCCGGACTCTTTCCCGCATCCGCCTTTTGATCGTGCTGCTTGTAGATCGAATACTGCACGCCAGGACGATTCATCTTTACCTCAATCGCCATCTGGTCCTTATCGACGGTGTAATCCCCTCCATAGGTCTGAAAGCCCTTGGCAATCACCTGCAATTGCACCTTGGATTGGGCGGGCAGCACGTCGATTACGGCCTTTCCATCCTCGTTGGTCTTCAGCTCCATGTTGCCCTTTTCGCCTACAAGCGTGAAGATCACGGAGGCGTTCTCGATGGGCTTGGCATCGACGGCGCGAAGGATGGTGACTTCAACCCGGTAGGTCGGCGGCGGTGGCTTGTACTTGCGCCCGCGATGAGCACTTTCCTGGGCGGAAACGGTAATTCCGGCAGCCAGCAAGAGGATGGCTACGGCGATGGCAAAGCGGCAAACGCGACGGTACAACATGGTTGTTATTGTACCCGTTTGCGGGTACGGGGAGCGAGCGGCAAGGCCGGGATCTGAACCGGCTCAGGCCCGGGAACTACAGAGCCTCCACCTCTCACAGTTTTACCGTGGATGGTAGGTTATCCATCAAGGCTCGACCGCTCTCTTCAAGATGTGTCACCTCGCCACGCGAAACCCCACGCAGCATCGCTGGCTCCCATCCCATTTCACGCTGTGAGAATCCCACGTAAAACGCTTCGCAGTCGCGAAGTCCGGTCCGGCGAGGCGCCGTCGCATCGAAAGCATCGGGCAGATAGACCATTACCGACCCGCGCTTCTGCGCCTCCGATTCCCCACTGAACCACAAAAAAGCTGCATCCTTATCGATGTCCGCGATCAGCCTATGAAGAGCTTGCTTACTCGGACACTCGATATGAAGCGGCGGCATCGTCGCCGTCTCCTCATAATCTGGCCCCACCAATACTCGCTGCGTCACCACCCGGTGCGGAACAAATGGCGGCACGTGCAAGGGCGTCTTATGAACACCGATTGCGGCGCCCTTTCCAACAGTGAACTTTCCGGCAAAATGCATCCACCTTGGCCCAAACCAGTTATCAATTCGGATGAGGTACAGGCGGGCTGGCTCGTAATCGCGCGCTACGCCAATGGCAATCGCTCGCACCTTCTCTATGAACTTAGCCGAATCTCCCTCCTGGTTGGAAACGAACTCTGCGACAGCACCGAACATGGTTGCCTCCGAACCCCCCACCACTATAGTTTCTGCACCTCTTCGCAAGTCATACGATCTGAGCATCTGAGCTGATTTTGAGGGCCGGTGACCTGGGCTGGGTACATATTTACAAATCAGCCCGGCAAGAAACGTCCCTCAGGGGCTAAAGCCCTAAATTCTATTGGACTTTTGCGGCACGGCTGAAGCCGTGCCCCTTCAAAATAACAGCTTAACGGTAAACTGGAGCCGCCAGGGGTAGTTTATTGCCGGCTGCAACGGAAGTTGCGAAACGGGTAAACTGGAAGAGAGGTCGCTATGGCGGAGATTCGGCGCAGGAAGACGGGTACGGTCAAAATCGGTCAAGTTCGTGTCGGCTGGGAGGTTCCGGTGGTGGTGCAGTCGATGACCAACACCGACACGGCGGACGTTGCGGGCACTATCGAGCAGGTGGCTGCCCTGGCACTGGCAGGGTCGGAGATTGTGCGCGTTACGGTGAACAACGACGACGCCGCGGCGGCCGTTCCGCACATTGTGGAGGGCCTGGACAAGCGCGGCATCCACGTGCCCATCGTCGGCGACTTTCACTATAACGGCCACCTGCTGCTGAAGAAGTTCCCCGCGGCGGCGCGGACGTTGGCCAAGTACCGCATCAACCCCGGTAACGCATCGATCGGCAAGAAGGATAACGACAATTTTCAGGTGATGATCGAATGCGCCGTGGAGAACCACAAGCCGGTGCGCATCGGCGTCAACTGGGGCTCGCTGGACCAGTCGCTTTTGACCCGGATGATGGATGAGAACAGCCGACGCTCCGACCCGCTGCCCGCGCGCGAGGTGATGATGGAAGCCATGGTGATGAGCGCGCTGGAGTCAGCCAAGGCAGCCGAGCACTATGGGCTGGGCCACGACCAGATCATCCTCTCCGCCAAGGTGAGCGGGGTGCGCGATCTGATTGACGTCTACACCAACCTGGCCGCACGCTGCGACTATCCCCTGCACCTGGGCCTGACCGAAGCGGGGATGGGATCAAAGGGGCTGATTGCTTCTACCGCGGGGTTGGCGCCGCTGCTGCTGAGCGGCATCGGCGACACGATTCGCGTAAGCCTTACACCGAAACCGGGCGGCGACCGCACCGAGGAAGTGCGAGCGGCACAGCAGATTCTGCAATCGCTTTCGATCCGCAGCTTTATGCCGCAGGTGACCAGTTGTCCCGGCTGCGGGCGCACTACGAGCACTTATTTCCAAGAGCTGGCGGAGCAGATTCAGAGCTACCTGCGTACCTCCATGCCCGAGTGGCGCAAGAAGTACCCCGGGGTGGAAGAGCTGAAGCTGGCGGTGATGGGATGCGTGGTGAACGGACCGGGAGAATCGAAGCATGCCAACCTGGGTATCAGCCTGCCCGGTACATTCGAGGAACCCAAAGCGCCGGTTTATGTGGACGGAAAGCTCTACACTACCCTGCGCGGCGACACGATTGTGGCCGAGTTCAAACAGATTCTGGACCACTACGTGGAAAGCCACTACGGGCACAATGCGAAGAGCGAGGAACTGGTGGGGGCCCGGTAGAAACGGCCTCTTCCATTCGCACGCCAGTGCGCGTACACTCGCATGGCAATGAAGCCTGCCATTCTCGTAGTGTTCGCTTGTTTTGTTCTTGTGCCTGCGCTATCCGGGGAGATACAAGGCTTTCCGGTTGGCATGCGCTCGAGCGCATTTTACAAGCAGGTGCTAAAAGACAACGTGAACAAGTTCATTTCCCCGGGAGATGCGAAGGCGCTGCTCCTGGAGAAGGTCGAACCGTCATTCCGGATCGCGACAATGGGTGCTCGGAGCTGGGGTACGGTGGTTGTGGGAATCGAGATCGGCAAGAACGGAAAAGTTCTGCACCCCGTTTTGATTTCGGGTCCCAAGCCTCTGCAAAAGGCAGTGTTGGGCGCTGTCCGTAAATACAAATACAGTCCCTATCTGCTGAATGGCGAACCAACGGTGGTTGCGACTACCGTTTCAGTGACTACATACAACTATTGATTCTGATTTGACCGCCAGACTTCGCATCAGCCTCGCAGCGCACTTTTATTTGTGAGCGCATCGCGGTAGTCTTGCTGCATTCCCCGTGGAGACTTGCGATGGTTCTGCGCCGATTGGGTTGGCTGGTGCTGTGTGGGCTCTGTCTGCTCAGGCCAGCTTTTGCTTCCCATCCAAAGCCCTGCGTCCCTCTGGATGAAGCCGCCAAGTTCGCGAATAAGGACGTGTGCATCACGGCACATATCTATGAAGTGGTGGAGATGCCGGACGGAACCCGCTACCTGGACGTTTGCTCGCCGGATACGCCGGACGAGCGCTGCCGGTTCACCATTGTGAGCCTGCGGGAGGATCGCGAAGAGGTAGGCGAGTTGCGTAAATACCGCGACATGGACGTGCAAATCCGCGGCATTGTGCGGCCCATGCACGGACGGGCAGGAATGGTCCTGAGCCATGTGCGGCAGTTTTACGGTGGGCCGCCCAAATTCAAACCGAATCCGCGCTTGATACGCGGCTTTGCAGGAGACCAGGAACGGCCTGCTATCAGCGACCCCAACCTGCGAAGCCAGGGCGGGCACCGGAGCTTTATGAACTCGCGCGACCAGGAGCCGCTGGAGAAGAACACGCAGCCGCCGAAGTAACTGCGGCGTCACCAGAAGCGGCCGGCATTGCGGCGCAGTTCCTTAAGTGGATAACGTGTGCCGCGCCAGTCCACACCTTGACGCGCCAGCGTGAGGACCATGGAGCGTAGAAACGCGAAAGCTACGACGGCTGTTGCGGGAGCGAAGAAGACTGCCAGCCAGGGCGAGACCTGGGTGATACGGCGATTGGCCGCATACGCGAGGCAAATGCAGGCATAGGTCGCCAGACTTGCAACCCAGGCCCAACCACCGGCAGCAAGGGCCACCAGCGGCAAGAAAGCCTGGACGGCCAGACCCATGCAGGCCAGCAACAGGAGGCATACGTTGTAGCGGTAGACCGCGAAGCCGTTCTTCTCGATGAGCCGGACCACAGAGAATGCGCCGTCGATCCAGCGGATGCGCGCCAGCCCGGGCCCTAAAACGACGAGTTGCGAAAATCCCGTGCGCTTCACTTTCCAGCCAAAGCGGAGGTCGTCGAGCACCTCCATCTTTAGCGCCTCAAAGCCGCCCAGCTGGTCGTACACCTCGCGGCGTACGAGATTGAAGCCGCCAATGCCGATGAAGTCTTTTGCGCCGGGATCGTGAACCTTCCACAGGCGAATGGTCCACTGCGCCAGCACCTGCATCGCAGCCAGCATGGCGCGCTCGCCGGTGGTGCGGAGGATAAGCGAGGGCACGAGAGCAAGGTGATCGGCTTTCTGCGCAAGGGCCTCACGCAGAGCCAACGCGAGCGCCTGGGGATGAAACAGGACATCGCCATCGGTAAACAGCAGCCAGGGCGCAGACGACTGCTGTGCGCCGAGAGCCATGGCATGTGGCTTCCCCAGCCAGCCCGCAGGTAGCGCGCGGACGCTGAGGACGCGCAGCTCATGAGGCATGCCGCCAGCACAGGCCTCTGCCGCAATCTCGTCCATTCGCTCCCTCGTAAGGTCTCCGGAGCGATCATCGACTGCAATGATCTGCAACCGCAGGCCGGTGGACGCCAGCAGCGAACGCAGCGTGGCCTGAATAGAGGCTGCCTCGTCGCATGCGGGAACAATGACCGATAAATGCGGTCCGTCACAGGCGGCGAGCGGGGGTAGGTCAGCGGTGTCCTTGGCGCTGAGGTCGGGCAGTGTGGGGACTCCGCGCAAGGTGACGACGGCCTGCCACAGCCACGCAAGCGCCAAGGTCCAATCAAGAAAAACGAGGAGCCGCGCGATTGTGCCGACCGGAATCATACCGCCAGTATCGCCGAACCTGGGGGGAAGCGGGATGGCTGGACCGTCCTAAGGATTGTCTGGATCGGCAATGAGGGAAGGAACTTCTTCAAGTGGAGGAGCAAAGCGCGCGCCAACCCAGAGGATGACGCATGAGATGACAAGGAAGATCAGTGTGGCGCCTAGACCGATGCGCAGGTTGGAGCGGTCTTTGATGGCGCCGATAATCTGCGGTGAAAATGCATCGCCGAATGCGTGAATGAAGAAGAGGTTGAACGAGACCGCCGTGGCCCGGACCGGGGCCGTAACAGAGTTGACGATGGCGGCGTTCAGCGGACCTGTGTTGAGGAAGAGGAAGAACTCCGCAGCAAAGAGAGCGGGCACCGACCACGCGGGCGGGCCAAAGAAGACCAGCGCACCGAAGGGCAGGGTGAGCGCGACACTCCAAAACGAGAGCAGATAGAGCGCGCGATGATTGGTGCGCAGCCAGCGCTGGGCAATCCAGCCGCCCACCAGGGTTCCGGCAATGCCGTCCACCACAGTGATCGCTCCCACAATCAGGCTGGCGTTGGCCACGGAAAGGCCCACGGGATAGTGAAGGAAATCGGGCATCCAATTCGAGATGCCGCCCATGGCAAAGGTGAGCGTCGCCAATCCAAATGTGGCCGTGAGGTAGGCCGGATTTGAGAAAAGTCCCAGGACAGTGGCGCGATCGGCGGTGGGCTTCAGGTGATCGCTGGCACCGCGGCGCGGCTCACGGCCGATCCAGCCGTAGAGGGCGGCAATGACGAGCCCTGGAATGGCGCAGACGAAGAACGGGGCGCGCCAGCCCCACAATGTGCCCAGTTGTCCGCCCGCCAGATAACCCAGCGCCGCGCCCACGGGGATGGCGAGATAAAAGATGGAGAGGATGCGATTGCGGTCCCGTTCAGGATAGAAATCGGCGAGCACCGCCGGTGCAAAGATGCCGAAGGTCGCCTCGCCTACACCCACCAGGGCATGACGGAGATAGAGGGTCCAATAGTCGTGAACCCAGGCCGTGGCCAAGGTGGCGAGGCTCCATAAGATCGCGCCGGCAATGATCAGCGGCTTGCGCGAGAAGCGGTCTCCGAGCCAGCCAGTCAAGGGCGCTGTGAGCATATAGCAGACAAAAAGCGCCGTGGTGAGCGCACCCATCTGCTGCCCGGTGGCGTGAAATTCATTCTGGACCAGCGAGAGTTCGCCGGGCAGAATATAGCGATCGATGTAGTTGAGCAGGTTCAGGCCGAGGAGCAACGCAAACGTCGCAAGGGCGGGGTTGAAGCGCGGACGAGAGTATTGGATGGATGCGGGCAAGGTGTGCGAATCTCAATAATCCCGAGAGTCCTCATGAATATCACAGTGGGGGCGGCGGAAGCACGGCGAGATTCTGGAGCGGAGGCTCGACGGGCAGGAAATAGAATTGGTGTGTGGTGCCGGAACGGAGAACGCTTGAAGAAGCATCAGTGGATTGCAGGCTTGGTTGTGCTGGCTGTGGTGGTGGCGCTCTTCGCATGGGGCCGACAGAGATTTCACTTTGATTTTGGCGTGTTCCAGGCCCAGGTGGCTCATGCCGAATGGCGCAAAATCGCCTTGGGTGTCGGCCTTATTTATTTCGCCTATATTTTCCGTTCGGTGCGCTGGGCCTTGCTGCTGAAGCACAACAAGAAGGTGCATCCGCTCTCGCTTCTAGGGACGCAGGTGATCGGATTCACCGCGATCGCTCTGATTGGCCGCGTTGCCGACCCGGTGCGCCCCTACCTTGTATCGAAGAAAACGGGCCTGCCCCTCAGCTCTCAATTGGCCGTGTACATTGTGGAGCGCCTTTTCGACGCCGGATCGATGGCCCTGATCTTCTCGATTGCCATGCTCTGGATTCCCGAAGCCGAAGTGATCAAGGCGACCAGCCACTCGGCGATGGTTTCTACAATGGAACATCATTCTCCATTCCTGGCAGCGTTTTTCGCCCGCTACGGAGGACTGGCGCTTACCGTTTCAGGCGCGCTGTTCCTGGTTGCGGTGCGCTTATGGGGTGGTGTGGTGGCTACATTCTTCGAGCGCGGCTTCGGTCTGGTTTCAAAGAAGCTGGGGACGGCGATCGGTGAAAAGATTCGCACCTTCCATTCCGGCCTTGACACGATGCGCTCGTTTTCTGAGTTTGCGGTCACGGCCTCTCTCTCGCTGGGCATGTGGGTGCTGATCGCTTCGTCCTACTTCATCACCTGCCGGGCCTTCGCCGCCAGCCCTGAACTGGCCTCGATCACTCCACCGAAATGTGTGCTGCTGATGATCGCGAGCGGCACGGCGAGTATCGTCCAATTACCGGTGCTGGGCTGGTTTACGCAGATCGGGCTGGTCGCCGCCGCCTTGTCCGGCCTGATCGGCGCATCGGCTGAGGCAGCCACCGCCTGCGCAGCCTCGCTGCTGCTGGTTACCTTTCTGGCAATCATCCCGGTGGGGTTGATCTGGGCGCAGTTTGACCATGTGAGCCTGCGCAAAGCAGCAGTGGAAAGCGAGCATGCAGCCGAGGAACTGGATGCCGCCGACGCCGCAAAGTGAAGCGTCCGCTACGGGAGCTGGGTTCGATCCAGGCGTGTGAAACGAAGGCTCTCAGGCGCTACGGCCCCACCAGTGAGCAGCATGCTCATGGCCTGTTCCATGGTCAGGTCGGTTTCTGTGACGCGGTCCAGTGGCAAGACCTGGAGGAAGGCTGAGGTCGGGTTAATTGCGTTGGGGAGCAGGACCGCAGCCAGCTCCTGCCCGCTGATGGAGTCAGTCAGGGTGCGGGTGAGAAAGCCGATGCTCTTCTGGCCTGCGATGGGAAAATCAACCAGCACCACGCGCTGGCTGGTTTCCTTTTTGGTCATCATGGTGTCAAGCAACTGACGCACCGAGGTGTAGACCTTGGCCACAAACGGCAGCCTCTCAAGCAAAGCCTCAAACAAGCCGAAGGCCTGGCGGCCGATTACCTGAGAGGTCACACGACCCAACACATAAAGCACCACCAGGGTAAGCAAAACAGCCATTACGGATTGAAGCCACGGCTGGCTTAGCCAGTCCTGCGGAAAGAGCTCTTCAAGCAGGTGAATTGCGGGTAAACCTGCCTTGGCCAGGATGCTGAGGACAAAGCTGAAGACCAGCCAAGTGACAAATAACGGTCCGGCTGTGATGAGGCCAGCCAGGATGTTGCGCTGCAAGTCGCGCAAAGCACGGACAGGAACTCGCTTCACTCTCTTCTCCTAAAGACGAGAATACGCGATCACGGCCTTCGGACATCGCCCCGCCTGGTCCGGTTTTCCCCAGCCACGCCAGCGCCCCAGAGGGGTGACGAGGCCCTAGAATGGTCAAGGGGAGACGAAATCGATGAGCGACGCCGAACGCACCCGGATCGATGATCTGAACAAACAGCCAGAGAGCACGGTCGAGACACTTCTGCGCGCGTCAGGCTCCCCATTGCCGGGCGGTAGAAACGGAATCCTGGGACCGGCTCCAGTGAGTTCCCGCGTTCTGCGGCCCGCTCCAGCCCCTACAGAGAGGGTGCAGACCACAGTGGAGCAGACGCTCGCCCCACAAGAGAAGGCGCCGGCCCCGGTGCCTGCAGCGGCGCAGCAGCCCAGCGGCTTTCAGCGCGCCCTGGGAGCGGTGCGCGGAGTGGCGGGAGTAATGCAAAAGATTCTGCCCCTGCTGGACGGAAACGTCGCCTACGCGGTCTCCAGCTTGTTGGCCCCGCATTCCCAATCGCCGGGTCCCGCGGCGAATCTGGCGCCACTGGAGAATGCCCTGCTAAAGCTTCACACAGAACAGCGCGAGATGCGCGGCCAAATCGGGGAGCAGAATACCTCGCTGAAACGGGTCGCGGATCAGCTGGAGATGGTGAAGGAGGCGACGGACCGCAACACCCTGGAGCAGCAGGAACTGGTGGACGACCTGCACAGCATGCGGAGGAGGGTGACGGTGTTCGCGTGGGTTGGATTGGGACTGCTGGCCGTCTCCATCGCGGTGAATGTGGTTCTGTTCCTGCGGCTGCAACACTTGCTTCCGTAAGCCGTCAAATAGGAACTCGCTACAAGATCAGGGCAATTGGGGGCCGTTTTTGGTCCTGTCCACAGATATTTTCGCTATACTTATGCTATTTTCGATTTGGCAAACAGGTACTTAAATATTATCAATATGAATTTGATGCCATTAGCTATCTTTTACAAACTTCGTGATGTGGGACATTGCCAGTCGTATTTGCGGAGGGCTAGTATTCCCGATAGTTCAACTGGGGGGTATTTGCCCCACGCCACTATGCGGTTGTTCCTGCAATTAAAGAGCATCACTAACGAGCGGCGCTTACTGGTATCCGCACACGGAGTTCCTCGTTATGGCATGGTACGCCTACTGCATCGGTGAAAAACAAGCATTTCCAGAATTAGCCCGTCATCGCAAACCTGTTCCGTTGGAATCCGTTCACGGAGTAAGCGGTAATCAGGTCTTCTTATACCCCGCAAGCGACCTCGCCATTATCGTCAGCGAGCACAACCCGGCTGAGGCGTTAAGCCAGAAGGCCGGCGTGGATCATGCCCGGGTGATCGCGGACTGCTTTCAGCATTCTACGGTTCTACCCTTCCGCTTTGGGACGGTGTTCAACGACGACGAATGCCTGCGCAAGTCCATCCGCTCAAACCAACGTCAGTTCATGGGCAATATCGACAAGCTGCGCGGCAAGACGGAGATGCACCTGAAGATCTTTGTCGACGATTGCTGCGGCCGGGAAATTGAGCGGACTCTCTCGTCTGAGCGCGTGGGCCGCGAATACCTGACCAATCTTCGGGAGACGGCGACCCGGCAGCGCGAACGGCAGACACGGGCACGCGCGGTTAGCTTCCAAATGCACCGGCTTTTTATGCCCCTGGACGAGGAAGTGAGCTGCCGGCTGACTGAAAGCGGCAAGATGGTGCTGGACATTTCCCACCTGATCGATCGCAAGTATGTTGAGCGCTACCAGAACAAGTTTGCCACCACCAGCGCCATGATGCGCGACTGCCATATGCAGGTTTCAGGCCCGTGGCCGCCCTACCACTTTGTGCACCGTCTCACCCGCGGCGCGCACGTGCCGGCGCAGCCCACGGCCGTGGGACAAGCGCCAGCTCCAGAGATTGTAGCGGCGGGCATTCCGGTGAGCCTGGAGGAACAGGTTGCGGTACTGGTCTAGGCTTGTGACAGCGAAAGACATAAAGAGCCCCGGCTGCGGCCGGGGCTCTTGTTTTGTGATTGCATCAGTTGGCGCTGGTTGTGCTTGCGCTCTTGCGTCGGCTCAGAACGAAAGAGGCGCGGCGGTCCTTGGATGCGTGGTCGATCTGCTTCCAGAAGCCTACAAAATAGTCGATCGCAGAGATGGAAGAGACCACCACGGTAAAGTAGATGGCGGCGATAGCGATCCAGCGAACAGGAATGATGAGCAGGCCGAACTGCCAAATGTCCCAGTGATGCGCGAGGATGGCGGAGACCACGGAAATAATCTGGATGACGGTCTTGAGCTTGCCAAGGTCGCTGGCCTGGATGGTAAAGCCCTCGGAAGAGGCAATGGAGCGCAGGCCGGAGATGAGGAATTCGCGGCCTACGATGACCACGGCGATCCACACCTTGACCACCTGCGGATTATAGGCCACCAGGGCGATCAGCGCGCCGGCCACCATGATCTTGTCGGCGATGGGGTCCAGTAACATGCCGATGGTGGTGATCTGGCTGCGCTTGCGTGCGAGATAACCGTCAAGGCCGTCGGTGATCGAGGCCAGAATAAACAGGATCGAGGCCAGAATCTCCTGCTCGCCATTGCCGCGCCATGGGAAATGCGTAGACAGTATCCACAACAGCAGCGGGATCATGGCGATCCGGCTCATCGAGATGTAGTTGGGTAAGTTCACACGCCTTGGGCCATGCCGGAAAAGATCATTTCCATCAGGGTCCATTATTGCACCGTAAGGCACGATGCGTGTTCCGCCGCGGCGCGCAAAGCAGCACCCAATCTCTTCAATTGCAAACGGCGAAGCCTGCGCTTGCGGCGTGGGTTTGGCCTATGTTAGGTTGATATAGGACTAAATCGGTCGTAGTT
Organism: uncultured Occallatibacter sp.; assembly: GCA_964396795.1. GTDB lineage: Bacteria > Acidobacteriota > Terriglobia > Terriglobales > Acidobacteriaceae > Telmatobacter. Next base: position 7,763 of record CAYNGB010000058.1, on the reverse strand, counting down.
GCAACCTTGAACAGATTCAACACGTCCCGTTGCATTCGATCGGACACGAACGTGTGCAATCCGCTGTCGCTCCGGACAAGTGGTGGCGGCAAACCAACAAGAAGGAAGCGGCCCTGGAGGCAGTCTTTTGGCGAAGCACCACCAGGACCGCTCAACCGGCAACTTGTGAGCTGACGGTTCCCCTAGCATAGCGGAAACGTCGGCCATGATTCCAGAAAGGGACTCGATGGCTCGGCCCGTGCACTCTGTCACCAGGCGTGTGCGTCTTCGCGCGCTATTTTTCCTGATCATCTCGGTGGTGTGCCTTATCCACGCCACAGCAGTGCGAGCGCAAGAACCGCCCTACTTTGTCACCTATTCTCAGGTTTTAGAAGAGCCAGGCAACCTTGAGGTCGCGATCAAGGGGCTGACTGCCTCGCCTAAAGACGCCAATGCATTCTTCAGCCCCACCCTGGAACTGGAGTATGGCGCCACCGCCTGGTGGACTACAGAGGTCTATCTCCAAGGCCAGGCGACAGAGAACGACTCGACGATTTTTACCGGCTTTCGCTGGGAAAATCGCTTTCGGATGCTCCCCACGGAGCATCGGATCAATCCTGTGCTCTATCTCGAGTACGAGGACGTGAACGACGCCGACAAAAGCATTCTCGAAGTGACCGGACACGACAGCATTGCCGATCTGCAAACCAGCAATGCAGAGGGGCGCGGAGACATTTCGCGCACCATGGAAGGCAAGCTCATCCTGTCAAGCAATGCCAAGGGCTGGAACTTCTCAGAAAACTTTATCGCCGAAAAGAATCTGAAAAACGAGCCGTGGGAGTTTGGTTACGCGGTGGCTGCCAGCCGCCCATTGACGCTGGTGGCCAGCGGACGTAGCTGCGTGTTCTGCCGGCAGAATTTCAGCGCGGGAGCCGAGTTGTATGGAGGCCTGGCGACGGTGCACGACTTCGGGCTGAAGGGGACTTCGCACTATGCCGGACCGACGGTCTACTTCAACCTGCCCCACGGCCCGACACTTGGCTTCTCACCGCAGTTCGGCCTGAATGACAACAGCGCAGGCGTGTTATGGCGCGTGAAGGTCTCCTACGAGATCCAGCAGTTTCGCGATCTCTTTCGTGGAAGGGGGACGCGATGAAGAAGCGACTCATTCCATTTCTCATCCTGTTGATCGGTTCTGTGCTGCTGATGGCCGTAGACGGCTCGTGGCTGCGCAAGGTCCCGGAGGCCGATAGGAAGCGCATAAATCCCTTTGCCGGGCAAATCGAGGCCGCCGCAGCGGGAAGAACTCTCTTTATGGACAACTGCGCCAAGTGCCACGGCGACGACGCGCGCGGGCGGCACAACCGGCCCAGCCTGCGGAGTGAGCGCGTCGAGCACGCAACCGACGGCGAACTGGCCTGGATACTTCGCAACGGCAACACATGGAAGGGCATGCCGTCCTGGAGTTCCCTGCCCGAACCGGAGCGATGGCAGATTATCGCCTATCTGCGCAGCCTTCCGCCTGATGGGGCAAATGCTGCAAACGCAGCACAGCGGTAACAACGCCTCTTGAGTCAACCTCACGGCGTAGGTGTGTTGTTCGAATCGTTCGCAGCGCTCGCTTGCCGTGAGGGCCTACCAATCCCCCCTCTCCCTGGAGGCCATCCGGAGAATCGCAGAGTTATCCGAAGATTAGCTTTACACATCCTGGAATTCAATCGTCCGAGGGTTCCGTCGCGCGCACTTCTGCTGTGACAACGGCGAAAAGACATGAGACTGGCGATTTTTCCGTTCAACATGTAATAAAACTCTTTTGCCGTCGACTAGCTTAAGTGTGGGAGGAAATGGAGTCCATTCCTACCGAAAGAACGAGCCCGGGTGAGCTTTACACTGCCGCCATCGAACAATGGGGGGGCGCACTCGAGCGACTTGCAGCTGCGTATGAGGCTGACCGGGAAAAACGTCGTGACCTGAGCCAAGATATTCATTTTCAGTTGTGGAGGAGTTTCCATCACTATGACGGCCGTTGTTCATTACGAACCTGGACCTATCGCGTCGCTCATCATGTCGCCGCCTCGCATGTAATACGGGAAAAGCGGGTTTTCTCCGCACTTGTGAGCCTGGAAGAGATTGAAGCCTTGCCTGACGAAGGCAAAGGTCAGATCGGGGTAGAACAGAATCTCACCTTGACCAAACTGGCCATATTAATTCAGCAACTCAAGCCTCTCGACCGCCAAGTTATTGTCTGTTGGCTTGAAGGCATTGATGCTGAATCGACAGGAGAAATCACTGGGCTCTCGCCGGGTAACGTGGCTGTACGCGTAAACCGCATCAAAAACATCCTCGCACGCCGGTTCCGGCAAGGGGGTAGCTATGCCGGTTAATCTCCATGACGACGATCCAAAAACAGTTTGGCAGACACAACGAACGGAGACATCTCGTATGAGCTCAATTCTGATTCAACAAAAAACGCACCAGCTTCGGGCGCAAAAGCGACAACGAGTATTCGCATGCTTCGTTGCACCGGGGCTCGCTGTCTTCTCTTATGTTTTCTGTCTGAAGCTGTACCCCCCTCTCCAACAAGCAGTGCATTACCTGTTCGTGTTCTCGTTCGCCTGGAGCGCAGCCGGGGCTTATTTCCTGAAACGTGGGCTCTCGTCAGGAGAGTTACCGGAAGCCGCGGGTCTCAGTACTGGCCTTGAGTTTTGCCGCGGCGAGATAAAGCGTCAGCTTAGTTATCTTCGCCGCGCGCTCCTCTGGTCGTTTGGCCCCATCCTTCTTGCCATTGGAACACTCGTCTTGGTATTGGCTACCAGATTTCCTCTCTTTCCGGTGGGAATTCCGTTTCTCACGGTTGTAGTGGTGTGGATAGCTGCCTACGTGTTCATCAGAGCTCGGCAACAGCGCGATCTTGAGCGTGAACTCGACGAACTGAGCGAAGTCGAGAAGGCAAACTCGATCTGATTTAAACATGCTCACCAATGCAAGTGGTTTGCCAGGGAAGCGGCGTCGGAGTGTGACCACATCCCGAGGGCGCATGGTGAAGGTCATTGACGCGGGAGGCCTGTATCATCCTGCGTTCGATGGGAGGCGTGCGTAGATCGAGATACTCGTTGACAACTCCGTACGAGGGTTTGCGAGAGGCTGGTGGCTGCGAATCCCTCTCGTCATGCAGGTGGTTCACTCATCCTGGTATCGGGAGCCGTGCTCCGTTCATCGCGGCCTTATCGCGATGAATAGGGCACAGACTTCCCTATTTGTGAAGCTCAAGCGGGTGGCTGGATCAGTGAGCGGGCCATCTGCCTGGGACTTGTCCGATTTCACGTTGAAGTCGGCGTCGTTGGGACCACAAGCTGAGGGTATTGGGGCAAACAGGCTCTGAGCCAATGCGCATGTTGCAAACAGAGATGCGATGAGAGCGGCTCTCAATGCCTTTCTTCTGGCGGGCAGTTCGCCTATAGAGAGACAACTGCACGCCGCAATAGTTTCATTCGCAAACACAAAGGGCAAGACAGGCTTGAGCCCGGCCCTGCCCTTGAACCAATAGCCGGCGCGACAGTTACGCGTAGATGCCGCGCTGCTTGATGGTGATGGCGACACGATCAATGGCCAGCATATAGGCCGCGATGCGGTTATTCACGTTGTGGGCCTCAGCATAGCGCACCACGTCTTCGAAGCTGTCGCGCAGAATGGTTTCAAGCTGCTCGTTGACGATGGCTTCCTTCCAGAAGTAGCCCTGGCGGTCCTGCACCCACTCGAAGTAGCTGGCGGTGACGCCGCCGGCGTTGGCCAGGATGTCGGGCACGATGAAGATGCGCTTGTCAGCAAGGATTTCGTCGGCCACCGCGGTGGTGGGACCGTTGGCGCCCTCGACGACGATGCGCGCCTTGATCTTGTCAGCATTGCGGCTGGTGATCACGTTCTCAGTAGCGGCGGGGATGAGGATTTCGCAATCCGAGACCAACAACTCGTCGGTGGGCACGGCCTCCGCGCCGCGGAATCCCAGAGTGGTGCCATTGCGGTACTTGTACTCGCTCAACTGATGAATGTCGATGCCGTTCGGATTAAACAGGCCGCCGTCTTTTTCGGCGATGCCCACGATCTTGTAGCCATGCTCCATCATCAGGCGCGCTGCATTCGACCCTACGTTGCCGAAGCCTTGAATCACGACCCGGCAGCCATCGATGTTCATGTTGAGATAGCGCAGGCTCTCGTCGCACACTACCAGCACACCGCGCCCCGTGGCCTCAATGCGGCCGCGGGAACCGCCGATGTTGAGCGGCTTGCCTGTGACCACGCTGGTGACGGTGCGGCCCATGTGCATGGAGTAGGTATCCATAATCCAGGCCATGGTCTGCTCGTTGGTGTTCATGTCGGGCGCGGGTACGTCCTTCTCCGGCCCAATAAAGTCGATGATCTCAGAGGTATAGCGGCGTGTAATGCGCTCCAACTCTCCCTGACTCAGGGACTTGGGATCGCAGATGACGCCACCCTTGGCGCCGCCGAAGGGGATATTGACCACCGCGCACTTCCAGGTCATCCAACTGGCCAGGGCGCGAACTTCGTCCAAGGTTACCTGGGCTGAGTAACGGATGCCTCCCTTGGCCGGGCCCCGGGCGATGTTGTGTTGCACACGGAAGCCGGTAAACATCTCGATTTGGCCGCTATCGAGGGCCACTGGAAAATGTACGATGATCTCGCGCGCGGGAGTCCTGAGCAGTTTCCACAAGCCTTCATCCAGGTTCAGCTTGCGTGCTGCAAAGTCGAAGCGCGCGCTTTGTGCTTCCCAGGGGTTAATCTCCTGGTCCAAAGTCATGGTCGGTATTGCCGATGGCATACGTTTCTCCAATTCTTCCTGATCTGCTGCCGCGGAATGGAGCCGAGCAATGGGCTCTCTCCGCAAGGCTAAGGGCAGCAGCTATTTCCCCGGTCAGTCCGGGGCAGTTCCTACCGGCCCTGCAGTAAGCAGCCTCGGGCCGGTGCCTTGGGCTCGGCTGCATATCGCCACGAGCCCAAACCCATGTGAGTCTAGGCCCCGCGCGGAGCCCCGTCAAGCGTGGATGAACCAGCTTTGAAACTCCTTCGTAATCTGATCTTTCGCTTAAATAGCAGCGAATGAATACGACTTTTCATCATATCCTGTGCTTAGAGCCTGACCTTCATGCATAAATACGTCAGGTTACCCTCTCCACCCGTCGGTGTTGTGGCGATCCTAACGATCGCCTGTTGGCTACATGACTGACCAGCGGGGGTTCTTCCCTATTCCGGAAAACGCTGTTACCGGGCGGAATAGACTGCCGGAGATACCACGTTAGTCACTATTCACCCTCAGATTGGTAACAAATCTCCAGTAGAATTCACCCGAGCTAAGCTAAACTCAACACAGCCTGATGAGCTTCAGAGTTCGATGCGTCGATCTATCTTTCCATTGTTATAGATAGGCTGAACGAGGACTGGCCAAGGAAACTTGGAGAAGCAATGAGAAATGCCCAGAGCGTATTGGTCATCGACGATGATGTCGCCGTGGGCGAGATTGTCTGCGCGTCGGCGCGGGCCATGGGCATGAGTTGCGAAGTGACGCGGGAACCGCTCACGGCCACCAATCTTGTAACTCCCGATACAGGTTTGATTCTGCTTGATTTAATGATGCCGGGGATGGATGGCGTAGAGGTGCTGCGTTTGCTTGGCGAGCGGCAATGCAAAGCGGGCATCGTGCTGATGAGCGGCATCAACATACGGGTAATCGAGACAGCCAAGAAGCTGGCGAAGACCCTTGGCCTCTCAGTGATTGGGCATCTGCAGAAGCCATTTGCACTGCCGGAGTTGAAGGCGGTACTTGGGGCGACGGCCACGGAGGAGACGCCGGGGACCTACATGGCTGACCCGGAGATCGCGATTCCAGACCAGGAGGTGCGAAACGCCTTCGAGCAGAACGAATTCGTGCTCTACTATCAACCTCAAATGAGCATTGCGACGGGCGAGGTTACCGGCGTTGAAGCTTTGACGCGCTGGCAACATCCGAAAGCCGGCCTGATCTTTCCCGACCACTTTATCCCGCACATCGAAGCTCTTGGACTGATGAACAGATTCTGCTGGATCACGGTAGACCGCGCCATGGCAGACGTGAAGCAGTTTGCCGACGCGGACGGAAAGGTGCCACGGCTGGCGCTGAATGTCTCAGTAAGTTCACTTCGCGATTTAAAGTTCCCCGATACTTTTATGAAACTGGCAAGGAAGCACGACTTCCCCGCTGAGAATATCGCCATCGAAATCACGGAGTCCGGACTGATTGAGTTTTCGCTCGCGCTGGACGTACTGACCCGGTTGCGGATGAGAAATATCCAGCTTTCCATTGACGACTTTGGCACCGGCTATTCCATGATGCGGCAACTGCAGAACGTTCCGGCGATCGAGTTGAAGATCGACAAGATGTTTGTGCAGAACATGTATTCGAATCATAGCGACCTGGTGATGGTAGAGAAGATTATCGAGATGGGCCATGAGATGGATATGGAAGTGATTGCGGAGGGAGTTGAAACTGAAGATCAGTTCAGGCTGCTGCGCGAAAAAGGCTGCGACGGGGTGCAGGGCTTTCTCTTCAGCCGTGCCCTGCCGCCGAATGAATTGGTCAGTTGGCTCGATTCCTATCGCGCAGGGCAGGTGCTGCAGGGCCTGTGACTCCGAACAGGTACACTGGTGCCTGTGAGAGCTTCTTCCCATCTGATTCATCCCAACCGTAAAGAATTTCTGGCACTGGCCAAAGAGCACACACTGGTGCCTGTGTATCGCACCCTGGCAGCCGACCTGGAGACGCCGGTGTCTGCATTTCTGCGCGCGGCGTGGCCAGAGCGCGAGTGCTTTCTGCTGGAGTCGGTGGAAGGCGGCGAGCAGGTTGGGCGCTACACCTTCATCGGGCTCGCGCCTTACAAGCGGATTGTGGCCCGCGGGCGCAGGATTGCCATCACCGAAGGCAAGAAGATCACACACATTGACGGCGACGTTTTTGCCGTGCTGCGCGATGCGCTGGGCGGGCACAAGCCGGCGCGGCTGGCGGGAATGCCTCCGTTCACAGCCGGCGCGGTGGGCTTTTTTGCGTACGATGCGGTGCGCCAGATCGAACAGTTGCCGGAGTTGGCGAAAGATGAGTTGGGTGTGCCCGACGCCTGCCTGCTGTTTTTTGACGAGGTGTTGGCTTTCGATCATGTGCGCAAACAGATCTGGCTGGTGGCCACGGCGGACGTGACGCTGGACGCGCCCGGTGAGGCCTACGCCAAGGCCGTCCGACGGCTGGCGCGGCTGGAGAAGCGGCTGGCGCAACCGTTGCCCAAGCTCCCGCGCGCCAAGAACGGCGGCAAGTTGAAGGTGGCGTACCGCACGCGCAAGAAGGATTTTCTGAGCGCCGTGGAGCGGACCAAGGAGTACATCGCCGCGGGAGACATCTTTCAGGCAGTGCTGTCGCAGCGCTTTGACGTGGCGCCGGGTACGGACAGCTTTCAGGTGTACCGCGCACTGCGGACTGTGAATCCAAGCCCGTATATGTACTTTCTGCGCTTTACGCCGGAAGGCGCGCTGGGCGGGCGCGCGGCACAGCCAGGAAACTTGGCCAAAGGGCCAAAGCGGTCGGAGACCGTTGAGCTGGCAGGATCGTCTCCGGAGCTGCTGGTGCGGGTGCACGGCGGCAGGGTGGAGTACCGGCCCATCGCCGGAACGCGTCCGCGCGGCGCAAGCGAGAAAGAAGACGAAGCGCTGGCCGACGAGATGCTGCACGACGAGAAAGAGCGCGC
>CAYNGB010000057.1:0-31401 GCA_964396795.1 uncultured Occallatibacter sp. | reverse complement strand
GTACCCCTGGCCGGTACCCACCCCCCTCCCCACCAAAAGCCCGCTTCTGGAGGGGTCATATTTCCAATAACCTGAATGGATTGAATAGCTTGGAAATTATCCCTATGTACTCATCGGTAAACAATGCCGCCCGATTTTCCCCGGTTTTCGGCCCTAAAATGCGGATTACGCTACCATTTCGCGTCAACCCACTCAATTCCGGCATAGTCGAGACCGAGGGCGTGCATGCGCCCGGTTTTATCGTCGGCGCGCGCCTTTGACCGGATTAGGCACGCTCCGCCTCCAGCAGTTGGCGCTTGCGCTCGATTCCCCACCGATAACCGGTGAGCGACCCGCTCGCGCCAACTACCCGGTGGCAGGGCACCACCAGTGCCACCCGATTCGTGGCGCAGGCGCGAGCCACGGCGCGTGTGGCCTTCGGGTCTCCTAACTCGCGCGCCAACTGGCTGTAGCTCCGTGTCTGGCCGCGTGGAATCTGCCTCAGCGCCTGCCATACCCGGAGCTGAAACGCCGTCCCGCGCAAGTCGAGTGCCAGCTCCGCCCCCCGGCCGGGTTGCGCCGCAGCGCCGTTGACCACCCCCACCGCCCCATCCACAAGCTTCGCAAGCGCTTGATCGCGCCGCAGCGTGGCCGCGGGAAACTCCTTGCGCAGACTGGACTCCGCCTCCGCCGCTGTACCCCCAAGAGCCAGCCAGCAAAGACCGCGCTCGGTCGCCGCCGCAATCACCCAGCCAAATGGTGAACGGGCTGTCGCCCAGCCGATCTGCTCCCCACGCCCTCCCTGGGCAAACCGCGCCGGCGTCATGCCCAGCGGTACCCCCTCGTAAGCCCTGCTCGATGAGCCGAATCCAGCTTCATAAATTGCATCCGTCACTTTGCCTCCTTGCTTGAGCCCACCACGCAGGCTGCTCGCGCGCAGCGCCCTTTGGTACTGCAGCGGGCTCACGCCCATGGCTCCCTTGAAGATCCGCTGCGCTGTAAATGGGCTCAGCCCCGTCACGCGCCCCAGCTCAGCCAGGCGCACCGGCCGGTCAAGATTCGCCTCAACATGTGCGCGAATCCTGTCCAAAGGGCTGCTCCACCCGATGGTAGGGCGGCAGCGTTTGCAGGGACGAAAGCCGGCAGCCTGCGCCTCCGTCGCCAAATGAAAGAAGCGTACGTTGGTCCGAAGTGGCCGACGACTGGTGCAACTGGGACGACAGAATACGCCGGTGGTCGTCACCGCATAAACGAACTCGGCAGCGGGGTCTCGGCTCAAAATCTGCTGCCACGCGGTCTTGGCGTCAATTGCCAGTGCGGAAGAAGGAACTGAGACCCTTTGGTCGGCCGGTGCGAATTGGGGGTTGCTGCTCATGGACACCATCGTCGCCGATGCACGGGCTGTCACGCTATCCGGTTCTTGCGTGCAATTCGGAATTCGTTAAGCTCCTGCATTCCAGTGTCGAAACAGGACACGCCGCCTCTACCGCGCTCTTGGCGCAAAGAATAGGAAAGCTCGAGCCGCGCCTAGCCGGGTTTGACCCCAAATCCAACCGCCCGTATCATCTAAGTTGGTGCGGCCATCCGGTCGCGGCTCTCCCGGCGGGGTAGCTCAGATGGTTAGAGCGACGGATTCATAACCCGTAGGTCGGCAGTTCGATCCTGCCTCCCGCCACCAATCAAACCCATCCCACGCGATCTCACAGGAGTCGTTGCCAGGATATATAGGCGGTGAGAATCCTCGACTCGTCGCCGCGCCTGCAGTTTTACAAAGGCACGTTGTACTCAGAGGCTGCGATCAAGCCGCCATCGACCACGTGGAGGATCCCGGTAACGCCCACCGAGTCATCGGACGCCAGATAAAGCGCTGCCCGAGCCACATCTTCAGGGCTCAGGATCTCCCCCGTTGGTACGCGTGAAAGGCGTGCGCGGATTCGCGCTTCTCCTTCACTGCCGTGGCCAATATGCTCCCGCAGCATCGGCGTGTCGGTAATGCCGGGGCAAAGGCAATTCACACGGATCCGGTCCCTGCCATAGTCCAGCGCGAGCGACTTGCTCAGCAGCGCAATCGCTCCCTTTGAAGCCGAATAGACCGGGGTGCCATACTGGCCATTGAAGCTTGAGATAGACCCATTATTGACAATCGTGCCGCCCCCTTGTCTGCGCATATGCGGCACCACATGCTTGATTGCGAAGAATGCTGACTTGACGTTGACGGCCATTACGCTGTCCCAGTCTTCTTCGGTCATTTGTTCCAGCGGCTTTACCATTACAACGCCCGCGTTGTTGAATAGAACGTCGATCCTGCCCCATCGCGCAATCGTAGCCTCGACCATCCGCTGGATATCCGCTTCGTTGGTCACATCCGTGTGCGCAAAAAATGCCTCATTCCCGGCGGCAGTAATCATTGCAACCGTCTCTTCGGCGCCGCGTTTGTTTCTGGCGGCCACCACAACGCGGGCGCCTTCCTGGGCAAATAAGATGGCGCTCGCCCGGCCAATACCGCTCGCAGCGCCTGTAACAATCGCTACCTTCCCGTCTAACTTCATTCCGCCTCTCCCCCGGCTAGCCTTGCTTGTTCGGGCAAGGTTTGGCTATCGCTGCATGTAGACAATGTGCGTCTGAGTAAACTCATACAATCCGTGTTTTCCGTCGGCCCCGCCGTTCGATACGGCAATCAACTCTCCGGTCCTTGCGCCAGGCTCGCGCCCGGCCACTTGAGATCTCCAAAGCAATAGCCTGCATGAACAATGCGCCGGTCCGGTTCACTCCCTGCATAGACCCAGATCATGGCCATCTCGTCATTCGATCGATTGATAAACCGATGCGGGAGCCCCCTCGGAATAAATGCGGTATCGCATCCGCTCAATTCATACTGCCTGCCTTCCACCAGGCACGTGGCCGTGCCTTTCACGATGGTGATTGACTCATCGAAATCGTGAATGTGACAGGGAAGCGACGCGCCCGGAAGGAAGCGGCCATAACCGCCGCAAATGCCCACCGAACCAAACCGGCGTGCGAAGAGATCGCAGAAGAAAGCGCTTGTCGAGAGTTGATAAATATCTCCGCTATCGTGCCGCACGATCGTCTCCGGCTCTGTGTCCGATGCAAATCCGAAGCCCCGATCCTCTACCGGGAAAGTGCGATCGACGAGCGTCCTCGACGGTCTCGCGGAGGCAAAGGACGAGTGAGCCACGAATCTCTGCACCGGGTCGTCGTTTTCTACCCGGTGCGCAATGCCTGCCGGGATGTGCACGCAATCCCGCGGACCCAGCCGGTACATTCGGCCTTCCAAAAGAAAGCGCCCGCGGCCTTCCACTACCACCACCGCCTCGCTGTATTCGTGAAAATGGTAGGGCAGGCACGCCCCAGGCGCGAATGTTGCGGTCCCAGTGCTGAATCCCGTGGCCCCACACTCCTCTGAGACAAATGTCCGAAGTTCCAGCCCGGCGGGCATACCCGCGCTCGGCTGACAACTGCGTGCAGAGATAATTGCCTCAGTTACTGTAGGTTGATCTGGCAGGCCTTGCAGGTCATTTTTCAATGTCATTTCCCGGAATAGAGATTAATCCATCCTGGTACCAACAGGCGAGTTCAAAAACAGCCGCCGGCTCGGGTAGCCTGTGTAGAAGATCTACCGCGGGAGTCTTGCTGCTTGACAGACCCTCTGCAGCGAGCTAATTATCTGATGATCTGACAACTTAGCCCTGTAGTGCAGCCAGTATTCCAACCAGGAGATCTCCGTATGTCTGACGCGATGTCAAGACGCACTTTTGTGAAGGCGCTGGCAGTCAGCGCAGTGGCCACATCCGTAGCGAAGCCTGGGCTCGCTGAGGAAAGAGCCGCCACCTCGGGCGTAGCAACAGAATGGTCCTACGTGAGCGGAAAGCAGTACTCCGACCCCTTTAACCAGGTCGAACTGGACGCAGTCATCACACTGCCATCGGGAGGCGAAGAGCGCGTTCCAGGGTTCTGGTCCGGCGATTCGACCTGGCGTGTACGCTATGCCCCTCCAGTGCCGGGACTTTACCGGGTTCGCTCCGTTTGCACCGACCCCAAGAATCGCGATCTGCACGATCAGAACCTGACCCTCAATGTTCAGCCCTACTCCGGCAACAACCCGCACTATAAGCACGGTGTGCTTAAGGTGGGTGCCGACCAAAGGCATTTTCAGCACGCCGATGGCACTCCCTTCTTCTGGCTTGGCGACACCTGGTGGATGGGCCTGTGCAAGCGGCTTAGCTGGCCCGACGGTTTCGAGACCCTCACCGCCGACCGCTTACACAAGGGCTTCACCATAGTGCAGATTGTTGCAGGCCTTTATCCCGACATGAAGCCCTTTGACGAACGCGGCGCCAACGAATCGGGTTTCCCTTGGGATCGCGATTACACCCGCATCAATCCGGCTTATTTCGATACCGCGGACGTGCGCATCCAGCATCTGGCAGATCACGGTCTTGCCGCTTGCATCGTTGGGTTCTGGGGCTACTTTATTCCCCGCATGGGCGTTGAAAAAGTCAAGAAACACTGGCGCTATCTCGTCGCTCGCTGGAGCGCCTACCCGGTCGTCTGGTGCCTCGCCGGAGAAGGCACGATGCCCTACTATCTTTCCAAGACGCCCGAACAGGACGCCGAAACCCAGAAGCACGGACTGACCGAGTTGGCACGATATGTGCGCAGCATCGATCCGCATCACCACCCCATCACCATCCATCCTTCCAGCAGCGCCCGGTTCTGCGTGGATGATCCGGCTGTGTTGGATTTCGACATGCTGCAGACCGGCCACGACGACCGCCAAAGTGCACCCAACACCATCGAGACCATCAATCGCTCACTCGCTGCAAGCCCCAAGATGCCGGTCCTCGTGGGCGAGGTCTGCTACGAAGGCATTCAGGAAGCCAGCCGCCAGGAGGTGGAGCGCTATATGTTCTGGGCTGCTCTGATGACCGGAGCGGGCGGACACACCTACGGAGCCAATGGCATCTGGCAGGTGAATACGCGTGAGAAACCCTACGGTCTTTCGCCGCATGGCCACTCCTGGGGCGGTCCCGCGTGGGACATCGCCGCACAGCTTCCCGGCTCCGGCCAGCTCGGGTTTGCCAAAGCTCTGCTTACGCGCTACTCCTGGTGGAAGCTTGAGCCCCAACCCGACCTCATCGCACCCCGCTGGAGCAAGGAAAACTACTGGAGGCCTTTTGCCGCTCAGATCCCTGGAGAAGCCGCGTTGGCTTTCATCCCTGCATTCAACGGCGGAGGCACCTTTCGCAATCTGAAGGCCGGTTCGTATCGGGCCTTCTTCTTCAACCCCACTGACGGAACTGAAACCGAGATTGGCGTCATCACTCCAGATGCCGACGGCTCATGGAAGATTGCCGAAGTTCCGATCTTTCAGGATTGGGTCGTTGTGCTGGAGAACAAAGCATGAGTCTTCCTAGATCGTCCGGGCCTGCGCCGGAAGCAGCAAAGTTTCGAGTAGGTTTTTCAGCTGATTTTTGCGGCGAAGATGGTCGCCCAGCTTATCCCGATATCGGCCTGTCTCTGCTCGATGGCGTACCCGGCGTTTCGCACGAGTTTCTGCCTGAATATCGAGCCGAGTACGTCCCTTCGCAGTTGATGGAGTACGACGTACTTATCTCCCTTAAGCCGAAGGTTACGGCCCAGTCACTGGAAGGCATCTCACGGCTTTGCGCCATCGGCCGCTGCGGCGTTGGATATGACAACGTGGACCTGAAGGCCTGCACCGAGCACGGGATCGCTGTGTACATCACGCCCGGCGGGGTAGTGCGGCCTGTCGCGGAGTCCATCCTGCTCCTGGTGCTCGCGCTTTCCCATCGCCTCTTGATCAAGGACCGCCAGGTGCGACAGGGCCAATGGGCTGAGAGCACCCGCCGTCTTGGCCGCGAACCGCGCGACCGTGTGGTCGGAACCATCGGCATGGGCAACATCGCCACAGAGGCAATTCGCCTGTTGCGCACGCTGGGTGTACGCCGGTTCCTGGCCTTCGATCCGTACACCTCTGCGGAGCGCGCGGCGGAACTCGCCGTTGAATTGGTTTCTCTCGACGAACTCCTTCGCACTTCAGACTACGTGCTGGTCAACTGCCCTCTTACCACTGAAACACGCGGCTTGCTGGGGAAGACTCAATTCGCTCTTATGAAGCCCGACGCAGTTCTCATCAATACAGCGCGCGGCCCTATCGTCGATGAATCCGCACTCATTCAAGCCTTGCAGAGCAACCAGATTGCCGGCGCCGCCCTCGATGTCTTCGAGAAAGAGCCGCTAAGCGCCGATTCCCCGCTCATCGCCATGGAGAATGTCATCCTCACCTCGCACTCCATCTGCTGGACAGAAGAACTTTTCCGCGACATGGGACGCATCGATTGCCAGGGCGCCCTGGCGATCTACCGAGGAGAGATTCCGGATCACGTGGTCAACCCTCAGGTACTCAGTAATCCCCTCTTTCTTGGGAAGCTCGCGCGTTTCAAGGGTGCCTTCGTTGCGTCGGGGGCGAGGCCATGAACGGTTTTCGACAGCGGCTTCAACAGGGCGAAGTTCTTCTCGGGCAGATGGTCCTTGAACTCTTCACCCCCGGCATCGGGCCCATGCTGGCTGCTTGCGATCTCGATTTTGTGATCTTTGATATGGAGCACGGGCGCTGCGATATTGGCCTGCTCGCTGAGATGATCGCCTCCTGCCGCGGTAGCGACATTGTTCCGCTGGCGCGGGTTCCGGATGTGGAGTTCGCGCCGTTGTCCCGTGCCCTGGATTTAGGTGCGCGCGGCGTAATGGTGCCGCGTGTCGAGACCCGGCAGCAGGCTGAAAAAATCGTCAGCCAACTCCGCTACACTCCCCAGGGCAAACGCGGAGTGGCACTGGGTGTCGCGCACGATCTCTACCGCGCTGGTACACCGGAGTTCTTCGCCAGGGCCAATGAGGAAACAGCCGTCATCCTTTTGCTCGAGACGGAAAAAGCCTTTGAGAATCTAGACGAGATCATCTCCGTGCCGGGTGTGGATGTGGCCTGGATGGGGCACTATGATCTCACCGTCTCGATGGGCATTCCCGCACAATTCAACCATCCGCGCTTTCTTGGTGCCATGGATGCCTTGGTAGCTACCTGCCGGAGATATGGCGTAGCCCCGGGATTCCTGCCTGCGACGCCTGAGGCAGCCGTGCATTGGATCGGCAAGGGCTTCCGCGCCATTAGCCTGGGCAGCGACATCGGCGTGTTTCTCGATGCAGTCCGAAAATTCAGGGCCTATGTTGCCCAGAGAGGCGGTGCAGCATGAAGTATTCAATTCAGGCATTCAACGCCGGCACATTTTGGGTTCCCGGCCCCGAGGTCTATTGGATGGAAGCCTGGAATCAGCGCGAGGAAATGAACGCCATCATCTACCTCATTCGCGGCGGCGGCCAGAATATCCTCATCAATACAGGGCCTCCGCAGGATCTGACCATCATCAACCAGGCTTGGCTCAGTTTCTTCGGATACCCTGAAGCACAGATCGTTCGTCCCGAAGCCCAGTTACCGCAGAACATCCTTCGCTCCCAGGGGTTGACTCCCGACGACATCTCCTTGGTCCTGGTCACTCCGTTGCAGGCCTATGCCACAGCCAACATCCACATGTTTCGCAACGCAACCATTGGCATCTCGCGCCGCGGCTGGATCGAAGACTTTCAAGCTCCCTACTACCATCTCCACGTTCCCCGCCATCTGCGCATTCCGCCCGAGGTGAATCAATACCTGCAGAACGAGGGCTGGGACAAAGTTCGCCTGCTCGCCGATGAAGAAGAGGTGCAGCCCGGCATCCGCGTCTTCTGGGCCGGCGTCCATCACCGCTCCTCAATGGCCGTCGCGATCGATACTGCCAAAGGCACCGTCATCATCACCGACTGCTTCTTCAAATACGGCAACATCGAATCCGGCCGCTATCTGGGCGTGATGGAGAGCATGATGGAAGCCGACGCAACCTGGGCGCGCATTCGCAAGGAGGCAGATATCTTCGCATCCGTTTACGACCCCGAGGTTTTCGTCCGCCATCCGGGTGGAATCCTGGCCTGAGTTGTCGTGCACAAGCGGCCATCGCCGCACTCCATGGGACGATTCCTCCAGATGCCATCACCACACACTGTCCGCGTCACCCGGCCTATTGGCGCAGGACTGTATATTGGGGTGTGCGCGCGCATGCATCTCGCCCGCGCCCGATAGCGGAGGATTCCATGCGGCGCCGTGACTTACTCAAACTCGCAGCTTATAGCGCAGGAGCGTTGGCCGTAGCCCGGCCCACGCTTGCCCTGCCCCAACCTCATCCCATCATCGACGCCCACATCCATTTGTTCGATCCCACGCGCCCGGGCGGAGTTCCCTGGCCGGAAAAAGATGACACTGCTTTGTACAGGCCCGCATTGCCTGAGCGCTACGTTGCCCTCAGCAAACCTTTCGGAGTCGTCGGCGCCATTGCCATTGAAGCCAGTTCTCTCGCCAGTGACAACCAGTGGCTCCTCAATGTGGCAGAAAAACATCCCGTCATAGTCGGCATCATCGGTGACCTTGTCCCTACCTCTCCATCTTTTCTCAAGGATCTGGAGCGGCTTCACTCGAACCCTCTCTTCCTCGGCTTCCGCTACGGAAATCTGTGGGACCGGGATCTCGCCGTCGATCTCGAAAAGCCGGGCTTTATCGATGGACTGAAAGCCTTGGAGCAAGCCGGCCTGGTCTTCGAAAGTGCGAACCCCGACCCCAGCCTGATTCGCGCCATTCTTAAAGTCTCCCAGCGCGTGCCCGGCCTCAGAATCGTCATCGATCATCTTCCTCATGCCCCGGTGCCCACCGAGCAGGCTGCGCGCCAGGAGTACGAGGCAAACCTCCGCCACCTGGCAGAGAATCCTGGCGTCTACATCAAACTCTCTGAGATTCCCGTCGTCGTGAACGGAGAACTGGTCACCGATCCGGGCTTCTATCGCGGTCCCCTCGATGCGATCTGGGATGTGTTTGGCGAAGACCACATCCTTTTCGGCAGTGACTGGCCGAACAGCGATCACCTGGCTCCGATCGCGGACACCTTTGCCGTCGTCCACGAATACATTTCGCGAAAATCGCCCGCGGCCGCGGAGAAATACTTCTGGAAGAACTCGGTTGCCGCCTATAAGTGGCGGCGCAGAACACCGGACCAGCCAGCTCTCTAGACAACCGCCGCTCCCGGTCGAAGGCTTCACCCGATCCGAAGGGCGGCGGCGACCAACGTCCGCAACGCGCACCTCACGCAACTAAAGGCAATAGATTTGAGCAGTGGTTCTTCAACCCGCATCCACTCCACCGAATTGGCTTCCGGTCAGAAGGGGAATGGAGCCGGCAGCGAGGTCTCCGATCCGCCCATCGCCTCATCGCCAAGTGACTTGGACCGGGCAATTTCACGAACCATGAAGCGGTTGACTCCCTTCTTGATGCTGATGTATGTGGTCTCGTTTCTCGACCGGGCAAACATCAGCTTCGCCAAGCAGGCGTTACAAACCTCCGTCGGCATTACCGAGGGTACATATGCCCTGGGCGCAGGCATCTTCTTCCTCAGTTACTCATTGTGCGGATTTCCCAGCAACCTTGTCCTGCATAAGATTGGCGCGAAGCGGTGGATGTCCTTCCTCATGGTGGGGTGGGGTTTGGTGTCGATGGCCACGATGTTGGTGCGTGGCAGCACTTCGTTTTACTTGCTGAGACTCCTCCTCGGCGTCATGGAAGCGGGTTTTTTCCCTGGCGCGATTCTCTATCTCACCTATTGGTTTCCCAATCGTGTCCGAGGCCAGATACTCGGCTTGTTCTATTTGGGTGTGCCGATTGCACTCATCTTCGGCGGCCCTCTGTCCGGACTGCTTCTTGATATGCATCCGGTAGGCGGGCTTCAGAGTTGGCAGAACATGTTCCTGGTAGAAGGATTCATGGCTGTCCTTCTTGGGATTGCGACCTCTCTGTTTCTTGATAGCCGCCCTCCCGATGCCGTCTGGCTCCCGGCCAATGAAAAGCAGGCCCTGACTGACGCATTGGCGGATGAGGAGAAAGAACGTCGTACCGCCGGTCCGGCAAAGCTTCTCCCCATGTTGCGAGATTTGCGCGTGCTCCAGTTTGTTCTCATCTACACGCTGATTCAGATGAGCACGTATGGCGCGATCTTCTATCTGCCCACCGAGATATCCACTCTCATGCACAAGCCCGCTGGCCTTGAAGTAGGCCTGGTATCCGCGATCCCGTGGATTTGCGCTCTCTGCGCCGTCTACTGGCTGCCTCGCACCGCGGACCGGTTCAGGAAGCACCGCGAATTGGCGGCTCTCACGCTATTGATCTCGGGAAGCGCAAGTTTTGTATTTCCCACGGCAGGGCCGCGCATTGGACTCATTGCCCTGTCGATCGCCGTATCCGGATTCATCTCCGTGCAACCGCTGTTCTGGACGTTCCCCACCAGCTATCTGGCCGACACCGCGGCGGCGGGCGGCATAGCCTTGATCGGCGCGGGCAATCTGGGAGGATTCATCGCCCCCACCGTAAAAGTCTGGGCCGATCAGCGCTTCGCTTCGCACAGCGCAGGCTTGTACCTTCTCGCCGCACTTACCGTCCTGAATGCGGGACTGATAGCCTTGATACGGAATCGCCGTGGGCATCCAGCCTAAAGGCGATTGAGGACAATCGACAGCTTCCCAGTCAGAAAGGCGCCCATCATGCCAGCCACTAAAATCCGTGCGGTCCGTGCCTCCTTTGTTCAGGGAGGCGGCGCCGACTATCACGATCAAGCCCAGGGTCATTGGATTGATGATCACATCGCCACACCGATGGCAAAATATCCCGACTATCGCTCCAGCCGCCAATCCTTCGGCCTCAACGTCCTGGGCACCTTGGTCGTCGAGATCGAAGCAGAGAACGGCGTCGTCGGTTTTGCCGTGACCACGGGCGGCCAGCCGGCTGCCTGGATCGTGGAGCGCCATCTCTCTCGCTTTCTTATTGGAGCAGACCCCACAGAAATCGAGCGAATCTGGGACCAGATGTATCTTTCCACCCTTTTCTATGGCCGCAAAGGCTTGGCCCTCAATGCCATTAGTTGCGTCGATCTTGCCTTGTGGGACCTGCTGGGCAAGCTCCGTCAGGAGCCGGTGTATCGCCTTCTTGGAGGCGCGGTCCGGGATGAGTTAGTCTTCTACGCCACCGGCGCCCGACCTGACCTCGCTCAGAAAATGGGCTTCATCGGCGGCAAACTACCTCTTCATCACGGCCCTGCCGAGGGCTACCAGGGCATGAAGAAGAACCTTGAACTGCTGGCAGAGATGAGGTCCCGCGTGGGTTCCGACTTCTGGCTGATGTACGACTGCTGGATGAGTCTCGATCTTGACTATGCCGTTCGCCTGGCCGATGCCGCTCACAACTTCAAACTGAAGTGGATCGAGGAAGCGCTACTCCCGGACGACTATTGGGGCTATGCGGAACTCCGGAGAAAAGTTCCGCGGGGAATGTTGGTCTCCACGGGTGAACATGAGGCGGGTCGCTGGGGTTTTCGCATGCTTCTTGAGATGGAGTGCGCCGACATCCTGCAGCCCGACGTAGGCTGGTGCGGCGGAATCACGGAACTCATCAAGATTTCGGCGCTGGCTGACGCTCGCGGCGTCCTGGTAGTGCCGCATGGTTCCAGCGTGTACAGCTACCACTTCGTCATTACCCGCCACAACAGTCCCTTTTCGGAATACCTGATGATGGCGCCCCAGGCCGACAAGGTGATTCCCATGTTTTCCCCGCTGTTACTGGATGAACCAATTCCCGAAAACGGCCGCATGAAGCTCTCGGATGCGCCTGGCTTTGGCGTTCGCTTGAATCCCGATTGCCCGCTGCACACCATCTCCAGCTAGCGTGGCCGCTGCCGACCCTCCGCTTCCCAGGTCTCGTCTCGGAGAGCTGGGAAGCCTCCAACCTTTCTCGGCCACCCCCTCAAAAAATGCCCACTGTGCACCCCCTGGGGTATCATTACGTCTATAGAGTGAGCGGTCTGTTTCCCCTTAAGGCTGCCCCGGTGGTGTGTGTGTCCCGATTCTTCCAGCGTTTTGTCTTCGTTCTTGCCGCAGCCATCTTTGCCGCCCTCGGGCTCGGATTTGCCCTGGGCGAGCTAGGGCTGTTTGGCGTTCACGCCGGCGGCGATCAGGATGGCGCCTACCGCCAGATGCATGTTTATGCCGAAGTGCTCAAGCGAATCCAGAGTGACTACGTCACCGCACCTAACATCAATGATGTCACCACTGGCGCCCTGCACGGCCTGCTCGAATCGCTCGATTCCGACTCCAGTTACTTGACCCCTACCGAATACAAGATTTACAAGGATCGCCCCGCAACCGGAGTAGCGCAAATCGGCGTCACTGTCTCCAAGCGCTTCGGCTATGCCACCATTGTCAGCGTCGTCCCCGGTTCGCCTGCCGACCATGAACATCTGTCCGATGGGGACGTCATCGAATCCATCGGTGACCAGTCCACCCGCGAGTTGTCGCTGGCTGTCATCCGCCTCATGCTCGAGGGCAAGCCCGCGACCTCGGTCACGATCTCTGTTGTGCGCCCACGGAAAGCCGACCCCGATAAGCTCACCCTTACCCGCACCGTCGCCGCTGTACCCGCGCTCGGCGAGGAGCAGTACGACGGCTCAACCATTCTTTATTTCAAGCCTGGCGCGCTGACCCCGGAACGGGTGGATGAGATTGCTGCCAAGCTCAAGGCTGCCGGAAAGACCCATAAAGTACTGATCGATCTGCGCGATTGCACCCAAGGCGAACCCTCCGAGGGTATTCGTCTGGCCAACTTCTTTATCAACCAGGGCACGCTGGCAACCCTTGAAGGCCAGAAGTTTGCGCGCCAGACCTTCACCGCCGATCCGGCTAAATTTCTCACCGGTGCGCCTGTCGCATTGCTTGTTAATCGCGGCACCTACGGCGCGGCAGAGTTGACCGCCGCCGCCATCGAAGACTCCAAGCGCGGGGACGTGGTGGGTGAGCGCACTTTCGGCGAGGGCTCGTTGCAAAAGACCATTGAGCTGCCCGATGGCGCTGCGCTGCTGTTGACGGTGGCCAAGTTCGAAGGTCCCAACGGCAAGAAGATTCAGGATGATGCCGTCATCCCCACTGTCCAGGCCGGACAGGCAACAGAAGACGACTTCGATGCCGCACCTGCGCCGTCCAAGGGCGACGAGCCGCTGGACAAGGCGCTCGAACTGCTCAAAGCCAAAAACAGCTAGGCCGACGCGAAATTTCTAATCTTGTACGTGGTGGTACGCCCTCCCGGCCCTCGGCCTCTCTGTGGAACGCGATCATGCTAGCCTTGAACTGAGGCATTCCTCCACGGCGCTTTTTGAGGAGTGCCCACGAGGCCTGAAGCTCTTGGCTGTCCCCCCAAATCAGCCTTCCGAACCGCGCGGCTTGGGCCGGTCCCACCGGCTTGAGCCTGATTCCATGCCGGTCTTCCGCCGTCGCAAGATCGCCGGCAAGGTAGCGCTTTCCACGTTGCTTCTTTTGTCCGTCATCACCGGTTCCCTGGCGGGGCTCACGCTGGTCTTCTCCGCCGACCTGCCCCAGATTCACGATCTGGAACGCTACCGCCCCTCCACCATGACCGACCTCTACGATCGCAAGGGCCGCATCATTGGCTCTTTTGCCCTCGAGCGCCGCGTCGTGGTCAATTACGACGAATTCGCGCCGGTCCTCCGCCAGGCCGTCATCTCCATTGAAGACAAGAGCTTCGAGTCTCACTGGGGCATCAACGTCCTGCGCATCGCCGGTGCCTTGTTGCACGATCTGCGCAGTCACGGGCGCGTTCAGGGCGCCTCCACTCTCACCATGCAGTTGGCCCGCAACCTGTTTCTTTCCGCAGACCGCACTGCCGCACGCAAGGCACAGGAAGCCTATCTTGCCATCCAGATTGAGCGCGCCTTCACAAAACAGCAGATCTTCACCCTATACGGCAACCAGATCTACCTCGGCAGCGGGATGTACGGTTTTGAGGCGGCCTCGGAGTTCTACTTCTCCAAGCACGCCAAGGACGTCACTCTCACCGAGGCAGCGCTGCTGGCCGGCTTGCCCAAGG
Organism: uncultured Occallatibacter sp.; assembly: GCA_964396795.1. Classification (GTDB taxonomy): domain Bacteria; phylum Acidobacteriota; class Terriglobia; order Terriglobales; family Acidobacteriaceae; genus Telmatobacter. The sequence goes on along the minus strand of CAYNGB010000057.1, from coordinate 17,327 downwards.
GACCAGTCGCCTATTCCCCGCTTGTCAATCCTGAGAAAGCGCTCCGCCGCCGCAATCTGGTGCTCAGCGAAATGGAGTCCGACGGCGTCATCTCTCACCAGCAAGCTGAACAAGCCCGCCAGGCTCCGCTGGGTCTTCATATCACCCAGCGAGAGATGTCCGTTGCCCCTTGGTTCCAGGAAGAGGTCCGCCGCGAACTCGAAAGGCGCTTTGGCGCTGAAGAGGTCCACGAAGCCGGCTTGCGCATTGACACCACCCTCGACCTGGATCTGCAGCAGTCGGCCAACAGCGCCGTGAACGACGGATTGGCGGCCTATGAGCGACGTCACGGCTGGAAAGCCAAACTCGAAAATGTCCTCGCCGAGGGACTCACCATAGAGGAGTACAAGCATCCCGACTGGGTCATGGCCAACGGCCCCGGCGACTACGTCCATGCCGTCGTCACGCGGGCGCTACCGCTTGAGATTCACGCCCGCATCGGCTCCAGCGACGTGATTTTACTTCCCGCTGATTGGCAATGGACCGCGGAGCGCTTTGGCGACGCCCTGGTTAAACCCGGCGACGTCATCTATGTTCATCTCTCTGACGCCTTAGAGGGCACAGCTCACCGCGCCACGCTGGAGCAGGATTCCGGTGCCCAGGGAGCCGTCTTCGCCATGGACAATACCACGGGCGACGTTCTGGCCATGGTCGGTGGACGCGACTACGCCCTCTCTCAATTCAACCGCTCCACGCAGGCTGAACGCCAGACCGGTTCCAGCTTCAAACCCTACGTCTACACCGCGGCCATTGAGGACGGCGCCAAACCCGACGACATCGTTGTGGACCGGCCGGTAAGCTTTGGCGGCTACACACCGCACAACTACGAGAACGACTTCAAAGGCGCGATGACTCTGACCAATGCCTTCGCCGAGTCGCGCAATATCCCTGCCGTCAAGCTCGCCGCGCATGTCGGCATTCACAAGGTCATCGATCTGGTTCACCGGTTCGGCGTCACTTCTAATATTCCCGCCTATTTGCCCGTAGCGCTTGGTGCAGCCGAAATCACACTCCAGGAACAGGTCACCTCTTACTCGGTCTTCCCCAACGACGGAGTCCGCGTCACTCCTCGCCTCATCCGCAAGGTCTCCAACGCCGATGGCATCACACTGTGGGAGGACCGGCCCGAGATCGACGAAGTCATCAGCCAAGAAACCGCGCGCACCATGATGACCCTCTTCCGCGCAGTCACCCAGCACGGCACCGGTGCTGCCGCGGCGCAGATGAACCACCCTCTGGGCGGCAAAACAGGTACCACCAGTGACTTCACTGACGCCTGGTTCCTGGGCTTCTCGCCTTCGGTCACATGCGGCGTTTGGGTAGGCTACGACAGCCGCGAATCTCTGGGTGAAAAGGAGACTGGGGCCCGTGCCGCCCTGCCTATCTGGATGGCCATCATGCGGACCGCCATCGCCGGCAAGGATAATGAGCAATTCCTGGCCGACCAAGAAGCCAACCCTACGCAGGAGGCTGCCTCTCAGCCCCTCGCCAAACCGGAAACCGCGCCCGTCGCCGGATCGCAAGCCAAGCCGGTAGACGTCAAGGCAGCCGCCAAACCGCCGATGACCCCCGCAAATCCGGGCACAAAGCCGCCGGCCCAACCCTTGGCCAAACCTGCAACGAAGCTGGCGGTCAAGCCTCCCTTGCCCATTGAGCCTGCTCCGGCTAAGCCCGCAACCGCCACCAAACCCACTCTCGTCGACTCATCCGCCCCGGCACGAAAACCAAGCGGTACCTAACCTGGCAGGCGTCATTCCGTACACAGGAAATGCTGGGACCTACCGGCGATAGGCTGACTCCAACCGGAAATACCCTTTCGCCCGCTCCACATCCTTGAAGATCTGCGCTTTCAGTGCCTCCGGCGAGGGCCACTCCGACTCCCCGCGGAGCCGCAAAAGAAACTCCAATTCCAACGGTGTCTGATCATCGAGTTCCACCGGCTCAAAGTCCAGAATGTGCGACTCCACGGCAAATGAAGCCTCGCCAAAAGTTGGCCGGTTGCCCACGTTCGTCACCGCCTGAAAGCATCGCTCGCCCACCGTCAATCGTGTCACGTACACCCCAAAGGCCGGTAGCAGCGCATCGTAGGCCGCCAGGTTCACTGTGGGCACCAGCAGCCGCGTGCCGATTCCCCGCCCTCTGGCCGGCGTCGAACGCACCGCAAACGGCCGCCCCAGCATCCAGCGCGCGCGTCTCATGTCACCTTCGGCCACCAGCGCCCGGGTCGCCGAGCTCGACACTTCCAACCCGTGCACCTGCACCGCCCGGTGCACATGTACGGCAAACCCAAACTCCGCCCCAAACTCCACCAGGTCCTTCACGCCGGCCACAGCGCGATGCCCAAAGCGGAAGTTGCCACCCTCATGCAAAGCGGATACGCCGAGCGCCTTCACCAGCACTCGTTCCACAAACTCCCTCGCCGTCAAATTCGCCAGCGCGGCGTTGAACGGCAGCAGCACTACCGCATCAATGCCCGTCTGGGCCAGCAGCCGCAACCGCTCGGGAATCGGCGTAAGCAGCCTGGGCGCCTGTTCCGGCCGCAGAAACTGCTCCGGATGCGGTTCAAAGGTGATGGCCAGGCCGCAGCCCTTGATCCCACGAGTTTCCGCAGCTACCGCGTGCAGAATTTCCTGGTGGCCCCGGTGTACCCCATCAAAGTTGCCAATAGCGGCCACACACGGGCCAAAGTCGGGTGGAATCTCGGCAATCGAGCGGTACACGGGAATCTCGCGGCTGGCGTGATCGCTCATAGGCTTACGGGAAATGCGAGGCCGTCGTAGGCCAGCGCCACGCCTTCCGGCAGCGTGCGATTAGTTGCTTTGTGGCCCAGATCGTGAGCAATGTGGGTAAACCATGTTTTCCTCGCACCGATGCGCCTCGCCCACTGCACCGCCTGCTCCACTGTTGCGTGATTGGGGTGGGGCTTATGGCGCAGCGCAGAGAGTATCACGCAATCCAGTCCCTCCAACAGCGCAAAGCTCGCCTCGGGAATAACGCTCACATCGGTAAGGTAAGCCGTGCGGCCAAAGCGAAATCCACTGATCTCCTGGTCCCCATGTAACACCGGTACCCTCAAAAACTCCACCCCGTGCACCGTGGTCCGCCCTGTTAGCGGCTCGATACGCAGCCGGGCCCGGTTGGGATACGTGGCGTCGGGTGAAAAGGTGTAGTCGTACATGCGCTTCAGCACCTCCGCTGTCTGGGCGGACGCATACAGCGGAATCAGGTCACCCTCGCGGAAGACAGTAAAGCTCAAGGGGCGCAGATCGTCCAGCCCCAGAATGTGGTCGGCGTGGCCATGGGTGTAGAAAACAGCATCGACGCGGGTGAGCCCGTTGCGCAGGGCCTGCTCACGGAAATCGGGGCCCGTGTCGACCACTACCACGCGCTCCCGGCCCCCCGCCTGCCAGCGCAGCAGCAGTGACGGCCTAAGCCGCCGATCATGCGGATCGTCTGAGGTGCATACGGCACAGCCGCACCCCAGCGTGGGAACTCCCATCGAGGTTCCTGTTCCCAAAAATGTGAGCAGCCCTTGCATGCCCGGTCTAGCGTTTGCCCGGTGGAGGAGGCGGCGGCGCCGAAACACCCTGCAATGTGATCATATTGGTTAGTTCCAGAAAGGCCATCCGTACCTCGAAAAGCGCCGTCTGTAGGGCATTTGCCTCGGCCTCGCTCAGGTTCCCCTTGGTCTTCTCCGCCAGCACGCCCATCAGGTCGATGGTCTGCCGCGCACCCAAGATGTCCACACGCGGACGCTGCCCCTCCTGCGCCCCGGCGCCCATCTGGATCATCGCGGAAATGTAAAGCTGCTGCAGCAAGTGCTCAAAGCCAACCGGCGGCTGCGCTCCGATGGCCGGATTCTGCGCCCGTACCAGGTCTTCCAGCCGCTGCGCCGAAGCATCGTAGGCGGTCTTCTGTTCTCGACTCTCCTCAGCCGTCGGCGGGGGCGGCAATTCCGCTTCCTCGTCCGGGGTTGAGGTCTTCTCCTCCGCGGCCTCCGCTTTGCTCTCCGTTACCACGAGCCGCGGACCAGCGTGAGGATCGACCGGCTCGGCCGCTGGCGGCGCGGATGTTTTCGAACTTTCCTGTTCCTCTTCCGCTTTGTATTTGCGGCGGTCAATCACTTCGAATTTTGGCGTATCGCTCATAATTTCATGTTCCCGATCCAGTTCGGATCAAAGCTTGGGCGGCGCAGCCAGAATCCGGGCAGTGCCCGCGACCGTCTCCGCGTTGTAAGTAAGGGGTTGATTGTGTAATTCCGCTGCCTCGCGCATCATGCCCAGCGCAAAGATGCGATTGCCGCTTGCCAGCTTCAGCTCGGCCGCACTTGTAATCTGCCCAGCCTCGGCGCCATCCAGCTTAACTTCCGTTCCGGCTCCGGGCACCGGCCCATCCAGTTCCAGTCCGCGCAGGTGCCGGTGCACATTGCCCCGCGAGCGGATCCGCTCCACTATCTCCTGGCCCAGGTAACAACCTTTGTTGAAATGCAGGGCGCGCATCTGGGAAGTTTCTTGCGGCAGATCGCGCTCCGCCATATCCGTACCGTATGCCGGAATCCCTTCCGCGATACGAAACGCGTCCAGTGACCTGACCCCTGCCCGGCTCGAGCCCGCCGTCGAGAGAGTCCGCCAAAGCCTGGTAATTCCCGTCGCCGGCGTCCAGAGTTCATAATGCTCTGCCAGCACACCATAGCCCCGCAAAATCTGCAAATCCAGGCCGTTCCACTCCACGTGTGTTCCCGTCATGGGTTCTGCCAATGCCGGAAGACCCATCCGTATCAGTACATCGCTGGCTCGCGGCCCGGTCAGTCCCAAAGCGGTCTCAGCGGCACCAGGTTCCTGACGCAGCGGAACCAACTCCACGTCATCCATGATGATGAAGTGTTCCAAGTGGGCCAGCAGCTTATCGTACTGGTCGGCGGCCAGTTCAAGCACCAACTCGTCGTCCTCGCGCCACACGGTCAGGTCGCCTTGAATGCGCCCTTGCGCATTCAGCACCAGGTTCCACGCCCCGGTATTCGCGCCCAGGTCGTTCACCATATTGGTTACCATACCGCTCAGCCAGCGGAACCGGTCCTCACCTCGCACCGCAACGCGCCTCAACCATCCCAAGTCGTGAACTGCGGCTCCGGAGGTGAGCGCCGCTATTTCTGCCTCTGGCGCATCTAATTCCTGTGGAGTCAGCACGCAGTGATACTCCGCCAGTTTCGGTGGCTTGGCCGCCGAGGCGAGCAGCGTCGCAAGCGGAGTGGGCAGAGCGGTCACGGCAATCGGCGTTTCCGTCATAAGGGAGTTTTTTCCGCAGCCTGGCGCGCACATTTCCGTCACAAACAGCGCTCCAGACCGCATCCTGATTATAGCCTTGGTATTAGATGCGGAGCCTGGGAACCCGGTGCCCGGAACCACGAGGAGATTGAATGAGCAACTGGCTCGATTCGGCGGCCACACGCCGCATGGGGATTCTAACCTTCGCTTTGTGCTTTGCCCTGGCCGGTGCCGCCGCCCAACAGCCCTCTCCGCTGTCCCCGCAGTCCACAGGCCAAGCCTCGCCGCAATCCGGCCAGGCTTCCGCAGGCTCTTCGGGCAAAGAGAAGCCGAATGCCGAGACCCGCATCACTCCCCAGCAAGCGCAACAATTGTTCGGCCTTGTCGATCAACTGCTCAAGTTCTCCTCCGATGAAACCGGCCTGCCCATCAAGAGCCCCGTCAAGCGCCGGCTCACCACCCGCAATGCCGTCGAAAGCTACTTGAGCGAGAAGTTCAATGAGGACGAGGACGCCAAGCGCATGCAGCGCAGTGAGATCGTCCTCAAGAAGTTCGGCCTGCTGGATCGCGACTTTGACCTGAAGCCCTTCCTTCTCGCCCTGCTCAAGGAGCAGATCGAGGCCTATTACGACCCCAAGACCAAGACCGTCAACCTGCTTGACTGGATCGATGTGGACGAGCAGAAGCCCGTCTTGGCCCATGAGCTCACCCACGCCCTGCAGGACCAGCACCTCGACCTCGACAAGTGGAGCGACCAGACGCCCACTGACGTCTCGCTCAACTCCGGCGGCGACACCGAGCATCTGGCTAAAGACGAAATCGACACAGCCCGCGAGGCCGTGGTCGAGGGCCAGGCTACCGCCGTCATGATGGACAACATTCTCAAGCCTATGGGCCGCAGCCTCATCAAGGATCCCGAAGTGGTGGAGTTCATCAAGCAGCAAATGGTCGGTTCGGAAAATTCGCCCATCCTCGCCCGAGCTCCGCTGCTGCTCTCTGAATCGCTCCTGTTCCCTTATCGCGAAGGCCTCAGTTTTGAGCAGGACGTCTGGATGGACAAGGGACAGACGGCAGCGTTTACTGGCGCTCTCGACCGCCCGCCCTCCTCCTCCTGGGAGATCATCAATCCCCGCGAATACGAGAAGGGTCATCTCCCTTCCGTACCCCTTCTGCCCGACATCCATCCCCTGGTCGACGGGCTCTACAAACCCTACGACATCGGCCAGGTGGGCCAGCTCGACTTGCACATTCTCGCCGGCCTGTTCGGTGGTGACGCTGCTGCCCGCGACCTGACCCCAGCCTGGGATGGCGGCCTTTATTGGGCCGGCCAAATGCGCAACGCAGCACCGGCCGAACAAGCCTCTACTAAGTCAGTCGTCTTGCTCTATCTTTCCGCCTGGAGATCAAGCGCCTCCGCAGAAGCCTTCGTGCGCCTCTACGAAGATGAACTCGGACGCAAGTACTCGGGCGTCAGGCTGCAGTCCTCCGCACAGGCGCAGGGCGCGCCGCACTCCGACGAGCAGGTGTATACCACCAACGAAGGTCCGGTCGTAATCACCACGCGCGGCAGGTTGGTTTTTGTTACTGAGAGCTTTGATCTGCCCCTTGCTCGCCAGCTCACTGCCCTTGTTCTCGATGCACAAGGCGCCGGCGAAATGAAAATGGCCTCGGCGCCTCGCCTGCTCGCCTTGCCGGGCGTCTCAGATTTCCGTGCCGTGATGGATGGACCTCGGGAACCCCTCACGGGCAATTTCGTTCGTTTCTTCGCCAACTGCGGGGTCATGAAAGCCGCCGTCGACGCAGGTTTTGCGGCCCGCAGCCTCCCTATGATTACCGGACACTAACTTTATGCATTGACACCGCGACTTCTTGTCGACTGGCGTCTTGCTCTGCACATATACTCTTGTCAAATCTCGCGGGAGAGACGCCAAAATGAAAAGCAGTCTTCTTGTCATTCTCCTGGCAGGTGTCTTCACATTCGGCCACCAGGCCACAGCGCAGGCCATACAACAGACAGTCCAAGTCACCCAGACAACCATGCAGGGCGTGGGTAAAGCCGCCCCCCCGGCGATTCCGGCCGCGCGGCCAGCCACGCAGCAGGGAGCGCAAGGTCAGCGGAACGTCGAATATCTGGGTGAGGCGCCGCCTGCCCCGCCTGATTGCGGGTGCGCAAAGATGCCCACCTTCTCTGTTGAGGCAGGCGAGTTAGCCCCAGGAACGCAGGTGACCATTACCAGCACCACACAGGACGCGACCATTTTCTACACCACCGACGGTTGGACGCCCACCCCCGCTTCAACGCGGTACGCCGGTCCAATCACCATTACCGCAGACACTCGGTTGCAGGCTATCGCACAGGAATCTCAGAAACTGCCGAGCCCGGTGGTTCAGGCCCGGTACAGAGTCCGAGGGTCGATGGATCCAGTGCCTCAAGATATCCTGGCCGCTGGCGGTACGCTGCTCAAAGGCACGCCCCTGCTATTGGTGACTGATGCTGAAGTGGTCTCAGACTCGGCCGCGGTCGGCGACTCTATTCCCCTCCTACTCGCTGAGAACGTAAAAGTCGGCGACACAGTTGTGGTTCCCAAAGGAACAAACGTAGACGCCAAGCTCACAAAGGTCGAGCGCGCTGGACACGCCGGAAAACCGGGTGTGCTTGAGTTCCAGGTCCACTCGTTGAGTGTGCACGGAGTCACAGTGCCCCTCGACGCCAATCTCCGGTTGGAAGGAGCAGACAACGGGTTGCAGTCCCACGCGGTGTCGACAGACTTAGTCCAACAAGTCGCGGGAGCGCTGCCTGCCGGAAATGAAGCTGATATTGTGCCCGGTATGCCTCTCACCGCTTCAGTAGCTGCGGACACGCCGCTGCGCCCGTAGATACCTATAAGGCTGTTCTCACTCACGCCGCATCTTTGCGGACGAGATATTCGTCTACCAGTTCCGCCACCAGGACTGCGGTAGGCACTGAAACCATCGCTCCCACAACGCCTGCGAGCGCGGAACCGAGCAGCAGCGCCACCAGGATGCCCAGGCCGGGCAGACCCAACCTGCTGCGCATGATGCGCGGAACCAGATACGAATTCTCAAGCTGCAAATACGCGATGTAGAAGATCGCGATTCCCAGCACCCGGCCCCAGGAGTCGATAGCGGCCACCAACAGCGCGAGCACTATGCTTGCCGCCGCACCCATCACGGGGATGATGTTCAGCAAGCCAGTCAGCACGCCCAGTGCATACGCATAGCGCACTTGGAGAGCCAGGAAGACGATCGTGCTGAAGACACCCAGAATGAGCATCAGCATCCCCTGACCGAGCAGCCATTTACCCATCCGGACCTCGGCCCGCTTGAGCGTCCTGTCCAGCCGGTCGCGGCCTTCTGTCGGGATAAGGGAAAGGAACCACCGATAAGCAACGTCGCCTTCCATGATGAAGTAAATGGTAAGAACAACGCTCGTGACTATCTTGAAAAGTTTGCCCGCCCAATTACTGATCGAAAGCCAAAGGAAAGTGGCCGCATTACTGACAAAATCCTGAATCCGGGAATCGATCTCTTCGGCATCCACCCTGTCTGCAAAGGGCAAATGTCTGAGTTTCTCCAAGAAGCCACGCGACCAGGTCGGCATCTCCCGGCTGAACTCTTGCATGTCTCGGATGATCGGGGGCAGCGCGAGAAATCCGAATATGGTCAGTGCTCCGGCCACAACCAAAAGCAAAATCAAAATGGCGAAGCCCTTGAACGGCTGCCAGCGTCCCACCCGCAGTGCGGAGACTGAACGTACGACCGGCGTAAGCACCACGGCAAACAGCCCGCACACATAAAGCATCACCAGCACATCGCGAATGAGCCACGCCGCATAGCAAGCGAGCGCCAGCGTAAATGCAAAAACAATGTCGCTGCGAAGGGTACGGTCCTTGCCAAAGGCTTTATTCATACATGGAATTACTTTAATCCGAACGCCCCCAGGTCTGGATTCTGAGACATGCGAGCCCACTCGCCGATTCACCTGCTTGCCGCCCTACTGGTCTCCCCCACCCAGAATCGACCCTACGATTCCGCCTAGCAGCGCCCCGCCTGCGGCGGGACCCACTTGCCGGTTCTCGGTGTGCGGCAGATACTCGCTAATCTGGTGGGCAAGGCGCGAAATGGGCAGCGTCTGCAGCCACACCGTCCCCGGTCCAGTAAGCACGGCCAGAAACAGTCCATCTCCCCCGAAGATCATATTCTTGATCCCGGGAACTATGGTGATTTGGAACCCCACCCCCGCCTGAAACGCCCCCACATGCCCTGGATGCACCCGCAGCATCTCTCCGGGGGCCAGGTTCTTCACAATCAGTTCGCCTGAAAGCTCGAGCCACGCCGTGCCCACACCACCCAGCTTTTGCAGTAGAAACCCGTCGCCACCGAAGATGCCCGCGCCCAGCGACTGCTGAAAGCCCACACCAATGGTCACCTGCGGCGTGGCGCACAGGAACCCATGCCGGTGCACCATATACTCCACACCTTGGCCCAACTGCACTGGCACAATGTGTCCCGGTACCTTGGTAGCAAACGACACCTCGCCGGGATACTGGTAGGCCCTGTACTCGGTCATAAAAATGCTTCCACCGCCGGCCACCCGCTTTAGGACGCCGAACAGGCCGCCGCCGCCACCCATCTGCGTATGCGTCATCATCTGGATCGAACTGGTCATCCACGAGAGTTCGCCGCTCTCGGAGTACACGCTCTCGTTGGGGTCAAGCTGCACATCGAGCACGGGCATCGTTGTGCCCTGAATCCTGGTCTGCATAGGGGTGAAACCTCCTGTTCAGATGCAGTGTACCCGGTCCGCGCCTCGAATTTGCCTGGTTCTGACGACTCCAGGTAACGAACTATAATCTCCTTAGCATTTGTTCCACTGCGAGCCCTCCAGGCGGATGTATTCGCCGCCATTATTCTCCAACATGCGCGTCGTATATCGAGAGAGATCTGCATTATGGTCCCGTTTCCCGAATCAGTTCACACTTGTTCCCGCGCGTTCATTCTCATTGCAGTTATTTCCGGATTGATGGTCGCAGGCTGCGGAGGTGGTTCCAGTTCCACCTCAGTTCCCCCTCCCACCAAGGACGTTGTCATCACGACTGAGCCGGCCAGCCAGAGCATTCCCATTGACCGCGCGGCAACCTTCACGGTCGCGGCCACCGGAACAGCGCCGCTCAGCTACCAGTGGAGCAAGAATGGCGTCGAGATTGCCGGAGCCACTGACGCCTCCTATACCACGCCTGATGTCTCGCTCACTGATAGCGGTTCAACCTTCGTGGTCACGGTGAAGAACGCCTCCAGTTCCGCTACCAGCAGCGCCGCCAAGTTGACCGCTGGAGCGCGTGCCCCGAAGCAGGGAGATTTGCGGCTCCTGCTTGCCCAGCAGGTGGATGCTCCCGGGCTCGGTGAAGCTGGTGGCGTGGCATCCAACATTTTGGCCGAGAGCCAAACTTCGTTTGGCAATGCGATAGGAAGTCCGCTCGGCGTCGGCTCTTCCGGGGTCTGCGTTTCCGGCGTCGAGTACGACTGCTCCTGGCCTTTCTACGTTGAGAATCTGCCTTCCGGAGCAACCGGACTCTCCATGTTCTACGAGGGGCACGATTATCAGTCGTTCGATTGGGACCTGCAATCGACCAGCGTTCCTAACGTGGTGATCACATCTCTCGACTTTGAACCTGCAGAGAATGCTTATGCGATGTCATGGGTCGAAACGGCGGCGGCGGGTGGATTCGATTTCCGGCGCGAAGCTGTGGCGGCGTCGCAGATTCAAGATGCTGTTGCGCAGGATGGAATCGAAAGCCGTGTGGTCACCGCCGTTTCGTTCGATAATTCCGGACAGGCCAATCTGATCTCTTATGGATGGCAGGGCGACACCACTGTGTATGAGACCGAGGCCATCATTTCACGGCCTAAGGATGTCGCAACTGGGGCAACCACCTTGGCCGGCGAAGGCTATATCATCAGCGCTTTCGGCGGCGATGACACTAACGGCTACGTTCTGATAGGCACGCGCGTCAAAGGTGATACCCTGCCCCGCTTGATCAGCATCACTACGCCCACATATTCTTCCACGCCGCCGAACCCGGACTCAGCGTACTTTACTACTGTCGTGCACCTCTTTTACAACGGCGACACAGTCATCACCGAGCAGTAGCAGGAAAACCTCGATCCTGGCTATTCGATAACTTTGAAGCTCGTTTCCGCCGTAGCCAGCGAGCTGCCACCCACCCAGATTTTGTAGGTCGTGGGCTCCACGGTTCGCTTGATCCCGACGTCGAAGAAGCTCAGCTCATCAAAGCCTAACGGAAAGTCCACGTGCCCGGTTTCGCCGGGGGCAAGCTGAATGCGCGCAAAGCCTTTCAGCTCCCGCACCGGTTGTTCCACGCTGGCCGCAGTATTGCGCAAGTAAAGCTGCACCACCTCAGCGCCTGCCACGGTACCGGTGTTCGTAACGTCCACTCCTACGCTAGCCACCGGCTTGTGCACCGCCAGAATCTCCCCCACCGGAACCTCGCTCCGGCTAGTAGTCGGCTTCCCATAGCTGAACCGCGTATAGCTCAACCCCCATCCGAATGGAAACAGCGCCGAATTCTCCTCGTCCACATATCGCGACATGAACTTCTCCTCGGAGTTGCGAGGCATCCGGCTCAGGTCTCCATGCGCTGGCCTGCCAGTGGGAAGTTGCGCATAATAGAGCGGTTCCTGGCCAACCGCACGGGGCAGACTCACCGGCAGCTTGCCTGCAGGATTTACGTCGCCAAACAGCACATCGGCCACGGCGTGACCGGCCTCCACGCCGGGACTCCACGCCTCCACGATTGCAGGAACGTGGCTGGCCGCCCACTTCAGTTCCAGCGGCCGCCCGGCCAGCACCAACAGAACCACGGGTTTGCCCGTCGCCACGACCGCCCCAAGCAGCTGTTCCTGTGCGCCAGTGAATCCAAGTTGAACCCGGCTTGCAGCCTCGCCCTCCATCCAGTTCGTGGGCTCTCCCAGAGCCAGGATGGCTACATCGGCCTTCCTGACCGTTTCCACCGCTTCGTCAATAGTCTTCTGGTCGTCTGGAATGGGTAACGGTTCAGCAGCCACATTCGCACTGCCAAAACTCACGCCCTTCAACAGGTTCGCGTCTTCGCCTGACAGCAAACCGCATCCCTCGGCATAGAGGAGTCGCCCGCTCTCCTTCCCGCCCAGCCGCTCTTCCAGCGCCGTCTTGAGCGTAATCACATACTTCGGGTCGCCGGTCACCGACCAGGCCCCCAGCATCTCGCGCTGGTCATCGGCCATGGGGCCGATCAGGGCTACCTTTTTCACCTTTGCGGCCAGCGGCAGCAACGCTCCCACCCCCTCCACCGTGTCGTTCTTGAGCAATACCATGGATTCGGCTGCAACCTTCCGGGCTATGGCGCGCCGCTCGGGTGTGGCATCGTAGGCTGGACCTGCCTCGGTGTAAGGATGGTCGAAGAGTCCCAGCGCATACTTGACACGCAGAATGCGGCGCACTGCCTCATCCACCACACTCTCAGGAATCGCGCCCGAACGCACCTGCGCAGCAAGAGTGGTTCCGTAGAGGCCGCCTTCCATGTCCATATCTACACCCGCTTCCAACGCCTTGCGAGCTACCGTGGCGCCGTCCGCGCCGATCGCGTGGTTCAGCAACTCCGCGACCGCACCCCAGTCTGACACGACAAACCCGCTGAAGCCCCACTCCTTGCGCAGAATCTGGGTCAAAGTGAAAGGATTGGCGCTGGCAGGAACGCCGTTGATCGAGTTGAACGAGCTCATCAACGTGGCCGCCCCCGCTTCTACTGCCGCATGGTAGGGCTCCAGATAAACCTGCCGCAGCGTAATCTCGCTCATATCCACCGCGTTATAGTCGCGACCGCCGATGCCGGCCCCGTAAGCGCCAAAATGCTTCACGCTGACTGCGACCGAGTCCGGCTTGGAAAGGTCTCCCTGCTGGTAGCCGTTGACCCATGCGCGCGCCATCGCCGAACCCAGGTAGGGGTCCTCCCCGTTCGACTCGACAATGCGGCCCCAGCGCGCATCGCGCGCAATGTCCACCATGGGCGAGAAGACCCAGGGAATGCCGTCGGCACGCGCTTCCACCGCGCCTGTGTGCGCCACCGTCTCAGCCGCTTCGGGGTCCCAGGTCGCCGCTACAGCCAGCGGTACCGGAAAGGTCGTGCGGTGGCCATGGATAACGTCCAGGCCAAAAATGATCGGGATATGCAAACGCGATTTTTCCATCGCTATATGCTGGAAGTGATTGGTCTTTTCCGCGCCCACTACATTCAGCATTGATCCGACCTGGCCTTTAGCCACCAGTTCCTCATAGGTCAGGTTGGAGGCGGAAGGGCCAGTGGCGAATCCCGCCGAATACTGCACCAGTTGCCCAATCTTCTCGTCGAGCGTCATCTGTTTCAGAAGTGCGTCGACGCGCCCATTCAGTTCCCTTGCAGCCAACTGCGGATTGGGAACCGGCCGTGCCTGCGCAGCAGCTTGATCCGAGCCGCAGCCGCCGATAAGAAGCAATAGGGCACAAAGTCTGAAGGTGCGAGCGAAAAAGGTTCTCATAACCAGGCTATGATATGCCGTTTGAGCCTCGCGGTCAGCCAGCCAAGCCACTCCGGCTGCACCCGGCTCGCGCGCGCAAGATTGAAAGCCCATCGCGCACACCCGAATAATTGCCACGTATTGACAAGTAGGGATGCTCCCTCCTGTTCACTCGAATTTAATGGTGCTCTCAATCGCCGTCGCCGTGCCGGGGAAAGCAATACGACAGTGTCGCCGCAGAGCACGCAAATGCTCTACTCTTTCAATTAACGGCATGGCTCGTCTTGTTGCACACTTCCGGAAGGCTGTCTGGCTGGCGCTTGAGCACGACATGCTCAATACCGCCAAGGCCGCTGCCTATTCCGGCATGCTTATGTTGTTTCCCGCGTTGGTAGTCATCACCACTCTGCTGGCGCTGGTGCCGGAGGGCACGACGCTTATGGGTGAGATGCGCGCGGCATGGCTGCAGTTCCTGCCTGCGGACACCATGTCGCTCTTGCAGTCCTCTCTGCAAACCCGCCGCAACCAGTCCGTGCAATTAGTCTTTTCTGCAGCCAGCTTGAGTATTTTCGCCGGTCTGGGCCTGATGCTTTCGCTCATGGAAGGGTTTCGCCGCGCCTACCGCCTCCCCCGCGGCGAGTGGGGCTTTTGGAGGCGTCGGGCGCGCGCGCTCTTGCTGGTGCCCATCGTACTTGTCCCGCTTGCGTTGGCTACCGTGGTGCTCGTCTTCGGCCATCAAATCGAGTTGTGGATGATTCGCAACTCCGCCCACGAGTTGCGCTATGTGGTCCTCTTCTTCTGGCGGATGGTGCGATGGGCGACTGCCTTCGTCTGCAGCGTTACGGTTCTCGGTGCGTTATATCACTTCGGCACCAAGCGACGGGAGCATTGGGGATGGGTCATGCCCGGCGCCATCACTGCCACCGTTGTCTGGTTCCCCGCGACTCTTGCTTTCGGTTGGTACGTAACAAGGGTTGCCGATTACTCCATCTTTTACGGCTCGTTTGGTGCCGGCATCGCAACGCTGGTCTGGCTTTATCTCACTGCATTCAGTGCCCTGCTTGGAGCCGAATTGAACGGCGTCCTCTTCAGGGAACGCCAGCAGAACTTTGAAGGTACCGTCACTTCCGATACGGTCGCCTCCCGTCAGTAGCGAGTTTTCTTAGCCATAGCATGTGCCTCGATGCGTCGTGGACAGAGCATTTGGGCTCACTCCGCAATGTACAATAAAGGAAAACCGCGTGCGATTTCTTCCCTCTCACACAACTGAACATCTTCCGGAGTGATCCTTATGGCCTTCCCCGACCTGAGCCTGACTGAATTGCCTATTCAACGTCGCGCAAAGATCGTTGCCACCCTCGGTCCGGCCTCCAACACCGAATCCGTTATCCGCGACTTGGTTCGTGCAGGGGTCGATGTGATGCGCCTGAATTTTTCCCACTCCACCCATGAGAGGAAGTTGGCGGTCATACGGCTAATCCGCAAGGTGAGCCGCGAGGAGAAGAAGCCGCTGTGTATTCTGGGAGACTTGCAGGGGCCCAAGATCCGCACATCCACGCTGAAGGATCACCAACCGGTACTGCTCAAGGCCGGCGGACGCCTCACAATTACTCCGCGCGATGTTCCGGGAACAGCGTCCCTGATCGGCACTACCTTTAAAACTCTGGCTGAGAATGTTGAGCAGGGTTCGCGCATTTTGCTCTCCGACGGCCTGATCGAATTGCGTGTTCACGAGGTGCTTGGAGATGATGTTGCCTGCGATATCGTCAATGGCGGCATGCTCGGTGAAAACAAAGGTATAAACCTGCCCGGTATTCTGGTGCGCGTTCCTTCCCTCACAGAGAAGGACACTGAGGATCTTGAGTTCGCACTTAAGAATGGTGTCGATGCCATTGCGGTTTCCTTTGTCCGCACCGCTGAGGACGTAAGCCTGGTGCGCAATCGAGTTGCGGCTCTCGGTTTCGAAACCTGGATTATCGCCAAGCTCGAAAAACCCCAGGCAATCGAGCATCTCGACAACATTCTGCAGGTTTCTGACGGCATCATGGTGGCCCGCGGCGATCTGGGAGTCGAGGTCCCGCCCGAAAAAGTTCCTGCCATCCAAAAGCACATCATTCACCGCGCCGCCGAGTTCAAGAAACCCGTGATCACTGCTACTCAAATGCTGGAGTCGATGATTGACAACCCACGGCCCACTCGCGCCGAAGTCTCCGACGTGGCCAACGCCGTCTACGACGGCACCGACGCCGTGATGCTTTCCGGTGAATCGGCGATCGGCAAATATCCAGTGGAAACTGTTTCGATGATGGCGCGCATTGTGAGCGAAGCAGAGCGCCATATTAAAGAGCAGAATCTCTCCGAGCCGCGCATACGGCAGAGCCAACTCTCTATTGCGGAGACGATATGCGAAGCGACCGCGCATGCCGCCGACGATCTGGATCTGCGCGGCATCGCGCTGTTTACCGAGTCGGGACAGACTGCGCGCCAGCTCTCGAAATACCACCCGGCGGCGCCGATCTTCGCCCTCAGCCCGGTCGAAGTCACGATCAACCGCCTGAACCTGCTGTGGGGCATCACGCCGATCCGCTGCCCCAAGGTCAACAGTACTGAGGCCTTGGTAGATTGTGCCGAGAGTCTGCTCGAGCAGTACGGCTACGTCAAGAACCGCGAGGTCGTAGCGATCGTAGCCGGGACCCGTACCAGATCCGGTTCGACAAACTTCCTGCGCCTGCATGTGATGGGAGACAGTCATCTGGAGGGTTCGCGTTTTCAGATACCCCGCAATCAGGAGCCAGGGGAAGCCAAGCCAAAGCGGCCTGCGCCTAGGAAGTCTAAGGCTGGACGATTCGAGAGATATTCGTCCCCCAATCCCCCCACAATTTCGAATCCCTAAAGTGAGGGCAAGCTGGTCAATCTGGCTCCTTCCACGATCAAATGGACAATGGGCCAGAAGCGGCCAACGAGTTTAGCGCACAAACGCAAAAAGGCCATGCCCTGAGGCATGGCCTTTTCTGGATATAATTGCCGGCGATCACCTAATCTCCCACACAGTCGCCCGTGCAGTACCATCGGCCCAGCGAGGCTTAACTTCCGTGTTCGAGATGGGAACGGGTGATCCCTCGCAGTATGGTCACCGGCAAATTGTGGCGCGCTCAAGGTGTTGTGCAAGTAAAGCCGTAAACCCTGAGCCGAAATCCTGCTCGCTTAACGCGAGGGACTCCGACGCCTTTGAACTTGAAGGCGCTTGGCGGGTGGTTGCCCGCAGCCTGCCGCGACGTCTACTTTGTTCCGGATGGTTTCTCCCGGAGGCCCATAGGAACGCGGATGCAATCTGGCGCCAAACAAAACTAACGAAATTGATTGGGAATTACAAGGCTTGTTAGAAGAGCATCCGCCTAACTGCGCGGAGTTAATTCTATGGACAAGCCGAACGGGCGATTAGTACTGGTA
>CAYNGB010000056.1:0-32358 GCA_964396795.1 uncultured Occallatibacter sp. | reverse complement strand
TGGAAGGCCGCATGACCGTCTGCAACATGAGCATCGAAGCCGGCGCGCGCGCAGGCATGATCGCTCCCGATGAAAAAACATTTGCTTACTTGCAAGGCCGCAGATTCAGTCCAAAGGGTGAAGAGTGGGAACGTGCAGTGGAAGAGTGGAGAAAGCTCCCCTCCGATCCCGGCGCAAAGTTTGATCGCGAACTGGTCATCGACGCCGCCACCCTGGTTCCCTATGTCAGTTGGGGCACCAGTCCCGGCATGGTTGCGCCCATCACTTCTGCGGTGCCCGATCCCGCCGCCGCCTCCAGCGAACAGGAGCGCAAGTCGCTTGAGCGCGCATTGGAGTATATGGGGCTGCAGCCCAAAACCCGGCTCGATGCAATTGAGATTGACCGCGTCTTCATTGGCTCCTGCACCAACTCGCGCATTGAAGATCTGCGCGCCGCCGCCCGCATCGCCGCTGGCTACAAGGTCTCCACCCACGTCAGCGCCATGGTCGTTCCCGGCTCCCAGGCCGTCAAGGCGCAAGCCGAGCAGGAAGGCCTCGACCGTATCTTCCGCGAGGCTGGCTTCGACTGGCGCGAGCCTGGCTGCTCCATGTGCCTGGGCATGAACCCCGACATTCTTTCTCCCGGTGAGCGTTGCGCCTCCACCAGTAACCGCAACTTCGAAGGCCGCCAGGGGCGAGGCGGACGCACCCACCTCGTCAGTCCCGAGATGGCCGCCGCAGCCGCCATTGCCGGCCACTTCGTCGACATTCGCAACTGGCTCACGAACGAAATCGTCCTTGAGCCCGCACTCCATGGAGGGAAGGCCTGATGCAACCCTTTCGCACCGTCACCGCCCTGGCCGCGCCTCTCGACCGCACCAACGTCGATACTGACCAGATCATTCCCAAGCAGTTCTTGAAGCGCATCGAGCGCACCGGCTACGGCGAGTTCCTTTTCTTCGACTGGCGCCGCACCCCGTCCGGCGACCCGGACCCCGCCTTCGTCCTCAACGACCCACGGTACCAAGGCGCTCAAATACTTATCGCCGGCAAGAACTTCGCCTGTGGTTCAAGCCGCGAACACGCCGCCTGGGCCCTTAGCGACTTCGGCTTCCGCGCCGTCATCGCGCCCACTTTTGCTGACATCTTCTTTTCCAACGCCGGCAAGAATGGCATCGTGCTCGTTCGTCTCAGCGAAGAACAGGTCGCCGAGCTTCTCCACAACGCGAAGACAATTCCCAGCTATCAACTCACTGTCTCGCTTGAAAACCAGACGGTTACTGACAGCCGCGGATTTCACGCCGCCTTCGAGGTGGACCCGTTCCGCAAGTTCTGTCTCATTGAGGGCCTCGACGATATCGGCCTCACCCTGCGCCACCAGGCAGCGCTCGACAAGTTCGAAGCAAACCACGACCAGGCCAATTGGCTGAAGGCAAAGTAAACAGGTTTATGACCACTGGGTGCCCCAGGTCTGGATTTTCAGACCTGGGAAAGTACGAACAAGATTTCAAAATTGAGACCTTGGACAACAGGAACAATGGGTGCCCCATCCTTTCCGCGTTCTTTGCGGAAAGGGGAAAGCACAGAACTCAAGCCGCAGCACGAACGAGCTAGAAGCTAAGAGCTAGTGGCTAGCAAACAAAGAGAGCAAATGACCATCGAAGGCAAACGCCAAAGCATTCCGTTGACTGAAGGTCCCGACCGCGCCGCCGCGCGTTCTTATTTGCGCGGCGTCGGCTACAGCAAAGAAGACCTGCAGAAGCCCATCATCGGCATCGCCAACACCTGGACCGAGATTGGCACCTGCAATGTGCACCTGCACGAAATCGCCGCTGCCCTCAAAGAAGGCATCCGTGAAGCGGGCGGCACGCCCATGGAGTTCAACACCGTCACCATCTCCGACGGCATCACCATGGGCACGCAGGGCATGAAGGCCTCGCTGGTCTCCCGCGAAGTCATCGCCGACTCCATCGAACTCGTTGCCCGCGGCAATCTTTTTGACGGCCTCGTCGGCATCGGCGGCTGCGACAAGAACATGCCCGGCATCATCATGGCTCTCTGCCGTCTCGACATTCCCGGCCTCATGCTTTACGGCGGATCTATCGCGCCCGGCAAGTTGAACGGCGTCGACATCACCATCCAGAATGTCTTTGAGGGCATCGGCTCCTTCGCTGCCGGCCGCATCGACGAGGCCGCGCTTGAAGCTCTTGAGGCCAACGCCTGTCCCGGCGCCGGTGCCTGTGGCGGCCAGTTCACCGCCAACACCATGGCCATGTCCGCGGAAATCCTCGGCATCTCGCCCGCCCAACTCTCCGGCGTTCCCGCCACTTCGCCAGACAAGTATGCCGCCACCCGCGAGGCCGGCCACATTCTCATGGACGCAGTCCGCGCCAATCGCCGCCCCTCGCAGATCATCACCCGCAAATCCCTTGAGAACACCATCGCCAGCGTTGCCGCCAGCGGCGGTTCCACCAACGCGGTCCTGCATCTCCTGGCCATCGCACGTGAAATGGGCATCCCCCTTTCCATCGACGACTTTGACGCCATCAGCAAGCGCACCCCTTACATCTGCGATCTCGTCCCGGCAGGCAAGTACATGGCTTGGCACTACCAGGAAGCCGGCGGCTCGCGCCTGCTGGCCAAGCGCCTCATCGACGCAGGTTACGCCGACGGCTCCACACTCACCATCAGCGGCAAGACCCTCGCCCAGGAAGCAGCCCTCGCACAGGAGACACCCGGCCAGGTCGTTATCCACGCCTTTGAGAAGCCCATCAAGCCCAACGGCGGCCTTGTCATTCTCAAGGGCAACCTTGCACCCGAAGGCTGCGTGATGAAGATCGCTGCCGCCGACCGCACGCAACATCGCGGCCCTGCGCGCGTTTTCGATACGGAAGAGTCCTGTTTCGCCGCCGTGCAGGCCGGCAAGATTCGTCCCGGTGACGTTGTCGTCATTCGCTATGAAGGCCCCAAGGGCGGACCCGGCATGAGAGAAATGCTGCAAGTTACCGCCGCCATCTCTTCCAACGCCGAACTCAGCGCCCACGTGGCCCTGCTCACCGATGGCCGCTTCTCCGGCGCCACGCGCGGCTTCACTGCCGGCCACGTCGCTCCTGAGGCTTTCGTCGGCGGACCCATCGCCGCCGTCCGCGAAGGCGACATCATCGAGTTCGACATTCCCAACCGCAAGCTGACCCTTGAGATCAGCGACGCGGAGATGGCCGCGCGCCTCAAGAACTTCGCCCCGCCTGCACTGCGCTGGCCCGCGGGCGTCTTCCGCAAGTATGTCGACCGCGTAACCAGCGCCTCAGAAGGCGCAACCACCTAAGACCTGATCTCTGATCTCTAACCAAGGAGTCCTACATGGGAACTGACGCAACCGCACAAGCAGCGCATGAGCACCTGACCACCCCCACCCGCCTCACCGGTGCTGAAATTGTATGGGCCACGCTGGTGGGCGAGGGCGTCACGGACGTCTTCGGGTATCCCGGCGGCGCCATCCTGCCGGTCTATGATGCGCTGCGCAAGTTCCCCATTCACCACACCCTGGTGCGCCATGAACAGGGCGCCGCGCACATGGCCGACGGCTACGCGCGCGCCTCCGGCAAAGTGGGCGTGGCTATCGCCACCAGCGGTCCCGGCGCCACCAACCTGGTCACCGGCATTGCCACGGCCATGTTGGACTCCATACCACTCGTCTGCATCACCGGCAACGTCTCCAGCAAGGTCCTGGGCACGGACGCGTTTCAGGAAGTGGACATCACCGGCATCACGCTGCCCGTCACCAAGCACAACTTCCTCATCTTTCGCACTGAGGATATTGCGCCCGCCATTCGCAGCGCATTCCAGATCGCCCGCTCCGGCCGCCCTGGCCCGGTGCTCGTCGATATCACCAAGGACGCGCAGCAGGGCACGGCGATCTTTGACTTTGCTGCCGCCAAGCCGCGTCCCTATCGTCCTCATCCCATGCTGCGCGTCGAGGAATCCGGCTTGGCGCAAGCCGCTGACCTCATCCGCCATTCCAAGCGCCCCGTTATTCTTGCCGGCCACGGCGTCACCGAGTCTGAAGCCATGGAGCAGCTGCGCACGCTGGCGGAGCGCGCTCAAATCCCCGTCGCTCTCACCTTGCTCGGCCTGGGCGGCTTCCCTGCCTCGCACCCGCTCAATCTGGGCATGATGGGCATGCACGGCGAATCCTGGGTCAACCACGCAATTCAGGAGTCCGATCTGCTCATCGCCTGCGGCATGCGCTTTGACGACCGCGTCACAGGCACCCTGGCCACCTACGCCCCCAAGGCGAAAAAGATTCACATCGAGGTCGACCCCGCCGAGATCAACAAGAACGTCAAGGTCGACGTTGCGCTGGTCGGCGATTTGCGCGCGGTGTTGGAAGAGCTGCTGCCCCGCATTCCCGGCCGTGATGGATCGGCCTGGATCAAGACCATTGAAGCCAGCAAAGGCGCCGTCGCCGTACGCGATATCAAGAACCTGCCCGATTCCGGTCACCTCTGGGCGGCGCATGTGGTGCACGACCTATGGCGCATCACCGAGGGCAAAGCCATCGTGGTCACCGACGTGGGCCAGCACCAGATGTGGGAAGCGCAGTACTTCCATCATGAACACCCGCGCACCCTCATCACCTCCGGTGGCCTCGGAACCATGGGCTTCGCGCTGCCCGCCGCCATCGGAGCCAAGTTCGCCTGCCCCGATAAGGAAGTCTGGGTCATCGCCGGTGACGGCGGCTTCCAGATGACCTCCGCCGAACTCTCCACCATCGCCCAGGAAAAAATCAAGATCAACATCGCCATCATCAACAACGGCTACCTCGGCATGGTCCGCCAGTGGCAGGAGTTCTTCTATGAGCGTAACTACGAGTCAACGCCCCTGGTCAGTCCCGATTTCGTCAAGCTGGCCGACGCCCACGGAATCCGTGGCCGCGCTGTCCGCACCCGCGCCGAAGTGGCTGACGCCGTAAACGAAGCACGCTCCGCCCCAGGCGCTTTCCTGATCAACTTTCTAGTCGAAAAAGAAGACTCGGTCTATCCGATGATTCCCGTCGGCTCCGCATTGCACGAAATGATCCGCCGTCCCGACAACGACCCGCTCCTGGAGTCCCCGGACGACAAGTAAGACCGCTGTTCACTGTTAGCTGTTAGCTGTTAGCTGTTCACTGTTAGCTTACGAGGCTTTTATGCTCCACACGTTCGTCGCATACGTTGAAGACCGGCCCGGCGTGCTCACGCGCGTGGCCTCGCTCTTTCGCCGTCTCAACATCAACATCCATTCCCTCACCGTCGGCCACAGCGAGCGCAACGGCTTCTCGCGCATGACCATGGTGTGCGACGCCTCCGCTGAAGCCGGTCACCGCATCCGCGCCAGCCTGTTCAAGCTTGAAAACGTGGTCGATGTGGATGACATCGCCGGCGCTCCCTCGGTCACCCGCGAACTGGCCCTCATCAAAGTAGCGGCTACCAAGCACACCCGCTCCGCCATCTTTGAACTCGTCGAAGTCTTTCGCGCCCGCATCGTCGACCTCACGGCGGAGTCGCTGATGATTGAGATGACCGGCGTCGAAAGCAAGATCGAAGGGCTGATTCAGGTGCTCAACGAGAGCGACAGCCGCATACTCGAAATCTGCCGCAGCGGCAAGATGACCATGCGCCGCGGCCATCACACCAGCGGCGTGCTGCGCGCCTTGGGAGCCGACCCGGGCGAAAAGTCTCTGCCCGATGACGAGCTTGCAGGCGCCGCGGAAGAAAGCGCATCCATCGAATCGGAATAGGTAGGGTTGTCGTTCGACATCGTCTGGCGTAAGTTTGATTGTTACCCTGACGTGGAAGGATCGAGATCATGGACGAAGACACCAAGGCCTGCCCAGTCTGCGGAGAGACCATCAAGGCCGTTGCACTCAAGTGCCGTTTCTGCAACACGGATCTGTCGGCATTTGCGGCGGCCAGAGAGCTTGAAGTCGAGAAAGACCTGTTCTCCGGGCGCCCGGCGCTCATCTACAGCATCGGCCAATTCGTACCTTTTCTTATCGTGATGGCCGTTGCATTTGCGATTGGGTACTTTATGCAGTCGGACCAGGGCGTCATTTATGCATCACTTCTCTTCGTGGCCTGCAGCGCCATCATTTGCTTGTACTTCTACACAAAGAGTTTGAGCATCCATTACGAAATCACCACGCAACGGATCAAAATGGAGCGAGGCCTGCTGTCAAAGGTTCAGGAATCCCTGGAGCTGTTTCGCGTGGACCACTTCGAATTGCGTAAGCCGCTTGGGATGCGGCTATTGGGCCAGGCCTCCTTGCACCTGTTCTCTTCGGATGCGGAGCTTGAGAATTTTTCGATTTACGGTGTCCCTAACCTTGAATCTCTCGCGGATACGCTGCGAGAGTGCCAGCTTCGCGAGCGCGGCCGACGCAGTCTCACAACCTTTGTGAAGGCATAGGAAGCACGACCAGGCTTTGAAAGTAATCCCAGGCTCGGGGAGACTCTTACGCCCTTCGCAGCCTTTGAAGATTTAACCGCATTGCGGGTCAAGCAACCGGCCCGGTGCACCACAATCAGAAATTAACCCTGCATCAAAAGGAAAAATCGAAAAACATGGCTAAGACGTATTACGATCACGACGCCGACCTTTCCCTCATCCAGGCCAAGAAGGTAGCCATCATCGGCTACGGTTCTCAGGGCCACGCCCACTCCCTCAACCTCAAGGACTCGGGCGTGCATGTCAAGGTGGGCCTTGCTCCTAACTCCAAGTCCATTGCCAAGGCTCAGAAAGCCGGCCTTGAAGTGGATACCGTCGCCGCAGTCACCGCATGGGCCGACGTGGTCATGATCCTCACCCCCGACCAGACCCAGGCCAAGCTGTATGCAGAGGAGATCGGCCCCCACCTTTCTGCCGGCAAGCTGCTGCTCTTCGCCCACGGCTTCAACATTCACTACAAGACCATCGTTCCCGCCAAGGACATCGACGTAGGTCTGGCCGCGCCCAAAGCCCCCGGCCATCGCGTGCGCGAGGTCTTCATTGAGGGCGGTGGAACCCCCGGCCTCATCGCCGTCGAGCAGGATGCCACCGGCAACGCCCACGCCCTCACCCTTAGCTATCTCAAGGGCATCGGCTGCACCCGCGCCGGAGTGCTTGAAACCACCTTCAAGGAAGAAACCGAAACGGATCTCTTCGGCGAGCAGACCGTGCTCTGCGGCGGCGTCAGCGCTCTCGTCAAGGCAGGTTTTGAAACCCTCGTCGAGGCCGGCTACCAGCCTGAGAGCGCTTACTTTGAGTGCCTCCACGAGCTCAAGCTCATCGTCGACCTCATCTATCGTGGTGGCCTCGCCTACATGCGCTACAGCATCTCCGACACCGCCGAGTGGGGCGACTACGTCAGCGGTCCGCGCGTCATCAACGAGGAAAGCCGCAAGGCCATGAAGCAGATCCTCACTGAAATCCAGAATGGCGAATTTGCCAAGCGCTTCCTCGCCGATCAGGCCTCCGGCCGCAAGGAGTTCCTTGCTTTCCGCGAAGCCGAAGCCAAACATCCCATTGAGATCGTAGGCAAAAGACTCCGCGCCAGCATGCCCTTCCTCGACCCCGTCACCGTCGAAGAAGTCTCCAAGTCGCGCTAAACTGCGTACCCGGCATTCAAAGTTGGGATTCCCAGGTCCCGATTCTGGGACCTGGGAATCCACGACCCTTAACCCCGCTCCATGTCAACTCCGCACGAAAATGGGTGCCCCATCCTTGCGGCGTTTTTGCTCTTGCCGCAAGGGTGGGAAAGCACGAATTCCAACGGCCGGAGACCTGGTGGTCTGTCTCCGAAGCGAGTTGCAAAAAAATGAGACGTCATCCTGAGCACCAAATAGGGCTGTCATCCTGAGCGAGCGCAGCGAGTCGAAGGACCTGCGGTTGCTCTTCCCGCCGATCAGCCCCAAAGTCCATCCTCAGCGAAGCCGAAGGCCGCCTGCATTTCCCGGCGCCATCAGGAACTCACGAGAAATATCCCGCCCAGCCGCCGCACAAAATCCAGATACACCAGCGCCGCAGGCGAGTAGCCCCCTGACTCTCCCTGCGTAAACTCTCCGGTCTCCGGATTCATCTGTTGCCAGAAATTCCCCGCCTTCTCTCCCGATGCATTGATCGCCGTCACCCACTGCTGCATCAGTGTCACCAGTTCCCGCTTCTTGCCATAGTGTTCCATCCATCGTGGCGCGCGCAGCGCCGTCAGCGCCTGTGCCGCGCCGCCCCAGCTATTCGGCGGAATCGGCCGCACAAACGCCGGATCGTTCAGCGCGATCGACGGAAACGGATACGCCGTCCAGAATGCCGCCGGATTGTGCATCTGCCGCGCCCACACCTCGTCAAAAATCTTCCGGTCCTCCGCCGCCTCCATCTTCAGCACATGCTCCCCCAGCACCCGCGACATCAGATCCCCGCGCACCTTTACAAACTGATTCTGCGCATCGAGATCGTAAAACGCTCCGTCCTCCGCGCAGTAGAGCTTCTTCACAATCAGCAGCCGGATCGCTTCTGCGTCTTCCCTCCAGCGTTCCGCATCCGCCCTCTTGCCCAGCGCCTCCGCCATCGCCGCCAGGGCCACACGCCCGCCGTACACGGTAGCCGACAGGTCAGGACACAGCCGTGGCAGCCCTCGGATCGGGGCACACTTGCGCGCATCGCCGTGCGGACAGGCATCGGGCATGCCTTTCCACCGCGGGCTGTTGTCATGCCCCGTGTCATAGCAGCAGAATCCCTCCACCAGCCCCGTCTTCCGCGTATCGCGATACCGCCGCAGCCACTCATCCCAGCGGCTGCAGGCCGCATACGCCTTCGCCGTCAACTCCTCATCCTTCGTTGCCTGTGCCAGCTCCCACGCCGTCGTCGCGATCGGAACCACCATCTGGATCTGCCCAAACCCCGCCTCCTTCATCCAGATGTACGCGGGCAGTTGCCCATCCTCCCGCTGCAACGCGAAGAACGCCATGTGATTCGCGCGCGCCACAGCCGCTGGGCTTGGCCCTTTCTCGTCCTGCGGCAGAAAATCCGAGAGCCCTGCATACACCAGCCCTTCCAACGGTGCGCACTCCAGCCAGATGCCCGGATACTCCGCGCCCTCAATCAAAACCGGCTTGTCAAAGAGATTGAGCCGCTTCGTATTCCCCGCCAGCGCCGCCACTGCCGCATCCCACGTGCGTCTCCACTTCCCATCCCCGCTAGGAAACACCGGCTGCTTCTCGTCGCCGGACATCGCCGCGCCGACCCTTAACGGATTGCACACCGCCGCCATCACCGCACAAGATGAAAGTTCTAAAAATTCTCGCCGCCGCATTGCTGCCTATCCCTTCTTTGGTTTGTCTGTCTCCGGCCGCCCAGGCCTCGCTTTGAGATCAGGAATGATTCGTTCAACAGCCGCCTCATGCAGGTTGATCCAGCTCCAACCCTCGAAGAACGATATCCTATCTCAGCTCTGCTTCACATGGCTCTCAAGTCCCGCTACCATCGTATTCGCTCGAAAATGGCTCGTAGTCGAGCTCCTTTTGCAGGGTTCATCATTTCCACAAATCCCACCCTGCCTTCGAGGTGCAATCGGAATGATCGGTGCGACTCACGATTCTGGCTCTCCGCTCCGTAGCGCACGCAATTGGTGAGGATCGCTTTCAATCGATCAAAGTCTCCGCGCAGGACGTTGATTCGCGTGTTGGTCACGAGGCCGGCAAGGTACTGGCGCACCCCTTGCCGCATAATGCGTGTCTTGCGATGATGGATGACAAAACCCTCCTCCAGCAAAATCGCAGCTGCTTGGATCGCGAACCGCTCCACACATTTCTCGAACTTCTCATCTCCCGAAAACGCCATGTCGTCTGCATATCGCGTGTAAACCGCACCTGCCGCTTCCGCGAATCCGGTCAATCGGCAGTCCGCGCGATAGGCGCAGAGATTGGCTAGCGCCGGTGAAGTAGGCGCGCCCTGCGGCAAGTGAGGCCAGGAATATAATCCCCGTGCATCGCTCACCTGCAACGTGTCGAGGCCATTCCCCCTCACAGACCATAAGCCTCGTGGCGCCGCATTCGTACAAATACTACCTAGAAGATTCGCGACAGATTCGGGGTAACCTGCGATCCGAAACAATGCCCGAACCCTCCCTCCACTCAACGAAGGGAAAAAATCCCTCAAATCCATTCGTAGCACCACTCGCTGTCCCACATGTGGCGCGGCAAACGTCCTGATCGAATGTCCCTTGAGGAATCCGTGAGTAGCGGGGTGAACCGGGATAGCTTGGAGAATTTCTCTCAATATCTTCCGTTGTAACTCCTTCAGCCTTGGCTTGGGTGCCTCAATAAGTCGGATGTTACCGCCTTCTTTCGCCAGAATGCGATAGCGGTAATGACTTAACGCGCCTTCGATCCGGTCAGGCCCAAGCCGCGTGGTCAATCTCTTCCGATCGGCAAACCACTCCAGTTCGCCCGGACTGACACTCAGCCAATTGGCCAGCGCGCCCACGGATTCAATGGCAGGAATCTTCCACGCTCTGGCCGCCGCAATCGGTTGCATCTGATTGGGCTCATGCATCCAGTCGGCAATACGCAACTTGTTGCCGTGTCTTTCAAATGCATACTTGAGGCCATCGTCTCTTACAAGAAACCTGACCACGTCCCTGTGCGTAGGACGCCCGTCGGACCCGAACGCCTTCAAATACCGGCGCGCAAGTGGCTTCAGCCAGCGCCAATTCCTGCCCAGGGTCCGGCTCGCACGAGCCACAATGGGTCCCACTGCCGCTTCCCCAGAGAGAATCGAGCTAGCCAACGAAGAAAAAAATGTAGCGCTTGGCATCGTTTGAGAGCAGTGGAATGCACCAACGAGTCTGGCCTTGAGTGAGCAACACTGCGCAGCCGCGCAGCGACGCTCACGCGACGAAATCCCAGTTATTCACGTTCCCCTGGGGTATCCCCAGAGAGGACCGAACCGAACCGCAAGGCCCGATTCAAGCCCGGCTTGGAGCACTCCACTGCCAGAAGCATAATACCAGCGGGTCATCCCCCTTCAGTGTCGCTTCGCCGGCATATCCTGCCCGCCCTGGTGCAGCACCAGCGACACAATCGCCCCCGTTGCATCCGGCACAAACTCGATCTCCGCGTTCGGCTCCGGAGCAAAAAAGCGCGGATGCCCGTCCTTCACACCCTGGTACATCACCGGCAGCGCAGGCTGTCCCGTTCCCTGCACTGTCAATGCGTCGCCCGCAATCGCGACAGTCAGCGAGAACGTCGGCATCAGATCGTAAACTCCCACAAACTTCGTCAGCTCTCCCTTTGTGATCGGTACTGCCTTGCGCTCGCCGGCCAGGATCACCGTCTTTCCCAGCACCACGTCCATCAATTGCTGGCCCATGGCATCCGGCGCGCCACCGTTCACGTTGCTCAGCACCACCACCGCGATGCGCCGCTCCGGAATGTACATCAGGTTCGTGTTGAATCCCTCGATGCCGCCTCCGTGACTCACCATCTTGAGCCCGTCCTTGTCTGCCACAAACACGCCCAGCCCGTAGCTTCCCTTGCCCGGCGTCGTCATCTCCTTCAGCGAATCGGCCGTCAGCACCTTGCCCCCAAACAAACCGTGCTCCCACTTCAGCAAATCGCCTGTGGTCGAGTAGATCGATCCCGCCGCCCACGGCACCGTCATCGACTCCGACCGCGCCAGCACCAGCCCATTCTTTCCCGGCATGTATCCCTGCGCGCGCTTGGGCAAGACCAACTCGTCCGTGTCCAGTCCCGTATCCTTCATCCCCAGCGGGTCGAAGATACGCTCCCGCAGCAGGTCTCCGTACTTCTTCCCGCTCACCTTCTCAATCACTGCGCCCAGCACTTCAAAATTCGAGTTGCTGTACACGAACTTGCTGCCCGGCTCAAAGTCCAGCGGCTTGTCGCGAAACAGCGCCAGCTCTTCCTCAGTGGTGTGTGGGCTCATCATCCACACGCCGAACTCCTTCATACCGGTGAAGCTGGGAATCCCCGAAGTATGCCCCAGCAGCTCCGCCAGCGTAATCTTCTCCCACGTCTTCGGAGCATCCGGCAGATACTTGCTCACGGGATCTTCGATCTTCAGCTTGCCGTCCTGCTGCAGCAGCAGCACCAGCGTTGCCGTGAACTGTTTGGTCAGCGAGCCCAGCCGGAACTTCACCTCCGGCGCATTGGCGTTGCCCCATTCCAGGTCCGCCATCCCATAGCCCTTGTTCAGCAGCACCCGGTCGCCGTCCACCACCAGCACCGTGCCCATGAAGGCGTTTCCGGCCGTGTAAGAACTGGCCACTTGTTCCAGCCGTGCCTTTACGGCTTCATCCCCTCCCTGCGCCAAACCCATCGTGCATACCCCCAGGCACACACCTGTGCACAGGGCGCCTACTATCCAACGCCTCATCTAGAGTCCTCCCGTCTCTTGCGAGACTCTTGAAATCGTCCCCCGTGAAGGAACTACGTGTGCAAACTCGCTTGGTTCCATCTCCTAAGCCAGGCCCTGCCCTACTTCTTATCCAGCCTGAACGCCGCCGCCTGAAAATCCCCGCTGAAGCTCTCGTCGAACTCCAGTCCGTGGTTCATCCACCACGCCCCGCTGGCCGTTGCGGGCGTCCCCGGCCGCGTCTTGCCTTCAATCGGCGTCAGCGCATACGCAGCAACCGGATCCAGCCCTTTCAGTTTCAGCAGCGGAAACTTCCGCCCCTCCTGCGTCGAATGAATGAATGCGAACACTACTGACTGGCTCTTCTCCCGGTTCACGGTCTGCGTGGCAGAGAATTCGCTTCCGTTGCGCGGCGAGATCAGCCGGTACAAGTCGCCCTGCACTATAGTCGGCTGCACCTGGTGATACGCGGCAATCAGCCGTTTCACCGTGGCCGTCTCATCGTCGTTCCACTTCGCAATGTTCGCGCCAATCCCCAGCGAGCCCTGCATCGAGCTCAGCATGCGGTAGCTCAGCGAGGTCGAGCGCTTATTCAGCCAGTGCGGCGAGTCCGTCACCCACGCCATCATCACCTGCGGCGTATAGGCATAGCTGAATCCGTCCTGCTGCGTCAGCCGGTCAAATGGATCGGTATTGTCCGAGGGCCACACCTCATCCGCATACTTCAGAATCCCCAGGTCCACCCGCCCGCCGCCTCCCGAGCAGGATTCCACTTCTACCTTGGGATGCCTCCGCCGCAACTCCGCCAGGATGCCGTACAGGTTGCGCGTGTACTCCACGTAAACCCGCTTCTGCTCCGCCGCCGGCAACTGCTCCCACCCCGGCTCGCTCCAGTTGCGGTTATAGTCCCACTTCAGAAACGCAATGTCGTTTTCAGTCAGCAGCTTGTCAAGAAAACCAAGCACGTATGCGCGCACATCCGGCCGCGCAAGGTTCAGGACTAACTGATTTCGCTGCTGCGTCTCCGGCCGCTCCACAAAATGCAGCACCCAGTCCGGATGTTTGCGGAAGAGATCCGAGTCAGGGTTCACCATCTCCGGCTCTACCCACAACCCGAAATCCATTCCCAGCGCGTGCACCTTATCAATGAGCGGCTTGAGCCCATGCGGAAACTTCTCCTGGTTCACATACCAGTCGCCCAGCCCGGCGTGATCGTCTTTGCGTTGGCCAAACCAGCCATCGTCCATCACAAAGCGATCCACGCCCAGCGCTGCGGCCTTCTCCGCCAGCGCCATCTGCCCGGCCTCCGTCACATTGAACTCCGTGGCTTCCCAGGAGTTGTAGATCACCGGCCTCGGTCTCGGCAGCGCGTTTGCGCCGGCCCGCCGCGGAAGCACGTGCTCCACTTCAAACCGTTGCAGCAGCCGCGATGCTCCGCCCAGTCCCTGCGCCGAATATCCCCCGTAGAACACCGGCGACTGCAGCCGCTCGCCCGCATGCAGCACGAAACCGAAGTCGAAGGGGTTGAAGCCGCCGGTGATGCGCACCGCGTCCAACTGGTCCTGCTCGACCGTGATGCGCCACGACCCGCTCCAGGCCAATGCCCCGAACCATACTTCGCCCTGGTCCTCATTCGCCTCGCCCGCCTGCAGCGCAAACCACGGATTGGCCTGGTGACCTGTGGAACCTCGGCGGCTCTCGATGACCCGCTCTCCCGGATGCACCGCCTCCTGCGTCAGCGTCCACTCACCGGCCCAGCGCCCAGTCAGGTAATTCATGGTGTAGTGCGCCGGAGGCAGAGCCCACGCCGCAGCGGCGGCCTGCTCCACGGTCACCGCCTGGTTCAGCCCGTTCTCAATCGTCGCCGATCGTGCCAGGATTCCGCTCTTCGCATCAATCGAATAGTGCAAAGTCACATAGATCGGGCGTTTGATGTCCTTGAGCACTACATTTAGGCCGTCTTCGGTGATCGTGTGGCTTTCATAGTGCAGCACCAGGTCGCGGTTGCCGTCGGCATACGTCAACTTCAACGCCGGTTCCACAAACAAGCCTGCGCCCCAGCCCGCGTACTCCTGTGGTGTGTTGGTGTAAGGCGTGTCAAACGAGGCCCACGCCCGCAGTGGCACGGCGTGCGGAAACTGGTCCGTCTTCGCCAGCCTTCCGCCCCAGTAAAGCTGTTGCAACTCCCCGCTCGAATTCACGCCAAACACGTAGGAGACATCTCCGCCATCCAGCCGGAACACCTTACTGGCAGGGTCGAAGGTAGCCGCGGGCTGGCACCACGCAATCGCAGAGGCTGAGAACAATGCGGCAACAAATGAAAAGGCTTTCAGCATGGCAAAACCTCCGGGCTGCTATTTCAAGCCGCCTCATCATACCACCCAACCTTTGCCATTCCGGCCTGCCGCGCCCTGGGCGCCCGCCCGCGCTGTTCACATGGGATTCCCACAGCCGTTGGTGTAGGGTTCCAGATCAGGATCGTCTATCCTGAACTTGCTCGCCCGGAGGTCCCCGGATGCAGACCCTCACTCTCAAGTCGCCTGCCCACCCCACGCCCGCCGACGTGATCGCGGAGGCCCTGGATCGCGTTGGCCCCCTGCACGGCCTTTCCCTGGAAGACCGTCTCTGGATTGCGCGCCACGGCGAGGAGGTCGTCGCCGAGACCGGTGACATCCTCTTCGAAGAAGGCTCACCGGCCGACCGGATGATTCTGATCCTCAAGGGTGAGATTCACGTGCGCCGTCAGCACGGCGGCCCCATGGCGCTATTCATCGGCCGTGCCGGACAAATGACCGGCTTGCTTCCCTTTTCGCGTATGAAGACCTATGGTGGACAGGGCTTTGCCATCTCCCCGGCCTGGGCTCTGCTGGTTCACAAGTCCCAATTCCCTGCGATGCTAGAGGCCATCCCCTCCATGGCTCAGCGCGTGGTCGGAACGCTGCTTGACCGCGTGCGCGAGGTGACCCGCATCGAGCAGCAAGCCGAGAAACTCGCCGCCTTGGGCAAGCTGGCAGGCAACCTGGCCCACGAGTTGAATAATCCCGCCTCCGCCGCCCAGCGTTCCGCGTCGAGCCTGGTGGCCGAACTGCGCGCCAACCGCCAGAACCGCTTCAAACTGATAAATCTATGCCTGACCGACGAGCAGATTCAGGCCATTCAGGATTGGGAGCAGCGCATCCTCGACCATCCCAGCCCTCCCGATCCGCACGATGTGGGCGCGTTTATCGTCCGCGAGGAAGCTTTGCGCAACTGGCTTACTGCCTTGCCCTGTGACCGCTCCTGGGAGATCGCTCCGCAACTGGCCGAGCAGGGAGTCGCAGTGTCCGACCTGGACGCGCTGCGACAAATCCTGGAGCCAAGAGAGGCCTGTATTGCCTTGCAGTTCTTCGCACGCTACCTGCGATCGTCGCAAGCGGTGGAGACGCTGCTCAACTCCACCGCGCGCATCTTTGACCTGATCAGCGCCATCAAGGCCTATTCCTTCATGGACCGCGCGCCAATTCTTGAGGTGGATGTGCCGGCTGGACTCGACGCCACGGTACAAATGCTTCAGTCGCGCATGAAAAACGTCCAGATCGAACGCGACTACGAACCAAGTCTGCCCCGCATCAGCGCTTATGGCAGCGAGTTGAACCAGGTGTGGACCGCCCTCATCGAGAACGCCCTCGATGCCCTCGGCAACCATGGCCTGCTGAAGCTCACTTGCCGTCTTGAGGCGGAGATGCTCTTGGTCGAGATTTGGGATACCGGCCCCGGCATCCCCCCGGAACTGCAGGACCGCATCTTCGAGCCTTTCTTCACTACCAAGGCGCCCGGTCAGGGCCTCGGCCTGGGCCTCGACAACGCCATGCGCATTGTCCGCAAGCATCGCGGCCACCTGAGCGTTCGTTCCGAGCCCGGCTCCACTTGCTTCCGTGTGCGTCTGCCCCTGGACCAGTTGCAAGCCTACTAAGCCCAGCCTCTGGCCTTTGAGTTCCAATGAGCTGCCGTCAGTCGAGGTCAGCCGCGGGGTCAGCGAGCCGGCGCGCCTTCATATCTCGCATCGGGGGCTGGCCGAAGAATCTGCTGTACTCCCGATTGAATTGGCTCGCGCTTTCATAACCCACTTCGAAGGCGGCGCTTGCGGCATCCAGACCCCCATTGAGCATGCGTTCTCTGGCTACGTGTAGTCGAAGCTGCTTCTGATATTGCAGAGGGCTCATCAGGGTCAGAGATCGGAACTGATGGTGCAACGTCGATACACCCATCCGCGCCATGGCCGCGAGTTCCTCAACGCGTAACGGCTTGGTGTAGTTCATCCTCAGCCATTCGACTGCCTTGGCCGTCCGGTGGCTCTGCTCTCCCAGTGTCGCGATGGCGCGCAGATGTTTTCCCTGCGGACTGCGAAGCAATCGGTAGATGATCTCACGCTGGATCAAGTTGCCAAGAATTGGGATGTCCTGCGGCGTATCGAGAAGGTCAACCAGCCGGCAACACGCGTCAAGGAGTTCAACCGAAGTCACACCCACTGCCATGCCGCGGGCGTCCGCAGATTCTTCCCGCAAATGAAACTCCTGCTGCGAGAGAATTTCGCGGACGGCCGGCATTTCAAGTCCGAGGATCAATCCGAGTATGGGCACTTTTTCGGTTGCCGCGATCACCTGGCTCACAACGGGCAAATCGATCGAGGTCAGGAGGAAGTTTGATTCGTCACATAAATACGTCGTCTTGCCAACGTCGATTCGCTTCTGTCCCTGCACAAAAACAACCAGGCTGGGCTCGTATGCAGCCGAAGTGCAAGCCGTTGTGACGGAACGGCGGTAGAGGCGCAGGCCCGCTATGTCCGTGACCGCGTCTCCTTCCCCAACGGTACGATCGGCAATCTTGCGGGCCAGCTCTTGCCGCATCTCAACTACGTCTTGATCTACGCTCGCGTCCTTGTGTTTCGCCGCTTTCACCTGCTTTGACTCCTTCAAGACCAAGTTAACGCTGAATTCACAATATCGTGCACAAAAATGCATGCATCGACAGGAATAGGCAATAGATTGGCAGGATTAGGATACCGCCCGAAAGGCTCTTTTTCGTAGTCTGATTTACGAGCGCATTGCTCGCCACTTCCGAGAGATTTGAGGTCACTTCATGTACAACGCAAAAGCTTATTCCGTTGCCAGCGCAACATCGCCGTTTGCTTCCACCACCATCGCACGGCGCGATCCCATCGAGCACGACGTTCAGATCGAGATTCTCTTCTGCGGCATCTGCCACTCCGATCTCCATCAGGCCCGCAATGAGTGGAGCGGAATCATGCCCACCGTCTACCCCTGTGTCCCTGGCCATGAGATCGTTGGCCGGGTCACCAGGGTCGGCTCCGCCGTAACCAGGTTCAAGCCCGGCGACCTCGCCGCGGTAGGCTGTCTGGTGGACTCCGACGGCACATGCCCCGAGTGCAAGGCAGGCTTCGAGCAGTTCTGTCCCAACCAGACCCTCACCTACAACTTCCCCGACAAGCACACCGGCGGCGTCACTTACGGTGGGTACTCCGACAGCATTGTTGTCACCGAGCGCTTCGTGCTCAGCGTCCCGTCCAACCTCAATCTTGCCGGAACCGCGCCTTTGCTGTGCGCCGGAATCACCACCTATTCGCCGATGCGTCATTGGGGCGTGACCAAGGGCAAGAAGGTCGGCGTCGTCGGTCTCGGCGGACTGGGCCACATGGGCGTCAAGTTCGCACACGCTTTCGGCGCCCACACGGTCGTCTTCACCACTTCACCCAGGAAAAAGGACGACGCCCTTCGCCTCGGTGCAGATGAGGTTGTCCTCTCTCGCAACGCCGACGAGATGGCGAAGCACGTCGGCAGTTTCGACTTCATTTTGGACGCTGTCGCCGCCGAGCATGATATCAACGCCTACATCAGCCTGCTCCGCCGCGACGGCAACATCACCATGGTGGGCGCGCCAGAGAAGCCGCTGCCCGTCTCCGTCTTCGGCCTCATCATGGGACGCCGCAGCTTATCTGGTTCTCCCATCGGCGGCCTTCCTGAAACTCAGGAAATGCTCGACTTCTGCGGCAATCACAACATTACCGCCGACGTCGAAGTCATCCCCATCCAGAAACTCAACGAAGCTTACGAGCGGCTTCTCAAGCAGGATGTTAAGTACCGCTTCTCCATCGACATGGCTTCGCTCAAATACGAGTAACGAGAGGAACTGGTCTGATCGACCAGCAGGAGAATCAAATGCAGAAGCGCAAATTGGGAAAAAGCAATCTGGAAGTGTCGGCCATTGGGCTCGGCTGTATGGGGTTCAGCCATGGTTACGGACCGGGGCCGAGCGTCGACGAGTCAATTGCCCTGATGCGCAAGGCGTTCGACCTTGGCTGCACATTTTTTGACACCGCGGAAGTCTACGCCGCAGGTGAAAACGAGCGGTTAGTCGGGCGGGCGCTGGCGCCGATCCGCAACAAGGTCGTGGTCGCCACGAAGTTCATAATCGCCGGCCCCATGTCCGCCGCCCAACTCGGCAAGGAGATTCGCGCGCGCCTCGATGCGTCCCTCGCGCGGCTCGGGGCCGATCACGTTGAGCTGTATTATCAGCACCGGGTGCCGGATTCGATCCCGGTCGAGGACGTCGCCTCAGTGATGGGCGAGCTGATCGCCGAGGGCAAGATTCTTGGCTGGGGTCAGTCGCAGGCGACGGAGGAGCAGATCCGACGCGCGCACGCCGTTACACCACTGACTGCCATCCAAAGCGAGTACTCGATGATGGAGCGCATGTTCGAAAAGGACGTCATCCCCGCGTGTGAGGAACTGGAGATCGGTTTCGTGCCTTTCAGTCCGCTCGCCAGCGGCTTCTTATCCGGGAAGGTCACGGCGAACGACACCTATACCGGCGACGACGTTCGGCGCGTGATTACCCGGTTCGACAAAGACAATATCAGAGCTAACCAGCCTCTGCTCGACCGGCTCACCGCATTCGCGAAAAGCAAGGGCGCTACTCCGGCGCAGATCTCCCTCGCCTGGATGCTGCACAAGAAGGACTTCATCGTGCCGATCCCCGGGTCACGGAAGATCGAGCGGATCGAGGAGAACCTCGGAGCTGCTGATGTCGGCCTGACCGACGAGGAATTCGAGAGAATTGAGGTGGAGTTGGCAAAGATCGAGATCCATGGCAACCGCACCGACGAGGACATTGCAAAGTTGCGCATTATGAAGTGACCCTTGATGCGGTAACAACCTTGGTCCTGAAGGAGTGAAACGCAATGCAAAAACGTAAACTTGGAAAAAGCAACCTTGAAGTCTCCGCGCTCGGCCTCGGCTGCATGGGCATGAGCTTTTCCTACGGGCCGCCCAAAGACAAGCAGGAGATGATCGCTCTTCTCCGCGCCGCCGTGGAACGTGGAATCACATTCTTCGATACAGCGGAGGTGTACGGGCCGTTCACAAACGAAGAACTTGTGGGCGAAGCTCTCTCACCCTTTCGTGGAAAAGTAGTGATCGCCACCAAATTCGGGTTCAATCTGAATCCGGATGGGAGCCCGGGCTGGCAGGGGCTGAACAGCCGGCCTGAACGCATCAAGCAGGTTGCTGAAGCCTCGCTCAAGCGCCTGAAGATCGACGCGATCGATCTGTTCTATCAGCACCGGGTTGATCTGGACGTACCCATCGAAGAC
This sequence comes from uncultured Occallatibacter sp., assembly GCA_964396795.1. Taxonomy (GTDB): domain Bacteria; phylum Acidobacteriota; class Terriglobia; order Terriglobales; family Acidobacteriaceae; genus Telmatobacter. Next base: position 12,344 of record CAYNGB010000056.1, on the reverse strand, counting down.
GTAGCGGGAGCGGTGAAGGAGCTGATCCTGGAAGGCAAGGTGAAGCACTTCGGAATGTCTGAGGCAGCAGCAAAAACGATTCGCCGCGCGCACGCTGTGCAACCCGTGACGGCTGTGCAGAGCGAGTACTCGCTGTGGACCCGAGGTCCGGAAGCGGAAGTACTGCCGACTCTCGAAGAACTCGGCATTGGCTTCGTTCCCTACAGCCCGCTCGGCAAAGGCTTCCTGACGGGAAAGATGGACGAAAATACCAGGTTCGAGAGCAATGACTTCCGCAGCACATTGCCGCGCTTCACTCCTGGAGCTCTGAAGGCGAACCAGGCCCTTGTCGATCTCCTTGGCGCCATCGCAAAACAGAAGAAGGCGACGCCTGCCCAGATTGCGCTTGCCTGGCTGCTTGCCCAGAAGCCGTGGATCGTTCCCATTCCAGGCACCACAAAGCTGTACCGCCTTGAAGAAAACATCGGAGCGGCTACCATTGAGCTGTCGGTCGACGATCTTAAGCAAATCGAAAGCGCCGCAGCCACCATCAAGGTGGAGGGCGCGCGGTATCCTGAGAAACTTGAGATGATGACTGGCCGCTGAGCTGGCAGATCATCTTTTTCCGTGCAGCCTGCCGCAAACTATAGCGGCAGAGCTTCCCCCAAAAGGGCGCATCTGTCGAAGGGAATGAAATGAGTAAGCGCGTTTTGATACTTTCATCGAGTCCCAGAAAGAAGGGAAACTCGAACACCTTGTGCAACCAGTTCATTGAAGGCGCAGTCGAAGCCCATCACCAGGTTGAAAAGGTGGAATTGGCAGAAAAGAAAATCAACTACTGCACAGCCTGCAATGCCTGCCGAAGCAATGGGCGCTGCGCACAGAAGGACGATATGGCGCAGATCCTCGACAGCATGATTGCCGCCGACGTGATCGTTCTGGCGACGCCTGTCTACTTCTATACGATGTGCGCCCAGATGAAGACCGTCATTGACCGGACCGTTGCACGATACACAGAGATCACCAACAAGGATTTCTATTTCATCGTGACTGCGGCAGATAGCCACAAGGCAGCCCTGGAGCGAACCATCGAGGGTTTCCGCGGATTCACTTCTTGCCTGCCGGGGGCAAAAGAGAAAGGCATCGTTTATGGCGCCGGTGCGTGGGCAGCGGGCGACATCACGACAAGCCGCGCCATGAAGCAGTCGCATGACATGGGAAGGGCGCTGTAAGTTGCCGCAACGAGCGGTTCACATCATCGAACGTCCGGATCGGAACACAACACAGGAAGGAATTCAACCATGGAGATTAAACGAGTCGGATCACAACCATCAGGAAAAGGGCCGGCAGATTGGTTTACAGGCACGGTGCGCGTCGACATGCTGTTTGACGCGCCCGATCCTGCGCGCGTCGTTGGCGCCAGCGTTACCTTCGAGCCCGGTGCTCGCACGGCGTGGCATACCCACCCGCTCGGTCAAACCCTGATCGTCATCTCTGGCTGTGGCCGTGCGCAGCGCTGGGGTGGTCCAATCGAGGAGATTCGTCCCGGCGATGTCATCTGGTTCGCACCAGGAGAGAAGCACTGGCACGGAGCCTTGCAAACCACGGCCATGTCGCACATTGCCATTCAGGAAAAGCTCGATGGCAAAACCGTCGATTGGATGGAGCAGGTGAGCGACGAGCAATATCGAGCCTGATTCCCGAACGGCCGGGCAGGCGTCTTCAGCTACGTACGGCTCTCTTGAGCCTCAGAACGACACATCCGCGGGCGAAGTAATGCGCAGCACCGATTGCTGCCCGGTCTGTAGCTTCCACGCCGCGCGAATCGCCTCAATTTTGTCCCTGTTTTCTTCCGTGTCGGGGTAGTCGACGATCAGCAGCTTCGACCGCGGACGGGACGGTGTGGTTGAGCTCTTACCCTGCCATTGGCCGCAGACGTCGATCACGCTCAAACCGCTGGGAAACCGCGGTGTCACCTGCTTATCCAGGAACTCCCGCCACTGTGCCTCGCTGATTCCCTGCTCCGGACGGTCAGCCGGACCCAGCCCAAAGTAAAGCTTCGTGTCCACCCAGCCCTTTGTCGCACTGGGGTGAGCCGGATCGCCCGTGAGCGTGGGCGCAACAGCCGATGCCGTAGAGCCCGGCTGGTGGGCACAACCTGCCACGGCAAACGCCAGTAAATAAACCAGCAAGACGGGTCTATAGCTGCTCTCCAATTGATGTAGAGCGAGGCCGCAGCAGCTAAGTGGCTTTTTCATCAAGAAAAAGCCACCCTGCTCGGCACTCAAAATGCCACACACAAATTGGAGAACAGCCTTAAACCGCATTCGTTCTCCAGGCTGAATCTGACTGGCGCTTTATTTCTCTACTTCCACACCCCGCCAGAAGGCCACCAGGCCTCTGATCTTGCGTGCCGCCGGCTTGGGGTCAGGGTAATACCATGCTGCGTCCGGGTTATCCTGCCCATCGATTAGCAGGCTCATATAGCGCGCCTGGCCCTTCCATGGACAGGTGGAGGTGGTTGTACTGGCGCGAAAATACTCCCGCTTGAGACTGGTTTCAGGAAAGTAGACGTTGCCTTCCACCGTCTCCGTAGTATCGCTTTCGGCAATCACTTTGCCGTTCCAGATTGCTCTTGCCATTGATTTATCCGGTCCAATCCGCATCATCCTTTTCGGCGCAGCAAATGCGTCGCAAAGGACAACGGATACGACACTACCAGAGATTCGCTGGCGTGGCGAGCCCGACCAGTCAACCGGCAGTCGTCAGGCGTTACTTGGCTGCGGTAATTGAGTCGATGTGAACGCTCTTTTTATCGGTATCGACAGACGCCTTCACGCTCACATGGTCGCCGTAGAAGTCCTTCACCGCGTCGGGGTTGTCGATGGTCCAGACGGCCTTCTTCTCCTCATCCACAAACACAGGCGTCATGCCGCCCTGGATGCACTTCTTCACACAGGCCGCGCCTGATCCGGCGTGCTTGGCCCCGCACATCGAGTCGGAAATCCAGCCGTTGATTGAGGTGGAGTCAGCGGCGCTTGCCGCGATCGCGGCAAACGAGATCACTGCAACCAGCATTGCTACGATTCTTTTCACTTGAACCTCCGGGGATTGGGGGAACTTACGTTCGGCTATTATCATGCTCCACCATCCCCCACTTGCACAAGCCTGTGGGGTCTAATGGTTTAACGGGATCAAACTTTCAGGCTGCTTTTTATCGATCCGACTGCAAACTCGTGCGCCGCGCATCCACACTCTTCAGCACTGCTTCGTAGCGCGCAGCCGCCGCCGTGAACCGATTCACCAGCTCGGAAGTCTTGGTCATGAACATGGGATTCTTTTCCCTGATCGCATCCAGGATGTGTGCAAATTTGGCCAGGAGGAAGAACCCTTCGCCGTTGCAATCCACAAACAGTTCTGCTGAAACTGCCCCGTGCAGCACCATCGCCGCCGCCATTTCCCAGTAGGTAATCACTTGGCGGAAGTAGGCATTGTGCGGGTCAGAGGGGTTGGTGGCCACGGCAAAAAACTCCTCAGCGGAGTTGGGCCAGAACTCGCCTGTGATCCAGGCTCGGGCTTGGCGCATCAGGGCTTCGGTGCGCAATTGGTAAAGCTTCAGGATGATCTCAGCATCGGCAGCGGTCGCAAGCATACGTTCCATCAAGGTCTCCGTTGCCCATACTACCGGATTCCGCCGTGAATTGCCGCCGAGTCCCGTCCGGGCCGGAATGGGGTGACCCGTTGCGCGCCAGCCTCAAGCGGAAAGAGCGTTTAGCCGCTTCTTAAGCTGGCTGTAGTTCCTTCTTGCTCCCCGGCTTTTCCACCACCGGCCCATGCGTGTCTGCCGTGGGCGGCGGCGGCGCGTCGCCAATTCGCTTGGAGTAGGTGCAAACGACAGTGCCGGTTTCCGGTCCCTCAGGCTTCTTGCCGCGCTTCTTTGGCACAGCCTCTTCCTCGGCTGCCTTCCTCTTGTTCGGGCACTCCAGGAATATGCCGGATTTGAGCGTCTTTTCAACCAGATACGGGCTCTTGCACAAGGGGCAAGGCTGCGCCACCGGCTTGTAGTTCGACGTGAAGTCGCACTTGGGGTAGTTGGTGCAGCCCCAGAACACGTTGCCCCGCCTTGCCTTGCGCTCGGCCAGATCCCCTTGTCCGCACTTCGGGCACTTCATCCCTTCAATCAGATTTTGTTTGATGTATTTGCACTTGGGGTATCCCGAGCAGGAGACAAACTCGCCGTAAGCTCCCTGCCGCAGAACCAGTGGCTTGCCGCACAGCGGGCAGTCCTCGCCCGTAGGCTGGGGCGTGGCCTGTTTTTGCTGCTGCTTCTGGCTCAACTTGCGGAAGGTCTTGCAGGGCGGGTCTTCGTTGTAGCCCGGGCACGACATGAACATTCCGAACGGTCCCCGGCGCAGCACCATCACCCGGCCGCAATTTTCACAGTATTCCTCGGTCTCGCCTGCTTCCTGCGCTTCGGGGGTATTCAGGTCCGGCTTGTCCGCCATGTTTTCTTTGGTAAACGTACAAGAGGTGGGGTCCTTCTTGTTGTAGGCCGAACAAGCGTAGAAGCTGCCGAACTTGCCCCACTTCAACAGCAGCGGCGATCCGCACAGGTCGCACTTCTCGTTCGTCACCTGCTCCATGCGCTTGATATTTTCCATGTTCTTGCCGGCATCCTTGAGTTCCTCTTCAAAGTAGCCGTAAAAGCCCTTCAGCAGGTCGGTCCACTTCTCCTTGCCATCTTCAATGTCGTCCAACTCGCCTTCGAGTTTGGCTGTGTAGGCAAAATCGAAAATATACGGAAAGTTCTTCACCAGCAGGTCGCAGACCACCACGCCGATCTCGGTTGGATAGAACCGCCCGGCTGAGCCGCCGTGCTTCACCACGTACTCGCGATCCTGAATGGTGCTGATGATGGACGCATACGTCGACGGCCGCCCAATGCCGCGCTCCTCCAGCTCCTTCACCAGCGACGCCTCGTTGTACCGTGGCGGCGGCTCGGTAAAGCGCTGCGCGGGGATCAGCTTCTCAAGTTCCAGCGTCTTCACATTGTCCAGGTTAGGCAGCCTGTTGGCGCTCTCATCGTCGTCGTCCTTCTTCTCTTCCGCGACCTCATAGACTTTCAGGAACCCATCGAATCGCAGCACCGATCCGCTCAGCCGGAAATCGTAAGTCTTGCCTGTCTTCGCTGACACAGCGGCAATCTTGGCGGTCGTCACGTCGTAAACCGCCGGCACCATCTGCGAAGCAATAAACCTCTGCCAGATTAGCCGGTACAGCTTGAGCTGTTCCTCAGTCAGGTAACGCGCAATCGACTCCGGGGTTCGCGAAGCATCGGTAGGCCGGATCGCTTCGTGCGCGTCCTGCGCCTCCTTCTTGCCCTTGTACACATTGGGCGTCTCGGGCAGATACTTCTTTCCCAATTGCTTGCCGATCCACTCCCGTGCTGCGGCAATCGCTTCCGGTGCCACACGCGGCGAATCAGTACGCATGTAGGTGATCAGCCCCGTGGTTCCCTCGGTGCCGATGTCCACGCCTTCATACAAGCGCTGCGCTACGCCCATGGTGCGCCGCACGTTAAAGCCCAGCTTGCTCGATGCGTCCCGCTGCAACTGACTGGTGATGAATGGAGACAGTGGCCTTCTCTGCCGCTCTTTGTAGTCCACTGAGACCAGGGACCACTTCGCATCTTTCAGCGCGTCGAGAACCTCGGTCATCGATTTTTCGTCAGGAAGAGCACTGGCGATGAACTGGTCCTTGCCGTCCTTGTCCTTGCCGTTCGCCACCCGCGCCGGTTCCCCGTCGATGCCCACAAAGCGTGCCTTGAAACTTGCGTCCGCCTGCCGCTCAGGGTGCAGCACGGCTTCCAGCGTCCAATACTCCACCGGCTGAAACCCGCCGATCTCCCGCTCGCGTTCCACAATCAACCGCACCGCCACCGTCTGCACGCGGCCTGCCGACAAACCCCGCCGCACCTTGTCCCACAGCAGGGGCGAGATCTGATAACCCACCAGCCGGTCCAGCACGCGCCGTGTCTGCTGCGCATCCACAAGATTCTGATCTACATCCCGTGCATGCTGAAACGCATCCTGCACAGCCTTTTTCGTAATCTCGTTGAATGTGACGCGGCGAATCTTCTTTCTTTCTTTCGCGCTGGTTCCGAGCTGAATCGCGAGATGGTAAGCAATCGCCTCGCCTTCGCGGTCAGGGTCAGGCGCCAGGTAGATCTCGTCCGCTTTGGCGGCAGCCTTCTTCAACTGCGCAACAACCTTCACTTTGTCTGGAGACACCTCCAGCGTCGGCTCGAATGTCCGGTTCTCCAGCTCCACGCCAATGTCTTTTTTGGGCAGGTCCATGATGTGCCCTACAGATGCCAGCACTTCGAAACCCGTGCCCAGATATTTTCCAATCGTCTTCGCCTTGGCGGGTGACTCGACGATAACCAGTGATTTGCTCATTGCCATCCTTAATAAGTGAAACTCGATCCTGCCCGGCCTGTTGGACTCGGATGCAGGCTAATTCGTTTTTTCGTTGCGTGCGGTCTCAATCTCCGCCGCGTTTGCGGCTTCACTCCGCGATCGCGGACAAACCAACCACGAAAGTTGGAAGCTAACACGGAAGACCGTTCCGTTTCCACTCTCAAACGGATTTTCTTCCCCCATGCGTTCCTCCCACACTACGCGCAAACGCTCTCCTTAATGCGGTTAATCGCATCAAATCTCCATGTCAAAATAAATCCGGAAGCTGTGGCGATCACAGCGTGCGCACAAAATTCTTTCCCGGCAACTGCCGTATGCGTCCCGTGATTTCAAGCTCAAATAGCGCCGTAAACACTTCGGACGAAGTCAGTTGAGTCTCCAGCAATTCCAGAATCTCATCCATCTGCAACGACTCGTCGGCGCGTAAAACCTCCAGCACCATCGCCTCCTCAGGCCGCAGCGCCGGGTCAGCAAGTAGAGATGCGCCGGGCTCCGCTTTGGATTCAAGCCCAACCCCAGCCTCTAGCTCCAGCCGCACCTGCGAAGGCAAATCTTCCCACACATCTTCCCATGTGGCCACCAGCTTCGCGCCCTGTTTAATCAGCGTGTTGGGCGTCCACGAATTCCTGCTCGTCACGTTGCCGGGCACTGCATACAGGTCACGATTTTGTTCCGCGGCGCAGCGGGCCGTCACGCGCGTACCGGAGTTCTCCGCCGCCTCCACCACCAGCACCGCAACGCTTAGCCCGCTCAGAATCCGGTTGCGCCGTGGAAAATTCTGCGGTGCGGGAAACGTCCCCATCGGCACCTCGCTCACAATCGCACCGCCTGTAGCTAGAATCTCCTCTGCCAGCTTCTTGTTTTCCTTGGGATAAATCACGTCGATCCCTGTGCCCCACACGGCGAGCGTCGGCATGCGCGCCGCCAGCGCTCCCTTATGCGCGCACGTGTCGATGCCCCGCGCCATTCCGCTTACAATCAGCAATCTCCGCGCCGCCAGGTCCCGCGCCAGCATCTCCGCCACGCCCGAACCGTATGGCGAAGGATGCCGGGTGCCCACAACCGCAATTGCGTGCCTCGCCAGCAGGCTCACCTCGCCGCGCACCCATAGCACCGGTGGCGGATCGTAAATCTCTTTCAGACGCTCCGGGTACTCCGGGCAGCCAAACGTGATCAGAGTCGCGTCCTGCTCTGCCACCCGTGCCCATTCTTCTTCCGCAGCTTTGCGCGCCTTGCCGTCAAAGATGAACTGCGCCGCCTCGGCAGGAAATTTCAGTCCTTCCAGATCGGTCAGCGACAGCGCAAGAGCCTGGCTGGGCGTGTCCAGTTCCTTCATCGCATCCAGAATTCGTTTGGGGCCAAGTCCCGGCGACAGCGCCAGCGCCAGCCACGCCAAACGGTCTTCATCCAGAAGCGCAATAACCGTGGTTTTTTGATCGTTAGGTTTAATCGTCATTGCATAAGCCGCGCACACCAAGGCACACGCTGATTTTCCTTCTAGGTAATCCAGCTTTCGCTCTTTGGTAATTGCGCTCACACTAACCGCACCTGCCTTGGAAGTCAAGTCAGCCCTAGTGGCGCAGCAGGTGCCTCCTCGGAATCCCCGGCGCAGAATTGATACTCTAAGAGAGCGTGAGCACGATTTCCGATTCCCGTCTTCGCATTGCCGCCATTCGCTTTCTCAATCCCGCTCCACTCATGTGGGACTTCGAGCATCCGCCCTTGAGCAGCACGCTCGCCGAAAAATATCGCATTGAATATATGCTGCCCTCCGAGTGCGCTGATCGCCTGGCTTCCGGGGCGGCCGACATCGGTCTTGTGCCCATCGCTTCACTCGCCACCACGCCGGGCCTCCGCATCCTTCCGGGCTGCACCATCGCCTCCAAAGGCCGCGTGCGTTCCTTGTTGCTGGTCCGCCGCGCGCACCAATCCCTGACCGCTCTGCGCACTGTGGCCGCCGACATCGCCAGTCGCACCACCCTGGCCTATTCGCGCATCATGTTTCACAAGTGGGGCAACCCCGGCGTTCCATTTCTTCCTATGGCTGGCGACCTCGATGCCATGCTCGACCGCGCAGACGCCGCCATCGTGATTGGTGACCCGGCCCTATTTGCCTTGGAAGAGCGCGCCAACCGCTTCGAACGCACCGGCGAAGAGCTTGTGTACCATGACCTGGCCCACGAATGGCGCACGCTCACCGGCCTTCCCTTCGTCTCCGCCGTCTGGGCCGCTGCCGCTGCCCAGAGTGGATCTTTGGACCAGAGAGTTGCAGAGGATATGATCCGCTCCCGCAACCACGGCCTCCAGAACATCGACACCCTAGCGGCGGAGTGGACCCGTCAGCTTCCGGTCTCTGAAGAAACCATCCGCACTTACCTCACTACAAACATCCACTACGTTCTCGATGAGGAGTGCCTTGAAGGCATGAGGGGCTTCTTCCGCGCTGCAGCGGAAGCCGGCGTTCTACCCAAATATATTTTCTCGTTAAACGAACTCGCCGCCTAGGTCCTGCGCGCTCGATGTTGTATCAATGTTGGGTGCCCCAGGTCTCGATTTTGAGACCGGGGAAACTACAAATCACATGAGCGAATTCATACGGTCAGAGCGCTACTAGCTGGGTGCCCCATCCTTGAGTCGTTTTGTGATTCAAGGGTGGGAAACCACAGATCAGCGCTTTCAAATCTCCCACCGCAGCAGCGTCGCACCCACCGTAAATCCCGCGCCCACCGCGGCCATCAGCACCAGGTCGCCTTTATTCAGCTTGCCCTGTTCAATAGCCGTCTCCATCGCCAATGGAATGGTGCCGGAAGAAGTATTGCCATATTTTTCGATATTGATAATCACCCGCTCCGGGGCCAGGCCCAGCCGGTCTGCCGTCGAAGTAATGATCCGCTTGTTGGCTTGGTGAGGAATAAAGCAGCCCAGGTCCGCGCCAGTCACTCCGTTGCGCTCCAGCAACTTCGCAGTCGCTTCGGCCATCTTGCGCACCGCAAATTTATACACAGCCTGCCCATCTTGGTAGATGTAGTGCATCTTCTTGTCGACCGTCTCGTGGCTCGACGGGTTCAGGCTGCCGCCGCCCTTCAGATTCAGCGACACTCCGCCCGAGCCATCAATCTCGTTGATGTAGTCGATAAAGCCGATCTCTCCGTCTTCAGCCGGTTCCAGCAGCACCGCGCCGCCGCCATCGCCAAACAGCACGCACGTGGCACGGTCGGTGTAGTCGGTCATGCGCGTGTTGGCATCCGCGCCGCACACCAGCACCTTCGCGTGTGCTCCGCTTTCTACCAGTTTCGCGCCCGCCTGCAGCGCAAACATGAATCCCGAGCAACCCGCCGAGACGTCAAATCCCCACGCCCCCTTGGCGCCGATCTTGTCCTGCACCAGGCAAGCCGTCGAGGGAAACATCATGTCCGGTGTCACCGTGCCCACGATGATCACCTCCACCTCGCTCGGCTCGATGCCCCGCGCCGCCAGGCATTTCTTCGCCGCTTCCACGCAAATATCGCTTACGCCCAGGCCCTTGGCAAGCATGTGACGCTCGCGAATGCCGGTCCGCTCCACGATCCACTGGTCGTTGGTATCCACCAGCTTTTCCAGGTCATGATTGGTAATTACTTGGGGGGGAACATAGGTTCCGAGCGCCGAAATCTTGGCGCGACGGCCCACCACGGGGCGAACGGTGAGGCTCAATGATTTTCTCCTTGCGGGTCTTCCACGAGAGCTGGGTGCTGGGTGCCCCAGCTCTCGATTTTTACCGGGGTCCCCACAGACAGGTCCACGTCTGTGGGGTGGTTTGAGGCCTGGGAAAGCATGAACCTGAACCTGCCCTCGTGCAATCGATCCAAAGCGCTAAAAAAAGTACCGGGTGACCTACTGCGCCCGTACTAGCCCGTTACCGTTGCTTCCTTCCGGACCTGGCGGGATTGGCGGGATTACGTCGCGTAGGACCCGGCACTGATCGATTTTATCACTCCCGGCGCCAAGGAATCCGGCGACGTCAACATCGCCGGGTGCCCCATGTCTGGATTCTCAGACATGGGAAACCAACAACCCCGATGTTCCTTTCGTTCTCACTCGGTTCAGCACGGAAATGGGTGCCCTATCCTTGTCGCAGTCTCATCGCGACAAGGGTGGGAAACCACCAATGCCCACGCTCCTTCCGTTCTCACTCAATTCAGCACAGAAATGGGTGGGTTGGCACCAAATCACCCGGACAATGACCTGGTTGGATTTGCCGTTGCGCCTTCGCTGCCGCTTGGTCCAGAATGAAAGCCGCTTCACACCATCGAAGATGATCTTTGCGGAGGGCCTTCTAACCATGGCGAATCACGTGGACGAGCACGATCACACCCACCCCCATCACCACGATTCACACAGCCATTCACATCCCCATTCCCGCAACCACGTTGACCCCGAGGTCAGCTCATCGCGCCGCGACTTCCTTCGCGTGCTCATGGGTGGCGCGCTGGCCGGGGCGTCGGTGCTGGAGCTCGCCTATCATCGCGCCGCGTGGGCTCGTGCCGCAGAGCCCACTGCCGGCGGCAATTTATTCGATCTTCAAAAGGTCGCCGACGGCGTCTACTTCGCCCACGCCCATCCCCAGGCCATGGTCAATTGGCGGGTGGCTCCGGTCTCGGTGATCGTTCCAAATCAAGCTGAGGGTGCCCCCGGTCCCTCGCTTTTGGGGACCGGGGATACCACTACGATTCGAGGTCTAGACCTATGACGACTGCCGCGACATGTGCATTCGGCCAAGTGTCGCGCAGCTCATCGTACTATCGCGGCGAACAATACGATACCGACTTGGGCCTCTACTATCTCCGCGCCAGATACTACAATCCCATCACTGGACGCTTCCTCAGCCGTGATCCAGAAGACGGCAATGCGAAGAATCCAGCATCGCTGCATAAGTATCTCTATGCTGGCGGCGATCCGGTCAATGCGAAGGATCCGGGTGGGCGTGCTGATTTGGTAGACGTTGTTCTAGTAACTGCTTTTATAGCGCAACAGGCTTGCAGACTCGTTGGTATGGCAGTAATTTACTACGAAATGGAAATGTTAGAGAAGGTGGGCCACCTTGTCGATCCTGGCATACCGTGGAAACCTGGCCTAATTTGCGTCGTGATAGGCCTTTGACGGTTGTCGGTCTGTTTTGATTGGCTAGCAAAGCAGAGCTTCAATATGCAGAATAACGAATGGAATCTTTGGAGTATGATATGGAACTATCCTTTCGTCGCCGTCAAGGTGGTATGAATAGTCCAGATGTAGAGGAGCCAAGACGAAGATTCCTCGGAGTGGATATTGGGCATCGTGGAAGTCCCTTCATATTTACGTTCTTCATATCAATGTTGGTTGTCAAGCTAACGAGAATCTGGCAGACGGGCGCGTCGATTAGCGGCTTGAGTCCAACGCTGCAGTTTCCCACTCGAGTTCTTTGTCTATGTGCGCTCATATCGCTTTGGATTTACGGCCTGATGCGATTCTTTAGAAGCATTGGCTGGTCACGTTGGCTCGTACTTCCGTATGTACTTGTGGTTCTTTGTCCGCTGGCATGGCTGTTTGCCTACCGACTTGGAAATGGTGGGGATTTTATTGCGCTGTTCTTATTGCAGTTTCCTGTTGTCATTGCATACGCACTACGCCAGCGGCGGGCAGTCAAAGCGTGAGCTGCTGGGCGGGTGGCCCATCCTTTCCACAGTTCCATCGTGGAATGGGTGGGTTGGCCACGTCGGCTCACCGGCCACTTCAACCCTTTTGCAGAAAATAACCCGCCCAGGCTGCACAATCGAAATGAGGGAATGAGCGGACGGAGACCTGACCGGTTTATACCGGTCTTGAACGGCCGGGCAGTTAACCGACATTTTAGACCGGGCACATCTCCGA
>CAYNGB010000055.1:0-36341 GCA_964396795.1 uncultured Occallatibacter sp. | reverse complement strand
GGCCAGGGGAATGTCGAGGCCGTTCTCGATGATGGTGGTGGCCACCAGCACGTCGAACTCGTGGCGCATGAAAGCCAGCATCACTTTCTCCAGCTCGCTCTCGCCCATCTGCCCGTGGCCCACGGCAACGCGCGCTGCAGGCACCAATTCCTGAATGCGCGCGGCAATTTCATAGATGGACTCGACGCGGTTGTGGACGAAGTAGACCTGGCCGCCGCGCTCCAGTTCGACCTCGACCGCGGAACGCACGATCTTTTCATCGAATTTGGCTACGACGGTCTGAATGGCCATGCGGTCCTTGGGCGGAGTTTCGATGACGCTCATGTCGCGCAGGCCGACGAGGGACATATGCAGGGTGCGCGGAATCGGCGTGGCACTCATGGCCAGCACATCGATCTCCTTGCGCATCTGCTTGAGCCGCTCTTTGTGGCGCACGCCGAAGCGCTGCTCTTCGTCCACGACGAGCAGGCCGAGGTCCTGGAACTTGATGTCCTTGGAGAGCAGGCGATGCGTGCCGATGAGGATGTCGACTTTGCCTGCTTCCACGCGCTCGACGATCACCTTCTGCTCTTTTGGAGTGCGGAAGCGAGAGATCATTTCGACGTGAATGGGGAACTGCGCGAAGCGATGCTTGAAGGTTTCAAAGTGCTGGAAGGCAAGCACCGTGGTGGGGGTGAGGACGGCTACCTGCTTGCCGTCCTGCACGGCCTTGAAGGCTGCGCGCATGGCCACTTCGGTCTTGCCGTAGCCCACGTCGCCGCAGAGCAGGCGGTCCATGGGGGTGGTGGCTTCCATGTCGTGCTTAACGGCGGAGATGGCGCTGAGCTGGTCGTCGGTCTCGCGGTAGTCGAAAGAGTCCTCAAACTCGCGCTGGAATTCGTTGTCGGGAGTGAAAGCATTGCCCTGCGCGGTGTGGCGCTCGGCGTAGAGCTTGAGCAGCTCGCCCGCCATGTCCTGCATGGCTTTGCGCACGCGCGCCTTGGTCCTGGTCCATTGCTGCGAGCCGAGTTTGTTGAGCACCGGCGCGGGGCCGGCGTCGGTGGAACGGTATTTTTGAATCAGGTCGAGTCGGGTGAGGGGCACATAAAGCTTGGCCTGCTCAGCAAACTCCAAGATCATGAATTCGATGGCCAGGCCGTCCTGCTCAATCTCCTTAAGGCCCTGGTATTGCGCGATGCCGTGCTCCACGTGGACCACGTAGTCGCCGATGGTGAGATCGCGAAAATCAGAGACGAAGGCTGCGGTCTTAGATCGCTTGGGCGCGGGGCGGGCCAGGATGTCTGCCTCGTCAGAGAGGTCGTTGGCTCCGAACACGATGAGGTTGGCATCAGGGAAACTGACGCCGGAGGCCACCTGGGTGCGCACAATGACCGGCACACGCAGATCGCCGGCCAGATAGCTGGATTCGTCGTAAAGGGTTTCTCCGCCGGGATGCGCGGCACGACTGCCCAGGCGATAGGGGATTTGATATTCGCGCAGCACCGTGGCCATGCGTTCCACGTCACCCTGGGTGGGCGCGGCCAACACGATGCGCTGTTCGGCCGCGATGAGGTTGCGCAACTGCTCAGTAAGCGCGGGAATGGAGCCGTGAAAACGAAACGTAGGCCTGGAGTTGAAGGCAATCTCGCCCAAGGTGTTGTCCTGGTCCAACACGTCTACCGCGCCCAGTTGATCCAGGTCGAGGCCGGGGTGCGATTCGAGCAGGCCCTCGAGGACTTCGGGGCGCAGGTAGATGTCTTCAGGCCGGATAAGAGATCCGATGCCGCTTCGCTCGTGGCGCTGCTCGACCTTGTTCCACCAGCGGTCAATCTGATTGCGCACCATGGCCGGCTCATCGACAAAAAGTACGCAGCGTTGCAGAAGATGGAGCAAGTGAGTCTGGGCGCCGGCTACGCAACTGAAAAACTCCCAGCCCGGAAAGACGCTGACCCCGCCGGCTGCGGCAGCTTCGGCGGCAAGAGCTTCGTCTTCGCCCTCCAGACGTTGACGGCTGAGGCGCGCATGCACCGCGGCCAGCAGCCGCTCGTTCATGGGCGTCTCAGTCAGGGGCGTCAACTCTGTCTCGTCGAGGCCGGCCTGCGAGCGCTGCGTTTCGGGATCGAATTTGCGGATGGTCTCAATCTCATCGCCGAAAAATTCAATCCGCACGGGCCGGTCCGACTGCGGCGAGTAGACGTCCAGAATTCCGCCGCGACGGGTGAACTGCCCCGGCATCTCCACGAGGTCCATCTGGGTGTAACCTACGCTGGTCAGGTGCCCTGTAAGCACCTCCACGTCAATCTCTTCACCCCGACGCAAGGTAACGGCAAGGCTGGCGTAGTAGTCGCGGTCAAAAAGCCGGAGGGCGGCAGCCTCGGCGGGAGCAATGAGGATAGAAACTGCGCCGGTGGCCAGCTTCCACAGCGCCGCTGCACGTTCCTCCTGCACATCGGGGTGGGGAGAGAGATTCTCAAAAGGCAGGACATCGTGGGCGGGCAGGCGTACCACCCGGGCAGGGTCGACAGCGCCGGTCAGCTCGCAACCGGCGCGCAAAGTGGGCTCGAGGGCCTCGGCGGCCTTGTTGTCGGCCACCACCACGATGACCGGCTGGCGGGCAGCCCGCGCCAGCAGCGGCAGAAAGAGCGAACGCGCCGTGGAAGTGAGCCCGGACACACGCCTACGCCCCGTACCGAGGCTCAGATGCCTTTGTACGCGCTCGAAGGAGGAGGAGTGCTCCAGCTCCGCGAAGATTTCGCGGACGAACGGGAGGATCATGCATTGCCAGTTTAACAGCGGAGACGTTGTTTGACGGAGCCCGTTCCCCTATCGGGTCAGAGTCGGCCGGATGAGGTGGTCGATTCGAGGTCGAAAAGTCTAGACCTGGGACTGGCATATCTTCCCAGTGCGATTCCATTCGCCTAACATTATGGAACTGGCCCGTCTTCAGGCGTGGGAACAAGAAACTGCACGTTTGTCAGGTGTGCGGTAGCCTTATCACTCTACACAATGTGGTCGATTGGCCTCGGCCGTAACATAGAGAGGGTGTGCAATGAAACTTCTCAGCTTTTGTTTGGTGGCAGCATCCGCATGTGCGGTATTGACGGCGGGATCACAGCAAGCGCCTGTTGCCCAAGAGAAGCAAGCGCACATCCATTCATTTGCCGATGTTGATCCAATCGATGCCCATATTCACATTTACAAGCAGAGTGCGGCTTTAGCTGCATTCCTGAATCAGAACCGCTTGCATTTGATAGATATTCTCGTGATCGACGATCGCGATCCATTTTACAAGGACTTCCAGGCGCAACTGACGGAAGCGGAGGAAGTGGTCCGAGGCTCCAACGCCCGTGCTTCTTTATGCACGACATTCAGCCCTTACGATTTCGAGGAGCCTGGATTCTCGCAGCGAGTTATACGGCAACTTGATGAGAACTTCGCCGATGGCGCAATAGCGGTGAAGATCTATAAGACCCTTGGATTAGAGATTAGAGACAAGAACGGCAAGTACCTGATGGCGGATGATCCTGTCTTCAAGCCGATTTATGAGGATATCGCCGCCCACAACCGCACGGTCATCGCTCATCTCGCGGAACCGACATCTTCGTGGCAGGCGCCGAACCCGTCGAGCCTGGATTATGAATACTATGAGGGCCATCCCGGAGAGTACGCCTATACGCACCCTGAATGGCCCACGAAGGAAGCGATTCTCGCCGCTCGCGACCATTTATTGGAAGAGAATCCAAAATTGCGTGTCGTAGGGGCTCACCTGGGCAGTATGGAACTGGATGTGGACGAGATTGCCAAGCGATTTGATCGCTATCCTAACTTCGCTGTCGATACTGCAGCCCGAGTTCCATACCTGATGTTGCAGCCTCGTGGGAAGGTCCGGGATTTTCTGATCAAATATCAGGACCGGGTGCTCTACGGAACCGATTTCGAGCTGATGCCAGACGCAGATATGAAGACAAAACTAGCCGAGTTAGAGAGTATCTACGCGCAGGATTGGAAGTATTTCGCGACTGACGAGACCTTCGAATACAAGGGGCGTAAAGTCACCGGTCTCAAACTCCCTGCCCCCGTTTTGCGGAAGCTCTATCATGACAACGCCGTGCAATGGTTCCCCGGCATTCTAGCGAAACAATCAAGTGAGGCATCAGGGAACTAAAGCGGCTCACTTTCCCTCACCCGTTCACTTCGCACCCAACTCCCTTACAAATTCGTAGAAGAAATCCAGCGACTTCCAGTAGGAGTCGACGGGGAGACGTTCATCCTGGCCGTGGGCGCGGTCGTCGTCGCGTTCCAGGGCGATGGCGGAGAAGCCGTAGCAGGGGATGCCGGCCTGGGCAAAGTGAATGGAGTCGCTGGCGCCATTTTCCATTTCCGCTGTCACCGGCGCGCCCGGCCAGATGGCCTGGGTAATGCGGGTGAGCGGCTCGAAGACTTCAGGGAGCGGAGCCGGGGGCGTCATGGCCTTGCGCTCCGGCGCGGTGTCGGTGACCACTCCGGTGTCGGAGACGTACTTCACGGTGAGCTTGGGGTCAGCGAAAAGGGCGATCAACTGGCGGCGGATTTCTTCGGGTGAGTGGCCGGGAAAGATGCGGCAGTTTACGTTGGCCTGGGCGGTCTGCGGCAGGGCATTGTTGGCATGGCCGGCGGCGAGGCGCGTAGCCACGCAGGTGGTGCGGAAGTTGGAGTTGAAGCTTGGCTCGGCACTGAGACGCGCAGCCGCGGACCTATCCGGCGGAGTGGCCAGGATGGCGCGCATGTCGGCAGCGGTCTGACCCGTTTCCTTGCCGGCGAGACTTTGGAAGTAGGTGCGCGTGATCTCGTTCAACTCGAACGGGAAGGTGTATGCGGCCAGCTTGTTGAGCGCCGCGGTGAGCTCGTAGATGGCATTGTCGGGCCGCGGGAGCGAGCTGTGACCACCGCGATTGACGGCAGTGATCTGGAAGTCAGAATAGATTTTTTCTGTCGCCTCCACGTCGGCGGCAATGGTACGGCCATGGTCCAGCTCAATGCCGCCGGCATCGGGATTGATGACGTAGGCAGCATCTACCAGGTCACGGTGCTCGTTGACCAGCCATTTCGCGCCATTGAATTTGCCGCCCTCCTCGTCCGCGGTAAGGGCCAGGATCAGGTCGCGGCGGGGCTTGTAGCCGTCGCGGTGAAGGCGCAGAAATGTGGCCACCAGCGCGGCGTCCGATTCTTTCATGTCCTGGGTTCCGCGGCCGTAGTAGTAGCCATCCTTCTCAACAAACTGGAAGGGGTCGGTGTGCCAGTCGGAGCGCAGGGCCTCCACCACATCCATATGACAAAGAAAGAGCACGGGCTTCTGGTCCGGCTGGCCGGCGGCGCGGAGACGGACAACGAGATTTTGCTTACGCGGATCGGGGCCGAGCAGGCGGATGTCGTCCGGTGGAAAACCGGCATCGAGAAAGCGCTTCTGCATGGCCGTGGTGGCGGTGGTGACATTGCCCATGGGCGTATCGGTGGTGTTGATCTCGATGAGCTGCTTAAAGATTTCAAGGGCCAGGGCGCGGTCAGAGGGCGAAGCGGTAGGCAGGGACGCGGTCTGGGCCACGGTGGGCAGGCTCATGCAAATGGCGATGGCAACAGAGACAAGGGAACAAGGAAAAGCGTAGCGAGGCATGACGGCATTGTACGGCGGGCGAGCAGAAATGCCCGGCTCTATTCCGGCAGCATCCGGTTTGCACTGCGGGCCCAATCGATTTATGGTGGTGCCGCCGCACATTCCGAGGTGCACTATGCTGTCCCGATCCCTGGCCGCCCTCTTACTCGCTGCTTTCACGCTTGCCGCCACTGCCCAAACTACCGCGCCGCGCCCGAAGATTACGGGAATTTCGCATCTGGCTGTTTACACGTCGAACCCCGCAGCCACCGATCATTACTACCGCGAGGTCATCGGCGCAGCCAAGCTGACCGACCCCGAGAATCCTCAGGGAGTACGCTACGCATTCAGCGCGACACAGTTTGTGGAGGTACTGCCGCTGCCGCCGGGCGCGGGCATCAACCGGCTGGACCACACCGCGTGGAACACCGATGACGCCGAAGGGCTGCGCAAATACCTGGCTGCGAAAGGCTGGAAGACGCCTGCCCATGTGACGAAAGGCTCCGACGGCAGCCGTTGGTTCGCGGTGCTGGATCCGGAAGGCAACAAAGTGGAATTTGTGGAACCGCCCGCACACGCGAAGGCTCCCGATACGCCCGACGTGATCGGCCACCGCATCATTCACGTGGGGTTCGTGGTGCACAGCCAGGACAAGGAGAACGCCTTCTACCGCGATCTGCTGGGCTTCAAGCCCTACTGGTTCGGGGGCATGAAGCCGGGCAGACTGGACTGGGTGAGCCAGCAGGCGCCAGACGGCCACGATTGGCTGGAGTACATGATGACCGGCGACCCATCGGGCACGGGGATTCCGGCCACCATGTCGAAGCACGACCTGGGCGTGATGGATCATTTATCGATCGGCGTGGTGTCGGTGGACGATGCCTACGAGGTGCTGGCTGCGGGCAACCGGCTCAGCGGCGTGCACGATGCGCATACGCAGATTGGCCTGGACGGCAAGGGGCAGTTCAACATGTACGATCCGGACGGAACCCGGCTGGAACTGATGAACTTCCACGCGTCCAAGAAGCCTTGCTGCTCGCCGTTTACGGCCGGTGATCCTACGGAGTAGGGCTCAAACACTGCCGCGCCGGAACGGAAAGATGGCCGAAATTGCTGCCTGTTCCTAAGGTGCGCAGCATTTGCACTCGCCATCCCAAAGGTGATCTTTTCGCTCGCGTTAAAATTCAACTATGCCCGCCGCTGCGCTTTCGCCTGAAGTCATGGCTAAATACGAGCCTGTCATCGGACTCGAGGTCCACGTACAACTGCTCACGGCCACCAAGGCGTTTTGCGGTTGCGCTAACCAGTTCGGCTCGTCGCCCAACACCAACATCTGCCCGGTGTGCCTGGGACTGCCGGGGGCGTTGCCGGTACTGAATGAGAAGGCAGTTGAATTTGCCACCCTGGCCGCGCTGGCCCTGCATTGCGAAGTGCGCGAGCGCTCCATCTTTGCGCGCAAGAACTACTTCTATCCCGACCTGCCCAAGGGCTACCAGATTTCGCAGTTCGACAAGCCCATCTCGGAGAACGGATGGATTGAAGTTCCAACTGCGGATGGAACAATTAAGCGCATCGGGATTACGCGGCTGCACATGGAAGAAGACGCGGGCAAGAGTCTGCACGATGGCTTTGCCGACTCCGCCTCGCGCACGTATCTGGACCTGAATCGCTGCGGCACGCCGCTGATCGAGATTGTTTCAGAGCCCGATATCCGCACCGCCGACGAGGCCGTTGAGTACCTGACCCGTCTCAAGGAGATTCTGCTTTACACCGGCGTCTCCGATTGCAACATGGAAGAGGGTTCACTGCGCTGCGACGCCAATGTGAGCGTGCGCCCCAAGGGCCAAGCGAAGTTAGGCACCAAGGCTGAAGTGAAGAATGTGAACAGCTTTCGCTTCATCCACGCGGCGCTGGAATACGAGATCGAGCGGCAGATCGAAGTGATCGAATCAGGTGGGCGGGTGGTGCAGGAGACGCGACTGTGGAATTCGACGGAGGGCCGCTCCTATTCCATGCGGTCGAAGGAGCAGGCGCACGACTATCGCTACTTCCCTGAGCCGGACCTGCCACCGCTGATCGTCTCTGCGGAGTTCTTGTCAGAGACGAGAAAGAAGCTGCCCGAACTGCCGGAGGCGCGCCGCGCCCGCATGATTGCCGAATACGAGTTAAACGTGCAGGATGCGCACACGCTGACCGCGTCGCGGGAATTTGCCGACCGATTTGAGGTCGCGGCACGCAGCGCGAAGAATCCGCGCCGCGTGGCCAACGTACTGCTGAGCGAACTGGGCGGCAGGCTAAAGGCGCTGGGTCTGGACCAGGAGCAGTCGCCTGTCTCAATGAAGGGCGTGGTGATGGCCGCTGACCTGCTGGATGCGGGAAAGATCAGCTCAAAGCAGATGAAGCAGCTCTTCGACCTGTGCTTTGAGAAGGGCGAGGACTTCCCTGCAGTGTACGAGCGGGAGAAGCCGGAACAGATCACGGACGCTTCGGCCATCGAAGCGCTGATCGACGAAGTGATAGCCGCTAACCCGAAGCAGGTGGAACAATACCGCGCGGGTAAAAAGACGGTGGCGGGATTCTTTGTGGGCCAGGTGATGAGGGCGTCAAAAGGGCAAGCAAATCCGGCCCTGCTCAATGAACTGGTGACAAAGAAGCTGGAAGGGTGAAGCGGCGGCGTTGGAACGATGCCGCCGCCGTCTTCTCTTCACTTCATCTTCAGTTCACACTCAAACTCTTTGCGCGCATCCCAGGAGCTGACTGTCTTGGTGGCGCTCTTCTTGCCGTCCTTCTCTGCCCATAGATCGAAATCGTCTGTCATGTTGACCTGAGCAAAGCGGAACCGGCCGTTGCTGGAGGAAGTGTAGCTACGGATCGACTTGGTCTTCACGTTTCTGAGGAAGACCGTGGCGCCAGCGACGGCGGCAGAATTGCCGTCCACCACGCTCCCGGACACGTTGCGCTGGCCCAGGTTCTGTGCCTGCGCCTGTAACGGTCCACCGTGGGGCGCCAGTGGCATCCACCCTGCCGCCAGGGCGAAAAAGACCACCCCGGCAGCGATACTTGCTCGGTTCACCTTCACTCTTCCTCCTCGTTAGCCTCTAAGAGATCGTCGTCTTCTTCGTCGTAATCTGCGTCCACACGCGCTAACTCCAGCGGTTCGACGCCGACGACCTCATACTCCGACCCACATTCGTCACAGGCGACCACGTCGCCTTCTTCCACTTCATCCATTTCGATGTCTAGTTCATTCTCGCATTCAGGGCAGCTGGGCATGACAGCCTCCGTCTCTTTCACAGGAATCTGGTGTCTCATGTTGTAGGATGGCGGTACCTTTCTGTACGACTTGGCTAGTGTTAGGGACGACCCGGCCCCAGGTCAAGCGACGCGGCTCCGGTCTGGCAGAGGAACTCCCAAGACGGAGAATACGCCAGTAAATTCCTTCAAAAAAGTCCTGCTTTGGGCACCGGCGCAGGGTACACCGGCCTGGCATGTGAAGTCTGATTTTCTGCTCCATGTTATCCTTTGCGGCTTCTACTGTCCGCCGGGACCATTGCACGCTTGAAGCCCGCGCACATAGAACAGACGATGAAGTACCGCGTTGGTTTCGGGTCTCGGAGCACCTCTTCGGCGTCGTGGGCGACCTGCCGTAAGACCGGGCCCATGACACCCGCCCGTGCCACGGTTTACCCTGTCACTACGATGCGCCGGATTGGCACCACACCGTTTGCTTTCCCCGACTTTCGCGGCGCGACCCGCCGCCTGGTGCTGGCCAACCTGTTGGCCTACTTTGTGCTGGCGCTGGCATTGATGGCATTTCCTGCTTCGGCGGGGCGCTTGGCGATCTGGCTGGCCTTCGATCCCAGCATGTTCCTGCACGGCGCGCTCTGGCAGCCCATTACCTACAGCCTGATCCATACATCGCTGCTGGGGACGCTGCTCGAACTTCTCTCGCTGTGGTTTCTGGCCGGATTTCTTGAAAGCCTTCACGGGGATTCGTGGATCATGGGCCTCTATGCCGCCTCGGTGCTGGGAACGGCGCTGGCCGCGTTGGCACTGTTTGCAGGGGGAAGCTTCGCCCACATGGATATGGCACCAGCTCTGCTTACAGGTTGCTTCGGCGGCATCTTCGGGCTGCTGGTGGCCATAGGGCTGCTCTATGGCGACATGGAGTTTCTGCTGTTTTTCACCATCGGCATCAAGGCTCGCTACATGGCAATCATCTATGGGTTGGTGGCCATTGCCATGCTGTTCGGAGAGCAGCGGATGTACGCCTTTGCGGAACTGGGGGGCGCGCTGGCTGGATGGATGTACATTCGGACGGCGCCGCGGCGTGGGTTCTCCTTCTCTATGGGGCTCAGCGAGCGCTGGTACGGGCTGCGCAACCGCTACTACCGCTGGAAGCGCCGGCGCGCATCACGGAAATTCGAGGTTTACATGCGCTCCCAGGGCCGCACCGTTCGCTTCGACGGCCAGGGACGCCAGATCGACGAAGATCACGACGACAAGAGTCGCTGGAACTAGGGTCTTGGCGACTGGGCCGACAGGGTACAATCCTCTCTGAATGTCCACCAAAATCGCTTTTCTTTTTCCGGGGCAGGGTTCGCAGTCCGTTGGCATGGGACGCAAGCTCGCCGAGCGCTTTCCCGTCGCCGCAGAAACCTTTGCCGAGGCCGACGAGGCTTGCGGTTTCCCGCTCTCGCGGCTCTGCTTTGAAGGGCCCGACGAAGAGCTGAAACTCACTGAGAATACTCAGCCGGCAATTCTGGCGGTGAGCGTGGCAGCGCTGCGAGTGTTGGCCGCGCACGGTGTACAGCCGACCTTGGCCGGGGGACACTCGCTGGGCGAGTGGTCGGCCCACGTGGCTGCGGGAACACTCAATTTTGCGGACGCGGTGCGGGCGGTTAAAGCACGCGGGCGGGCCATGCAGCTAGCGGTTCCGGCGGGGCAGGGCGCAATGGCCGCCGTGCTGTCGCTTGATGCCGCCCGGGTGGCCCAATCGTGTGCCGAAGCCGCTTCCGAAACCGGGTTGGTTGTGGCCGCTGCCAACCTGAATTCGCCGGGGCAGACCGTGATTTCTGGCGCGCTGGCGGCGGTGGAAAAAGCTGTCACCCTGGCCAAGGCCGCGGGCGCGCGCCGCGCCGTGATGCTGCCGGTGAGCGCCCCTTTCCACTGCGCTCTGATGGAACCGGCCCAAGAGGAAGTGGCGCGCGTGCTGGCGGCGCTGGACCTGGCCGAGCCGCGCATTCCCGTGGCTGCCAACGTAACCGGCGGACTGGTAACCACCGCGGCGGCCGCTCGGGATGCGCTCATCCGGCAAGTGACAGGTACGGTGCGCTGGGTAGATTGTGTGCATGCTATGGTTGGCGCGGGCGCCACCGTTTTCATTGAGGTGGGGCCGGGCAAGGTGCTGAGAGGGCTGCTGCACCAGATTGACCCAACGCAAAAAGCGCTGCATGTGGAAGATGAAACCAGTCTGGAGGCTACCCTGACAGCCTTGGCAGGCGCATCAGCCGCCGATTAGGGCGCAAAGGCCCCTGCTCGCTTACGAACGAAAGAGGCGGGAGCGCAAAGAGCTGAATCGTGGAGGATATCCTGCGGACGCTCTGAATTGCTGTTCCTACGGTCCCAGGTATAGCTCGACCGGCGAGAATCCGAGCAAATGCGTCTTTGGCTCGTAGTTCAGGAAGAGCGCGTTTCCCTTGTGCCCGTTGATGACGATTCCCAGTATCACCACATTGCCATTCCGCCGTTCGGCCACAATCTTGTGGGTCTGGACGTTGCCATACTCGTTGTCGGGGCTGGTTGAGCTCCAGTCATGCTCGAAGCGGGAGAAGGGATAAATGCTGTTCGGGTCGGGGTGCTTCTGCCAGTCGGGGTCGTGCATCCAGATTCCGTAGGCCTTCGGCAGATCATTCTTCTCTACCGCGGTGAGGAACCGGTTTACGGTGATTCGGGCAGAAAAGTGGCTGGGCCAGTTCCAGGGAAAATCGACGGGCATGCCGGAGATCAGCCAACCCCCGATGAACAGGACCAGTGCCAAACCCACACCGCCCCACAGCATCACTTGGTTGCGGCGCTCGCGAACTTCGTCAAAAACGGGAGCATCGAGCAGGGTCATCGTTCAATTTCCTCGTGGTTAGGATACGGCATACACGGCAGCAGTCAGTGACCATTTGCCAACAATCAGTTACCAGCTGCCCGGCGACAGTGAATTCTACGCTCGGTGCCTATTACCCGCTGTTGACTTAGACACCGGGAGAGCACTTGTTGTTCCCCGCTAGTCTTCCCGGCTGTAGGTGGTGCGGGTCTTTTCCTGCTGGCGTTCGAGGGCTAACTCAATGAGCCTGGTAATCAAATCGCGGTACTTGATTCCCGTAGCCTCCCAGAGCTTGGGATACATGCTGATCTGGGTGAAGCCGGGCATGGTGTTTACCTCGTTGACGAAGATGCGGCCATTGGCTCCGGGCTCCATGAGGAAGTCCACACGCGCCAGGCCGGAAAGATCGCAGGCACGAAATGCTGCGACGGCCATCTCCCGGACCTGCTTGGTCTGCGCGCGAGTCAGTTTAGCCGGAATCACCGGGACCGAGCCCTCAGAGAGGTACTTGGCTTCGTAGTCGTAGAACTCCTTGCCGGGAATGATTTCGCCCACCACGCTGGCCTGGGGCGAGTCGTTGCCCAGGACCCCCACTTCCAGTTCGCGGGCCTTGGCCTTTTTGCCGCCCACGCCCTGCTCCACGACCAGCTTGCGATCATAGCGGGCAGCCAGGTCGAGAGCCGGACCCAGTTCCCCGCGGTCGTGGGCCTTGCTGATACCCACCGAGGAGCCGAGGTTGGCGGGCTTTACAAACACGGGGTAGCGGAGTGCGGCTTCAACTTGCGCAATGGACTTGCGCGGCGATTTCTCCCAATCGGTGCGAAGCAGCGTGACGTGGGGAACGATGGCCAGGCCGGCCTGGACGAAGAGACGCTTCATCACATCCTTGTCCATGCCCGCAGACGAACCGAGCACGCCTGAGCCGACGTAGGCGATTCCGGCCAACTCGAAGAGTCCCTGGATGGTGCCGTCCTCGCCAAAGGTGCCGTGAAGCACGGGAAACACCACGTCCAGGTTGGCGGCTTGACCGGTGCGTGCCGCAAGGGAGCCACCATGCGCGGCGGGTTCAGGCGCCAGCAGCGTGGGAATGCCCTCATGAAGCAGCTTGGCGCCGGGTGTGGCTGCGGGATCTCCGGCACGCAGCCGGCGGGCAACGGCGCTATCGTTGCCCTCGAGCAGGTTGTGGGCTTCGCCGGCTGCGAGCCAGCGGCCCTGCTTGGTGATGCCAATGGGCACCACGTCAAACTTGCGGCGGTCAATCGCCTTTAGCACCGAGGCTGCCGACAGCAGCGAAACTTCATGCTCGCCGCTGCGCCCGCCAAACAGAATTCCAACGCGAAGTTTTTTAGCCATTTCTTCTCTATTTTCTCTCAGCCGGGCGATAGGCGTGTCGTGGTATGAACCATTCGCGTCACGAATTGACTAGGCAACCTATACTTGCTGCGAACCGGCCGCAGGGGTTAAGTGCTTCAGACGACGCTGAAAACGGTTCGTGTTTGCTGCTTTTCCAGTCCAGGAAAGAGTGAGGGAATTCAAAAAGATGGCGATTCGCAGGCGGAACTTTCTGATAGCTTCTCTCGCTTCAACCGTGGCGGGAAGAACGGGCGTTTTTGGCGCAATGCTCTCGCAGGCGCATCTGGATGGCGCATCATCCCGGCCCATTACGGCAGTCAAGGTCGGGACACCTGTGCGGTTCCCAGACAATCAAGGCGACACATGGGTTGCGGCCTGGGCGGGGGATGACAATCTTTACTCGCCCTCTAACGATACGTCAGGGTTTCAAAAGGGATGCAATGCCAATGTCGCTTTCAACCGCATAAAGGGAAGCGATGCCCTGCATCTTGAAGGAACCACGATCAATGGCATGGCCGACTATGGACTCGAATCGCAGCGTGGCCCAGATGCGTGTACATGGAAATCATCCGGCTGTATCTGGATTGATGGCGCGGTTTACCTGGTTGTGGCACGCCATCTTTATGGAGAGGATAGCGGCGATCTTTACAGGCGTCAGACAGCGCAGAATGCGAGCATCATCAAGAGCACAGACTTTGGGAAAAGCTGGGCGCGCACAGCTCAGCAGAACTATGACAATCCGATGTTTCCCGGGCGACGGTTTGCTACTCCCTACTTCATTCAATATGGCTATGGCCACGGCGAAGCCGACGTGGATAACGCGAGCGAATATGTGTATGCGACTTCGAACAACGGTTTCTGGGACTGCGGCGACGACATGGTGCTGGGACGGGTGGCGCGATCGAAGATCGGCCTTTTGAATGGCAGCGATTGGGAGTTCTACAAGGGCGGGGACGGGATGAAGGCGGCCGCGTGGTCGTCGAAGATGAGTGAAGCGAAGCAGATCCTTCAAGGAGCCGGCAGATTCGGCATGACCGGCGCCGTGTACTTACCCGCTCAGGGCCGATATTTCATGATTGGGTGGTACTACCCGGCAGGCGGCGGAAAGATGCCGGGCGCAGGCACTCACACGGTTTGGGACTTCTACGAATCGCCGCGGCCGTGGGGTCCGTGGACGCGAATCGGTTCCTACGATTCCACCCCGGCCGGATTGTATTCGCCTGAAGTCTGTCCCAAGTTCCAGGACCGGAATCATGTCTTCGCAATCACTGCCGGGTATTGGGGCAGCCCGGAAGACTACCGGATGACCATGGTTCCGTTGGAACTCGATACTTAACACAATCGATCCGCACTATTGCTCACTTGGCCGCGACTGGTTCCCCACGCTCGTTGAGGGGAGTGCCCAGGCAGGCATCGGTTCGGATGGGATGCGGATCTCGTTTTTGAGGCCAGACATAGCGCGCTGTGGCCCCGGAGCGGGATTGGCCCAGCGCCACACTGACGGTCCAGCTCGGCGTATTTTCAAGAGGAAGAATGGAGCCATCGGCGGCAAACTTCAAAGGTGGGCCCCAATACTGAAGGTCGTGGCCCTTGATGCCGTCGGGGCGGGAGTTCCATTCGTCGCCCATCCAAAGATATACCGGTCCATCCGGGGTCTGGACTGTGGCGATGAACGTTTGCTGGGCAGGGATGGTGGGTTTCCCGTTGGCGTCGCGGTTGATGTTTCCAATTTGCGTGTAAGGTCCAAGCGGATGGGTGGCTACAAAAACCCGCGCGCCGCTGCCTTCAGTGCAGAAGCAGCATGTGGTGTCGAAGACAGCGTAATAGCTGGCGCCGCGGCGGAAGATCGACGGAGCCTCGCATCCCTTGGCGAGCACCGGGCTGACTTCGCCCGTGGAAGAGAGATAGTCAGGCGTGAGCCGTTCCACGCGGATGGAGTGATCCTGGGCGATGGCGGTGTAGATGAAGTAGGCGGTATTGTCTTCATCGACAAAGAGGCTGCCGTCGCCGGGGCGGTCCTTGGCCTGGGAGAGCTGGACGTCATCGTTTGCGATGGTGAATGGTCCAACGGGAGTGTCGCTGGTAGCAACCCCTACCTGGCCATCCCACAGTTTGCGGTACCAGTTGTACCAGAGGACATATTTGCGGGTAAGTGCGTTGTAAGCGACATAAGGGCGGTAGTACACGCCGTCGGGAGGCGACTTGAGCAGTTCTCCTTCAAAGGTCCAGTGCTCGAGGTCGGAGGAACTGTAGACACGATAGCGGCTGTTGATGGTGTAGCCCGCCGTCTTTCCATACGCTGTGCCATAGAGATAATAGCGGCCGGCAAAGAAGCGCAGACATCCATCATGGGCATCAATCACGTTGCCCTGCGTATCCCGCCTGGGAACTGTGTTCTGGATGGTGACGGAGCGAAAACCTGGCGCTTGCGCTGCGGCGCTCCGGGGAGTAATGCATACCAGAAGTAGCGGAACAAAAAGAAGGGCGAGCATGGATCGCATGGCTGTCACCGAGTGAAGTCCTTTCCAGTAACCATTGGTGCGTGCGTTTTTCACAGTATCTTCTTTCCAAAAGCAGAGCAGGCCAGTTCCACTGCCAGGTCGGCGGTGCGGTTGTGTTCGTCGATAACCGGGTTAACCTCGACTATTTCGAAACTGAGCATGCGGCCATGGTCGGCGAGGATCTCCATGGCCAAATGCGCTTCACGGTATGTGGCGCCACCCCGCACCGGCGTGCCCACTCCGGGAGCATCTTCGGGGTCGATCCAGTCCATATCGAGCGAGACATGGTATCCGGCTGTGCCGCGACCGGCGGCGCGCAGAGCCTCTTCCATTACAGCCCTCATGCCCCGCTCGTCGATGTCGCGCATGGTAAAGACGTGGTTGATTCCGGCGCGGTGAATGTTGGCACGCTCGGCGGCGTCGATGTCGCGAATGCCGACCAGAACCGTGTTTTCTGGCGCGATCTTAGGCGCGTAGCCGAAGATGTTGCTCAAGGACTCCGGTCCCAAGCCGAGCAGGGCGGCCAAGGGCATGCCATGCACGTTGCCGGAGGGCGAGGTAGCAGGAGTATTGATGTCGGAGTGAGCATCTATCCACAGAACCCCGATCTCCTGCTTGCGGCGGCGGTAGAATTCAGCCACGCCTGAGACCGAACCGACCGCAAGGGAGTGGTCGCCACCAAGCACCAGCGGCGTCATCTCCTCTTCGAGAATCTTGACGACCGCGTGGGCGGTTCGAGTGCAGGTTTCGGCTATCTGCTTGAGGTAACGAGCGTTTTCACGGCCGAAAGCCTGGGTTTCGGCGATCTCGACCAGGATGTTGCCGCCGTCGGTAACCTGGTGGCCCAGGGCCTCAAGTCGCGCCTCAAGTCCAGCCACGCGCATGGCGGAAGGTCCCATATCGACCCCCCGGCGGCTGGCACCCATGTCCAGTGGGACACCGAGCACATGAATGCGTCGAGTGGGTAGCGTTTGGGCGCCACCGAGCGAGAAAGCTGATGGAGTGGCGGATGGAGCGTCACCGGTATTCGACATGACGATGATCTCCGTGCTGCGGGTGCAGTCCCTCGGCACATGGGCGTCGGGAGCTAGGTGCCTACATTGCTTGAGGCCCAACTCATTACTATGGGATGGCCCAATCCGGGCCATCTACCCCAAAAGGGTTATTAAAGCAGATTCTATTAAGAGATAGGATTCCGGTAACTGGTCAGTAACGGTTTAGGTTACCAGCTTTGTAGGGGATTGCACTTAAAGGGGATTCAAGCGGAGGCCTGGAGAGGAGGAGGGATGGCGGATGTTGGAAGCAAAGGGCTTCGCGCTGCTGGCACAGACGCATCCCTCCACAGGCTGGGATGGCTGCCCGCGATAGCTTTTATCGCTTGGGCATCGGCCGCTTGGGCTGCGCCGTCGTCCGCGACTCCGATCTCACCGCATACAGGGGACACGCTCGCATTGATTGCGGGACTCCCCTGGCTGACCCCCGGCAGCTTCAGTCTCATAGTGTGCGTCTTGCTTGCCATGGTTTTCGGCGCCGGGTTTTGGGGTTGGCACCAGAGCAGGAGAGCACACCGGCAAGCTGTGGTCATGACCCAGCGTGTGGAATCGGAGACGGAGTTGGGCCGGCGCAATACTCGACTGGAACAGCGGCGCAGCCGGATTTTGGAAGACATCAACGGCTCCCGGCCCCTGGGCGAAATCATTGAGCAAATCACAGAGATGGTGTCGATCGACCTCGGCGGAGCGCTCTGCTGGTGCGCACTGGCCAATGGAGCACGACAGGGAAAATTCCCGGTCGATGGGCACGAGTTGCGAGTTGTGAGACGCGAAATTCCTGGCCGCGCCGGGGCGGCGCTGGGGACGTTTTTTGCGGCATTCCGCTCGTCTGAAGAGCCCGGCGCGGCTGAAGCGGAGTACGAAGCGCTGGGAATGGGCGTGCAGTTGGCGACGCTGGCCATTGAAACCCGCAGGCTTTCCTCAGACCTTGCCCATCGCTCCGAGTTCGACCTGCTAACGGACGTTCACAATCGCCTTTCGCTGGAGCGCTTCCTCGACAAGGAGATTGCGACGGCGCAGGAGAAAGAATCAATCTTCGGCCTCATTTACGTGGATCTGGATGACTTCAAACAATTTAACGACACGTATGGCCACCGAATCGGCGACCTTTATCTGCGCGAGGTTTCGCAACGCATGAAGCGGCAGCTTCGATCCGGCGACACGTTGGCGCGCCTGGGTGGCGACGAGTTTGCGGCGTTGGTTCCGGTGATGCGCAGCCGCGCCGATGCCGAGGAGATTGCTCTGCGGCTGGAACGCTGCTTTGACGCACCCTTTTCAGTGGACGGCTATGTGCTGCGGGGCGCGGCCAGCGTGGGCATTGCAATCTATCCGGAGAATGGAGCCAGCGCCGACAAACTGCTGAGCGCCGCAGACGCCGCCATGTGTACGGTAAAACTGGCCAAGCGACGCTCGGTTGAGAGTCTGTCGGGCCTGCATCTCCGCAGTGGTCTGCTGCCGAGAGACTGAGAAGGAGAGAGGTAGACGAAGAAGAGGCCCGGCGTGACGCCGGGCCTCTTCAGTTCAGGGACTGCCTTTGGATGGAGTCGTAATCGAGCGAAAAGCCGGTTCTTACTCGGCTGCCATCTCTTCGGCCTCGCCCTCCTGGCGCATCAACTCCAGTTCGCGCTCGGCAGCTTCGATCTCGGCTGAAACCTCCAGCTGAACGCGGGCCGCCGCCTCTTCCAATTCCGGCGAGAGCTGGACGTTGCGGTAGTACTCCAGACCTGTACCGGCGGGAATGAGGCGCCCGACGATCACGTTCTCCTTGAGGCCGCGCAGGTTGTCCACCGCGCCGTTGATACTGGCCTCGGTGAGTACGCGCGTGGTCTCCTGGAAGCTGGCAGCGGAGATGAAGCTGTCAGTGGAAAGCGACGCCTTGGTGATGCCCAGCAGAAGCGGACGCCCGATGGCCGGACGGCCTCCATTGGCCAGCACCTTTTCGTTTTTCTCCCGGAAGGTGAAGCGGTCCACCTGCTGCTCGAGCAGGAAGTCCGTATCGCCAACCTCGTCGATGCGCACCCAGCGCAGCATCTGGCGCACGATGACTTCGATGTGCTTGTCGCTGATGGCCACGCCCTGCAGACGGTAGACCTCCTGGATTTCGTTCACCAGGTAAGCTTGCAGCTCCTTTTCACCCAGCACGGCCAAAATGTCGTGTGGGTTCAAGGGGCCATCCATCAGCGGGTCGCCGGCGCGCAGGCGTTCGCCTTCCTGCACGTTGACGTGAATGCCACGCGGCACCGAGTATTCCTTCTCGTCGCCGTTATCGGCAGTGACATAAATCTTGCGTTGCCCCTTGGCCACTTCACCAAAGCGGACCACGCCGTCAATTTCGCTGATGATCGCTGTCTCGCGGGGCTTGCGTGCCTCGAACAGTTCCACCACGCGAGGCAGACCACCGGTGATGTCCTTGGTGCGCGTGCTTTCCTTGGGAATCTTGGCCAGCACATCGCCCGGACCTACCTCTTCACCATCCTGAATCATGAGGTGAGCGCCGCGGGGCAGCAGATAGCGCTTGTGCGCCTTGGCATTCTTGACCACGAAGGCCGGCTGCCGCTTTTCATCTGGAGCATCGGCAACCACCCAGCGCGAGAGACCTGTGACCTCGTCCACTTCTTCGTTGAGCGTGATGCCTTCCTGCAGATCCTTGAACTGCACGGTGCCACCGATTTCGGTCAGGATGGCGTAGGTGTAGGGATCCCACTCTGCCAGCAACTGGCCGAGCTTTACGTGTTCACCGTCCTTGGCACGCAGACGCGCACCATACACCACCTGGTAGCGCTCCTTTTCACGGCCACGTTCGTCCACAATGGCCACCGAACCGGAACGGTTCATGGCCACCAGAGTGCCGTCCTTGCTCTCGACATAGTTGAGGTTGATGAAGCGCACGAAACCGTTGTTTTTGGCGTCGAGGCGAGACTTGTCCTGCACGCGGCTGGCGGTACCGCCGACGTGGAAGGTACGCATGGTCAACTGCGTGCCCGGCTCGCCGATGGACTGCGCAGCAATCACACCGCAGGTCTCGCCCAGCTCCACCATGCGACCAGAGCCCAGGTTGCGACCGTAGCACAAGGCGCAAACGCCGCGCCGCGACTCGCAGGTGAGCACGGAGCGAATCTTTACCTTCTCGACACCCGCGCCCTGAATGGCGGAGGCGATGTCCTCGTCGATAGGCTGATTTACGTCGACCACCACGTTGCCGTCGTAGTCCTTAATGCGCTCCAGCGAAACGCGCCCGATAATGCGGTCGCGCATGGGCTCGATGATGTCGCCAGACTCGACGATGGAACCGACGTAGATGCCCTCGGAAGTGCCGCAGTCATACTCGGTCACGATCACGTCCTGGGCCACGTCGACCAGACGGCGGGTCAGGTAGCCGGAATCGGCGGTCTTGAGCGCCGTGTCAGCCAGACCCTTGCGCGCGCCGTGGGTGGAGATGAAGTACTCCAACACGGTCAGTCCTTCGCGGAAGTTGGCAGTGATAGGCGTCTCGATGACTTCGCCCGAGGGCTTGGCCATCAGTCCGCGCATGCCCGAAAGCTGGCGAATCTGCTGCTTTGATCCACGGGCGCCGGAGTCCGCCATGATGTAAATCGGATTCATGGCTCCTTCGTCGTCCGCCTTCTTCATGTTGCCGAACATCTCATCGGCTACCTGGTCGGTAACCGCGGACCACATCTGGATGACCTTGTTGGAGCGCTCGCCGTTGGTGAT
The DNA here is from genome assembly GCA_964396795.1 of uncultured Occallatibacter sp. GTDB lineage: Bacteria > Acidobacteriota > Terriglobia > Terriglobales > Acidobacteriaceae > Telmatobacter. The sequence continues at coordinate 16,016 of CAYNGB010000055.1, read as the reverse complement.
GGCGCCGTCCATGTACTGCTTCTGGACCTCGATCACCTTCTTGTCGGCTTCGTCCACCGTGGTGTACTTGCTGGCTGGAATCACCATGTCGTCCAACCCCACGGAGAGGCCGGACTTGGTGGCGTAATTGAAGCCCAGCGACTTGATGCGGTCCAACATGCCCACCGTCACCTCAAGACCGAGGTTCTGGTTGCAATAGTTGACCAACTGGCCAATGCCCTTCTTCTTCAGCAGGCCATTGATGAAGGGCATACCCGGCGGCAGCGCGTCGTTGAGGATCACGCGGCCCACGGTGGTGGAGATGTACTCCTTATTAAAGTCCACCGCCTCGGTATGAGTCAGATCCTGGTCGTCGTAGGCCGTCGTCATGTCGAGCACCTTGCCGGTGTAGCGCAGGCGAATGGGCGTGAGGGTCTCGACTTCCTTGGCTTCGAGGGCCATCAGAATTTCTTCAGTGTTGGAGAAGACACGACCTTCGCCCTTGCCGCCCTTCTTGGCCTTGGTGAGGTAGTAGAGGCCGAGCACCATGTCCTGTGTGGGCACGGTGATGGGCTGGCCGGAAGCGGGCGAAAGAATATTGTGCGAGGCCAGCATCAACACGCTGGCCTCAATCTGCGCTTCAGGTGACAGCGGAATGTGGACGGCCATCTGATCGCCATCGAAGTCAGCGTTGAAGGCGGTGCAGACCAGCGGGTGAATCTTGATGGCCTTGCCTTCCACCAGCACCGGCTCAAAGGCCTGAATGCCCAGACGATGGAGCGTGGGGGCGCGATTGAGCAGCACCGGATGGTCTTTGATGACCTCTTCAAGAATGTCCCACACCACCGGTTCCTGCATCTCCACCATTTCCTTGGCTTGCTTGATGGTTGTGCAATGGCCGGTCTGTTCCAGACGGTGATAGATGAAGGGCTTGAACAGTTCGAGCGCCATCTTTTTGGGCAGCCCGCACTGGTGCAGCTTCAATTCGGGACCGACCACGATGACGGAGCGGCCAGAGTAGTCCACGCGCTTGCCGAGCAGGTTTTGGCGGAAGCGGCCCTGCTTGCCCTTGAGCGTATCGGAGAGCGATTTCAGCGGGCGGTTGTTGGCGCCGCGCAGCACGCGGCCACGGCGGCCATTGTCAAACAGGGCGTCGACGGCTTCCTGCAGCATGCGCTTCTCGTTGCGCACAATCACTTCAGGCGCGTGCAGGTCCATCAGCTTCTTCAACCGGTTGTTGCGGTTGATGACGCGACGGTAAAGATCATTCAAATCGGAGGTCGCAAAACGGCCGCCATCCAGCGGCACCAGCGGGCGTAGCTCGGGAGGAATCACCGGCAACACGTCCAGAATCATCCAATGTGGCTTGTTGTCACTCTTGCGGAAAGCCTCGACCACTTTGAGGCGCTTGGCGTACTTGAGCTTCTTCTGTGCTGAGGTTTCGGTCTTCATCCTCTCGCGCAGTTCCACGCCTAGTTCGTCGATTTGCACGCGCTTGAGGAGTTCCTTGATAGCCTCGGCGCCCATCATGGCCTTGAAGCCGGAGGGGCGGAACTGTTGGTCGAGTTCGCGGTACTTGCCTTCGTCTTTGATAATCTCGCGCTCTTTTACGGGCGCGTCGCCAGGATCGACCACCACGTAGGACTCGAAGTAGAGAATGCTCTCGAGGTCACGCAGGGAGATGTCGAGCAGATGGCCGATGCGCGAGGGCAGGCCCTTGAAGAACCAGACGTGCGAACAGGGCGACGCCAACTCAATGTGGCCCATGCGCTCACGGCGCACCTTGCTCACCGTCACTTCGACGCCGCACTTGTCGCAGATGACGCCGCGGTGCTTCATGCGCTTGTACTTGCCGCAAAGGCACTCCCAGTCAGTCACCGGGCCAAAGATGCGGGCGCAGAACAGGCCGTCGCGCTCCGGCTTGAAGGTGCGATAGTTAATGGTTTCCGGCTTGGTGACCTCACCATGCGACCAGCTGCGGATTTTTTCCGGCGAGGCCAGCATGATACGGATAGCGTCGAAATCGGTAATCGGACTGGTAAGTTCAAACGGGTTCGAACGGAACAAGGCGACCCTCCTTGGCGGGCCTCTCGGCGCCTGCCTCGGTTTTCCCCGGGATTGCTGAAGGATCCTTCCTTCCCGGGAAGCGGTGTTTGCCGCTTTCAAGAAGGACCCCAAGAAACAGCTACTAGCTGCTTGCTCCCAGCTTCCAGCCCATCCAACTACTTCCTATCGCATCGAATTTGCGCGTGAAAGATAGCAGCCAGTGGCTAGAAGCCGAAAGCTGATTTCAATCGGCCACTGCCGCAACTTCCGGCGCGGGAGTCTTGCGCACGAGATCCGCACGCTTGATGAGTTCCACGTCGAGGCACAGCGACTGCAATTCGCGAATAAGTACGTTGAATGACTCCGGCACACCCGGCTCGATGGCTGCTTCGCCCTTGACGATGGCCTCGTAGATCTTGGTTCGGCCATAGACGTCGTCGGACTTGGCGGTAAGCAGTTCCTGCAGGATGTACGCGGCGCCATAAGCCTCCAGGGCCCACACTTCCATCTCGCCGAAGCGCTGCCCGCCGAACTGTGCCTTTCCGCCCAGCGGCTGCTGGGTGATCAGCGAGTACGGCCCGATGGAACGCGCGTGAATCTTGTCGTCCACCAGGTGAGACAACTTAAGCATGTAAATGTAGCCCACGGTGACGGGCTGTTCGAACTGCTCGCCGGTCATGCCGTCGAATAGAGCCGTCTTGCCCGAGGAAGGTAGTCCGGCCGAAGCCAGCAGCGCCTTGATCTCATCTTCCTTGGCGCCGTCGAAGACCGCGGTCCCAAACCAGATGCCTCGCTCCATGCCTGCCGCAACCCGCAGCAGCATTTCGTCGTCCAGTTCCAGCAACTGACGCAGCGTTGCGGTTCCGGCGAACTCCTTCTTCACCAGTTCGCGCGTATACGCCGCATCGGTATTGGCCCGCACCAGTGCGGCGATCTTCTTGCCCAGAACATTGGCCGCCCAGCCCAGGTGGGTCTCAAGGATCTGGCCCACATTCATACGCGAGGGGACACCGAGAGGATTAAGTACAATCTCCACCGGAGTTCCATCGGGCAGGTAGGGCATGTCTTCCTCAGGCAGAATGCGCGCAATCACGCCCTTGTTGCCATGACGTCCGGCCATCTTGTCGCCCACACTCAGCTTGCGCTTCATGGCGACGTAGACCTTGACCAGCTTGATGACACCCGGAGGCAGCTCGTCGCCCTTCTGCAGCTTGGCGATCTTCTCATTGGTGATCTTGCGTAACACCTCAATCTGGCGTGAGGTCATCTCCTCAATCTCGTCGATCTGCTCGTTGACTCGGGGGTCCTTGTCAGCGTAGCGGATGCGCTTGAGGTTCTTGGTGGAGATACGCTCGATGGTCTCGCGGTCCAGAATCCCCCCCTTGGTAAGGAGGCGCTTGTTGGTCCGTTCGTCGTGCAGATCTGCGAGCACTTCCTTGGCGCCCAGAATGCCTTCAAGGCGCTTGAGGCGTTCGTCGGTCAGAATGCGGATTTCGTCGCCCAGGTTCTTTTCAAGCTTGGCGATATACTCGCCCTCGATCTGCTTGGCACGCTCGTCCTTTTCCTGCCCCTTGCGACTGAAGATGCGCACGTCCACTACCGTGCCCTCGATGCCCGGAGGGCAGGTGAGTGAGGCGTCGCGCACGTCGCCGGCCTTTTCGCCGAAGATGGCGCGGAGCAGCTTTTCCTCTGGAGTGAGCTGAGTTTCGCCCTTGGGCGTCACCTTGCCCACCAGAATGTCGCCGTGGCCGATCTGGGCGCCGATGCGGATGACTCCGCTCTCGTCCAGGTCGCGCAGGGAGTGCTCGCTGACGTTGGGAATGTCGCGCGTGATTTCCTCGGGGCCCAGTTTGGTGTCGCGAGCCTCGATTTCAAACTCCTCGATGTGCACCGAGGTGTAGTAGTCCTCGCGAACCAGCTTTTCGCTGATGAGGATGGCGTCCTCAAAGTTGTACCCGCGCCAGGGCATGAAGGCCACCAGCACATTGCGGCCCAGGGCCAGCTCGCCCTGTTCAGTGCAGGGACCGTCGGCGATGACCTGGCCCTTGATGACGCGCTCGCCCTCACGAACTACCGGCTTCTGGTTGATGCAGGTGTTCTGGTTGGAGCGCTTGAACTTGATGAGCTGGTAGATGTCAGACCCCACCTCGCGCGAAAGCTGGGTGGGATGATGCTCGCCCTCGACACGCACGATAATGCGCTCGGAGTCGACCGAATCGATAATACCGTTGCGCTTGGCCAGGATTACGGCTCCAGAGTCGCGCGCAGTCACGCCTTCCATCCCCGTGCCCACCAGCGGCGCCTCGGCCACCAGCAACGGAACGCTCTGGCGCTGCATGTTGGCGCCCATCAGCGCTCGGTTGGCGTCGTCATGCTCGAGGAACGGCACCAGCGACGCAGCCACTGAGACAAGCTGTTTGGGGCTGACGTCGATGTAATCCACCTCAGCACGGTTGACCAGCACAAAGTTGCCCTGGCGGCGCGCATTCACTAGATCCTCGGTGATCACGCCCTGATCGTTGAACTCAATATTGGCCTGGGCGATGGTGTGCTTGTCCTCTTCCCACGCCGACAGGTAGAAGCTGAAGGGGATGTGGTCGATTTGCCGCTTGCCCGCTTTTTTCAGCGCGGCGTTCAGCCGTAGAGCCTCTTCCTTCTCGATGTGGTCGCCGACGCGCAGGCCGCTTTCGCCGGCATTGGCGATCTCAACAAAGTCCAGAATGCGCGCGTCCTTCACCTTGCGGTAAGGCGACTCGATGAAGCCATACTCGTTGATGCGCGCAAAACAGCTAAGAGAGCTGATCAGGCCGATGTTTGGACCTTCCGGCGTTTCGATGGGGCAGATGCGGCCGTAGTGGGTGGGATGCACGTCGCGCACTTCAAAGCCCGCGCGCTCACGCGACAAGCCGCCCGGCCCAAGAGCCGAGAGACGCCTCTTGTGCGTGATCTCGGAGAGCGGGTTGGTCTGGTCCATGAACTGCGAAAGCTGGGAGGAACCGAAGAACTCGCGGATGGCCGCCATCACCGGTTTGGCATTGATAAGGTCGTGCGGCATAGCCGTGGTGAGTTCCTGGTACACACTCATCTTTTCCTTGATGGCGCGTTCCATGCGCACCAAGCCGATGCGGAACTGGTTCTCCATCAGTTCGCCCACGGCGCGCACGCGGCGGTTACCCAGATGGTCGATGTCGTCGACCATGCCGATGTTCTTGCGCAGCTTGAGCAGATAACGGATGGTGGCGTAGAAATCCTCGGGGGTCAGGGTGCGATGATCGAGCCCCGTGGCGTCCTGATTTTCATACAGCTTGATGTTGAACTTGAGCCGCCCCACGCGCGAGAAATCGTACTTGCGCGCGTCGAAGAACATACCTTCAAACAGGGCCGTGGCTGTGTCCAGCGTCGGCGGATCGCCGGGCCGCAGCTTGCGGTAGATCTCGATCAACGCTTCTTCCGGCTTGCGCACGGAGTCGCGCTTGAGGGTGTTGGTGATGATGTTGCCCACGTCGTCGCGCTCGGGGAAGAAGACTTCAAAGCCGGTCGCGCCGCTGGACAGCACCTTGTGCAGGCGATCGGCGGTCAGCTCGACGTTGGCCTCTACGACCACTTCGCCGGTGGCCAGATCGACCACATCTGCAGCGGTCAGCGCGCCATCCAACTCGGCGGCTTCCACTTCAACCTTCTCAATTCCCGCTGCACGCAGCGCCTTCAGCGTGCTGGGTGTGACCTTGCGTCCGGAGTGCGCAATTTCCTCGCCCTTGTGCAATATCGCATGCGCAGGCTTGGCGCCCACCAGGTGAGTGGCCGCACGAAGATCTTGCGACACCACCCACTGCAGCTTGCCGTCAGCGATTTGCAACCGGTCCACGGTATAGAAAGTCTTCAGAATCTCTTCGTCTGAACGCAGCCCCAGCGCACGCAGGAAGATGGTACCCAGGAACTTGCGTTTGCGGTCGATGCGCACGTAGAGGGTGTTCTTCTGGTCGTACTCAAACTCCACCCAGGAGCCACGGTAGGGGATGATCTTGCCCAGGAAGTAAGTGCGATTGTTGGCGGTCTCAAAGAAGACGCCCGGAGAGCGGTGCAGTTGCGACACGATCACGCGCTCAGTGCCGTTCACGATGAAGGTGCCGTTGGGGGTCATCAGCGGAATATCGCCGAAGAAAACCTCCTGCTCCTTAATGTCGCGAATGGTCTTGTTCCCAGTTTCGGCGTCCTTGTCGTAAATGGTCAGCCGGACGGTCACCTTGAGCGGCGCGGAGAAGGTCATGCCCCGCTCCTCGCACTCCTGCTGGTCGTATTTCAGTTGCAGACCGACAGGGTCGCCGCACTTGTTGCAGAAGTCGGGCGTGTTCTTGTTATAAGTGCCGCACTTCTGGCAGAGCACGTCGCCGGGAAGAAACGGGTCGGTAATGACCATGGCGCCGCAATGCACGCAGGCCGTGCGCAGGTGGTGCAGCCCCTTCAAGTGTCCGCATTTGCACTCCCAGTTGCCGATCGCGTAATCCACAAAGTCCAATTGCGAAATACCGCGGAAATCGGAGATCGGGAAAACGGAGACAAAAACGGACTGCAAGCCCGAGTCGTCGCGCTCGTTGGGCAGCTTGTCCATCTGCAGAAAGCGCTCATAGGAGCGGCGCTGCACTTCGATCAGGTTGGGAATCTGGGTTGCGGTGGGAATCTTGGAAAAATCGAGCCGGCTGCGAATCGCGCGCTTCTCGTTGGGCATGCTTCACTCCTGAGGCTCGTCAATCCGGCACCGGGGTCCCGCCAAGGACCGGGCCGGGCCAGCGCCTGAGTCTCGGGGCGCCGGCAGTTTACGGTAAGAAACACTGATAAACCCAGGTTGGCAAACGTCGAAGCCAATCCCGCCCAGCCATTCCGGCATGCCCTGATCCAGGCCGCCGGCGTACCGGAGTTCGCTTTGCCAAGCGTGTTCGCTTGAGAGCTGCGCTGAAATTGCGCGCTGCGGGCCTTGCCTCTCATCAGGCCGTTGCGTTATAGCATGACCAGGGAGCGTGCATCTAACAACACAATCCCCTAGTCGCCGCGACCTGCGAAAAGCGACGACTCTCTACGAAGCCGAATTGGACACCTTGCCCAAGTCGCGTCGTAGAATGCGCACAACTGAGGAAACAGACGCGCCGGTGAGAGACGTGAAAATAAATCTGCGCAGTTATGTCAGATTTTGTCCGAATGGCCCTATCTGCCACCATGGATACACACAAACGGCCCGTAAGGACACAATGCCTCACGAGCGCGGCCCAATGCCTGTGCTCCCATCCGGATTCCTTTGCCCTGCTCTCGCCGATCCCAAAGCTCGCTTCTGCCGCTCGCCCGCCAGCCAGCCACTTTCCATCAACAAGAAACCCGCCTATCTTGTTGACCCGAAGGCACTTAAAACAACACGCAAATCCCTCCGCCGGAGTGCTTGGCCCTGCTCCAGCAGACGGACTCTTTCATGCCTTTTTACTCTTCTCAAGACGCGTCGACCAGTTTCCGCCCATTCCCTTAGAAGATCGGAATGAGCCGGAAAGACGCGCAACGATTATCGTAACGCGTCCCGGACCGCCTTGCAAGTCGCGAACTACTTGATTTCGATTGTAGCGATGCCGTCGAACTTCTTCTTGATGGCCTCAGCCTCATCCTTGGTCGCACTCTCTTTCAACGCCTTGGGGGCGCCGTCGACCAGATCCTTGGCTTCCTTCAGACCAAGCGAGGTAACCTCGCGGACGGCCTTAATGGTGTTGATCTTGTTAGCGCCAAAGTCCTTGAGGATCACCTGGAACTCGGTCTTCTCCTCCACCACAGGAGCCGCCGCGCCGCCTGCCGCCACCGCAACCGGGGCCGCTGCTGCTGCCGAAACACCAAGCCGCTCTTCAAGCTTCTTTACCAGAGCTGCCGCTTCCAGCAGGCTAAGGCTTACAATCTGTTCTTCCAACTGCGCGAGATCCGCCATTTTCTTCTCCAATCAGAACCGTTTGAATTGAATTTCCCGGCTGCAAAGCCAGACTGAAAGTTTCCGTTGCGCCAGACCCGCGCCCTTCCCGCCTGTTCCCCAGCCATAACCCTTAAAACAAGCACGCCACCAAGTGGCGCCCAGAACGGCGCTATGCCGCTCCGGCAAACTTTTCTTTCTCCACGCCCTGGTTCAAAACCACGGCCAGGTCGCGACCCGTGGCATTGATGACGGTGGCCAACCGCTGCGCCGGAGAGTTAATAAGGAACAGTAGCTTGGCAAAGAGTTCTTCCTTGCCGGGCATGGTCGCCAGCGCCTTTACCTCATCCACGTTCAGCAGCTTGCCGTCCACGATACCCAGCTTGAACTGGAACTCCGCGTTATCGCCGGCCCACTTGGCAAACACCTTGGCCAGCGCCACAGGATCACCCGAGGTGAAGGCCACGGAATTCACGCCCTTGAGGCCCTTCAGCGCTGTTCCCACCTTGGTGCCCTCGCCGGATACTGCGGCCAGTTTGTTTTTGACCACGCGGTATTTGCCGCCAGCTTCACGGATTACCTTGCGCAGCGCAAAGTCCTTGGCCACGGTGAGCTTGGAAAATGTGCCAATAATTGCCGTTGTCGAGGTCTCCAGCTCCTTGGCCAGCAGCTGAACCTTTTCAGTCTTCTTCGCTCTTGAAATCGCCATCTTCCTGCTCCCCTCAGCGGGTCGCGCCTCCATCGGCGCTTCTATTTCGAACAATTCTTCACAATCATCCGGTCAGGGTCGGGTCTGATGTATCGACTGACCTCCAACCACTAATCACGAACCGCGGGTCTAATGCTTGCCGACCGAGTCAGCCACAGCCGAATCCAGCGGCACTCCGGGCCCCATCGTCGAGCTCAGGGTGACGCTCTTGATGTACTTGCCCTTGGCCGCCGAGGGCTTGGCACGCACGATCGAGGTAATCACGGTGGTCGCGTTCTCCACCAGCTTTTCAGGCGGGAAACTCAGCTTGCCCACCGGCACGTGCACCAAGCTGGTCTTGTCGGCGCGAAACTCCACTTTACCGGCCTTGATCTCTTTCACCGCCGCGCCCACATCCTGAGTCACAGTCCCCGTTTTGGGGTTGGGCATCAGGCCTTTGGGGCCCAGCACCTTGCCCAGGCGACCCACCACCTTCATCATGTCCGGGGTGGCAATCAGCGCGTCGAAGGCGGTCCAGTTTTCCTTCTGGATCTTCTCCACCATCTCTTCGCCGCCCACAAAGTCCGCGCCGGCCGCAGTGGCTTCCTTCTGGCGATCGCCGGTGGCGATAACGGCCACGATCTTGGTTTTGCCCAGGCCGTGCGGTAGAACCACTGTTCCGCGCACCATCTGGTCAGCATGGCGGGTGTCGACACCCAAGCGCATGGTCAAATCGACGGTTTCGTCGAACTTGGCATACTTAACCTGCTTGAGCAGGCCCACTGCTTCAGGCAGAGGATACGCAGGCTTAACGATAGCTGCGCGCGCCTTCGTGATATTTTTACTGGCTCTTGCCATTTTCCCCTCGTCTCCCACCGCTCCTGCCCGCCCCGCTTTGCGAGGAACCCGCGGTTCGCCGCCGGGCAACATTTCTCAGTGCCGGGCGAACACTCGAACGGATCCAGAAACCGTGGTGCTTATGACGGCCCAGAGATTTCCCCTGAGCACATCTTTGGATCATAGCGAAATGGCAGCCAGATTGCAAACGCGGGGCGATCGAAACGCACCTTGGCGATGGCCGAATCAAGGCGATTCGCCCCCGCGCATCGAATCCGCCCCTGCCGAACGTCTAACCCACTACTGGGGAGGTTTGACGCGCAGATCGGCGGCGCCCGCTCCTCGGGGGGACAAATCTATATGAAAAGGCTCAAAATCGCAATCTGCATGGTTGCCGGAACGATGGTTACGGCCACGGCAGCGCTGCCGGAAGCGGCAACCAAGCAGGGCGAGGGAAAGGCCATCGTAACGGTGCTCCCCAAGAAGGATCGAGAAACGCACGTTAACGTGACCCTGCAGGATGTGCAGGCGAAAGTGAACGGAAGAGACTCCGATGCCACTGGCTGGGTGCCGCTGCGCGGCCCCGATGGACGCCTGGAGTTAGTAGTGCTGATGGATAGCTCAGCACGTGCGAGTCTGGGGCAGCAGCTGCCCGATGTATCCACCTTCATCCAGAGCCTGCCAGCCGATACGAAGGTCGCCTTGGGGTACATGGAGAACGGACGGGCTGTAATGGCCGGGCCGCTTTCGGCGGACCATGCGCAGGTGGTGCGTGGCCTCCACCTGCCCGCTGGGTCTATCGGCTCCAGCGGCGGACCGTACTTTTGCCTTTCAGACCTGGCGCGGCACTGGCCTTCGAACGATGGCGGAGCGCGGCACGAAGTCTTGCTGATTACCGATGGCGTGGACACCTATGAACCTCGCTACGATCCAGCAGATCCGTACGTTGAGGCCGCCGTGAACGATTCGATCCGGGCGGGACTGGTGGTCTATTCCATCTACTGGACCAACCGGGGTCGCTATGACAACACCACTGCGGGAGCCGACGCTGGGCAAAGTCTGCTGGCGACGTTGACCCAGAGCACGGGCGGCTACAACTATTGGAGCGGCGACGGCAATCCAGTCTCGTTTGTGCCGTTTTTCGAGGATCTAAGCTGGCGCCTGCAGAACCAGTACCGGCTGAGCGTCGACGGTCGTCTGAAGGATAAGCCCACCGTGGAAACCCTGAACCTGAAGGTTGGCGGTCCGGCAGCGAAGGTCTACGCACCGCAAAGGGTGTTTGTCACGGCGTCGGGCGGTGCTGGGGAGTAGGAGCTGGCCCGGCGTGCTTGAAGTTTCAAGGCGACTCTGAATCACGATCACCCGGCTCGCACGGCCGTATCGAAAAACAGCAACTAACGAGACGCCTCGAGGCAGATTCAGGCGAAGTGGGGCTTTTCGAAGGGTGGCATTTTGTGTCATGCTGTCACCCATGGGAAGCAAAGACAAAGGCAGAAAAGAACAGAAGAAAGCGCCCAAACCGAAGCCCAAACCCGAACCCGGCCAAAGGCGCGAGGTGTTCACTCCGGCCCCGCCGAAATAGGACGCCCGCCGGCTACCTCGTTCACTGCGCCGACAATCACACATGCACAAAGGCCCTCCTAACAGGAGGGCCTTTGTGTGCATGCACGAAATGTATTTGGCACGGCTCAGTCAGAGTCTCTAAGTCTCAGTCATATCACTGAAAATTCCCTTGAACAGAGTTACGTTGGATGCAGGCAATTCGCCGGGAGGAATCGCCGTGCGGAGAATTTCTTTTGCAATCCTTGTTACTCCTCTCTTTTTTTCGGCCTCGGTCTGGGGACAGCAGCTCGGACAGGAACCAAACAGCGGCCTCCCCAACACTGCACACACTTCAGCTGACACTGCCCTGCCCCCGCTCGCTCCCTCGGGCCGTCCGGCGGTGGGACTGGCTCTGGAAGGCGGCGGCGCTCTGGGGCTGGCCCACGTGGGGGTGCTCGAATGGCTGGAGGAGCACCACGTTCCAGTGGACCGACTCACAGGCACCAGCATGGGTTCGCTAGTGGGAGCACTCTACGCCACTGGACGCACCCCGGCAGAGCTGCGCACTCTGGCTCTCAGCAACTCCATCTCCAGCGTCTTCGCCCTTCAGACCGCCTATGCCGACGCCAGTTTTCGCCGCCGCCAGGACCGTCGCGAGATCCCGCAGTCCATCAGGCTCGGTCTTAAAAACAGGCTGGGTCTTCGCAATGCACTGCTTACCGACCGCGGCGTGAACGAGTTTCTGGACGGTGAGTTTTTTGCCTATGACGGCGAAGACCTGGATTACGACCAACTCCCCATCCCTTTTCGCTGTGTAGCGACTGACCTGAACACCCTCCATCCGGTGAACTTTGCCTCCGGGCCGCTCGCCCAGGCTGTTCGCGCGTCTATCTCGATTCCCGGTGTTTTCTCTCCGGTGATGGGCCCAGACAGCCACTATCTCGTGGATGGCGGCATTGTGGATAATCTGCCCACCGACGTGCTGCGCCACGAGTTGCATGCAGATGCTGTGATCGCCGTGCATCTGGAGGAGAGCCCGCTCTCGGGAGCGGATACCAGCTCCATTGTGGGAGTGCTCGACCGCGCCTTCTCCGCGGGCATTCTGCGCAATGTAGAGCAAGCCGAGGCCCTGGCCGATGTGGTGATCACGGTGCCCGTGGGCAGCTTCTCCGGCGCCGATTACAGCAAGGCGAAGCAGTTGATGGCTGCCGGCTATAAAGCCGCCGAGATGAATCGGACCGCGCTGCTTCGCTTCGCACTCGACGGCTCTGCCTGGGAGGAGTATCTGGCCGCGCGGCGTGCCCGCGAGCACAGCCCACCCGGGATAGTGCGTGAGGTGCGCGTCGAGGGAGGCGAACCTGGTGCGGCGCGCGAGGTGATGCGCGACATGCGGACTGCACAGAACCAGCCTGCGTCGTCGAGCGCGATTCTGTCCGGATTGAAAGGTGTCCAGGCGGACGGAGGATATGCTGCGACCTACGCGACTTTCGCAGAAGCCACCGCCAGCGGCTCTCCCTCGACCCCGGACACCGGTATTCTCGTCAGGTTGCGCAAGGATCCCGACGGACCGCCCTTCCTTTACGTCGGCCCAGAAGTGGCTGCCGCCACGTCCAACATCACACGCGGTGAGGTGACTCTGCGTCTCGTCGATCAAAACCTGGGAGGTTTCGGCTCAGAATTCCGCGCCGGGGCGCGCATTGGCTACATGACCGACCTGACCACCGAGTATTATCGCCTGCTGAGCCCACAGGGCTACTTCTTGCAGCCGGAGGCGCGTGTGGTCCGCGAGCCGGTCTATATTTGGGCCAACCAAAAGCGGATAGCCGAACGCTTTCAGCAAAACCTTGAAGCGGGAATGGAAGCAGGTCGGACCTTTTCGAACACCCTGCAAATTTCCGCCCTGTGGCGCGCCGAAGACACTCGCTGGAGCTTGCGTACCGGCAATGACGGCAGCCCTTATCTGAACGGCACCGCACAGACAGGCCTTCTGCGCATCAACCTCGATAAGTCAGATTCCGGCACCCTTTCACCGAACGGCTTTCGCTTTTCCGCCGCAGCAGGTGCGTTCTACCACGCTGCCGGCAGCGACAATGCTCCGGTGGCCCATCTCTCGTTCGCGATGACCCGTCCCTGGAGCGAACGCAATTTCTTCGGGATCGGGACGGAGGTCAACTCTTACCTACGCGCACGCGTGGCCGATCCCTATCTCTTTACGCTGGGTGGGCCGATGCGGCTTTCCGCCTCTTCGTTCGACGAATATCGCGGCACTGATACTTACCTGGCCCGCACCGGGATCATGCACCGCCTTGCAGCGCTCCCCACCGGATTGGGACAAGGACTCTATGCCGTGCTTGGCTACGAGGCGGGCGAAGTCTGGTCGCCTGATCAACGGGCGATCCTGCGCCAGGACGGAGTCGCGGGCCTGGTGGGAAGTACCCCCCTTGGCGTCGTCACCGTCGGCGCCTCAGTGGGAGACGCCGGACATCGCAAAGTCTTCCTGACCATCGGGCGCTGGTTCTAGAGACGGGGTTGCATCCGAGCCAGAACAACGAGGCCTTCCCGCCATGGGAAGGCCTGTTTTGAAGAAGCATTCAAGCTGCCGTTAGCCAACCACTTCGATGCCCATGGAGCGGGCCGTGCCTTTGATGCTCTTTACCGCAGCATCCACTGAGGCTGCGTTCAGGTCAGGCATCTTCTGGGTGGCGATCTCGCGCACCTGCTTCTCGGTGACTTTGCCCACCTTCTCCTTGTTCGGAGTACCCGAACCTTTGGCCAGGCCGGCTGCCTTCTTCAGCAGCACCGCCGCAGGCGGGGTCTTAGTGACAAAGGTGAAGCTGCGGTCGGCGTAAACCGTGATGACAACCGGGATGATCAGCCCGGCCATCTCCTTGTTCTGCGTGCGTGCGTTGAACTGCTTGCAGAACTCCATGATGTTGACCTGTGCCTGGCCCAGTGCGGGGCCGACGGGCGGCGCGGGAGTGGCCTTGCTGGCTTCGATCTGCAGTTTGACGAGTGCGGTTACTTTCTTCGGAGGGGCCATGAAATATTCCTTTGGAACCAGCTTCCAGCTCCTAGCGTCTAGCCTTTCGCCGGTCATGTTTCGTATTCGAATTTTGGTGTTGCGCCCGAGCGTTCGCTTGCAACCGGCGGCAGCTAGGTGGCCAAGCCGGTTAGAAGCTGAAAGCTAGTAGCTAGAGGCACAACTACTCAATCTTTTCAACCTTGCCAAACTCCAGTTCAACCGGAGTGGAGCGTCCGAAGATAGTCACCATGACCTTGAGTGTCTCGCGATCTTCGTTGATTTCATCCACCACACCGTTGAAGTTTGCAAACGGGCCGTCGGTAATCCGGACCTGCTCGTTCTTCTCAAACTTGATTTTGAGCCGTGGCTTGTCCTTGGAGGTTTCGGAGCGGAAGAGGATCGAACTCACTTCTTCTTCCGACAGCGCTACCGGCTTATCGCCGGTGCCCAGAAAACCCGTCACCTTGGGCGTGTCTTTCAACACGTGCCACAGGTTGTTATCCAGTTCCATCTCCACCAGCACGTAGCCGGGCAGGAAGACCCTCTCCACGGTGCGCTTTTTGCCGTTGATGATCTCCGTCACCGGCTCGGTGGGAATCATGACCCGCCCCACTCTATCCTGTAGACCAAAGGCCTCTACGCGGCTGGCGATGGACTCGCGTACCTTGCGCTCAAAGCCCGAATAAGCATGCAGGATGTACCACCTGAAGCGCTCGTTGCGTTCAGGTTGCGGTTGTGGCTGTGGCTGCTCCGCGGGTTGCTCTAGTTCTTCTGCCATTCTGTTCTCGATTCGCAGCGGCGAGCTCTATTGTGCGCCGCCGAGCCTGGTTAGCACCTGGTGCAAGGCCCTGTTGAAAATCGCATCCACCACGAAGAAGAAAAATCCGAACAGGAAAACCGTGACCAGAACCACCGAAGTGGTGGCCTGGACTTCCTTCCGCGTGGGTGCTACCACCTTGCGCATTTCTGCGCGCACATCGCTGAGAAAGCTGGTGAAACCAGTCCAAGTACCCATCGCGCTGCCGGAAAAATTCTTAAACGCGCCCGGTTCCTGCAGCTTGGCGGAACGCTGATCGCCCTTCTCTATTGCTGCTTTGGTTGCCATACTTCAATTCCTTCGCGCCCAGTGTTTGTACCGGACGCATCCTTACCCGAATCTGGCAGGGGCGGAGGGATTCGAACCCCCAAGTTCGGTTTTGGAGACCGACAGTTTAACCGTTGAGCTTACGCCCCTAAAAGCAGTTTTCAGCATCAGCTAACGGCTATCAGTTGCCGGCATCCTGACTTTGGAATGAGATTGCCGTTAACTGTTCCCTGTCAACTGTTCGCTGACCGCTGCGTTACTTCGATTCCTTGTGCGGCTGGTGCTTGCGGCAGCGGTTACAGAACTTTGAGAACTCCAGACGGCCGGTGGTCGTCTTCTTGTTCTTTGTCGTCGAGTAATTACGCTCCTTGCACACGCTGCACTGTAGTGTAACGATTTCCCGCATTTCAAATCCTCTCAGTTCACATCAGACAGCTATCGGTTCCAAACTGCTGGCTACCGGCTGTCGGCCTTCACTTACTTGATAATTTCCGAAATGGTGCCTGCGCCTACCGTGCGGCCGCCTTCGCGGATCGCAAATCGCAGGCCCTTCTCCATGGCCACCGGCGTGATCAGGTCCACCGTCAACTGCACGTTGTCGCCCGGCATCACCATCTCCGTGCCCTCCGGCAACTCCGCCACTCCCGTCACGTCCGTGGTGCGGAAGTAGAACTGCGGACGGTAGCCCTTGAAGAACGGCGTATGACGGCCTCCCTCTTCCTTGCTCAGCACGTATACTTCGCCCTTGAAGTGAGTGTGCGGCGTAATCGATCCCGGCTTGGCCAGAACCATGCCCCGCTCCACGTCCTCCTTGGGGATGCCGCGCAACAGAATGCCCGCATTGTCGCCCGCCATGCCTTCGTCCAACTGCTTCTTGAACATT
>CAYNGB010000054.1:0-36516 GCA_964396795.1 uncultured Occallatibacter sp. | reverse complement strand
CGGGGCCCCGTTCGCTCAGAATGACAGCCAGTTTTGTGTTGCGTATTTCAGACTCGGGACACTAGAGCGAAACCAGAGTTACTGTGGCCTGTTGGATTTTCAAAAAGGCCGCCGCTCCCCGATGGTCGCGTCGACTTGAGAGGTGTGCTTTCGGGATACACCAACTCTGGTTCCGCTGTAAACGCGGGCAGGTGCAGGTAACTGCCATTTGCGCCGTAATTTATCGGCCATTCGAACCGTGAAGTTCTTGCCATTTTCGCCGCGATCCTGCTTCTGGGTGCGGTCTATCTCTTTTGAGTGCGCCGTCAGCAAGGATTGCTGTCTGCAGCGGCTCCTTCCAGAGAACGTTTAGCGTCGTGGCCACGCCCCGAAATCTGGCACGGAACCGATTGTTGTCGCCTGCAGCCAGATGACCCCTATGCGAATTGATTCAACTGCGAAGCCCACTCGCTGGGCCGGATGGCCGCGTGCGGAACGCGGGAGCGAGTCAGTTTGAAGTGAATCTTCTCGAGGCCGTGCAACTCCCGGTCTTCGTTGACCATCGGGATGAGCCGCGCGGCTACCCTCTCAAGCCGCGTCCGCTGCTCTTGAAAGAGAGCGCCGTCCTCCGGCCGAAACTGAGACCAGGCAATGGAGTGGACGAATCCCGCGGCGCCAAATTGATTGGAGCGCAGCACATCCTCGACAAAAACGCGGATGGGACCTGAGAAGACATTTAGAGAGTCGTGAAACGCCACCACTCCCTGCGGCACGACGTGGGGAAAGAAACCGTCGAAGTCAGTCTTGGCACCCTTATAAGTGTGGTCTCCGTCAATCCACAAAAACCGGATGGGGCGATTCCATGTCGACGAGACATCGCTCGAGTAAGCGCGGTGGACCTCAACGAGGCCAGAGACTCCGGCAGACTGAATATTGTTCAAGAAATCCTGATAGGACGATGCACTGGGGTCGGCATCGTGGTCAAGTAACTCAGGGGAGTTGTGGGGATCTATTGCGACGACAGGCCCCAGGCCATAATGCTCGGCCACCTTGGCCAGCATCACGGTGGACTTGCCCTTGAAGCTGCCGATTTCAACGATTGCGCCCTTCACGGGCGTACAGGCAGCGACCAGCCCAAGAAAGCGGGCCTCATTCTCGACCATGTATCCCGGAACTTTTCTCGCTGCTTCCCAGGCAGCGTCAAGAACGGCGTCTAGATCGGCGGGAATGCTTATAGGAACCAAATACCTTCTCCTTAGACCGGGCCGCGCCCTGAACACCAGATGGGCACGCCGCGCACAGAAGAGCGAAAGCCCTGTTTATGATAGCTGAGCTACCCTGCAAAACACGGAACGCGCGGTCCGCAACGCAGCACAGCAACGGGCCGTGTTGGCCCTTTGCGCCGGGAGTGTCTATAATTCCCGCCGGAAACGGAATCGAATCGTAGAAGTGCATTCAGGTATTCACTGCTGAGGAGACCACCCTAATGAAGTCATCTCTGCTTATAGTGGCTACGGCTTTAATGTTCGGCGTTGCCGCGTGCAGCAATTCGCGTAATCAGCAGCCCTCTTCGCCCTCTGGCGGCGTAAGCAATGCAGTCAGCGGCCCATTCACCGATCAGGAACTGCAGGCCTTCGCCGCGCTCAATCCCATCGACACCCACGCCCACGTTTTCCATAGCGACCCGGCCTTCAATGCCATGCTCCAGAAACTCAACCTCCGCATTCTCGACATTGTCCTTGTCGACGACAACAATCCGGAGTTGAAAGACCTGTCAGCGGAGAGCAAAGCCGCATGGCAGTTTGTCCACGGCAGCGGCGGCCACGCTATCCTCTGCACATCCATCGATCCCTATAAAATGCACGAGCGCGGATTTGCCCAAGCGTCGATTCGCGGCATCGACCGGGAGTTCAGCCAGGGCGCCATCGCAGTCAAGATATGGAAGAACATCGGCATGGAGATTAAGGACGCCGCTGGGAACTATATCCTTCCTGACGATCCCGCCTTTGCTCCGATCTACAAAGACATCTCCGCCCACGGTAAGACTCTAGTCGCGCACGTTGCCGATCCGAACAGCATGTTTGATCCGCCCAACCCCGACGCGCCGGACTACGGTTACATTCAGGAGCATCCTTTCTGGTATCAGTACGGCAAGCCTCATCCCGCTTCAAAGGAGAAGATTCTTCAGGCGCGCGACCATTTGCTGGAGCTGAATCCGGGCCTGCGCGTAGTGGGAGCGCACTTAGGCAGCATGGAAAGTGATTTCCATCAACTCGCCCAACACCTCGAGCGCTATCCAAACTTCGCAGTCGATCTCGCAGCCCGCATGCCTTACCTGATGATGCAGCCCCGCGCCGACATGATCGCCTTCATCCTGAAGTATCAGGACCGGCTGATCTATGCCACTGACAATGAGTTCACTGCGAAGGATTCGGCGCAGCCGAGCATCAACGATTGGGAGGAGACCTACGCGCACGACTGGCGATTCTTTGCCACCAACGACACGCTGGACTACAAGGGGCGGCCGGTACAAGGACTCGCTTTGCCCGAACCGGTCCTGCGGAAGCTCTACCACGACAACGCGGCACACTGGTTCCCGGGCATTGCGCCACCCACTCATTGAGTTTGAAGGTTTGCCGCGGCCGTCCGGGATGGGGTCGAGGCAGACCTATGCTTAGGAAACCTCAACGGCACTCATCCACATAAAACGAAAACGCCAGAGACTTTGCAGTCCCTGGCGCTTTCCGAGTGATCTGGTAGCTCATTGGATCATGCACCGATCCGTTCAGCTTGTTGATGAGGATTCGAGTTTCCTCTCACCCTACATCTTCCGGCTTGGCCAACGACGCGTCTCCGGGTTGCCCCGTACGCCGCATCCTTCGGCCGCGCTGGCGACGAATCTCCGGGTTGCCCCGAATCTTCGGTCCATTTGGCTGTGCCGGGAACGGATTTCCGAGTTGCCTCGAATCTCGCGTCCTTCAGCGGTACCGTTGATGAAACTCCGGGTTGCCCCGATTCTTCGCTCTGCGGTATCGCCTACGATGAGTCTCCGGGTTGCCCCGTAGCCTGCATCTTCCGGCTTTACCGGCGATGGATCTCCGAGTTGCCTCGAATCTCGCATCCTTCGGCGCTCCCAGTGGTGAAGTCCCGGGTTGCCCCGTTCGTTCGTTCCTCCGGTTTCGCCTCTGATGAGGTTTCGGGTTGCCCCGATTCCTGCATCTCCGGCACCGGCTGGTGTTCGCCCGAGTTACCCCGAACTTGGCACCTTCCGGTTGTGCCAGCGGTAAATCTCCGGGTTGCCCCGAATCTTCGCTCCCCTGGCCCGCCGATTGATCGAATCTTCGGGTTGCCCCGAATTCCCTATCCTTCAGCGGTGCCGACGTTTGAGTTTCCGAGTTGCCCCGAATCCCCAACCTTTCGGCTTGGCCGTCTATGCTTCCCCGGGTTGCCCCGATTCCGCATCTACGGCTGGATCGATGATGAATCCCCGTCTGTACTCGAACTTTGCATCCTCTGGCAAGCCAGCGGATGAATCTTCGTGTGCAACCGAGTCCGACAATCCTTGTCCGACGCTCGACGCTCTCTTAATCTCAATCCGACTTTCCACCGCCGGCAAGCCGACTATGGAATATCAGTTCAATCTCAATCCTGCATCTGCTTGCCTGACCCGAACTGCTGTCCAACTCCCTACAGGGTCACCAACTGAAAGAGACATTAGGGCAGCCCGATCTGTGGATGCAAGTGCAAAACTCAAGTAAATCTGTGGATATCACCATTCATGGTGCATTCACAAAGGAATGTCGATTTCATTTCGCGTTTGGTGAGAAGAACTGGCCGATTTACCGCGAAAAACTGGGCGAAACAGACGTTTTTTTTAGATAGAGGGAGATTAAAGCGTGGAGCTTGGCAAGATTCGATTTATCTTTGCGGAATGATTCGTAACCCGCGTGACTTGTTCCGCATCCAACCATGCGCATGACAACTACGATTCCGCAGATCGCCGCAGAGCGCATCTCAGGACGGGTCGCCTCGGCGGTCGAAGAAGGACTTGCGTCGCAACCCAAGCGGCTTCCTCCCTGGCTCTTTTACGATGCGGCCGGCTCCGAACTCTTCGAGCGGATCACGGAGTTGCCCGAATACTACCTGACCCGGACGGAGCGGGCCATTTTGTCGATGCATGCCGACAAGATGATTGCCCAGGCCGCGGACGGCAAGCGGCTGCGCATTGCCGAACTGGGTGCGGGCTCGGCCAGCAAGACCCGGCTGCTGCTGGCTGCCGCGGTACGGAGGCAGGGTGAGGTGGTGTACGAGCCGCTGGACGTTTCAATGAGTGCTCTGGCGGTAGCGCGAGAGCGGATCGAGCGCGAGATTCCGGGAGTGGGGGTGGCACCGCGGCTGGTGGACTACGCACACGAACTGGACCTTGAGCCCCCTGATGCGGATGAGCGGCGGCTCGTGCTCTATATCGGGTCGAGCATCGGCAATTTCGAACCTGACGCAGCCGCGATGCTTCTGCGGCGAATTCATGCAAGCCTGCGGCCGGGCGACGGGCTGCTGCTGGGCGTGGACCTGGTGAAAGAAGACTCTATTCTGCGGGCGGCGTATGACGATCCGGCGGGGGTTACCTCTGCCTTCAATCGCAATCTGCTGACGCGGTTGAACCGGGAACTGGGGGCGGAGTTCGATGCGGAGACGTTTGCGCATCGGGCGGTGTGGAACGCGAGCGCGTCGAGGATGGAGATCTACCTGGAAAGCAGGGTTGCGCAAAGTGTGCGCGTGGCGGGGCTGGGCGTGGAGGTGGATTTCGCCGCGGGCGAGAGGATTCATACCGAGAACAGCTATAAATATTGGCCGGGGCAGGCGGAGGGGATGCTGGCCGCGGCGGGGTTTGCGCCGGTGGAGAGCTGGTTGGACGCGCGGGGGTGGTTTGCAGTGTGCTTGGGAAGGGCGGAGTAAGGTTCGAGGTATCGTGCTTTCCCATCCTTGCGGCGGAAAGAAGCCGCAAGGATGGGAAAGCACGATTTCAACACATCCTTCCCAGGTCTCAGAGTCGAGACCTGGGGCACCCAATTTTTTGCGAGCGGTTTTATTTTGGGGCGGCGATGCGGAGTAAGAGCACGTCGTGGCTGGCGATCTCGATGGGCATGTTGTCGGTCAGTTGCATTTCCTTGCCGGTCCACAGGTCTTTGGCTTGCTGCGGGCCATGGAGACCGAGCTTGGCCAGGTTGAGATGGAAGGGATGCGTAGAGTAGCGGTTGTCGCCCGCAGCGAGCACGGCGACGGCCATTGCGCCGCCGGAGAGGTGGCGAGTCCAGACTTCGACTTCGCCGTCGGTGTAGGTGCGGGAGGCTTGCTTGCCCAGCTTGTCCTGGTCGATGGCGATGACGTCGCGGTTGGTGAGGATGGCCGTGATCTCGGGCTTCATGTTGGGCAGGTCGTTGCCCGCAAGGAGAGGCGAGGCGAGCATGGCCCACATGGAGAAGTGAGCGCGGTTCTCTGCCAGCGTGAGGTCACCGTTGCCCACTTCAAGCATGTCCGGGTCATTCCAGTGGCCGGGGCCGGCGTATTTTTCGAGTCCTGCCTGCTGGCTGAGAATGGCGTAGACGCGGTCCCAGTGGGGATCGATGTCGCCGGTGGTGCGCCATGAGTTGCCGCCGAGGGCGGGCGCCCACTCCCACGGTGCGTCCCACCCATATTGGCAGAGCGAGAAGACGATGGGGCGGCCGGTGGCTTTGAGGGCCTTCGACATCTTGTCGTAGGCGGCGATCATGAGGCGCATCTGCGCGGCTTTGTCGTTGGGAGCCTGTTTTTCCATCACGTCGGGAATGAAGCTGCAGAGGTCGTACTTGAGATAGTCAATGCCCCACGAAGCGTAGAGCTGGGCATCCTGTTCTTCATGGCCCAGCGAGGCGGTGTAGCCGCCGCAGGTCTTGGTTCCCGGCCCAGAGTAGATGCCGATCTTGAGGCCACGGGAGTGGACGTAATCGGCGAGGGCTTTCATGTCAGGGAATTTGGAGTTCGTATGCAGCACTCCGCTGGCGTCGCGCTCGGCCTCCCATGTGTCGTCGATGTTGACGTAGATGTAGCCGGCATCTTTCATCCCCGTGGAGACCAGGTGGTCGGCGGCGGCACGAATGTCCTTGTCGGTAACCTTCTCGGCAAAGAAGTTCCAACTGTTCCAGCCCATGGGGGGCGTCTGCGCCACCTGCGGTGGGGCTGATTGCGCCTGCGTAATGGCGGGCGAAAGAGCGACAAGAGAGGCAAGGACAAGAGCGGCGAGAGGCAACGAACGTGAAACATGCATGGTGGAATTCCTCATAGAAACGATTTCAGAGGAAGTTTATTCTTGCGGCGCGGGTTTGGGCAATTGCGGGGATGGCGGCTCGCTCTAGTCCATCTTCCGTGAGCCGGGTCTCTGACCGTGTGATCTCTTGCTTTCCCACCCTTGCGGCAAAGAACAAATACGCCACAAGGATGGGGCACCCATTTCCGTGCTGAATTCAGTGAGAACGGAAGGAACTTGGGCGTTCGTGGTCTCCCACCCACACGGATAGAGTATCAAGCGGTCAGAGGCATCGTGGCGCTTTAATGTGAATCGATCAAGTCGCAGCGGGCACGGTGGCGTAGCGAGGGGTGGCGGCCATCAAGGCTTCTACCGCCTGCACGGAACCGATGCCGCCACGAGCGCCTTTGGCGGTGCAGTTGAGGGCGGCAGCGGCGCAGGCAAAATCGAGCTGCCGGGTAAGCGGCCAACCTTGCAAGAGTCCGTAGATGAAGCCGGCATGAAAGATGTCGCCGGCCCCGGTGGTGTCGGCAACGGGGACGCGGTAAGCGGGGCGCAGATGGAACTGACTGCCATCCCAGGCCAACACGCCGTCCTGGCCGAGGGTGGCCGCGGCGACCGTGCAGCCGTAGCGGCGCTTAATGACGCGCAAGGCCTGCTCTAAATTGCGCTGGCCGGTGAGGCGCACAGGGAAGTCACGGCTAACGATGAGATAGTCGACGTTCGAGACCAGGTCATCGACGCCGGAATAGAGCTCGTCGAGGTCGGCGATGACGGGGATCCCGGCGGAGCGCGCCCAGCCGGCGGCAACGGTGGCCGCGGCGGTTTCAAAGCCGTCCACGTGCAGCGCGCGGGCGTTCACGATCCATGCGCGATCGAGGTCCGCGGGCTGCAGAAGCAGGCGCTCGTCGCGACGGCAAAGAACGGTGCGCTCGCCTCCGGCATCGACCAGAATCAGCGATTGCGGACTGGCGGCATTGGCCACTGTAATGATCCGCGCGTCGACGCCGGTGCGGGCAAATTCGCGGCGATGGAGATTGGCCGCCTCGTCATCGCCCACCTTGCCTACGTAGCGGGTGGTGAGTCCCCAGGTCTGGCAGGCCATGATCGCGGTCGCAGTTTGGCCGCCGGGCAAGAGAGATGAGTGAGTGTACTCGACCTTGGAGCCGCGCTCGGGATAGGTGGCGAGAGGGATCAGGGTGTCGGTAGCGTTCAGCCCCACGCCGACAAGGTCAACCAGCGACGGCTCGGTCATAAGTATCCATTGTACCGGGAGCGTGAACCGGGCCTAGGAGAACTTCGTCGTCTTCCACAGCCCCCAGGCGCTGATGGCGGCGGTGACGACGAGTGCGGCTACGAGAACGCCAGTCCAAGCCATGTTCATTCCAAGTGCGGGCACACGCGCGTCCAGCCCGAGGTAGACAAAGACCCCCACGGCGACGGCGAGAATCACATAGTCCCACCACGCGCGCTGTGGGCCGTTGGCGCCGACGGGCACACCTGCGTAGGCTTCAAGCACAAGGTTGTAGTCCAGTTGATAGCGTGTGCACTCGCGCTGCAAAGCTTCGGCGGCCGAGGCGTGCTCGCGCTCAGTGGCGACGGCGGTGCTGACAGCCAGTGCGCCAAGAATCATGACCAGCGATCCAGCCACCACCAACAGGCGATGGGCTGCATCGGCGTGGGCCAGCTCGCCAAAGGCCAACGCGCCCCAGGCCAGTCCCCACAACTGGTTGGTGTTGGAGAGCGGAATGCCGCGGCCGATGCCGAGATACTTGGTGGCGTACTGCTGAAACAAGTCGCCAATGACCCACACGAATCCGCCCAGGAACAGCCAGAAGAGCATGTGCCGCGTCTGGGGGGAATGAATGACGGCGATGGTAGCGGTGCGGTCCAGAGCCAGAGCTAAGGCGAAGACAGCACCCAATTCGCCGACCGTGAAGACGGTGACGAACGAGAGAGGATTCATGCCGCTGATGTAGGCCTTGCGATAGGGAATGTACATGGTTCCCCACAGGAGACTGGCACCGGCGGCAGCCAGGACGCCTGAGGCAGCGCGGCCGGGGTGGGGACCCCCGCCATGGATGGTGCTGAAGCCGAGCATGATGGCCGCCGCAACAATGGCGAGCGCGCCGAGCACTACCTTGGCCACATTCCTGCCACTGGCTCCCTTGAGCTCACCAAACAGGAGGCGGCCCCATAAGATGCCGACCAGCGCGTTGGTGTTCCAGAGGGGGAAGGCGATGGCCAGGCCCACGTCGCGAATGGCAAAGACAGTGAGTGTGTTGGCCACGGCCCACAACATGCCGGCGAGGATGGCGGTGGGAAGGAGGTGCTTGTTGCGGGACAAATCTGCGAAGACCTGGCGCGTACCTTTGAGCAGGGTGGGCACCGTCCATCGGGCAGTGAAGACGCCGGCCACCATGCAGAGCGAGATGGAGTAGGGCGAGAGGCCGGAGTTGACGAGTTTGGTGGGCGCCTCGGCAGCACCCAGCCAGACACCGGCGGAGAGCCCGCACAACACACCCAGCCCGTGAGCGGAGTTGAAGCCGACCGTTGCTGCTGTCTTCTGCGGTCGGCTCATGATGTGTGGATTGTCCTTTCGTAGAGTAGGGACGCGACGTGGGCTGCGGGGCTCACGCCGGCCGCGAGACGGGAATCAATGCAGCGTGATGAGGAGAGCAAGGCCGATGCAAAAGACGGTGAGGGGAATGAGGAAGTGGCTGTCAGTGAGAATAGCCCCGGTCTGCTCAAGAAATTTCATCAGCGTCCTTTGGAAGTACACGGGATTGGCTGGCGCAAACATAAAGATGCGGTTGGGTGGATGTCAAGGTGAGGGGACGTTATGGGGCGGATCCCACGGTGGCTTCCCACCCTTTCCGCACAAGACGCGGAAAGGATGGGGCACCCAGAGGGTCTGACGGATCAGCTATTTCAGCGAGCTCATGTCGATCACAAAGCGGTACTTCACATCTTGGCGCAACATGCGCTCGAAGGCTTCGTTGACTTTCTGGATGGGGATGACTTCGACGTCGGAGGTGATGTTGTGCTGACCGCAGTAGTCGAGCATCTCCTGTGTCTCGGTTACGCCACCGATCATGGAGCCGGCGATAGAGGCGCGGCGGGTGATGAGGTTGAATACGCTGATGGACGGAGGCTTGTCCGGCAGTCCAACCAGGGTCATGGTGGCGTCCAGCTTGAGAAGGGCGAGATAGGTGTCAAGCGAGTGAGGTGCGGCGGCCGTGTCGAGGATGAAGTCAAAAGACTTGAATTGAGCCTTCATGGCGTCGGCATCAGTGGAGAGCACGACCTCGTCGGCGCCGAGACGGAGTGCGTCTTCCTTCTTTTTGAGCGAGGTAGTGAACTGGACGACATGCGCTCCGAAAGAATGAGCGAACTTGAGCGCCATGTGGCCGAGGCCGCCGAGTCCGACGATGCCAACCTTTTTCCCCGGTCCAGCGCCCCAATGGCGCAGCGGCGAATAGGTGGTGATGCCGGCGCAAAGCAGCGGAGCGACGCCAGGGAGAGAAAGATTTTCCGGCACGGTGTGGGCATAACGTTCGTCGACGACGTAATTGCTGGAGTAGCCGCCCCTAGTGATGGAACCGTCGAAGCGGTCAGGAGTGTTGTAGGCCTCAACCATGCCTTCAACGCAGAAATTCTCCTGCCCTTTTTTGCAGGGGTCGCAGTGCCGGCAGGAGTCGATCACGACGCCGATGGCCGCGATCTGGCCCGGCTTGAACCTGGTGACACTGCTGCCGGCGGCGGTGACGCGGCCTACAATCTCGTGACCAGGAACCATGGGAAAGCTGGAGAATCCCCACTCGTTTCGAGACTGATGGAGATCGGAGTGGCAAACCCCGCAATAGAGGATATCGACGGTGATATCGGTGGGACCGGGCTCGCGGCGGGTGAAGGAGAAGGGTGCAAGAGGAGATTGCGCATTGAGCGCGGCATAACCTTTGGATGACGGCATGAATGGATTCCTTTCCGGACAGAAGTCTATCGCAACGGTGCGCGTGGAAACGTGCTTGGAGCGCACTCGAATCCATTTTTTCTGGTTTTGGAGGAGGTCACAGGCGCCGCGAAGTGACTACGCGTGGAATGTTCTGGAGATCGGGAAGGAACTCGATTTGCTGGAAGCCGGAATCGATCAACAGGGAGCGAACAAGCGCGGCCTGTCCGGAGCCGATTTCGAGAGCAACATAGCCGCCGGGAGCAAGCGCGGCAAAGGTGGCGGGGATGAGGCGGCGATAGACTTGCAGTCCGTCGTCGCCGGCGAAGAGTGCGAGAGCGGGCTCATAGTCGCGCACTTCAACAGCCAAGGAAGCACGGTCGGCGCTGGGCACGTAGGGCGGGTTGGAGACGACGATGTCGAATTGCTCGGCGGCAACCGGCGTGAGCAGATCGCCGGGCAAAAAACGGATGCGGCTGGCGACGCTATTTTGTTCGGCATTCCGGTGCGCAAGGGCCAGCGCGGGCGGAGAGATGTCGACGGCGGTGATCTGGGCCTGGGGAAGCTTGTGAGCCAAGGCAACGGCAATGGCACCCGAGCCAGTGCCTACGTCCACGATGCGGGGGGTGGTGAAGTTGCGGGTGAGCTCCAGAACCTTTTCGACCAGGTGCTCGGTCTCGGGGCGCGGGATAAGCACATCGCACGAGATGCGGAAGGGAAGGCCGTAGAATTCAGTCTCGCCAGTGATGTATTGAATGGGCTCGCCTTGAGCGCGGCGCGCGAGAAGGCCAGCGTAGCCGATCGCAGAGCATCCGCCGAACTTATCCTCGAGATGCGTCAGCAGCCAGGCTCGATTCTTGCCAATCAGGTGAAGCAGCAGCGTCTCCGCATCGCGGTGCGCGCGTTCAGGATGGGGGCCGGCGCAGAGTTGCGCGTCGCCCTTGGCAAGCCACTCCCGCAGAGTCATCAGGCGGCCTGGGTGTCAGCTTTCAATAGCTCGGCCTGGTAGTGGGCGATAAGCGCATCGACGATGGGTTGCAGGCGACCCTCCATGACAAGGTCGAGTTGATGCAACGTGAGACCAATGCGATGGTCGGTGAGCCGGTTCTGGGGGAAGTTGTAGGTGCGGATTTTTTCGCTGCGATCGCCGCTGCCCACCATCTGCCGGCGCTCCTTGGCAAGCTCAGCATTCTGGCGTTCCATCTCCATTTCGTAAAGCCGCGAGCGCAGCACGCGCATGCCCTTGATGCGGTTTTTGATTTGCGATTTTTCGTCCTGACAACTGACCACGGTGTTCGTGGGCAGGTGGGTGATGCGCACGGCGGAGTACGTGGTGTTTACCGACTGACCGCCGGGCCCCGACGAGCAGAAGGTGTCAATGCGAATGTCCTTGGCCTCGATCTTGATGTCCACTTCTTCGGCTTCAGGCAGCACGGCGACGGTCACGGCCGAGGTGTGCACGCGGCCCTGCGTCTCAGTGGCGGGAACACGCTGCACGCGATGCACACCGCTCTCCCACTTAAGTTGCGAGTAGACGCGCTCGCCCTCGATGATAGCGATGACCTCCTTGTAGCCGCCCACGCCTGACTCAGAGACCGAAAGCAGCTCGATCTTCCAGCGATGCTGCTCGGCAAACCGCGTGTACATGCGGAAGATCTCAGCGGCAAAGAGCGAAGCCTCGTCTCCACCGGTGCCGGCGCGAATTTCGAGAATCACGTTCTTTTCGTCATTGGGGTCCTGGGGCAAGAGCAGAACCTTGATTTCTTCCTCAAGGGCGGCCTCGCGAGGCTCAAGCGAGGCGATCTCCTCTGCGGCCATGGCGCGCATGTCGGGATCGCTCTCGGCCATCATGGCGCGGGATTCGGCGAGACCCTGCTGGATCTGCTTCAACTCGCGGTACTTCTCTACCGGGGTCTCGATTTCGCTCAACGCCTTGGCGGTCTTCTGATATTTTTCGTGGTCATTGATGATTTCGGGCAACGAGAACTGCGCCTGCAGATCGTTGTAGCGCTGCTCCATTTGTTCCAGACGATCGATCATGTGTCCCCCTCCGGGCCCCTGCGGGGCGGCGGCTTTTGGACTAAGAGTTCGAATTCGGAAGAGAGCGGAGAACGAGTATGAGCGGCGGGCGCCGCTAGAGGAGGGCCGGGATGGGCTGATGGAGAGCCATACCGCTTACCATTCTAGCGCAAAACGAGGTGAGTCGGGATTCGCGGGCTGCCAGGCATCAAGGGCTATGCGCGTTTAAAAGCACTCGATGTGGTCGCAGGCGTTCATCAGAGGCACCTGCAAATTCGATTGGTGGTCGGGGTCGGAGTAGATAGTGATGGTGGCTGGCTTGAAGTCCTCCGGCCGGGCGGTCATGATGTTTTGCACAAAGGTCTGCGGGTTGCGGTCGTAGAGCGGGAACCATGTGCTCTGAACCTCGACCATTACGGTGTGGCCGGCCTTGAAGACGTGGTCCACGTCGTGCAGGCTGTAGCGGTATTCGTGGACTGAGCCGGAGCGCAACGGAACGGGTTTCTCGAAGGATTGCAGATACCGCCCGCGAAAGATTTCGGCATTGGTCATCAACTGGTAGCCGCGCATTTTGGGGTCGGGGTCGTCGTCAGGATATTGGTCAATCAGCTTGACCACCATGTCGTTGTCGGCGCCGGTGGTGGAAGCGAAGATGTCGGCTACCACTTCGCCGGTCACGATGAGATCTTTCTTGAGCACGGGCAGCTTCCACGCGGCCACATCCGTGCGGCCGGCCACGAAGCGCTGGTCCTCAGTGAGCCAGTTGAACCACTGCGAGCCTTGGCCATAGGTGGGCTGGATGGGTTGATGGCGGTAGGGAACGGGGTGGGCGGGATCGCTGACGTAGGTGGTGGCGGCCTTTGCGGTTGAATCGCTCCAGCCGAGTTTGCCGTCGCCCAGGAGGTAGAGTCCGGTGGGCTGCGACTTGATGGGCGGGAAGTGCGCGTAATGCTGCCAGGTGTTGGAGCCGGTCTGGAAGCTGGCCGTGTCTTCAACGTCGAAGCCCGGCTCATCTTTCAGATAGTGGGCGAAGAAAGTGGCCTCAATGCGAGCACGAAACTCTTTGCCAATGGGCTCGGTGTAGTCAAGATTGCCCAGGCGCCGCGACGATGAACCCCAATAGCCGTGGCGCCAAGGGCCGAGAACGAGAAAGTTCTGATGATTGGCGTCGTGCGGCTCCAGACGCGCGTATTCCTCTTGCGGTCCCCACATATCTTCCTGGTCGTAATATCCGCCCACGCTGAGGGTGGGCACAATGACCGCATTCAAATGGTGTTCGACGCCGCGGGAGGACCAGACGGAATCGTACGCAGGGTGTTCGAGGAAAAGCTTCCATGTGGGCAGCAGATCCATGCCGGACCTTTTTACGTCCTCGGCAAACGAACCGCGCTCAAGAAAGTAGTCGTAACCGTCGCGGGGCTTACCGTCTTTATCCTTGCCATAGCCGACTTCGGTGCGTTCCCTGGTGGATTCCATGCCAAGGACGTAGTCGTATCCGTAGCTTTGGCGGAAAGCGCCGTTGTGAAAAAAGTCGTCGCCCATCCACACATCGATCATGGGCGCCTGTGGCGAGATGGCTTTGACGGCGGGATGAGGATCGATGCCGGCCATCATGGCCAGAAATCCCGGATAGCTGGTGCCCACAAAGCCTGCGCGGCCATTGTTTCCGGCGACGTTCTTCAGCAGCCAGTCCACCGTGTCCCAGGTGTCAGTGCTCTCGTCAATGGCTTTGGGATCATGCCCACCAGCGCCCGTCTGCGGAGACCCCGGTTGGTGGTCGACCAGCGCGCGGCTCATCACAAACTGGCCCTCGCTCTTGAAACGCCCGCGGATGTCTTCATCCACGTAGATGTAGCCGGCACGCGCCAGTTCCGGGCGCTGAGCAAAGAACGAGGCACGGTTGGTGCCGTCCACGCCGTAGGGCGTGCGCTGGACGAGGAAAGGCAGCGGCGTGGCGATGTCGGCCGGCTTGAGGATGACGGCGTGCAGTTTGATGCCGTCGCGCATGGGAATCATCACTTCAGAGCGCTGGTAGTCGTGGAAGACGTGATGGACGGGCTCGCCGGTGCGACGGTATGTGGTTTCCGGCTGGTCGGAATAGGTGAGGCCGGAGGCGTGCCGAGCGTTATCGAGCGTGAATCGGACCGTGGACTTCGCGTCGGGCCAGGCAAACTCGATGGCGGAGACGGGCTTCAACTCTGTCGGAACGTGGCGTTCCGATTCGGCGAACAGCTTTCCATCCTGCGCGTAGAAGCTCATCGGGGTGTCTGGTTCGGCGGGGTTGGTGTATTCGCCGGAGAGAGTTTCAAGTTGAGCGGTGGTGGGCGCGGAGGCTTGAGCGGACTGTGGCGCGGGAGAGGCAACGCCGGGCGCATAAGGAAGCAGGGCAAGGCACAGAACGGCAAGAGCCACACGGCGATGAATCAAAGGGTCGACCTCCTAAGGGGTACTAATGCACATGGCCCTGGTGAGAGCTGCTGGTGAGCTCTTCAATGGGCACCACGCAGCCTTCCAGCTCTTCACAGCCGATGTGTTCGAACTGGATGGTGGTGTGGCTGATGTGGAAGTGATCGCGGAGCAGGTGATTGAGTTTGAGCAGGATGCAGGCGCTTTCAGATGGAGGAATATCGGCGATTGTGACGTGGCAAGCGAGCGCGCTGGAGTGCGAGCCGAGGCTCCATACGTGCAGGTCGTGCACATTGACGACGCCTTCGACGACTTCCATGCTGGAGCGGATGTCGACGAGGGAGACGCCGCGGGGCGTGCCTTCGAGCAGGATATTCAGAGTCTCGCGCACGATGCCGACGCTGGTCCACAGGATGAGCGCGGCGATCAGAAGCGAGAGGGCGGGATCGATCCAGTTTCTGCCCGTGTACAGGATGCCCGCGCCCCCAGCGATGACGGCGGCCGTGGACAGTGTGTCTCCGGCCATGTGGAGAAAGGCGCTGCGCAGATTCACGTCGCGGGCCACGCCCCAGAGGAGCGCGGCAATGACACCATTCATCAGCACGCCGGCTGCGGCAACAATCATCATGAGCTTAGGCTGCACGGCCACCGGAGCGCTGAGCCGGTGGACAGCCTCGGCGCCAATCCACAACGAGATGACGATGAGCGTGCCCGCGTTGATGAATGCAGCCAGCACGCCCGCCCTCTGGTAGCCAAAGGTCTTGGAACTATCTGCGGGGCGAGACTGAAAGTAGACGGCGACAAAACTGAGCAGCAGCGCCAGGAAGTCCGAGACGTTGTGGCCGGACTCCGACAAGAGCGCCAGGGAGTGTGCGCGCAGACCCGCCACGAAGGTTACCACCACGTAAACAAGCGTGGCCACCAGCGAAAAGCGGAGTACGGTTTGTGTCCTTTTTGCACCCGGACCCATGGGCGCGGCATGGACATGCATAAGGGCAGTGTAACCGGGGGTGGGTATCGGATGCCAACCGGCGGCGACCCGCGGGAACGCGAAATCAACTGCGGCCCGGCTGCAATTGGCTCCTGAGCCTGAGCAGTGTGAGTTGACTCTAATTCTTCTGCCTGGCGGCGTCGTCGACCTGTACGACCGGCAGGCTGTGGCGCAGTCCCGACCACTCTTCGGCAAGGACGATGCTGTTCTGTGGGCTTCCGGTCTGATAGCGCACAGAGCAGGGGAAGCCAGCCTGCACCTGGGCTGGATCAACGACATCCTTCAGGCTGGTTATGTCCTGAGAGCACTCATATTCCACGCCGCCGATGCGGTAACTGAATTCAAGCAAGGTGAGGGTACAGCCGTCGGCGGTCTCCATCTCGCGCACATCCAACAACATGCCGTCCACCAGACGTCCGGATTGGGACAGAAGCTTACGTCGCAACCGCTCCAATTCGTCCGGCGTGGGACGCGGGCGCAGAAACAGCCACACGAGGGCCGCGGCCACGAGTACAACCACGGCCAGCCCAGCGACTATCTCCCATGTGCTTGCGGTGAGAAGGGTCATTGCGAGGTGGGACTCCACCCCATACGTCCTAGGTCAAGGATACCGCAGGGTGCGGGTGCGGAGATGAAGCGAACGAGCTGGACGCGGCCGGTAAGAGCATTTCAGACAACTCTTGGTACTATGAAATTTCATGCGACAGAATCCTGGAGATCAACGCCGCCACACCGCGCTCTGGAGGGCGGTCATTGAGATCGTGTTCATCGTCTTCCTCTTTTATTCCAATCTTTTGATGGGTGAGTTTACGGTTTCAAATGGGCAAGGGAAGAGCCTGGCGTCAGCCTTTTCTGACATTGCGACAGGCACGAATTTTGCCATTGCCTTGATTTCCGCAGGGATTGGGTATGCGGTATTTGAATTTCTGCGGGAAAAACTTTAGCGCCTGCCGGTTTTGCTGTTGCGATCCTTGACCCACGGACGCGCACTTCCGTATGCTCGGGAGCGTCTTCGCGCAGGGTGCCGCTGAAATTCAATCCCGCGCAGGGAGTGCCCAAATGAGCACGACTGCCCCGGTCGCAATTGCCGCTTTGGGCGTTGTCGCACAACCGCTTCTGGTTCGCCGTGCCGCAGTTCTGGGCGCCGGAACCATGGGATCGCGGATCGCCGCGCACCTGGCCAACGCTGGAATTCCTACACTGCTGCTGGATATGGTTCCGGGGGGCGAAGGGCCGCGGAACCGGCTCGCCCTGGGCGCGTTGGATGCGCTGGCCAACACGAAGCCGGCTGCCTTGTACGGGCCGTCGGCGGCTGCGCTTATTTCTTTCGGCAACTTTGAGGACGACCTGCCGAAGCTCGCTCAATGTGACTGGGTGATCGAGGCGGTTGCAGAGAACCTGGGAATCAAGACTGCTTTGATGGAGCGCGTCGCACCGCACCTGGCTCCTCATGCCGTGCTCACCACGAATACCTCAGGATTGCCGATCGCACAGATCGCTGCCGGGCTCCCTACCGCTGAGGGCGATCTGCGGAAGAGATTCTTCGGGACGCACTTTTTCAATCCGCCTCGGTATATGCAGTTGCTGGAGGTCATTCCAACCGCGGAGAGCGATCCCGGCACGGTAGCCGCGTTTGCCGCATTTGCCGACCGCATCCTGGGCAAGCAAGTGGTGTATGCCAACGATACGCCCAACTTCATCGCCAACCGAATCGGCATCGCGGTGATGTTCTGTGCGGCTTCGCTGATGCTGGAACAGGGGCTGACGATTGAAGAAGTGGACGCGCTGACCGGAACGGCCATCGGCTGGCCACGCACCGGCACCTTCAGGCTTGCGGACATGGTGGGGATCGACATCCTGGCTCATGTTGCGGCCAACTTTCCTCAAGGCGTTGCGCAGGGCGGATTTTCAAAAGTGCTGGAAGAGATTGTGAAGCGCGGCTGGCTGGGTGACAAGGCCGGGCAGGGCTTCTACAAAAAGAGCCGCGGAGCCGATGGAAAAGAACTGAGGCTGGTGCTGGACCCGGCCACGTTCGACTACCGCGCCTCGGCCAAACCAGTGTTGCCCGCGCTGGAGATGGCGAAGAACGCCACCACGGTGGAGGAGCGGCTGCGCCTGTTGCTGGCCAACGATCCGGCGAAGGACAAGGCGGCGAAGTTTCTGTGGCCTTTTCTGGCGACACTGTGGAATTTTGCAGCAGAGCGGATCGGGGAGGCGGCCGGGGACGCGTCCTCGATCGACCGCGCTATGCGCGCCGGATTCAACTGGGAGCTGGGCCCATTTGAGATGTGGGACGCGGCGGGGGTGGAGACGACCCTGGCACGCATGAAGGCGATGGGCGTGGTGCCCAGCCCGCGTGCCGAGGCGCTGCTGGCGGCCGGGCATTCCGCCTGGTATGCGCGTGAGGGGCGTGCTTGCTTCCAACCACGGACCGACACAATGGAGTCCGTCCCCGAGGTTCCCGGTCATGCGCGGGTCGCGGAATTCCGGCGCTCGCACGGCGTGGTGCGAAGCAACCCCGGGGCCTCACTGGTGGACCTGGGCGACGGCATCGGCTGCATCGAACTGCACTCGCTCAAGAACGCTATTGGCGGGGACGTGCTGGCGCTGATTTCCGCGGTGTTGAACCCTGCATCGGATGCGGTGCGCGACTTTGCCGGCTTTGTGATCACCGGCGACCGCGACAACTTCAGCGTGGGAGCCAATCTGCTGCAGATGCTGCTGGTAGCGCAGGAGGGCGAGTGGGAGGAGTTGGCCGCCGTGATTCACGGCTTCCAACAGATGACTGCGGCAATCAAGTTCTGCCCGCGCCCGGTGGTGGTTGCGCCTTTTGGCCTGACGCTCGGAGGCGGCGCGGAGATATGCCTGCACGCGGTGCGCCGCCAGCCGCATGCGGAGACGTACATCGGGTTGGTCGAGGCCGGTGTGGGCCTCATACCGGCGGGTGGTGGGACCAAGGAGATGCTGCTGCGGGCGGTGGATGCAGCCGCAGCGTTGGCGCCGCCTGACCCAAAAGATCCTCCATCGCGCTTTGCCCAATCGGCGGAGATGGCTACGGCGCTTAAGCGCGCACTGGAAACCATCGCCATGGCCAAGGTTTCAACCTCCGCTGCTGATGCCAGACCGCTAGGGCTGGTAGCGCCCGCCGACCGCATTACGCTCAACCGGGAACGACTGCTGCTGGACGCCAAAGCGCAGGCTGCAGCGTTGGCCGGGGCGGGCTATATGGCGCCGCAACCGCGCACGCAGATTCCTGCGCCGGGCACGGCGGCGCTGGCCAGGCTGGAGACGGGGATCTTCCTGATGGGCGAGGCTGGTTACGCCTCAGAGTACGACCAAAAGGTGGCCCGCTGGGCCGCATACATCCTCTGCGGCGGCCGGGTGACGGCTGGGGCACTGCTCAGCGAGCAATACCTGCTGGACCTGGAACGCGAGGCTTTTCTGTCGCTTTGCGGCGAGCGCAAGACCCAGGAGCGCATAGCGTTTACACTGAAGACCGGCAAGCCGCTGCGCAATTAAAGGCGCGATGAAGCAAGTAAGATACATCCTTTTGTCTGCAATGTTGACCGCGTGGGGAACCATGCCGGCCGGAGGACAGAATACGCTGTTGCCCTCTGAGCCACGGGCGATGCAACTAACTGAATCCGGACATGTGGCCGTCGCCGGACATTTAGTTTCGTATCTTATCCGTCGGCTGCCGGTGAACGCGTTTCCGGGGCTTCCTGCCGAAATTCAAGATTTGCTGAACCGGCGCGGTTGCCTGATTCCGCAGACCTATGAGGCACATCACCCTGAAAATGTAATTCACGCGAGCCTGGAACGCGCCGGATCCTCGGATTGGGCCGTACTGTGCGCGGCACAGGGAACGGTTTCGCTGCTGGTCTTCTTCTCGAGCGCGCCGGCGGAACCTTTGCTGCTGGCCTCCGCGCTGGAAACGACGCGACTGCAAGCGCATGACGCAACAGGAGTTCTAGGCTTCAATTGGGGCATCGATCCCGCGTCTCCGGCACAAATCCACGAGGCCCAAATGGGCATGGAGCGCCGTCCGCCGCTTGTGGATCACGATGCTCTGGCGGATTCGATGGTGGAAGGCCGCACGGTGTACCACTTCTACGCCCAAAGTGCCTGGACGCTGCTTGAGATGCCGGAATAAAACGAGCGCCT
Source organism: uncultured Occallatibacter sp. (assembly GCA_964396795.1). Taxonomy (GTDB): domain Bacteria; phylum Acidobacteriota; class Terriglobia; order Terriglobales; family Acidobacteriaceae; genus Telmatobacter. The sequence continues at coordinate 16,722 of CAYNGB010000054.1, read as the reverse complement.
TCGAGATGCCGCAGTTGACCGTAGTGCGGGCCTCCAGCTATTGATTGCTTTGGCGATGCAGGTGTTCAACAAGGAGCGACATCCATGCCGGAAGCGGTTCTAGTCAGCGCTGTGCGCACTCCGGTGGGCCGCGCCCCCAAAGGGGCGCTTTCCACCACCCGCCCCGACGATCTGGCCGCATTTGCGGTGAGCGCGGCACTGGACAGGGTTCCGGGGCTGGACAGGACGGAGATCGACGACGTGATCCTGGGCTGCGCACAGCCGGAAGGTGAGCAGGGCTGGAACATTGCCCGCATGGCGGCACTGCGCGCGCAACTGCCGGTGGAGGTGCCGGGCGTTACCGTGAACCGGCTGTGCGCTTCCGGTCTGGAGGCCATTGTGCAGGCCGATCTGCGGATTCGTGCGGGCGGCGACCGCGTGGTGGTGGCAGGCGGCGCGGAAAGCATGAGTCTGCTCCCCTCGGGCGGACTCAAGCCAAGCCCCAATCCCTGGCTGGTCGAACATTACCCGGCGGCGCTGATGACCATGGGCCTGACCGCCGAGCGTGTCGCACGGCACTACAAGGTCTCGCGCGAAGAGCAGGACGCATTTGCCGTGAGCAGCCACCAGAAGGCGCTGGCCGCGCAAGCCGCAGGACGCTTTGACGATGAACTGATTCCGGTGAAGATTACAAACGCGGTTCCCGGCGCCAAACCGGGCAAGCCGCAGGTAACGGAATTGGTGTTTGCCGCGGACGAGGGCCCGCGGGCGGGGACCTCAGCCGACGCACTGGCCAAACTGAAGCCAGCGTTTCACACCCAGGGAACAGTGACCGCCGGGAACGCTTCGCAGACCTCGGACGGGGCGGCCGCTGCGGTTCTGATGGAGGCGGGCCGGGCGCGGGAACTGGGAATTCGCCCGCTGGGGCGGCTGGTGGCTTACGCCGTCACCGGTTGCCTACCGGAGGAAATGGGCATCGGCCCTATCTACGCCATTCCCCGTGCGCTGAAGCGTGCCGGACTCACTTTGAACGACATCGGCCTGATCGAATTTAACGAGGCCTTTGCGGCCCAGGCGGTGGCGGTGATTCGGGAACTGGGGCTGGATGGGGAGCGAATCAACGTGAACGGCGGCGCCATTGCTTTGGGTCATCCGCTGGGTTGCACGGGGGCCAAGCTGACCGCTACCCTGCTGGCCGAGATGCGGCGGCGGCAGGTTCGCTATGGGATGGTGACCATGTGCGTGGGTGGGGGACAAGGCGCGGCGGGGATTTTTGAGTTGCTGGATTAGAGCGGAACGGGGCAGAAATCCAAGCGCATAAACAGAAGCAGCCGGGAGCGTCCCCGGCTGTTCTTTACTTCCAAGCTTTCGAAGCTGTGCTACGCCTTAGTGGTGGCAAGGGCCTTCAGCCGCGCATTGAGGCGGCTCTTGTAGCGGGAAACGGTGTTGTCATGGAAAACACCCTTTTGCACGCTCTTGTCGAGAGTGGACACGGTCTCCCGGTATTGCTCTTGGGCGGCCTTGACGTCACCCTTAGAGATGGCCTCACGCAAGAGGCGCAGGCTGCTGCGCACGCGGGTGCGGTTAGCGCGGTTGACTGCGGTACGGGTCTCGGTTTCGCGGGCACGCTTCAGCGAAGATACATGGTTTGCCATTGCTATTCCTTAATCTTTGGCCCCGATGTCAGGGGTAGATGATGCGGTGTGAGAATGCAACTTGAGCCGCATCCCTCGCAATTCCTTAGTCTACGGGAAAGCAGGCAGCGGGTCAATGGTCACACGTTTGCGCGGGGATGGGGCGGAACTGAGGCCGCGCAGGTATCTGCTGAGGCACAGTATTCACCAAAAATCCTTGCACCCCGGATTGACGTGCCGCTCCGCTGGCGCTACTCTCTCCCCAAGTACAGGATTTGGTCGCCCTCGCCAACCCGCCCCTATCGCCAACCGCCGATGGTCCTGTGTGGTCCTGTAAAGCGAACACAAACAATTCCTGCGCAACCCAGCCAACCCACAACCTGGACTCATGCAACTCACAACTGCAGTCTGCCCGCAAGGCAGCCATGGAGGCCGTCTGAACGCTGCTCTGGAGATTACGCCCAACCTTGAGCCCCTGTTTGGGACCCGCGACGAAAACGTGAGGCTTATGGAAGATTCACTCGGTGTGCGGATCGATCTTCGCTCCGACGCCGTGCATGTGGAAGGGCCGGAAGCGGCGGTGGTGCGCGTCCAGCGTATTTTTCAGGATTTCGAGGCGTTGCGGCGCCAGGGTATTCATCCGCACAACGGGGAGCTGAACGGGATGTTGCGCCTGGTGGTGGCTGACCCTGCGACGACGCTGCGTTCATTGGCTGATGCGGGCAAGCAGCGCTCGGCAGGCGTCAAGCGTACCGTGCAGCCGCGCTCGATCAATCAGCGCAAATATGTTGAGTCCATCGAACAGAACGACATGGTCTTCGGCGTGGGGCCGGCGGGCACAGGCAAGACCTACCTGGCCGTGGCCATGGCGGTGGCTGCCATGAACGCCAAGAAAGTGAGCCGGATTGTGCTGGTGAGGCCGGCGGTGGAGGCCGGTGAACGGCTGGGCTTTTTGCCGGGCAGTCTGCAGGAAAAAGTGGACCCCTACCTGCGCCCGCTCTATGACGCGCTTTACGACCTGCTGGAACCGGAGAAGGTCGACAAGATGCTGGAGAAGAACGTGATCGAAGTTGCGCCGCTGGCCTTCATGCGCGGACGCACCCTCAATGACGCCTTCATCATCATGGACGAGGCCCAGAACACCACCATCGAGCAGATGAAGATGTTTCTGACCCGCATGGGCTACAACTCCAAGGCGGTAATCACCGGCGACATCACGCAGATCGACTTGCCTAACCCGCGCAAGTCGGGGCTGTTGGATGCGATCAATATTCTTGGTGGTGTGGAGGGCATTGAGTTCTGCCACTTTGAGGATTGCGACGTCGTGCGCCACGCGCTAGTGCAGCGTATTGTGCGCGCCTACGAGTCGGCCAAGCCGCAGCAGCAGGAGTTGCCGCTCTCGATGGCAGAGGGCATTGAGGTACAACCGCAGCAGCCGCAGCATCCGGCCAAGCCGCAGTAAGTTTGGCTTTCGCGTAGAATCGGGAAAGAGACGGGGCATGTATCCGCTGCGGTCTACTGCGGCCAAACCTCGCGCACGATGATTCTCCTCGACCCAAAACTGGACCCTGACGCTACGCCTGCTAAGACATCGGCGAGGCGGGTTCATGCTGTTCGCGCTTCTGCCACTCCTCGCACTCGTCGAGTGCCCTCGGCACGGGCTCTTGCGCGCTTCCTCACCGAAGCGCAGGCTGCGGTGAAGCTGCGTGGACAGGTGACGGTGCTGCTGACCACCGATGCAGGGATACGCAAGCTCAATCGGCGCTTTAGAGGAATCAACAAGGCCACCGACGTGCTCTCGTTTCCAGCCGCTGAACCGGTGGCCTCAGAGGTTGCCGGGGATCTGGCAATCAGCGTGCCGACGGCGCGGCGTCAGGCCGCCGAGCAGGGTCATGTGCTGGCAACAGAGATCAAGGTGCTGATGCTGCACGGACTGCTTCACCTGGCGGGCTACGATCACGAAGCCGACAGCGGCCGGATGGCACGGCGTGAGCGGCTGTTGCGCGGTCGACTGGGCCTGCCGCAAGGGCTGATCGAGCGCGCCGAACCCGAGCGCGGACCTCGAAAACAGATGCGAAATAAGATTCCGGCCAGGGGCGCGCGGCCATGACCACGCTCGCCATTCTGTTGTTGGTGCTGGCGGCTCTGGTGGAGACGCTGGCCTCGTATATCAGCCGCATTTATTCAGAATTCGGCAAGATACTGGCGCGCGAGGTCCAGGAGAATCTGGACGCGTGGGAGGTGCAGATAGAACCACAGCTGGGACTGAGCCGCGAGCATGCGGCGCTGTCCGCGACGGTGCTGCAGCAACTGGTGCTGGGCGCCATCGCCCTGGCATTGGGAGCAATACTCTTCGATCGCGCTCCGCACCTGGCGCGGCCCACGTATGCCGAGATCGCGCAGGCAATTCTTGCCGTGGTGCTGGTGGTGGTTTTCTGCAACCAGATTCTTCCCACTCTGCTCTTCAACCACACGCGAGGACATTGGGCGGCGCGGCTGGTGTGGCCCATCCGCCTGCTGCTGTGGCTGGTGACGCCTGTTACCGTCTTTGTCCGCTTCTTCCATTCCGTGGCGTCGCTGGCAGACAAGCCGGCCAGCCCGGAGGAAGAGGCTGCCGTGGATGTGGAGGCCCTGCTGGAAGCCGGCGAAGAAGAGGGGATTCTGGAAGAGAACGACCGCGACCTGGTGCGCTCCGCAGTTGAATTCGGAGACAAACTGGTGCGCGAAGTGATGACGCCACGGCCGCAGATGTTTGCCGTACCTGAGTCCACGACGCTGGAAGAGTTTCTGGAACTGCTGCTCGAACACAACTTCTCGCGAGTGCCGGTCTACGCAGGTTCGCTGGACAACATTACAGGTCTTGCATTTGCGCACGACCTTTTGCAGATCACCGACGAGGAGGCTCGCACGCGCACGGTGGCCAGCATTCAGCGGCCAGCGGTTTTTGTTCCCGAGACCAAGCGAGGCTACGAATTACTGCGCGAGATGCAGCGCGAGAAGCAACACATGCGCATCGTCATCGACGAATACGGCGGCGTGGCCGGTCTGGTGACCATTGAAGACTTGCTGGAACAGATCGTAGGTGACATTCGCGATGAGCACGAGGAAGACGTGCCCATCGAGAATCCACAGCGCGAGCCTGGCGGTCAGTGGGTTGTGCCGGGCAGCTTCCCGGTGGACCAGCTTGCAGACCTTTTCGGCGAGCCGATCGAACCGGGCGAGGCCTACGAGGCCACGACGTTGGGCGGCCTGGTAAGCGAGATCGAAGGCCGCATTCCGCTTCCTGGCGAGGTGGTGCTGCTGAAGACGGCGGGCCTGCGCATTGAGGTGATTGCCTCCACCGACCGCCGTGTGGAGCGCCTGCGCGTGTTCCCGCCGGAGACCAAGGCTGCCACTCCGCTGCCCTCTTGACCCTTGGCGCCTGACGCAGTGCAAGACGAAAATGCCGTACACTCAGTCAGGAGCATTTACCCTCTTTGAAATCCGGATTTGTTGCCATTCTGGGCCGGCCGAACGCCGGCAAAAGTACGCTGATGAACGCCCTCGCCGGCGAAAAGGTGGCCATCGTTACCGCCAAGCCGCAAACCACGCGGAACCGCATCGCCGGTGTGGTGGAAGTGCCTGCGCGCAAGGGCGCGCATCCGGCAGCACAGATCGTCTTTGTGGACACACCGGGCGTGCACAAGCCCAGCTCGCAACTGGACCGGCGCATGTTGCAAGAGGTGCACGAGGCGCTGGAGACGCGCGACCTGGTGCTGGTGCTGGTGGACGCAAGCCGCCGTGTGCAACTGGAGCCACACGAGTCCACCGCTACGAGTGCGCCGGTGACTCCAGATGCGAAAGGCGAGACTGCGAGTGCTACCGTTCCGCCGGCCACTGCCCGAAAGACTGAACGCCCTAACTGGGCCACCGAGGAAGAGTTTCTTTTCGGCCTCATTCGGGGGCTCGACTGCCCGGTTTTCCTGGTGCTGACCAAGATCGACCTGGTCGCGAAGGACAGGCTTTTGCCACTGATCGACGCGCTGACGCGCCAGTTCAACTTTGCGCAGATCATCCCTGTGAGCGCGCGCAAGCGCGACGGGCTCGACCTGCTGTTGCGCAAGATCGTCGATGTTCTTCCCACCGGTGAGCGCTACTATCCGAAGGATCAGTACACCGATCAGCCGCAGCGTTTCATGGTTGCGGAGCTGATTCGCGAGCGCATTCTGGTGGATACGGGCGAAGAAGTGCCCTATGCCTCGGCTGTAGTTATCGAGGAGTTTGAAGAGGCTGAACCGCCGGCGCCCCCGCGCAAGAAAGGCCCGCCTGCCCGGCTGCCTCTGACCCGCATCTCCGCGGCCATCTATTGCGAGCGCGAAGGACAGAAGGCCATTCTCATCGGCAAAGGCGGCGCGAAGCTGAAGGAGATTGGCACCGGTGCGCGCAAGGAGATCGAGTCGCTGCTGGGGACGCGCGTTTATCTGCAACTGCATGTGATCGTCGAGCCCGGCTGGCGTGATTCGCGCACCTTCATCGAGTCGCTGGACTGGCGTCGCCAACTGGAGAAATTGGCCGACGGACATGGCGACGAAGCACCTTTGGGCGAGGACGAATGAAGCGGCTGGACGTTGGCCTGAGAGCTGCTTGATCTAGTTGCGGTACACACGGCCACGGCCTTCGGCTTTCACCCCATACATGCGCGCGTCGGCAGTTCCAATGATGGCGTGGACGGTGGTGCCGTCAATTGGGTAGGTGGCCAGGCCGACACTGGCGCTCACGGTCAACTCGAGGCCATTCTTCATTCTGAAGCGCGTTTCCATCAACGCGCGGTGCAGTGCGGCTGCCTGGGTGAATGCATCCTCGGCGTTCGTCTCAGGCATGAGGACGACGAACTCGTCTCCGCCGTAGCGAAAGCACATATCCTGCTTTCGGCTCAAATCCTGCAGTCGCTTGCCGGCGCGCGCCAGCAACTCGCTTCCTACCAGGTGGCCATGAATGTCGTTGACCAACTTGAAGCGGTCAAGGTCGAGGAAAGCCAGGCTCAGCGGCTGGCCGGCCGGGGCACAGCGCACCAGTTCCCGGCGCAGCACCTCGTAGAGATGGCGCACGTTGAAGAGGCCGGTGGTGTCGTCGGTAATGGTGAGCTGCTGAATGCGCGCTACGTCATGTGCGTTTTCGATGGCGATGGCGGCGTGATCGGCCAGTATATGGAGGAAGGCGATGGTGTAGTCGGTGAGCTGATCGGGACGAGGGTTGAGGATTTCAATAACGCCCTGCACTCCCTTGCGCCCGCGCAGGGGCATGGCAATTAAGGAGCGCACATTGCGCTCTTTCGCGGGGTGCGGCTCATTCAGGCGGGGATCATTCTCTGCTTCGGGAACGATGAGGGTTTCGCCGTGCTGGACCACCCAGCCGGCCGCGCCCTCGCCCACCCTTACGCGCAGATCGCGGAGCACTGCTTCTTCTCCGCCCGCGGCCAGTGCGTAGTACAGCTCCTGGCGAGCTTCATCGAGCATGAGCAGCGTCCACATTTCCGCTTCAATGAACCGTTCCATGTGCACCAGAATGGTGCGCAGGATGTCGTCCAGGTCGAAGCTCGAGGTCAGCGAGCGTGCCAACTGGTGAAAGACGAGCAAGTCGTCGATCGGGACGCGTTTTTCCGATGTCTTCGCCATGAAGGACCTGTAACTTGCAGCCTAAATGGAATTGTTTCATAAGGCAGCTTGCAGCCCGGAAGGAATTGCACGCCAGTAATGCGAAGCGCAATACAACTTTAGTGGGAAACCGCACATCGCGCGATCTCTTCGTGAGCTGCGTGCCATGGAACAGCTGCGTAGGTGAGCAGATTCGGTGCCTGACGCGGGCGCCGGCTGCGCGTTCCAGCTCGCTGTCTATCCGCCGATGTGGACCATGGAGCGCGACGGCTTCATGAATTCAGGTTCACCGATGTGATGGCGCGCTTCCTTGCCCTGCACCGTGCGGGCAATATAGCTGCGAAGCTCGGCGTCGCTTTCGCCTGCTCGCATGCGGCCATAAAGATCGTGCTCCACCTGAGAGAAGAGGCAGGTGCGGATTTTGCCGTCAGAGGTGAGGCGTACGCGGCTGCACGCACCGCAAAATGCCTGGGTGACTGGCGCAATGATGCCGATCTCGCCCTTGCCATCCGCGAACGTGTAACGGCGAGCCGTCTCGCTGGCTTCGCGGGGCGGCAGCGGGACCAGCGGCAACACGCGTCCGATGCGCTCCACGATTTCGGCGAGCGGTATCACGATTTCCGGCGTCCACAGGCGGCCTTCTTCCAGGGGCATGAATTCGATGAACCGCACCACCACATCTTCGCGGCGGGCAAAGTGAGCAAATGCTTCTATTTCGCCATCATTGAAGCCGCGCAGCAGTACACAGTTGATCTTGAGCGGTGTGAGTTCCGCGGCACGTGCGGCGCGAATGCCGCCGAGCACCTTCTGAAAGCTGCCGGGAACGCGAGTAATGCGCTCAAACGAGGGCTCGTCCACCGCATCCATGCTGACCGTAATGCGGTTGAGCCCGGCTGCCTTGAGCGGCGCGGCAAGTGTGTCGAGCAGATGCCCGTTGGTGGTCAGCGCCAGGTCAAGCGGTTGGCCGGAAAGAGTGCGCAGGCGGCCCAGTTGCTGAATGAGTTCGACCAACCCGCGGCGCAGCAACGGTTCGCCACCGGTGAGCCGTACTTTCTCGATTCCAAGACTTACGAAGAGGGCGATCAGACGCAGGTACTCGCCGATTCCCAACTCGGGATACTGCGCGCCCATCTCGCCGGTGCGGCAATAGACGCACTTGTAGTTGCAACGGTCAGTGACGGAGACACGCAGATCATGGATGACGCGGCCATGGCTATCGGTCAGCCGTGTGGCGGGTGTCACCGAGGAGAGCGCAACTGGGGAAGCAATGCCCATCGGCAATTTCAAGGCTATACCGTTTTGGCGCAGCGCGCAGGGTTGGCCCGTTCTCAGGAGCGCTCAGAGCACGCCTTAGTCAATGCGCGGCGTTCCCCTGCGCAAGAGGATGCCGGTGACGCCCATGACCGCGATAATACCGAGGGCGACGACGAAGTAATAAAACATTGGATGCGCCCAACCCGGCGAATAGGTCAGATCCTGGCCCACCCAGAGGAGCAGAATCATGGCAATCACCGCGAATTGGCCGGCGATGACCAGGAATGTATGTCCCAGGTCGCGACGCTTGTCGAGCGCCTCCACCTGGTCGGGGGTCAGGTTGCGCTCTTCAGGGGGAAGGAGGGAATTTGCCATGCGTATCTCCAGACGGTGCCCGATCGAGTGACCTCCGGGCCACGGACCGCTTATACCTTTGATTCAATCACATGCCGCCGGATTCGCGCCAGCCGAGGAGAGTACTTCTCCTGAGTGAAAAAAGGCTGAGGAGGAACAGGCGGCGCGCAACCTAACGAGGTACATACCCGACCGATTGCCCGTAGAGAGGACGCATGTCCGCGGGTAGTTTGAGTGCCACAGACACTGCAGTCTCATCCTGTTGCCCATGGAGCGCGTAGAACCAGGCATTCAGCCCTTCAGAAGCCGCAAAAAGGTAGACATTCTGGCCGATGAAGCCCACATCCACCTGTGCGAAGGCGTTTTTCGCGGGAGCCGCGTAGACGATGGTCACGGCGGCATGCGCCGCTTCTCCGGAGCCGACTTTGGCGCGCACGTCACCAGCCGCAACAGGACGCAGGAGGTTGGCCTCAGCGTCGTAGATGTAAACGCCCTGGGCCAGCACGACGTCGAGTTGCACTTCCTGCCGGTTCATTGCCGAGGGCGCGGTACGGCCCAGCCCCTCCATCACCTGACGCGGCCGGTTGACGCCAAATGCGGCCCACAGCAGGTTGGAGAGGGTTTGCAGAGGAAGCGCCTGGTCACTGAAGGCGCGGGTGGTCTTGCGTTCGGCCAGCGCCTGCATGAGAGGTTTGCCGCCGGTGATCTGCGGCTTGGGCAGCGCAATGGGCTTCAGATCCTGCGCGGAAAGGGAGGGCAGAGCGCAAGCCAAGGCGACGAGCGCGAACAGCGTAGCTCTCCGTGGGCGGAGGGTAGGGGCTGAAATGTGCATGAATACACCTCGAAGGACGCGGCTGTGCACGCCTGCCTCCAGGGTGTGCGGCGAAATGGGGAAGAGACCAGTGCGGGCCGTGCCGGGAGGGGAAGGCCGGTGCTTCCTGGCACGGCCGGCGATTGCCTTTACTCAGTCAGAAATGCCAGAGATTGCAGCGTGTTGATCTCAAATGGCTTGCGGCAGCGGATATTGGCGCATGCCAGCTTGTCGTCACGCCGCACCATGTAGGACTGCGCCTTAGCGAACCGGGCGCGATCACGCTCGTCCGCGTTGCGAGGCAGTTGCGCCCGCTTGCGCCGGACCACCCATGTCACCTTGTATTCGCCTGCCTGCCCGCACTTGGGGCAAGTGAGCATGTGAGTCCGCAACTCCGTTGTCTCGGTAAAAAATTCCCGCTCTTCCATGGTTCCCAATACTCCACTCGGCAGCGAATGAGTACCGCCGGAGCCTCCGGGGTCTTCCCCTCGGGCTCAATCTATTCCATACTCATCCTTGCCATGACGAAACGCAAGCCAGGCATATTTTCAGCGACCAAAGCCGTGAAGGCCAACGCCCGGGAGCGAGTAGGGCAGCCAAAACCGGTGCGCGTGATCGAGAGCGAACCCCGCACTGGCCGCCAAGCTAAACACAAACCTCGGCTCGACGAGCTGATCCACAAGGAGGAATAGACCGCGGCCAAGGCTGCAGGCATGGGTGGGGTGTTCTTGAAGGCGCAAGCCCCCCGGGGCGCTGGCGGCCTGGTACGCCGCGCATCCGGGCATACAACAGGCGGATGGGGGTCGCTGGCGTTCGACGGGCCAGAGTCCGCGGGCATGACGGTCTTTGCCCACTTTCCCCAGGATACGAACTACTTCAGCGATGTTCCGCAGCAAGCGATGGTCAATTTAAGAGTGGATAATCTTGACGAGTCACCTGCGCAACTGGCCGCGGCCGGAGTGCGTGTTGATCCCCGGCGGGAAGACTACTCCTAAGGACGATTTACGTGGATATGGGAGCCGGTGGCGGGGTGAGGGGAATTTGGTCTTCTAGGCGGGAATGGAGACGGGAGATGCTGTGTCTTACAGCGTCTTACTGAGTATCGGGCATGTCTTACCCATGTAAGACGGAAGTGGGGCGCGGGTCTTGCCTGCAGAGTCGCGCCGCCGCCTTTTTGTTCGCTGCCGCTCCCAATGTCTTACCTGATCATTGCGTGATGAAAGAGGGCACCCTTCGATCTCCTTGTTGGGGGAGGCGTCATTTGCCGCTCAACGGTGCTGCGGCGAGGGTGTAAGGGCCGGGGAGCAGAGGACCGACGGGCGTTTCTTTTGGAAGATCTTTGGCGGCAACCGCCGTTCTCTTGGAATAAATGCGGAACTGCACCACCAGGTCCAGCACGACAGGAACGGGCTTGCCATCTTTTACGGCGGGCTCAAAGCTGGCTTTGCGAATCGCATCGACGGCGTTTTCGTCCAGACCAAATCCAATCGGTCGTGCCACTACGATCTCTCCTGGTTTGCCATCGGACCCAATCACGGCGTGATAGAGGGCCATGCCGGCGACGCCTGTGGTTTGGGCGAATTCATTCGAAGGCGGCTCAAATGTAGAGAGCAACCTCGCTCGATGATCGACGGCGTTCTGGCGGAGGACGCCGGAGTCGCTGGGGATGTAATCGGTGCGGGCGGCGACGGCGCGATAGTAGAGCTTCCAGAAGTCGGGCATGGAGGCAATCATCCGGTCGTCAAGCCCCTGGGCAAAGACCCGGTCGAGGGCCAGCTTGAGCACGCGAGATGCATGTGCGGGCGAAAAAGTGGTGGTGACACTTCTGGGATCGGCGGCTTCAGTCTCTGCGGCGGCAGCCATTGCGGCTTTGGTCTGGTCGTTATCGTCCGCTTGTCCCTCGGCGGCCGCAGCTTTTGCGAGCCGGTCGAGGGACGCTTGCATCGCCTTCTCCTTCTTCTTAGGCTTCACGACGAGTTCGCGGTCGATGGAGATTTTCAGCATTTTCTTCTTGGGAGTAATCCGGACTTTGTCTGCGGCCTTGGTGGGATCCTCGTAGGGCAAAGCGCCGAGGAAGTGTAGCCCGTAGCGCACGCCTTCCAACTCCACCTTGCGCCTGGTGAGGCGCACCTTGTTGATTTCGACAAGGCTGAGCGCATAGGAGCCCTGCGGGGAGTGCCCGATCAGGCGGCCGTGCTCGTCGAAGCTGAGCGAATTGTCGAGGTAGCCGTCGCGAATATAGAGCGACTTGCCTACCAGGAGTTGCTTGACCTCGTCCTCTGTGATGCTTCCGCCCTGGGACGGTTCGGCTGACGCAGCTTGTGTGGCGGCTGGAGCAGCGGCTGGTGCGGGTGCCGCGCTGGGACTACCGGCAGGTTGCAGGGAAGCGTCGGCCGACGCCTGTTGCTGTGCGGCTGCTGCCAGACTGCATACCAACGCCAATGCGGCACAGGTCACCAACGTACGTCTGCGGGCTGGCGGCGCGAGGAGAGACCATAAGTGAAAGCCAAGGGTAGCCATAAGCACTTTGGGGATCCTATGCCCGCAACTTTAGCAGGGGCATATTACCGCTGTGCAAGAAATCAGGACCAAACTTGTTACTGAGGTTTTGGACCAGGATCGCGGCCGGCGTGTGGAGTGTGGTCCAGGCGCCACAGAATCCGGCGGAAAAGGCCGAGGGCGCGACGGGTGTCTTCGGGGTTCATGCGCAGGCGCCGCAGCAGCAGACGCAGGCTATGGCGGTTGGCGGCCTGCATGGTGCGCGGCGCGTATCCTGCCGCCGCCATGGTCTGCTCGATCAGGCCGCCGAGCAGATTCAACGTGTCGGACGTGGCGGGTGGGCCGGAGAGATCGGATTCCGCGGTAGCGGCAATGGCTAACGCAGCGGGAAGCGCTGCTTCGGGCAGGCCGCTTTGTGCGGGAATCCCGCGGCAGGCCAGCTCATAGAGGCACACGGCGACGGCCTGCCCCAGGTTCATCGAAGGCTGGTGAGGATCGGTGGGAATCTCAACCAAAAGGTGACAATACGACAGGTCTTCGCGGGTCAGGCCACGCTTCTCGGGGCCAAAGACCAAGGCCACCCGGCCACCGCGTTCGAGCTCGTTCTGCACCAGCGGGGCCAGGGCGGGTAGCGAAACAACCCGCTGCTCCGGCTTGCGGCTGGTTAGCGTGCCGGTTCCGGCTACCAGCGTGCAGTCGGAGACGGCCTCGGCCAGAGACGCGGTCTCTCTCGCGTTTTGCAACAACTCCGGCGCGCCCACGGCTGAGCGGGCTTCGCGCCAGTGCGGTCCGTAAGGCGCCACGACTGCCATGTGCACAAAGCCGAAGTTGGCCATGGCACGTGCGGCTGCTCCCACGTTCAGTGGGTTGCGCGGCGAAACGAACACCACGCTGAGGCGGTCGCGTTGGGCTTGGGGGAGCAAGGACTCATTGTAGTGCGGCAATAGTCACGAGGGCCTAAGTGTCTTGGTACACTGCCAACACGTATGGTTCCCGATACGAATGCTCTTCAGCTTGAAGTGGAAGCGCTCTGCAGCACGGCGCGGTGGTGCTACGCGCAGGGCTGGGTTCCGGCCACGAGCGGCAACTTTAGTGTACGTTCGGGCGCACACATTTTGATTACGCCTACGGGACTGGACAAGGGCAAACTTACCCCCGACGACTTGCTGGTGATCGACCTGGAGGGTCGAGCAATCGCGGGGAAGGGCAGACCCTCGGCGGAGACCGGCTTGCACACAGTGCTCTATCGCGAGCGACCGGAAGCCGGCTCAATTCTGCATGTGCATTCGATATGGAATACGCTGCTTTCGGGGAAGTTTGCGCCCACTGGACACGTGCCCATTGAGGGATACGAGCTGTTGAAAGGGTTGGCTGGAGTGACCACTCACGCTTATCTGGAGCGGGTGCCGATCATCGAGAACTCGCAGAACTACGAGGAACTCTCCGGTCATCTGACCGCAACGCTCGGGGAAAATCCCCGCGCACACGGGGTTCTGCTGGGTCGCCACGGGCTTTATACTTGGGGGCAATCGGTGGCCGAGGCGCGCCGCCACCTGGAGGCCCTCGAATTCCTTTTCGAGGTAGAGGGGCGGCGGCTATTGGGCGGGCGAGGGTAAACGCCGCCTTGCCTGGTGGCTGCGCAGATGCACACCGACGCAGGAGCAACCATGGCTGTTCTTCGCTTTCCCCCCAATGAACAAACCATCACCGGCGAGGCGGAGGTTCATGCCAAGCTGGCTGAACTGGGCATCGATTATGAGCTCTGGAGCCTTGATCGGGTGGGCGCACACTCGAGTGCCGACGCAGTGCTTGAAGCGTATGCCGCCGAGATCGCCGAGATGAAACGCCGCGGCGGCTATGTCACCGCAGATGTGATCGACGTGACTCCCGAGACACCCGGGCTGGAAACCATGCTGGCGCGCTTTGACAAGGAGCACACGCACTCCGAGGACGAGGTGCGCTTTATTCTCGCGGGCCGCGGCATTTTTTTCCTGCATTTGAATGGAAGGGTTGTCTCAGTTGAAGTCGGACCGGGAGATCTGCTGCGTGTGCCTCGCGGGACCACCCATTGGTTCACGCTGTGCGAGGACCGCCGCATCCGCGCCATTCGCTGGTTTCAGGACACGGCTGGCTGGACTCCGCACTATACCGGCTCTGGAATTGACCACGACCACCAGCCACTCTGCTTCGGTCCTGCATATCTCGGGCCGCGCGTAGCTGCCGGCCTGAACGCATGAACGGGAAGCGCGTGCGGGTCTACCTGCTCGATGTGGAGGGCACGGTGGCTCCCATTTCTCTGGTACAGGAGCAGTTGTTTCCTTACGCGCGGACAAATTTTTCAGCATTTTTACAAGCCAATGCCGGAGATCCAGGGGTGGCCGCAGATCTGGTGCTTCTGGAGGAGGAAAACAAGGTCGAGAGCGACCTGGGGCGTCCTGAATTTGCCAGTGCACGGGGCTGGAAGGAAGCTATGAACTACCTTTTGTGGCTCATGGATCGAGACCGCAAATCCACTGCGCTCAAGAGCCTGCAGGGAAAGATATGGAAAGCGGGATTTGAGTCGGGGGAATTGAAGGGAACCCTTTTTGACGACGTTCCTTCTGCATTCAGTCGCTGGGCCTTGAAAGGCCAGGTGGGCATCTATTCCTCCGGCTCGGTAGCCGCGCAAAGGTTGCTTTTTCGCCACTCAGTCTTTGGCGATCTTACGCCATTGATTGCAGGCTACTTCGACACGCGTACCGGAGCGAAAGGCGAAGCCGCAAGCTATGCGGCGATTGCTGCTATCATGGGAGCCGTTCCCGGCGAGTTGGTGTTCTTTTCCGATGCAGTGAAGGAACTGGACGCGGCCCGTGAAGCCGGTTGCCGCACGCGCCTGGTGGTGCGGGCGGGAAATGAGCCCATCGAGGATGCCCGGGGTCATCGACCAATCCATTCATTCAAAGGTATTTAAGGGCGAGTCACTAACGCAGTGATTGTTCCGCAGCATGTTACATCGCACATTGAAATCGTGGCGTCTTTTGGGGAGGTTGTTTTAAGCTCGGTGAATGCTTTGGGTCAATCCAGCCGCAACCGCTCTAAACGAGATTCGTACCGCACCACTGGTGCGCTTTTCAGTGCTCGCTCTGAGTTCCATCTTCTTCCTGGTTGATCCCTTCGCCGCTATTCCGTCATTTCTGTCCATCACAGAGGGTACGGAGCCCAAGCGCCGCAAGCGGATGGCGCGTAAGGCAGCGTTCACTTGCTTTATCGTGCTGACCAGCTTTGCGCTGGGCGGACAACTCATTTTCAGGATGTTCGGTATCACTCTGCCGGCGTTTGAAGTGGCTGGGGGACTGATTCTGCTGCTGATAGGGCTGGATATGCTCCAAGCCAAGCGCTCTCCCACCCAGGAGGCTCGCGGCGACACTGAGGAGGCGGCAGCCAAGGAGGATGCCGGGATCGTGCCGTTGGGCATTCCCATGCTGGCTGGTCCCGGAGCGATTTCCTCAGTGATGGTGCTGGTGGGCCAGGTGCCAATCCTGTGGCACTGGGAAATGGGTGCGGTGCTGGCATCGATCGCGCTTACCAGTTTGGCGAGTTACTGGGTGTTGGCAGGAGCGATACGGGTGCGGCAAGTGCTGGGCGAAACCGGGATCCGCATACTGGTGCGCATCATGGGCTTGCTGTTGGTAGCCCTGGCCATGCAGTTCTTTGTGAATGGTCTCACTGACCTAGGGCTGATTTCCAAGCAGTGATGTAGCGTTTCCCACAGAAACAGGAGGCTTTCCACAGGCTGAGAGCTTGTAATCTGGCTGGCCTGTTGCTATTCTCGGGAAGTCGCAATTGGACGGTGGCAGCAAGATGCATCGCCGGTTGCAATTGAGAGAAGCATATGCTACTCTCAGAAAGTTGCAGATGAGCAGTGGAGCCTCCCGGTGGCCGTGTGGCCTGCCCCGTCTGAGGGAAGTGGGAAGCTGGTTCGTTGGGTCAGGTGAGGCAAGCGCCCCTGAACCCCTGTAGGGAATCCCACAGAGAACAAGCCATTGCATGACCCGGGAGAGATTCTCCCGCGAGCCTTATCGGCTCGAGCATGGATTGCTGGCCGCTCTTTGATATTTTGCGCTGCGCGATATTTCGAACGACATCTTGTCGTCTGGCTGATCGAGAGCTGCAGTCGAGGAACAACCGCCCACAATGCGTTGGAGCGGCCCCGGGCAGGCCGATAATTGACCTTGACAGTGAGATGAATTTTCGATAACTTTAAAAAGTTCGCGCAAAAACGCCGATAGATGCGGTCAAACGCAGAATCGGCAGCGCAATAAGTTCGAGGACACCTGGGTGTAACAACCTGGGCCTCGATCCAAACGGCACCGCTCAGGCGGAGGGTCGTAAGGATCTTTGACAATAAGGTTGAACATGCCAGTCGTGAGAAACGATCAAGTTTGGCTTGATCATTCTCACAAGTAAGGCGCCACACGTTTTCGAGCGTGTTGGCGCGTGCTGAACCTAATCGACCTCCGTCGGCTAGGGGAAGCAATCAGGTTTCAAACGAGAGTTTGATCCTGGCTCAGAATCAACG